>NZ_JBQQCH010000004.1:0-403709 GCF_052245515.1 Pseudarthrobacter sp. 1C304 | reverse complement strand
GGTGGGGGTCGGCGTGGGGGTGGGTGCGGGCGCTGACGGGTCCGGGGTTGGTGCCGGGTACGTGACGGCAGGGTCGGGGACCGGCGACGGTGTGGGCCCGGAATCGCTGGGTGTGGGCGTTGGGGTGGGCGTCGGTGTCGTTGTCGGCGTTGCTGTCGGGTCCGGCACGGGCTCAGATACGGGCGGCGGGACGGAAACGGCCGTGGGTTCGGGGGAGACCACCGGAACGGAAACAGCACCCTGGGTCGCGGGCAGCACGGCGGATGGGGACGGAGCGGGTTCTGACGTGGCAAGTGGAACAGCCGCCCAGGGCGTACCCGTGGGGGTGGGTACGGCACTCGCAGTGCCCGTGAGAATGGCCGACGCCGTCGGCACGGGCACCGCTTCTGTGGTCAAGGCCCCGGCCGTTGCGGCCGCCGTGGCGCCCAGGGTGGGCGTCGGTGTGGGGGTGGAGTCAGCTGTGGCACCGGTAGCGGAGAGCGCCAGCCAGGCCATCCCAGCGGCGCTGCCCAGAATCACCCTCGTGAGCGTGCGGCGCGCGCGGAACGGGACTGATGCTGCATCCACACGCACACCCCATTTCCCCGAACGCCCAATGGTTGACTCTAGGGTAAGTCCGCGCGCGGGCGTGAGTCCATAGTGCTCCCTCCGCGGGGCAGGCAAAACCGCGGAATCTGGCGGATAATTCCGCAGGTCAGCGGGCGTCGTTCGGGTAGCTGACCCCCAGCTGGGCGCGTACCCCGTCGAACAGCCGCATGGTGTTGAGCGAATCCTCGAGGGGCATGACGGGGCTCTCGGTGAGGCCGTGCTGGATGCAGCGGGTCACCTCACGCAGTTCATAGCTGTACCCCCGCCCGACGACGTCGAACGTCTCGGTGCGCGGCTCGTCGAAGCCGACCCGCACCAGCAGCTCCTTGGGGTTGTTGATCGAGCCGACGGACTGCAGGAACCCCTGGCTGCCGGCCACGGTGGCGGTCCGGGGGCCGTGGGCCAGCAGGGAGGACGTCAGTTGTGCCTGCGCGCCGTGGTGGTAGCCGAGCGTCAGAGCGTTCTGGGCGTCCACGCCGTCGTCGTTCAGCCAGCCTGTGGCGGTGACGGTCTGGGGGAAGCCCAGTGTGCCCAGCGCCCAGAGCAGCGGATAGACGGTGAGGTCCAGCAGGGCGCCGCCGCCGTCAGCGGGCGCCCAGAGGCGCGAGGTGGGCGAGTACGGCGCCGGGAAGCCCAGGTCCGCCCCCACCCATTTGACGTCGCCGATATCGCCGGAGCCGGCGATCTCGAAGGCCCGCTGCATGCTCGGCAGGAAGCGGCTCCACATGGCTTCCATCAGGAAAAGGCCCTTGTCCCGTGCCAGGGAGACCAGCTCGGACGCTTCCCGCGCATTGACGGTGAACGACTTCTCGCAGAGGACGTGTTTGCCGGCCGTCAGGGCCGCCATGGCGATTTCGTGGTGGTGGGCGTGCGGCGTGGCGACGTACACGACGTCGACCGCCTCGTTGGCGAGCAGCCGCTCATACCCGGTGTGCCCGTCCTGGTCACCGTAGGCCCGGGCGAAACCGAAATCAGCCGCGAACGCATCGGCCGCCGCCTGGGTGCGGGAACTGACCGCATACAGCTCCGCGTCGGCAAGGAGCTCCAGGTCCCGGGTCACAGCGGCGGCGATTCCTCCCGTGGCGATCACGCCCCAGCGCAGCCGGGCGCCGGTGGCAGTTCGGGGGTCGGGGTCCGGCTGGCCGGACAACCAGGTCTTGGCGATGAGGGCGGTCATGGAGCCATCCTCTCACCAGGCAGCAAAAAGCCCCGGCCCGCCCCTGGACTGGTCCAGAGGCGGAGCCGGGGCTCCATGATGTCAGTGCGACCGGATTACTGGGTCAGCGGTCCGAGTACCGGATCGTTGACGTAGGCCGTCTTGACGTTCTCCGCGGTCACGATGACCGGCTCCAGCAGGTATGCCGGGACAACCTTGACCGTGTTGTCGTAGGACTTGTCGTCGTTGATCTCAGGCGTCTTGCCGGCCTGGAGGTCCTTGACCATGGTGATGGCGTGCTCAACGAGCTTGCTGGTGTCCTTGTTGATGGTGGAGTACTGCTCTCCGGCCATGATGGACTTCACGGACTCAACTTCGGAGTCCTGGCCGGTGACTACCGGGATCGGCTTGCCGGCGGCCTTCACCGAGGTGATGATCGCGCGGGCCAGGGTGTCGTTCGGGGACAGCACGCCGTCGAGCGTTGCGCTGCCGTAGGTGCCGGCGAGCAGGGTGTCCATGCGGCGCTGGGCGTTTTCTGCCTTCCAGCCCTGGGTCACGGCCTGTTCGAAGGAGGTCTGGCCGGACAGCACCTTGAGGGTGCCGTCGTCCAGCTTCGGCTGCAGGACGCTCATGGCACCGTCGAAGAAGACCTTCGCGTTGGCGTCATCCGGCGAACCGGCGAAGAGTTCGATGTTGTACGGGCCTTCCGGCTTCTTGGCCTTCATGCCTTCCAGCAGCGCCTGGCCCTGGAGTTCACCGACCTTGAAGTTGTCGTAGGCCACGTAGTAGTCCACGTTGGCGGTGTTCAGGAGCAGGCGGTCGTACGCGATGACCGTGGCTCCCGCTTCCTTGGCCTGCTGCAGCTGGGTACCCAGCTGAGCGCCGTCGATGGCGCCCACGATGATGACCTTGGCGCCCTTGGTGATCATGGCACTGATCTGGTTCTGCTGTTCCGAAACGCCGCCATTGGCGAACTGCACGTCCGGCTGGAAGCCGGCGTTCTTGAGGCCGTCGTTGAAGAGCGTCTCCGCCAGGACCCAGTTTTCGCTGGTCTTCTGGGGGAGCGCGACGCCGATCAGGGAGTCCTTCGGGAACGCTTCCCCGCCGGTGGTGGAGCCGCCGGTGGACCCGGTATCGGCGCGGCCGCAGGCTGTCAGCGCCAGTGCCGCAATAGCAGCGATTGCTGCTGCCTTTCCTGCTTTACCAATCAGTCGCATTGCTTGGTTCACTTTCTTTAGATGGTGTGCGGAGAATCTTGGGGGAGGTCCAGGGAGCCGATCAGGCGCCCTTGGAGATGACCTCTTTGGTGGAGGTGGTCTCGTCGGGCTTCATCTCGCTGCTGCGGCCATAGTTCTTGAACATCAGGCCGATGATGGATTTCTTGCCCTGGGTCTTGTTGTAGACGTCGAACGCGACGGCGATCAGGAGCACCAGGCCCTTGATGATCTGGGTGAGGTCGGCGCCGACGCCGAGGAGCTGCAGGCCGTTGTTCAGCACGGCCATGACCAGGCCGCCGACGATCGAGCCGATCACGGTGCCCACGCCGCCGGTCACCGCGGCGCCGCCGATGAACACGGCGGCGATGGCGTCCAGTTCCCAGCCGACGCCGTCGAACGGACCCGAGGCGGTGGAGCGGCCGACGAAGATCATGCCGGCCAGGCCGGCCAGGACGGACATGTTCATCATGACCAGGAAGTTGACCTTCTTGGACTGCACGCCGGAAAGCTCGGCGGCGTGCCGGTTCCCGCCGACCGCGTAGATGTGGCGGCCGATCACGGTCTTGGAGGAGACGAAGCCGTAGATGATCACGAGCGCTGCCAGGATCAGGCCGGGGATGGGGAAGGACGTGCCCGGACGGCCGGTGGCGAACAGGTACGTGGCGTAGAGGATGGCGCCGCAGATCAGGACCAGCTTGGTGATGCTGACCCAGGTCTCGGGGACCTCCGCGCCGAGGGCCTTGGCGGTGCGGCGGGAGCGGATCTCGCTGAAGATGACAAACGCGACGGCGGCCAGGCCCAGGAGCAGGGTGAGGTTGTTGTAGCCGGTGGTGGGCCCCACCTCGGGGAGGTAGCCGGAGCCGATCTTCTGGAAGTCGGAGGGCACCGGGATGGTGTTGGACTTGCCCACGTACTGGTTGGCGCCGCGGAAGATCAGCATGCCGGAGAGCGTCACAATGAACGCTGGTATGCCGACGTAGGCCACCCAGAACCCTTGCCAGGCACCGATCAGGACGCCGAGGGCCAGCCCCATGAGGATCCCGAGGTACCAGGGGATGCCCCAGTCGCGGATGAAGAGGGCCACGCAGACGCCGACGAACGCCGCGACCGAACCCACGGACAGGTCGATGTGGCCGGCGATGATCACCAGGACCATGCCGATGGCGAGGATCAGGATGTAAGAGTTGCCGTTGAAGAGGTTGATGACGTTGCCCGGGGTGAGCGTGCGGCCGTCGGTGGCAATCTGGAAGAAGATGATCAGCGCCACCAGGGCGAAGATCATGCCGAATTGGCGGGTGTTGCCGCCAAAGAGCTTCTTGAGCGCGTTCATTGTTTCAGTCCTTGGTTCAGGCGGTCTTGCGGGCGGAGGTCATGAGCTTCATGAGGTTTTCCTGGCTGGCTTCGTCCTTGTTCAGCACGCCGGTGATGGAGCCCTCGAAGATGGTGTAGATCCGGTCCGAGAGGCCCAGCAGCTCTGGCAGCTCCGAGGAAATCACAATCACGCCTTTGCCCTGGTTGGCCAGCTGCTGGATGATGCCGTAGATCTCGTACTTGGCGCCGACGTCGATCCCGCGGGTGGGCTCGTCCAGGATCAGCAGTTCCGGGTCGGTGAACATCCACTTCGCCAGCACCACCTTCTGCTGGTTGCCGCCGGAGAGTTTGGCCACGCCTTCCTCCACGGAGGGCGCCTTGGTCCGCAGGGATTTGCGGTACTGCTCGGCGACCGTGAAGACCTTGTTGGCATCGATGACGTTGCGTTTGCTGACCTTTTTGAGGTTGGCGGAGACGGTGGTTTCCTTGATGTCGTCCAGCAGGTTCAGGCCCAGGGTCTTGCGGTCCTCGGTGACGTAGCCCAGACCGGCGTCGATCGCCTGGCGGACGCTCTTGAGCTCCACTTCCTTGCCGTCCATGTACACGTGTCCGGAGAGGAACCGGCCGTAGGACCGGCCGAAGACGGAACGGGCCAGTTCGGTGCGGCCGGCGCCCATCAGCCCGGCGAAGCCCACAATCTCGCCGCGGCGGACGAAGAAGCTGGAGTTCTTGCAGACCATGCGGTCCTGCACCTGCGGGTGGCCCACGTTCCAGTTCTTCACCTCGAAGAAGACCTCACCGATCTTCGGCTCGTGGTCCGGGAACCGGGATTCCAGGGTGCGGCCCACCATGCCCTTGATGATGCGGTCCTCGTCGACGCCGTCGGCCTTCACGTTGAGCGTCTCGATCGATTTGCCGTCGCGGATGATGGTGATGGAGTCCGCGATCTGCTCGATCTCGTTGAGCTTGTGGGAAATGATGATCGAGGTGATGCCCCGGCCCTTCAGGCCCAGCATCAGGTCCAGCAGGTGCTGGGAGTCGGACTCGTTCAGCGCTGCGGTGGGCTCGTCGAGGATGAGGAGCTTCACCGACTTGTTCAGGGCCTTGGCGATCTCGACCAGCTGCTGCTTGCCGACGCCGATTTCCTTGATCGGGGTCTCCGGGTCCTCCCGCAGCCCCACCCGGGCCAGCAGCTCGGTGGAACGGGTCCGTGCCTCGGCCCAGTCGATCACGCCGCGCTTGGTGGGTTCGTTGCCCAGGAAGATGTTCTCCATGATGGACAGCTCGGGAATCAGCGCGAGTTCCTGGTGGATGATCACGATGCCGGCGTGCTCGCTGGCCCGGATGTCCTTGAACTGCTGGACTTCGCTCTGGTAGACGATGTCGCCGGTGTAGCTGCCGTAGGGGTAAACCCCGGACAGAACCTTCATCAGGGTGGACTTGCCGGCGCCGTTTTCACCGCAGATCGCGTGGATCTCACCGGCCTTCACCCGCAGGTTCACCTCGGACAATGCTTTAACGCCGGGGAACTCTTTGGTGATGGAGCGCATCTCGAGGATTACCGGATCGCTGTGCGTGTTGAGGGACGTCATCTGCCCTTACGCCTCCAATGCATGACTTCGTTGTCCGCCCCTGCAAACCGCAGGGTCGTCTGATGGAAAAGTAAACTGGATCACAGGCGTTGTCGTCAAGTCTTTAACGCAACGGCCCGATAACGAAAACTCAGTTTCGCCGGATTCCCGCGTGCTGGAAGACCAATGCGGTGGCCCCCAGGGCCTCGGCGCGGTCGCCCAGCGAGGACATGGTGAGGGTGGTGGTTTCGCCGATCACGGGCACGGCGTGGCGGACCAGGCCCCGCCGGATCGGGTCCAGCAGCAGCTCGCCGAGCCCTGCCAGCGGGCCGCCCACCACAATCACCTCGGGGTTGATCAGGTTGGCCACGTTGCCCAGCGCCCGGCCGACGGCGAGACCGGCGTCGTCCACCACGCGCAAGGTCGCCGAGTCCCGTGCCAGGGCCTTCCGGACGATGTCCTCCGGGGTGAGTGGAGCGTCGTCGCCGCGGCCCAGGAGCTCGATCATGGTGGTGGTGGAGGCAATGGTTTCAAGGCACCCGCGGTTCCCGCAGCGGCAGACCAACCCGTGTTCATGGATGGTCGCGTGGCCGATTTCGCCCGTGATTCCCACGTTGCCGTAGTAGGGCATGCCGTTCAGGATCAGCCCCGCGCCGATGCCGGACCCGATCTTCAGGAACATCAGGTTGCTGATGCCGGTGTGCGGCCCCCAGGTGACTTCGGAGAGGGCGCCCAGATTGGCGTCGTTGTCGACAAAAACGGGCAGATCCAGGGCCTCTTCGAGGCGTTCGAGGATGTTGATGCCCACCCATTCGGGCAGGATGGCGCCCTGCGCCACCGTCCCGGTGCGGCGGTCGATGGGGCCGGGGATCCCGACGCCGGCCCCCACCACGGCGCTGCGTTCCACGCCGCTGTGGTCCAGCAGCCGGTCCACCAGTCCGACGGCGGCGGTGATGCCCTCCTCGGCCTGGTGGCCAAGGGGGAGGAGGACGGATTCCTCGGCGATGACGTGGTAGCTCAGGGACGCGAGGACAACGCGCAGGTGCCGGCGGCCGAAGTCGATGCCGACCGCCACGGCCCCGTTGCTGTTGAGTCGGACGTTGAGGGCGCGGCGGCCGGAGCTGGTGGTGGGCTCGGTGGAGGCGAGTCCGGCGTCCTGCATGATCCTGACGATGTTCGAGACGGTGGCCGTCGACAGGCCGGTCTGCCGGGCCAGTTCCGCCTGCGTGGAAGGCCCGGCGAGAAGGCATTCGATGATCCGCTGCTGGTTCAGGTGGCGGAGGGCGGACTGCGATCCGGGGTTTTTGGTGCGGCTCCTCGTTGAGCGCGTTGGTGAGGGCATGCATGAAGGTTCCCGCATCACGCTCTTGTAGTCAAGAAGTTAACGCAACTGGAACGTCCGTGTCGGGTCAGGCATGCAGCTCCCGGTGCGCCCGTGCCAGTTCCAGGTAGTGCGCGGCGTTCTGCTGGACCCCGGCGAATTCCTCGTCGGTGAGCGCGCGCCGGACCTTGGCCGGGACGCCGGCGACGAGCGAGCGGGGCGGGACCACGGTTCCCTCCAGGACCACGGCGCCGGCCGCGATGAGGGAGCCGGCACCGATGACCGCGCCGTTGAGGATGGTGGCGCTCATGCCGATCAGGCAGTCGTCCTCCACGGTGCAGCCGTGCACCACCGCGCTGTGGCCCACGCTCACCCGGGCGCCCACCGTGCAGGGGAAGCCCGGGTCGGCGTGCAGCACCACGTTGTCCTGCAGGTTGGTGCCGGCGCCCACGGTGATGGCGGCGGTGTCGGCCCGGACGGAAACGCCATAGAAGGCGCTCGAGTCCTCGGCGAGGGTCGCCTTGCCGATCACCGAGGCGGTGGGCGCGACGAATGCGGAATCATGGACGGCCGGGGTGTCCCCGGCGAATGCGTAAATGGGAGCCATGAGCCCAGCCTAGGACAAGGCCCCGGCTGCAGTCAGTTGGGCAGCAGGGGGTTGAACCGGGACGTGCGCTGAGTAGGATCGGGCCATCAATAGCGCTTTCCGGGAGGTGGTCCGCAGTGGCTGACAACGGGATGTACCTGCGCACGGTGCGTCGTCTGGAGGAGTCCCAGCGGCTGGACCCGGCCGTCCGGGCCGCGGGGCCCTTCGCGGAAAAGCTCGTGGCCGATTCCCGGCTGCGGCGTTTCTTCTCCGGCGACGCCACCGGCATTCCGCCGCACGTCATCGCCACCGACGTGCCCTTCGGGGCCTGGTTCATGGCGATCTTCCTGGACTTTTTTCCGGACGAGGGCACACGCCGGGCAGCCACCCGGCTGGTGGGGCTGGGCGTCGTCGCGGCCGCGCCCACCGGAATCAGCGGCTGGGCCGAGTGGGCCCGCGCGGACCACCCCACCCGGCGGGTCGGCGTCGTCCATGCCGCGGCCAACCTCGTTGCCACCCTGATCTTCTCGGCGTCCTGGGTGGCGCGGACCCGGGACCGGCACCGCTTGGGCGTGCGCCTGGCCCGGCTGGGCGGCGCCGCCGCGATTGTCGGCGGCTTCCTGGGCGGCTACATGCGCAGCCGGCGCCGCTAAGCCCGTTGCCCTATCAGTTGTAGGGCCCAACGGGCGCGGTTAAGCCCTCTAAGTGATGGCGCAACGGAGATCAGGCGGGGGAGCGGACCACGGTGAAGCCCTTCCCGGGTTCGGGAAGGACGACGGCGATCGGGGCGCCGGGCGCCGCGACCCGCTGGAGCTCGCTGACGACGTCGTCCCATTCCGCCGGCGGCAATCCTGCCAGGGCGTCCGGCGCCCACACCGCCGGGAAGACGGAGTCAGCGAACGGCAGCGCGGGGGCGGCGGCTACCGAGGCCTCCAGCCCGTGGGCCCGCGCCGAGTGGACGTTCTCCTCGGAGGGGTCGACGCCGGTGAAGTGGATGCCGGAACGCACGAAGCGCAGCCCGTCCGCGCCCTGGCCGCAGTCGAGGCCCAGCACACCCCTGCGGCCCTCGGCTTTGAGCAGGGCCACGAAGTCCGGGAACGGGTCTTGCGGGGAAAGTGCCATACCCCTATTCAATGACCGGCGTCACTTGAAGACAACAGGGCCCGCTTGAAGGCACGTCAGTTGAAGACGACCGTCCGGTTTCCGTCGAGCAGGACGCGGTGCTCGGCGTGCCACTGCACCGCCTGGGCCAGGGTGCGGCCCTCAACGTCGCGGCCCATCTGGACGAACTGTTCGGCGGTGCGCCGGTGGTCCACGCGGATGACTTCCTGCTCGATGATGGGGCCCTCATCCAGGGCGGCCGTCACGTAGTGCGCGGTGGCGCCGATCAGCTTCACGCCGCGGGCGTGCGCCTGGTGGTAGGGCTTGGCGCCCTTGAAGGACGGCAGGAAGGAGTGGTGGATGTTGATGGCCTTGCCGGTCAGTTCCTGGCACAGTTCGTCGGAAATGATCTGCATGTAGCGGGCCAGGACCGTGAGCTCGATGTCGTGCCGGGCCATGAGTGCCCGCAGTTCGTCCTCGGCCTGGGCCTTGGTGCCCGGTGTGACGGGGATGTGGTGGAACGGGATCCCGTAGAACTCGGCCAGGCCCGCCAGGTCGCGGTGGTTGGACACGATCGCCGGGATTTCGATCGGCAAGGTGCCGGAGCGCTGCAGGAACAGCAGGTCGTTGAGGCAGTGCGCCGACGTGCTGGCCATCAGCAGGGTGCGGACCTTCCGGCCGGCCGGGTTGAGGCTCCACTGCATGCCGAAGGCCTGGGCCACAGGCTCCAGGGCGGCCTGCAGTTCGGACTGCGGGGCCGCGGTCGTGGCCTCGACGCGCATAAAGAACGTGCCCGTGCCCTGGCTGCCGTACTGCTGCGAGTCCGTAATGTTGCAGCCCGCGACGAGCAGGGCGCCGGCGACGGCGTGCACGATTCCGGGGCGGTCCGGGCAGGAGAGGGTCAGGATGTAGGAAGCACTCAGCTGGTCATTCACGGAGAACAGCCTACCCGCGCAGAGCGCGGGGGCCGTGCCGCGGGTGCCGTGCCGGCGGCTGCGGGCCTGGGGTAGTCTGGAACGGTCGCAACTGGCGTTGGGTGGTTAACCACCGGGGAGCGGCACGCAGTGAAGACCACGGATCGTACGCCTGGGCCGAGGGTCACGTTTTCCGGCGGGCAGCACACCGCTGCCGGCCCGTGCCTGGCATCCCGCTTGCGGGTGCCGGCCCCTGCCGTTGCTGTGTGCCCGCATTCCGGGACCGTAATCTGGGGGCGCCGCCGCGGGCCAGCCGGTAACCTGACCAAAAGCCGTGCCCATTGACTAGCCAGGAGTTCCCCGTGACCACGTCTCTTAGCCTTTCGTCCGCCGCCGTGAGCAACCAGCCTCTGGCGGACCTCGACCCTGAAATCGCCGCAGTCCTCGCCCAGGAGCTCGGCCGCCAGCGCGGCACCCTGGAAATGATCGCCTCCGAGAACTTCGCCCCGCGCGCCGTGATGGAAGCCCAGGGCTCGGTGCTGACCAACAAGTACGCCGAGGGCTACCCCGGCCGCCGCTACTACGGCGGCTGCGAGTACGTGGACATCGCCGAGCAGCTCGCGATCGACCGGGTCAAGGAGCTCTTCGGCGCCGAGTACGCCAACGTCCAGCCGCACTCCGGCGCCCAGGCGAACGCTGCGGCCCTGTCCGCAATGATCAAGCCGGGCGACAAGATCCTGGGCCTGTCCCTCGCCCACGGCGGGCACCTCACCCACGGCATGAAGCTCAACTTCTCCGGCAAGCTCTACGACGTCGCCGCGTACCAGGTCGAGGAAGACAACTTCCGCATCGACATGGACAAGCTCCGCGAGCAGGCCATCGCCGAGAAGCCCCAGGTGATCATCGCCGGCTGGTCCGCCTACCCGCGCCACCTGGACTTCGCCGCGTTCCGCTCGATTGCCGACGAGGTGGGCGCCCTGCTCTGGACCGACATGGCGC
Organism: Pseudarthrobacter sp. 1C304; assembly: GCF_052245515.1. Classification (NCBI taxonomy): domain Bacteria; kingdom Bacillati; phylum Actinomycetota; class Actinomycetes; order Micrococcales; family Micrococcaceae; genus Pseudarthrobacter; species Pseudarthrobacter sp. 1C304. The sequence continues at coordinate 392,945 of NZ_JBQQCH010000004.1, read as the reverse complement.
ACTTCGCGGGCCTCGTCGCCGCCGGGCTGCACCCCAGCCCGGTCCCGCACTCCGACGTCGTCACCTCCACGGTGCACAAGACCCTCGCGGGCCCGCGTTCCGGTGTGATCCTGGCCAAGCAGGACTGGGCCAAGAAGATCAACTCCAACGTCTTCCCGGGCCAGCAGGGCGGGCCGCTGATGCACGTCATCGCCGCCAAGGCCGTTGCCTTCAAGATCGCCGGCACGGCGGAATTCAAGGAGCGCCAGGAACGCGTCCTGGAAGGCGCCCGCATCATCGCCGACCGCCTGAACCAGGCCGACGTGGCCGAGGCCGGCGTCTCCGTCCTCACGGGCGGCACCGACGTGCACCTGGTCCTGGTGGACCTGCGCAACTCCCAGTTGGACGGCCAGCAGGCCGAAGACCTGCTCCACTCGGTGGGCATCACGGTCAACCGCAACGCCGTTCCGTTCGACCCGCGCCCGCCGATGGTCACCTCCGGCCTGCGCATCGGCACCCCCGCACTGGCCACCCGCGGCTTCGGCGCCGAGGAGTTCACCGAGGTCGCCGAGATCATCGCGACCGCGCTGAAGGCCGGCTCCGGCACGGACGTGGAAGCGCTGCAGACCCGCGTGGACAAGCTCGCCGCCGACTTCCCGCTGTACCCGCAGCACGAGCAGTGGTGATGGCAATGACGACGGAAACCCCCAGCAACCCCGCCAGCACGGCCGGCACCGCCCGGATCCTTGACGGCAAAGCCACTGCCGCCACGATCAAGGCCGAACTGACCGAACGCGTCGCCGCCCTCAAGGCCCAGGGGATCGTCCCGGGCCTGGGCACCATCCTGGTGGGCTCCGACCCGGGCAGCACCTGGTACGTCGGCGGCAAGCACAAGGACTGCGCCGAGGTGGGCATCACGTCCATCCGCCGCGACCTGCCGGAGGAGACCACCCAGGACGAGCTCCTGGCCGTGGTCCGGGAGCTCAACGAGAACCCGGAGTGCACCGGGTACATCGTCCAGCTTCCGCTGCCGAAGCACATCGACCAGGACACCATCCTGGAGGCCATGGATCCGGACAAGGACGCCGACGGCCTGCACCCGATGAACCTGGGCCGGCTGGTGGCCAACGTCGGCGGGCCCGTGAAGTCCCCGCTGCCCTGCACCCCCAAGGGCTGTGTGGAGCTGCTCACCCGGCACGGCATCAACCTCAACGGCAAGCGGGTGCTGGTGGTGGGCCGCGGGGTCACCATCGGCCGCCCCGTGGGGCTGCTGCTCACCCGCAAGGACGTCAACGCCACCGTCATCCTGGCCCACACCGGCACCGTGGACCTGCCCGCGGAACTGCGGCAGGCCGACGTCGTGATCGCTGCGGCCGGCCAGCCGCACATGATCCGGGCCGAGGACCTCAAGCCGGGCGCCATTGTGCTCGACGTCGGCGTCAGCCGCGTCGACGACGGTTCCGGCAAGGCCGTGGTCACCGGGGACGTGGACCCGGCCGCCGCGGACGTCGCCGCCTGGCTCTCCCCGAACCCCGGGGGAGTGGGGCCCATGACCCGCGCCATGCTGCTGGCCAACGTGGTGGAAACCGCGGAACGCCAGACGGCCGAAGGCCGCAAGTAAACCTCGCAAGTAAACGTGGCAAGTAAACGCCGCAAGTAAGCGCGGCAAGTAAACGCCGTCTGAACGGTTCCTCTCCCAGGGCGCCCCTCCTTCGCTGGAGGCGGCGCCCTGGCGCGTTTGAGGCCCCGGACATACCGGAACAGCAAACGTCTGGATTTTTTTACGAAAAGACTCTTTCATAGTTCGGCGGTTTCCATTACCGTGTTCGGGTGCCTGAACTCGTCTCCAAACACACCCAATCCGCGGAAGCCTCCTCAAAGGACGCCCCCTTGAGCACCACCAGCAGCAGCGCCGCCACCGCCGGGGCTCCGCAGTACGTCATTACCGCCGAGAACCTGACCAAGCTCTACGGCGACGTCGCCGCCGTCGACGGGATCTCCTTCTCCGTCCCCGCGGGCGAGGCGTTCGGCCTCCTCGGCCCCAACGGCGCCGGCAAGTCCACCACGATGAAGATGATCGGCGGGGTGTCCCAGCGGACCTCCGGAACGCTCCGCATCATGGGCCTGGACCCCGACCAGAACGGCCCCGAGGTGCGGGCGCACCTTGGCGTTGTCCCGCAGCAGGACAACCTGGACGAGGAGCTGAAGGTCCGCGACAACCTGCTGGTCTACGGCCGCTACTTCGGCCTGCCCATGAGCTACCTCAAGCCCAAGGCTGACGAGCTGCTGGAATTCGCCCAGCTCACGGACAAGGCCAAGTCGAAGGTGGACGCACTGTCCGGCGGCATGAAGCGCCGGCTCACCATCGCCCGGTCCCTCATCAACGAACCCCGCATCCTGCTGCTGGACGAACCCACCACCGGGCTGGACCCGCAGGCCCGCCACATCCTCTGGGACCGGCTGTTCCGGCTCAAGGAGCAGGGCGTCACACTGATCCTCACCACCCACTACATGGACGAGGCCGAGCAGCTCTGCGACCGGCTGATCGTGGTGGACAAGGGCAGGATCATGGCCGAGGGCTCGCCCGCGAGCCTGATCCGCGAATACTCCACCCGCGAGGTCCTGGAACTGCGCTTCGGTTCCGAACGCAACGCCACCATCGGCGCCGAACTCGAAGGGATCGGCGAACGGCTGGAAACCCTGCCGGACCGCGTGCTGATTTACGCGCACGACGGCGAGGCCGCCCTCGAGGAGGTCTCCGCCCGCGGACTGCGCCCGGTCACCTCCCTGGTGCGCCGCTCCTCGCTGGAAGACGTCTTCCTGCGACTGACGGGCAGGAGCCTCGTTGACTAAGGCAGAAACCACGACGGCGGCGCCCGCCCAGCGCGCGCACTCGCCGGAGGTCTCGGCGGCAAAGGCCCGGAAGTGGGGGGCCTTCTACTACGCCGAGCAGGTCCTGCGGGTGATGAAGGGCTACGGCTGGACCATCGTCATGTACGGCGTCGGGCAGCCGGTGGCCTACCTCTTCGCCATGGGCGTCGGCCTCGCCACGCTCGTGGACACCAACAGCACAGCGGCCTTCGGCGGGGTCAGCTACCTCGTGTTCATCGCCCCGGCGCTCTTGGTCTCGGCCGCCGTCATGACGGCCGCAAACGAGTTCACCTTCCCGGTGACGGACGGCTTCAAATGGCGCCGGGTCTACTACGGGCCGCACGCCTCGCCGTTGACGCCGGAGCAGATTGCGCTGGGCCAGATCATCGCCGTCACGGTCCGCCTGGTGCTGCAATCCGCCATCTACTTCGCCGTGGTGGCGCTGTTCGGCGCGTCGCCGAGCCCTTGGGGGTGGGCCTCCATCCTGGTGGCCACCATAGCCGGGCTGTCCTTCGGCCTGCCCCTGATGGCCTACGCGGGCTCCATCAAGGAGGACAAAGGCCAGTTCGCCGTGGTGATGCGCTTCATCGTGATGCCGCTGTTTCTGTTCTCCGGCACCTTCTTTCCGCTGGACACGCTGCCCCTGGCCGTGCGCTGGATCGGCTGGATCTCCCCGATCTGGCACGGCACGGAGCTGGGCCGGGTGCTCAGCTACGGCTATGAGGAGTCCCCGCTGCTGACCATCGCGCACGTCGTGTTCCTGCTGGCGCTCTGCGCCGCCGGGTGGGTCCTGACCAAGCGCCAGTTCGTGAAAAGGATGGGCGGATGAGCGCCGTCACCACCGGCCCGGGACCGGGGAGCCACAGCGTCACCGAGGCGGCCCGCAACCGGCGCTTCGGCCCGCTCTACTCCCGCAACGTCCGCGCGGTGATCGCCCGCGGCCTGATGGCCACCAAGAGCAGCAACTGGATGGTGATGCTCTCGGGCTTCTTCGAACCCGTGCTGTACCTGATCTCGATGGGCGTGGGGCTCGGCGCGATCGTGGGCTCGGTACAGGGCCCCGGCGGCGGGGAGATTTCCTACGCCGCGTACATCGCCCCGGCGCTGCTGGCGGTGTCCGCGATGAACGGTGCCGTCTACGACTCCACGTGGAACGTCTTCTTCAAGATGAACTTCGCCAAGCTGTACCAGGGCATGCTCTATACCTCGCTGGGACCGCTGGACGTCGCGATGGGGGAGATCTTCCTGGCCCTGCTGCGCGGACTGATGTACGCCACCGGATTCACCGCGGTGATGGGCCTGATGGGGCTGATCACCACCCCGTGGGCCATACTGATGATCCCGGCCGCGGTGCTGATCGCCTTCGGCTTCGCGAGCTTCGGCATGGGCATCACCAGCTACATGAAGACGTTCCAGCAGATGGACTGGATCAACTTCGTAATGCTGCCCATGTTCCTGTTCAGCGCCACCTTCTACCCGCTGAGCGTCTACCCGCAGCCCATCCAGTGGTTCATCCAGGCCATGCCGCTGTGGCACGGCGTGGAGCTGCTGCGCCAGATCAGCGTGGGCGTCTTCACCCCGGCCACGGCCATCCACATCGGCTACTACCTGGTGATGATCGTCCTGGGCGTGCTGCTCACCACCGGCCGGCTGCGCAAGCTGTTCCTCAAGTAGGGCGTCCGCCGTCCCCGGGGTTGGACGGGGCGCCCGTTCGCCCCGGGTGGAAGGGGGCAGGGCGCCCCCGGGGGTTTGCGATAATAGGCTCATGCAATCTCTGGGCAACTCCGAGTCTTCCAAGCCGTCCGCGTACAACTCCGCCACCGGCAAGTTCTCCCTGTTCCGCATCAGCGGACCCGGCATGATGGTGTTCATCATCGCCTTCGTCGTGGCGGTCATCTTCGCGGCCAACCAGAACGACGTCGTCGGCTGGATCGTGGCGATCATCGCCGGCTTCTGGCTCGCGCTGGCTTCCTTCGTCGTCTTCAGCATCCAGAAGGCGGCCAAGAAGGCGGGAGCCAAGCTCACCGAAGCCCAGAATGCCTTCAACGCGGCCGCCGGCCTGGCGCCGTCGTCGGGCAGTGCCGACCACGGCAGCACCCGCCTCGTGGAGGTCCGCCGCGAAGCGGACGAGGTCCGGGACATGAAGCTCGACCACTCGTTCAAGATTGTGCAGGTGCAGGTCCGCGTCGTGGAGCAGGAGCGGGCCAAGGGCGCCGCCTCGGACCAGGACACCATCCGCCGCGCCCTGGAGACGATCGAGATCACGGCCACCAACGCCCGGGACATGATCAAGTCCTCCGGCGGCGCCGACGAACCGGTCTCCGGAACCATTGTCGACTAGAGTGGATCGGGTGAGCCAGGCATTGAAGAAGGACAACCTTCGCATCGCGTCAGTCAACGTCAATGGCCTGCGCGCCGCCTACAAGAACGGCATGGCCGAATGGCTGGAGCCCCGCGAGGTCGACATTCTGTGCCTGCAGGAGGTCCGCGCGCCGGACGCGATCGTCCGCGAGCTGCTCGGCGAGGGCTGGTTCATCCTGCACGCGGAGGCCGAGGCCAAGGGCCGCGCCGGCGTTGCCATCGCTTCCCGCACCGAGCCCCAGCAGACCCGGGTGGGCATCGGCGTGGACTACTTCGCCACCGCCGGCCGCTGGGTCGAGGCCGACTTCATCGTCCGCAACTCCCAGGGCGAAGCGTCGCAGCTGACCGTCGCCAGCGCCTACGTGCACTCCGGCGAGGCGGGCACCCCGAAGCAGGACGATAAGTTCCGCTTCCTCGATGCCATGATCACGCGGCTGCCCGAGCTCGCCAAGCATAGCGACCACGCCCTGGTGGTGGGCGACCTCAACGTCGGCCACACGGAGCTGGACATCAGGAACTGGAAGGGCAACGTCAAACGGGCCGGTTTCCTGCCGGAGGAGCGCGCGTACTTCGACCGGTTCTTCGGTGAGGACATCGGCTGGAAGGACGTGCACCGGGGCCTGGCCGGCGCCGTCGACGGCCCCTACACCTGGTGGTCGCAGCGCGGGAAGGCCTTTGACAACGACACCGGCTGGCGCATCGATTATCAGGTGGCCACGCCCGCCCTCGCTGCCGCCGCAGTGTCCGCGGTTGTCGACCGGGCACCGTCCTGGGACACCCGCTTCTCCGACCACGCCCCGCTGGTAGTGGACTACCGGCTCTAGCCTTAAGGCCCTTTGCGAATGACCTCTCCTTCCACTGTGACCCCCGTGACCGACACCGCCGCCGTTCCGGCTGCGGCTACCGTCGTGGCTCCCGCCGTGCCCTCCGGGCTTGCTTCAGGGGTGCGCCAGCGCGTCCTCTCCGGCATGCAGCCCTCCGCGGACTCCCTGCACCTGGGCAACTACCTCGGCGCCCTGGTGAACTGGGTCCGGATGCAGGACGAATATGACGCCGTCTTCTTCATCCCGGACCTGCACGCGATCACCGTCCCGCAGGACCCGGCCGAGCTGGCGCACCGCACCCGCGTCACCGCAGCGCAGTACATCGCCGGCGGCGTGGATGTGGACAAGTGCACGCTCTTCGTCCAGTCGCAGGTGCCCGAACACGCCCAGCTGGCCTGGGTCCTGAACTGCATCACCGGCTTCGGCGAAGCCTCCCGGATGACGCAGTTCAAGGACAAGGCATCGCGGCACGGTTCGGACCAGGCCAGCGTGGGCCTGTTCACGTATCCCATCCTGCAGGCGGCCGACATCCTGCTGTACCAGCCGCAGGGTGTGCCCGTGGGCGAGGACCAGCGGCAGCACGTGGAGCTCAGCCGCGACCTGGCCCAGCGCTTCAACACGCGTTTTGGCGAGACGTTCCGGGTTCCGGAACCCTTCATCCAGAAGGAATCCGCCAAAATCTACGACCTGCAGAACCCAACCGCCAAGATGTCCAAGTCGGCGGAGTCGCCGGCGGGGCTCATCAACCTGCTTGATGACCCGAAGGTGATCGCCAAGCGGATCAAGTCCGCGGTGACGGACGCGGAGACGGAGATCCGGTTCGACCGCGAGGCCAAGCCCGGGGTCTCCAACCTCCTGACCATCTACTCGGCCCTCACCGGGCGGAGCGTCGAGGACCTCGTCGCGGCCTACCAGGGCAAGATGTACGGCCACCTCAAGGTTGACCTGGCAGAGGTGGTCACGGAGTCCCTGACCCCCATCCGGGACCGGGCCAACGAGCTCCTGGACGATCCCGCGGAACTCGACCGGCTGCTGGCCCTGGGCGCCGACAAGGCGCGCGGGATCGCGTCGGCCACGCTGCAGGATGTCTACGCCAAGGTGGGGTTCCTGCCCTACGCCGGCAGCTCCGGAGCCCGCTAGGCCCATGTCCTCCGCCAGCAAAGTCACCGCCCACCAGAGCGCACGCGCCTCCCTGCGTGGAGGGACCACGGCTCCGGCGGCAGGGGACCCCCAGGGCAACGGACAACGCGGCGACGGCATCAGCATCGGCGTGATCCTGGGTTTCCCCGCGGACATCGCGGAGGAGCTCCAGCGCTGGCGTGCCTCGTTCGGCGACCCCATGGCCGCCGTCATCCCGGCCCACATCACGCTGGTCACCACCACCATGACGCAGGACTGGGAAGCGACGCGCAGCCATGTGCGGGACATTGCGCGGAAGCAGGAACCCTTCACCGTGACCATCGCGGGAACAGGATCGTTCCGGCCGGTCTCCCCGGTGGTCTTCCTGAACGTCGAGGAGGGCTTCGGCGACTGCGTGGGCCTGCACCGGCAGCTGCAGGCCGGCCCGCTGGAGCGCGAGCTGCCGTTCGACTACCACCCGCACGTCACGGTGGCCCACGACGTCGCCCCGGAGAGCCTCGATGAGGCCGAGGAAGCGCTGAAGAATTACAGGGCCACGTTCCCGGTGGCTAGCATGGGGCTTTACGAGCACGACGACAACGGTATTTGGCAGCTACGGGAAGAGCTTCACTTTGGGACCAAACAGCACCACGACGGAGGCCCGCACGTCCCCGCGGACGCCGGCTAAGCCGCCCCTTCCCACCGACCTGGCCGGTCTGAAACTGGAAGTCATCCGGAAGCAGGTCGATTGGGGCCGGGCCCGGCGCTCCGGCGGCGGCATGGCGTCGCTGATGGCCATGGTGCCGTGGCTGGTGGCCCGGGTCAACGCGCTCCTTCCGGCGCGCGCCTTCGCGCACTACGGCCGGCAGCACGGCCCCTTGATGAGCGCCGGCATCGGGTTCCGGATGTTCTTCTCCGTCACCGGCCTCCTGGCCACCGGGTTCTCCCTGGCCGGCCTCTTCCTCAGCGGGCAGCCGGCCCTGCTGGACCAGATCATCAAGAGCGTGGCGTTGACGGCGCCCGGCCTCCTGCAGGTCGACGGCAGCGAGGGACTGGTTGACCCCTACGCGCTGCTGAACCCGTCCAGCCTGGGCTGGGCGGCGTTGATCGCCGCCATCGTCACGGTCTTCACGTCCCTCGGCTGGATCAGCGGAATCCGCGACGGCGTGCGGGGCATGATGCAGCTGGGCCCCCGGGGGGCCAACCCCATCCTGCAGATCCTGCGCGACGTCGGAACGCTCATCCTGCTGGGACTGGCACTGGTGACCAGCGCCGCCGTGTCACTGGTGTTCGGCACGGCGGCGGACTGGGTGACGGCGCAGCTGAACCTCGACCCCGCGGTGGCCGGGCCACTGACCACGTCCGTGATGATCGTGGTGCCGCTGCTCCTCGGCTGGGGGACCGCCCTGATCATGTTCCGGGTGGCCGCGGGGGTGAAACCCGCCTGGCGGGTGCTGCTGGAGGGGACTGTCTTAGCCGCCATCGGGACCACGGTGCTGCAGATCTTCAGCACCCAGCTGCTGGCCAGTGCGGGCAAGAACCCTATCCTGGCGCCCTTTGCCATCATTATCGGCCTGCTGATCTGGTTCAACCTGGTGAGCCAGGTCTACGTGATCTGCGCCGCCTGGGTGGCAATCCGGGAGCAGGACCGCGCCACGGAACCGGCCGCCAGCACCACCGGGTGGGGCGCCCGGCAGGTCCAGCCCGGCAGGACCCCGTCCGAGTCCGAGGCGCGGCCGCGCCGGGCCGCGTGGTCCGCCGCGTTCAGGCGTCGAGGTACTGGTCGGCCCACGCCGAAATAATCTTCGCGGCCCGGGCCGCCTGGCCCTTGGCCGTCAGCAGGTGGTCGCTGCCTTCCAGCGAGACGAAGCTCCGCGGATGCCGGGCGGTCTGGAAAATGGTGCTGGCGTTCTCGATGCCCACGGTGTTGTCGGTGGGGGAGTGCAGCACCAGGAGCGGTTTACCGAGCCTCCGGATGCAGTCCGTCAGGTCCGCGTTCTCCAGGTCCTCGACGAAGTGCCGCCGGATCTCCACGCGCTTGCCGCCCAGGTCCACTTCCGCGCTGCCCTCGCTCAGGATCCGGTCCAGCGCGGCGTCGAAGACATGCGCCACGTGCTTGGGGGAGAACGGCGCGCCCACCGTCGCGACGGCGTCGAGCTCCGGAATGGAGCCGGCGGCGGACAGGACGGCGGCGCCGCCAAACGAGTGACCCACCAGCAGCGACACCGGGCGGCCGGTCTCCCGCATGTATTCGGCGGCTTTGACGGTGTCGGCCACCTTGTGGCTGAAGGACCCCTCAGACCACATCCCGGCCGATTCGCCAAGGCCCAGGTTGTCGAACCGGAGCATCCCCACCCCGTTGTCCGCCAGGGCCTTGCACATCCGCGACGCCGAGGGGCTGTCCTTGCCCAGGGTGAAACCGTGCGAGAACACGCCCCAGCCCTTCACCGGGCCCTCGGGGACGTCAACGATGCCGGAGAGCAATTCGCCGGTGGAACCCTGGAAGGAGACTTTTTCGGAGCGGGACACGGTGTCCGCCTTTCGGTACGGGGGAGGACGACGACGGCGCCCCCACCAAGAGGTGGGAGGCGCCGTCGTCTGTTGTTTTTGGTGCTCCAGGAGCGGTACCGCTAGACCTTGCGGGACAGGATGGCCTGCTTGACCTCGGCGATGGCCTGGGTGACCTGGATGCCGCGCGGGCACGCTTCGGTGCAGTTGAAGGTGGTGCGGCAGCGCCACACGCCTTCCTTGTCGTTCAGGATCTCCAGCCGCATGTCGCCGGCATCATCGCGGGAATCGAAGATGAAGCGGTGGGCGTTCACGATGGCCGCCGGGCCGAAGTACTGGCCGTCGGTCCAGAACACCGGGCAGGACGAGGTGCACGCGGCGCACAGGATGCACTTGGTGGTGTCGTCGAACCGTTCGCGGTCCTCGGCGGACTGCAGGCGTTCCTTGGTGGGCTCGTGGCCCCGGTTGATGAGGAAGGGCATAACCTCGCGGAAGGACTGGAAAAACGGCTCCATGTCCACAATGAGGTCCTTCTCCACCGGCAGGCCCTTGATGGGCTCGACCGTGATGGGCTTGGACGTGTCCAGGTCCTTCAGCAGGGTCTTGCAGGCGAGGCGGTTGCGGCCGTTGATGCGCATGGCGTCGGAGCCGCAGACACCGTGGGCGCAGGACCGGCGGAAGGAGACGCTGCCGTCCATCTCCCACTTGATCTTGTGCAGGGCATCGAGCACACGGTCGGTGCCGTACATCGTGACCTGGAAGTCATCCCAGGTGGCGTCCTCGGAGACCTCCGGGTTGTAGCGGCGCACGCGCAGCGTGACGTCGAAGGACGGGATTTCCCCGCCCCCGCCGACGCCGGCGGGCAGTTCGATCTTGGAGGCTGGCTCAGCGAGTTCAGCGGTCATCTTAGTACTTCCTCACCATCGGCTCGTAGCGCGTAAAGACCACCGGTTTGGTGGCCAGCCGGATGCCGGCAGTTGTTTTCGCCGTCCCGGCGGTTCCATCCGCCGGAGCATGCTCATCCTTGTACGCCATGGAGTGCTTCATGAATTTTTCATCGTCACGCTCGGGGAAGTCCTCACGGAAGTGTCCGCCGCGGGACTCCTCGCGGTGCAGGGCCGCCACGGTCATGACCTTGGCCAGTTCCAGCAGGAAGCCGAGTTCCACGGCCTCCAGGAGGTCCAGGTTGAAGCGCTTGCCCTTGTCCTGGACGCTGATGCGCTTGTACCGCTCCTCGAAGGACGCGATGTCCTTCAGGACCTGGTTCAGCGTTTCGGCCGTGCGGAACACCTGCATGTTGGCATCCATGGTGTCCTGCAGTTCCTTGCGGATCGCAGCGACCTTCTCGGTGCCGTCGGCGGTGCGGACGTGGTTCAGGAGTTCCTGGGTGTAGGCCTCCGGGTCCGCCGGGAGCTCCACGAAGTCGGCGGTCTTGGCGTACTCCGCGGCGGCGATGCCGGCGCGCTTGCCGAAGACGTTGATGTCCAGGAGGGAGTTGGTGCCCAGCCGGTTGGAGCCGTGCACGGACACGCAGGCCACCTCGCCGGCGGCGTAGAGGCCCGGGACCACGGTGTCGTTGTCCTGGAGGACCTCGGCGCTGATGTTGGTGGGGATGCCGCCCATGGCGTAGTGCGCCGTCGGGAACACCGGAACCGGCTCCGTGTACGGCTCCACACCAAGGTAGGTGCGGGCGAACTCGGTGATGTCCGGCAGCTTCGCGTCGATGTGCGCCGGCTCAAGGTGCGTCAGGTCCAGGAGGACGTAGTCCTTGTTCGGGCCGCAGCCGCGTCCTTCGCGGACCTCGTTGGCCATGGAGCGGGCCACGATGTCGCGGGGGGCGAGGTCCTTGATGGTGGGGGCGTAACGCTCCATAAAGCGCTCACCCTCGGAGTTGCGCAGGATCGCGCCCTCGCCGCGGGCAGCCTCGGAGAGCAGGATGCCCAGGCCGGCGAGGCCTGTCGGGTGGAACTGGAAGAACTCCATGTCCTCCAGGGGGATGCCGCGGCGGAACGCGATGCCCATGCCGTCTCCGGTCAGGGTGTGCGCGTTGGACGTGGTCTTGAAGACCTTGCCCGCGCCGCCGGAGGCGAACACCACGGACTTGGCCTGGAACACGTGCAGTTCGCCGGAGGCCAGGTCGTAGGACACAACGCCGGCAACGCGCTTCTGCTTGTACGGGGTGCCGTCCTCGCGGACCGCGTCTTCCTCGACGGTCAGGAGGTCAAGGACGTAGTACTCGTTGTAGAACTCCACGTTGTGCTTGACGCAGTTTTGGTAGAGCGTCTGCAGGATCATGTGACCGGTGCGGTCAGCGGCGTAGCAGGCGCGGCGCACCGGTGCCTTGCCGTGGTCGCGGGTGTGGCCGCCGAAGCGGCGCTGGTCAATCCGGCCCTCGGGCGTGCGGTTGAACGGCAGGCCCATCTTTTCCAGGTCCAGGACGGCGTCGATCGCTTCCTTTGCCATGACCTCGGCAGCGTCCTGGTCAACCAGGTAGTCGCCGCCCTTGATGGTGTCGAACGTGTGCCACTCCCAGTTGTCCTCTTCGACGTTCGCCAGGGCTGCGCACATGCCGCCCTGCGCCGCGCCGGTGTGGGAGCGGGTGGGGTACAGCTTGGTCAGTACTGCTGTTCGGGCGCGCTGACCGGATTCGATCGCCGCGCGCATCCCGGCGCCACCGGCACCGACGATGACGACGTCGTACTTATGGACCTGCATACCAGACGCTCTTTCTCTAAAAATTCGCTTTACAGCACCGGCCGGCGGAGCCGGGCCGGTGACATCTCGTGGAAATCCCTTGCCCGCACCGGGCAGGCAAGGGATCAAGTGCCGCTGGGACTGCGCCGCTACGGGGCGGGGCAGAAACCGCCGGGCAGCTGGACGCCGTTGACCACGGGGCACGGGTCAAACGTGAAGATGACCAGGGTGCCCAGGATGATGATCACGGTGGTGGCCGCGTAGAGCACCACCTTCAGCCACATGCGCGTGGCATCCTTCTCGGCGTAGTCGTTGATGATGGTGCGGACACCGTTGGTGCCGTGCAGCATGGCGAGCCACAGCATGGCCAAGTCCCAGATCTGCCAGAACGGGTCGGCCCACTTGCCGGCCACGAAGCCGAAGTCGATCGCATGGATGCCCTCGCCCACCAGCAGGTTGACCGTCAGGTGCCCGAAGATCAGGACCACCAGGACAACGCCGGAAAGCCGCATAAACAGCCAGGCCAGCATTTCGAAGTTGCCCTTGGACGTGCCGCTGCGGCGGTACTGCGGGGCGATCCGGCCGCTTCCGACGCCGGGCGCCTTGCTGCGGGGGCTCTGAATCTCAGTTGCACTCATGGCTAGTGTCCTCCAAGGGCGAGGGAAAGGTGGCGGATGGAGAAGCCCACCATGACGACTGCCCAGAGAATGAGCACCGTCCACAGCATCTGGCGCTGGTACTTCGCGCCCTTCTTCCAGAAGTCGACGGCGATGATCCGCAGGCCGTTGAAGGCGTGGAACACGATCGCTGCGACAAGGCCCGTTTCACCCAGGGCCATCAGGGGGTTCTTGTAGGCACCGATCACGGCGGTGTAGGCCTCGGGGGACACACGCACCAATGAGGTGTCCAGCACGTGGACCAACAAGAAGAAAAAGATCACTACACCGGTAATGCGGTGTCCAACCCAAGACCACATGCCTTCACGGCCGCGGTACAAGGTGCCAGCTGGTTTTGTCGGCACTGAATAAACCTCCCTGCAACACAGCGGCGCTGGCATGGGATCCACGCGGGGGGAACGCCTGCTGCGAGAGCACTCGTAAGCTCAAGCCTAAATCTAGGCTTCGCTAACAGCTTATTCAATTCAGCCGCCGGTCGGTGACTCTGCACCGCGCGGTTTTCGCCCGATTTTGAGACGAACGCCACATTCCCGGCCGCCGGGGCCCGGCCTGCGGCGTGCCGGCCGCCGCTCGCGGCAGTCCCCGATCCTGCGCCGGCGACGCCGTGTCCGCCGCAGGATCAGGGACGGCCGCACCCCGTTCGGCTAAAGTAGCCGTGATGACTACAGATAAAGCGACACGCCAGGACTCACGAAACGATTCGGCCTTGAGCCGGTTTATTGCCGTGATTCCGGCAGGTGGGGTGGGGACCCGCCTATGGCCTCTGTCGCGGGCAGCAGCCCCCAAGTTCCTTCACGACCTCACGGGCTCGGGCAGTACGCTGCTGAGGTCCACCTTCGACCGGCTTGAGCCGCTCGCCGGTGCGCACATGCTCGTGGTGACAGGGATGGCCCACCGTGACGCGGTCTGCCGCCAGCTCCCCGAGATTGACGACGCGGACCTGGTGCTGGAAAGCGAGCCGAAAGACTCCGGTGCCGCCATCGGCCTGGCCGCCGCGATCCTGCACGAGCGCGATCCGGACACCATCATGGGCTCCTTCGCCGCGGACCAGGTGATCAGCCCCGACGATCTGTTCCACGAGGCCGTCCGGGAAGCCATCCACGCTGCCGCCGCCGGCAAGATCGTCACCATCGGCATCAAGCCCACGCATGCCTCCACCGGGTTCGGCTACATCCGGGCCGGAAAGAACCTCGGCGTGGACGGCGCCCCCAGCGCGCAGGCCGTCGTCGAGTTCGTGGAGAAGCCGAGCGAGGAAGTCGCCCAGGAGTACCTCGACAGCGGCGACTACGTCTGGAACGCCGGCATGTTCGTTGCTCCGGTGGCGCTGATGCTCAAGCACCTCGAGGCCAACCAGCCCGAGCTTTTCGCCGGGATCCAGGAAATCGCGCAGGCGTGGGACACCCCGCAGCGGGATGAAGTCAAGGCGCGCGTGTGGCCCACCCTGCCCAAGATTGCCATCGACTACGCCGTGGCGGAGCCGGCCGCTGCCGCCGGGGACGTCGCCGTCGTGCCGGGAACCTTCCGCTGGGACGACGTCGGGGACTTCGCCTCCGTGGGCCGGCTGAACAGCGCCAAGGAAGTCAAGGACGTCACCGTGATCGGCGAGGGCGCCCGCGTCTTCACCGAGGACGCCAGCGGCGTGGTGGTGTCCGACACCAAGCGCGTGATCGCCCTGATCGGGATCAAGGACGTGGTGGTGGTGGACACCCCGGACGCGCTGCTGGTGATGCACAAGGAACACTCCCAGCGCGTGAAGCAGGCCGTTGACGCCCTCAAGGCCAGCGGCGACACCGACGTCCTCTAGGTTCCGGCGTCCTTCGGGTTCCCCGGGTTCCGGACCAACAGGGCCTTCCGGCCCTGTTCGCGGCGACGGGAAATGTTCTCCGAGCCGTAATGCGCCGTACCCGATGCCGCTAATTTTTGTGCGCTCGCTAGAGTTATTCCGTGCGCAACTACTCTACTGAAGCTGAGCCCACCACACTGGTGGGGCCGTGGCTCGAACCCCTGCTGCCGGAGCTGATCGACTTCCGGCGGGACCTGCACGCGCACCCGGAGCTCTCTTTCAAGGAGTTCCGCACCACCGACAGGCTCGCCAAGCGGCTCGAGGAAGCGGGGCTTCAGCCCCGCCGCCTCGAGGAGACGGGCCTCACGGTGGACATCGGGGAAGGGCCCATCGCCACCGCCCTGCGCGGGGACATTGATGCCCTGCCCATCATCGAGGAGACCGGGCTGCCGTTCGCCTCGAAGAACCACGGCGTCACGCACGCCTGCGGCCATGACGTCCACACCGCCACCATGCTTGGCGCGGCCCTGGTGCTGCAGCGGATGCATGAGGTGTCCCCGCTGGGCGGCACGGTGCGGATCATCTTCCAGCCGGCCGAGGAAACCATGCCCGGCGGCGCCCAGAGCTGCATTGAACAGGGCGTCCTGGAAGGGGTTCCCCGGATCCTGGCCCTGCACTGCGACCCCCGCATCGAGGTAGGCAAGATCGGCACCCGGATCGGTGCCATCACCTCCGCCTCGGACACCATCAAGATCGAACTGACCGGCCGCGGCGGCCACACCTCCCGCCCCCACCTGACCGAGGAGCTCGTCTTCGCCCTGGCGCAGATCGCCGTCAACGTTCCGGCGGTGCTGTCCCGCCGCGTCGATGTCCGGAGCGGCGTCTCCGTTGTTTGGGGCCACATTTCCGCCGGCTCCGCGCCCAACGCGATCCCGGCGAGCGGCTACATGGCGGGCACCATGCGCTGCCTCGACCGCGACGCGTGGCACAGTGCCGGCGAAATCCTGGACGAGGTGGTGCAGCAGATCGCGGCGCCCTACGGCGTGGACGTGCACCTGGAACACACCCGCGGTGTGCCCCCTGTGGTGAACTCCGAACACGAGACGGCCCTGATTGAGGCCGCTGCCCGCGCCGAGATCGGCGAAGGTGCCGTGGTTCTGACCCCGCAGTCCATGGGCGGCGAAGACTTTGCGTGGTTCCTCGCGGACCTCCCCGGCGCCATGATGCGCCTCGGCACCAAGACCCCGGGCGGCGAGGAGTACGACCTCCACCGCGGCGACTACATCCTGGACGAACGCGCCCTGGGCCTCGGCATCCAGGTCCTCACCGCCGCCGCCCTGCGCACCATCCGCGACCTCTAAACCCCCGCCGGTTCCCCGCCCTGGCCGCCGCCGGTTCCCCGGCAGGTCCTGCGGGTCTTTTGGCGTGCGGAGTTTCCCCACCTGTGACCGCACGACGCCGGGACACACCGGCGGTGGCGACCGCCACGCCGCTGCGCGCCGGGAAACGTGGGGAGATCCGGCATCGCCCCGCATTGCAAGTTCGCCGGGGAGAGCTTAATTGTTGCGCCGGGTTGTGCGCAGTTAAGTTGTGCACAATTGAATTGTGGACTAGGGTTATCAGCATGACCGACGCCCCTCGCCTCAACGCACCCCGCCTGAACCGGCAGGTTTGCTTCGCCATGTACTCGGCCTCCCGGGCGGCCACGGCGGCCTACCGGCCGATGCTCGACGAGCTGGGCCTGACCTACCCGCAGTACCTGGTGATGCTGGTGCTCTGGGAAGAGGATCCGCGCAGCGTCCGCGAGCTGGGGGAGGAGCTGGGGCTGGACTCCGGCACCCTCTCTCCGCTGCTCAAGCGGCTCGAGGCCCTGGGCTTCGTGGAACGCCGGCGCTCGGCTGCGGACGAGCGCCGGGTGGAGGTCTTCCTGACCGACGCCGGGACTGCCCTGAGCGCCCGGGCCACCGGCATCCCGCAACAACTCGCCGACGCGGCCGGACTTTCTCCGGCGGAGCTCGACCAGCTCCGCGAGACCCTCGGCCGGCTCGCCGCCGCGCTGCAGGCACCGCGCTAAAGGTTCCTTCCGCCCCGGCGCCGCGGAAGCCGCCGACGCCGAAATCGCCGGAATCGTGCTGGCTCGCCGGAAGTTTGCGGCGACTGCGCGGGCTTCCAGCGAATCCGCCGCCGGCCACCAGATTTCCCCAACAGATTGGATCCCCCTTGAAGACTCTCTATACAGCCGAGGCCCTGGCCTCAGGCGACGGCCGGGACGGCACCGCCGTAACCCGGGACGGAAAGCTCAACGTCGCCCTGGCCAGCCCGGTGGAACTCGGCGGCAGCGGCGAAGGCACCAACCCCGAGCAGCTCTTCGCCGCCGGATACGCGGCCTGCTTCCACTCAGCCCTGCGCCTCGTCGGCCGGCAGGCGAAAGCGGACCTGACCGATTCCGCCGTCGCCGCCCGGATCCACCTCGGCGCCCTTGGCGACGGGGCCGGCTTCGGCATCGCCGCCGAACTCGAGATCGCCCTGCCCGGCGTCGACCGGGAAAGCGCCGAGGCCCTCGTGGCCAAGGCCCACGAGGTCTGCCCCTATTCCAACGCCACCCGCGGCAACATCACCGTCGACATCAAGATCCTGGAGGTCGCTGCATGAGCACCAACACCAAGACCCTTCCCGCCACCACCCGTGAGATCCAGCTGGCATCCCGCCCGCACGGCCGGCCCGTGCCGGAGAACTTCCGCCTCGCCGAATCGGCCCTCCCGGAACTCCAGGACGGCCAGGTCCTGGTCCGCAACCTCTTCATCTCCGTGGATCCCTACATGCGCGGGCGGATGAACGACGTCAAGTCCTACTCGGCACCGTTCGCGCTGGACAAAGCGCTCGACGGCGGCGCCGTGGGCGAGGTCCTCGCCTCCCGTTCCGATGACCGCCAAGTGGGCGACGCAGTGGTCCATTCCCTCGGCTGGCGCGAATACGCCGTGCTCGATGCCGCTTCCACCACGCCGGCCCGCACCGACCTGGCGCCGGCGCAGGCGTTCCTCGGGGCCCTGGGCATGACCGGGCTGACGGCCTACGCCGGCCTGCTCAAGGTGGCCGAGTTCAAGGCCGGGGAAGTTGTCTTCGTCTCCGGCGCCGCGGGCGCCGTCGGGTCCCTCGTGGGGCAGATCGCCAAGGCGATGGGCGCGTCCCGCGTCATCGGCAGCGCCGGCTCGCCGGAGAAGGTGGCACGCCTGCTGGAGCTGGGCTTCGACGCAGCATTCGACTACCACGACGGCCCGGTGGCCGCGCAGCTGGCCGAGGCGGCGGGGGAGCGCGGGATCGACGTCTACTTCGACAACGTCGGCGGCGAACACCTCGAAGCCGCGCTGTCGGCGCTCACCGTCGGAGGCCGGGTGGCCATGTGCGGCGCCATCTCGCAGTACAACTCGACCGAACCCACGCCCGCCCCGCGGAACCTCATGCAGGCCATCGGCAAGCAGCTGACCCTCAAGGGTTTCCTGGTCGGCGGCTACTGGCAGTACATGGGCGAGTTCGTCGAAACCATGTCCGGCTGGCTCGCCGACGGCACCGTGCGCTACGACGAGACCATCGTGGACGGGCTCGAAAACACCCCGCAGGCCTTTATGGACCTCCTGGACGGCGCCAACACCGGCAAGATGCTGGTGCGGCTCTAACCCCACGCCGCCCCACGACGGCAGAGAACGCCCCGCACCGGAAACGTCCGGTGCGGGGCGTTCTCTTTGTACCGCTTGGTAACAAGTTCTCAACAATCTGTGGAATCGCTGTGAACTGTGCTACTTGGACGTGTCCCAGGACACTAAAGTGGCTTGCATCAGTGCGCCTCGGCGCAGTGCTGCGAAATCCATCAGTGAAAACAGCGTTTCAGCGGCAATCCCGCCAACAGACACTCATTGAGCTCCGTCGTAGCGCCTATCTCTTTCTTCCTGGAGGAAAATTGAAGAACTCTCTGCGTGCAACCTTCAAGCGCGGTTCGATGGCCGGAGTTGCCACCGCCGGTGCGGCTGCACTCCTGCTGACCGGCTGCGGTGCCGCCCCGACGGCCAGCAGCACTGCCACCGCCACGGCCAGCGACTTCACGGGCTGCATCGTGTCCGACTCGGGTGGATTCGACGACCAGTCATTCAACCAGTCCTCCTACGAGGGGCTGAAGAAGGCCGAAGCGGACCTGGGCATCAAGGTCAACCAGGCCGAGTCCAAGACCAACAACGACTT
This sequence comes from Pseudarthrobacter sp. 1C304, assembly GCF_052245515.1. NCBI lineage: Bacteria > Bacillati > Actinomycetota > Actinomycetes > Micrococcales > Micrococcaceae > Pseudarthrobacter > Pseudarthrobacter sp. 1C304. Next base: position 373,896 of record NZ_JBQQCH010000004.1, on the reverse strand, counting down.
CGAACCGAACCTGCGCGCCATGGTCACGGCCGGCTGCGACCTGACCGTTACGGTCGGCTTCCTCCTCGGCGACGCCACCAAGGCCCAGGCCACGGCCAACCCGGACAGCCACTTCGCCATCATCGACTTCGGCTACGAGACCCCGATCAGCAACGTCAAGCCGATCATCTACGACACGGCGCAGGCCGCCTTCCTCGCCGGTTACCTCGCCGCCGGGACCACCAAGACCGGAACGGTTGCCACCTTCGGCGGCATCAAGATCCCCACGGTCACCATCTTCATGGACGGCTACGCCGACGGCGTGAAGTACTACAACGAGCAGAAGGGCACCGACGTCAAGGTCCTCGGCTGGGACAAGGCCAAGCAGGACGGTTCCTTCACCGGTGACTTCGAAAAGCAGGACAAGGGCAAGCAGTTCACCCAGAACTTCCTGGACCAGGGCGCGGACATCGTGATGCCCGTCGCCGGTCCGGTCGGCAAGGGCGCGGGAGCGGCCCTGAAGGAAGCCAAGGCAGCAGGCAAGGACGTCAAGCTCATCTGGGTTGACTCCGACGGCTTCCTCACGGCACCGGACTACAAGGACATCATGCTCTCCTCCGTCATGAAGCAGATGGGCGAGGCTGTCTACACCGTTGTCAAGCAGGACAAGGACGGCCAGTTCAACAACACCCCGTACGTTGGCACCCTCGCGAACGACGGCGTGCAGCTGGCACCGTTCCACGACCTGGAGTCCGCGGTTCCGGCCGAACTGAAGTCGGAGCTGGACCAGATCAAGAAGGACATCGCCGACGGCAAGCTGAAGGTTGAATCCGCAGCAAGCCCGAAGGTCTAACTTCCTTTAGCTACAGCGCCACGGCCCGTCCGGTCACCACCGCACGGGCTGTGGCGCTTTTCGTTGGGCGGGCAGGCTCCGCTTCCGGCTGCAGGCACTACGCTGGTTCTGCAGCCCCATCACCCGTCCGGGCCACAAGCCTCCGGACACTTCGAGATTGGTCAGAGTTTTGAAACTTGAACTCAAGGGGATCACCAAACGCTTCGGCTCCCTGGTAGCCAACGACCACATTGACGTGGTGGTTGAACCCGGGCAGATTCACTGTCTGCTCGGTGAGAACGGCGCGGGCAAGTCCACGCTGATGAACGTCCTCTACGGACTGTACGAACCCACCGAGGGCCAGATCCTCATCGACGACAAACCCGTCACCTTCCGCGGCCCGGGCGACGCCATGGCCGCAGGCATCGGCATGGTGCACCAGCACTTTATGCTGGTCCCGGTCTTCACGGTCGCCGAAAACGTTGCCCTGGGCGCCGAGACCACCAAGGCCGGCGGCTTCCTGAACCTGGACGACACACGCCGGAAGATCAAGGAGATCTCGGACCGCTACGGCTTCGACGTCGACCCCGACGCGCTGATCGAGGACCTCCCGGTCGGCGTGCAGCAGCGCGTGGAAATCATCAAGGCCCTGGTCCGCGATGCCAAGGTGCTCATCCTCGACGAGCCCACCGCCGTGCTCACCCCGCAGGACACCGACGAGCTGCTGGACATCATGCGCCAGCTCAAGAGCCACGGGACCTCGATTGTGTTCATCTCGCACAAGCTCCGCGAGGTTAAAGCAGTCTCCGACACCATCACGGTGATCCGGCGCGGCAAGGTGGTGGGCACCGCCGACCCGGGCGCCTCGACCACCGAACTGGCCTCGCTCATGGTGGGCCGGGCCGTGAGCCTGACCCTCGACAAGGCCCCGGCCACCCCGCAGGAAACCACGTTCCAGGTCAAGGACCTCACTGTCATCGCCCCCAGCGGCCAGCACGTGGTGGACGGCATCAGCTTCGACATCGCCCGCGGCGAGATCCTCGCCGTCGCCGGTGTCCAGGGCAACGGACAGACCGAACTGACCGAGGCGATCCTCGGCCTGCAGGAACGCGCCCACGGCTCCATCCTGCTCGACGGCGAGGAGCTCCTTGGCCGCAGCGTCAAGGACGTCCTCAACGCCGGCGTCGGCTTCGTGCCGGAAGACCGCTCGGTGGACGGCCTGATCGGCACGTTCTCGATCGCCGAGAACCTGATTCTGGACCGTTATGACAAGGCCCCGTTCGCCAAGGGCATCAGCATGAGCCCGGCCAAGGTCCTGGAGAACGCCAAGACCCGGATCGACGAGTTCGACGTCCGCACCCCGTCCGGTTCCCTTGCCGCCGGCACCCTGTCCGGCGGCAACCAGCAGAAGGTGGTCATGGCCCGGGAGCTTTCCCGGCCGCTGCGCCTCTTCATCGCCTCCCAGCCCACCCGCGGCGTGGACGTGGGGTCCATCGAGTTCCTGCACAAGCGCATCGTGGCCGAGCGCGACCACGGGACACCCGTCATGATCGTCTCGACCGAACTGGACGAGGTGATCGAGCTCGCCGACCGGATCGCCGTGCTGTACAAGGGCAAGCTGGTCGGGATCGTCCCGGCCGGCACCGGACGCGACGTCCTCGGCCTGATGATGGCAGGCCTTTCCCCGCAGGATGCCCTCGCCGACGCCGCGAGCCGGCAGCAGGCCGACGCCGCCAGCCGGCAGCAGCCCGCCGGCCAGCCCGCCGACCAGACCGCCGCCCAGACCGCCGGAACCGCCGCCGAGAGAACAGCAACAGACCAGGCGCCCGCCGCCCAGCCCGTGCAGGAGCCCCGCTCCGGCGCCGTAGGAGACGACCATGAGTGAGAACAACGAGCCGAAACGCCCGGCCGACCCGGATCCGGACCGGATCCGCACCACCCAGTCCCCGGCAGGGGAAGCGGAGCCCCTGGAGGACGACGCCGAGTTCGTCAGCACGCTGGACACCGCCGGCGGCGCGATGCGGCCGTCCGCCGTCCCGGTCTCCGCCCAGAGCGGGACCCTCCCCGGCGAGGAACGGCCGGACTCCGTGCTGCGCCAGATCTTCACCGGCAACGGCATCGTGACCATCCTGGCCGTCCTCCTCGCGCTGATCCTTGGCGGGCTGCTCATCGCGAGTACGGACAAGGTGGTCGCGGCCACGTCGACGTACTTCTTCGCCCGGCCCACCGACTTCTTCGCGGCCGTCTGGTCCGCCGCCACCAGCTCCTACGTTGCGCTCTTCCAGGGCGCCGTCTTCAACCCGCGCGCAAACGCCGTCTCCGGACAGTTCGCGCCGCTGATGGAGACCCTCACCATCGCCACCCCGCTGATCACCGCCGGCCTCGGTGTGGCCCTGGCCTTCCGTGCCGGCCTGTTCAACATCGGCGCCCAGGGCCAGATCATCATGTCCGGCATCCTGGCCGCTTGGGTGGGCTTCGCGCTGCACCTGCCGGTGGGGCTGCACCTGCTGCTCGTCCTGGTCGCCGGCGTGATCGGCGGTGCCGTCTGGGGCGGACTGGTGGGTGTGCTCAAGGCGAAGACCGGAGCGCATGAGGTCATCGTGACCATCATGTTCAACTACATCGCCCTGTATTTCCTGCGCTACCTGCTGGACACGGATCTGTTCCAGCGGCCGGGGGAGACCACCCCGATTTCCCCCATCCTCGACCCGTCCGCGCTGTACCCGCAGATCTTCGGCAGCCAGTACCGGCTGCACCTTGGCTTCCTGCTGGCCATCGCGGCCACCCTGTTCGTCTCGTGGCTGCTGAACCGCTCCACGATCGGCTTCGAATTCCGCGCCGTCGGCGCCAACCCCAAGGCCGCACTGACCGCCGGCATCAACGTCCCCCGCGCCACCATCCTCGTGATGACCATGGCCGGCGGCCTGGCCGGGCTGGCCGGCGTCGCGCAGGTGGCAGGCACCGAGAAGGTCCTGACCGACGGCGTCGCCGCAACGTACGGCTTTGACGCCATCACCGTGGCGCTGCTGGGACGCTCGACGCCGTGGGGCACGTTCGCTGCCGGCATCCTGTTCGGCGCCTTCCGGGCCGGTGCGGTCCAGATGCAGATCCAGACCGGTACTCCCATCGACATCGTGCTGGTGGTCCAGTCCCTCATTGTGCTGTTTATCGCGGCGCCGCCGCTGGTCCGGGCGATCTTCGGACTGAACCCGCGCAAGAAGAAAGCCGCACCCGCCGGCAAGTCCCCGAAGGCAGCAACCACCGGAGGTGCAGCATGAGCACAACAGCAACAGCGCCCGTTCCGGGCGGCCCGCAGGGAAAACCAGAACAGGCCAAAGGACCCGCACAGGGAATGTCCGCCAAGCCCGTGACCTGGAAGCTGCCGGTGACACTGGCCGTGCTGGCCGTCGTCGGCTTTATCTTCTTCGGCCTGCTGGGCCCCCAGTCGACTGCGAAGTTCGGTGTGTCCTCCGGCGGCGACTTCTTCCAGCTGCCGGCCATCGAAGTTCCGGCCTTCCTGTCCGGGATTGTCCTCTCGCTGGTCCTGCTGGGCCTGGCTGGTTACGCCCTGGTCCTGAAGGCCAAGCAGAACCGGCGGCCGCCGCGCTGGCTCCCGGTCGTGTTCACCGTGGTCTTTGTGGTCGCGTTCCTGATCTGGGTGGTGGGCGGCGCCAGGACGCCCAGCATCTCGCTGGCCGGCCTGATCGCCGGGTCCGTGACCCTCGCCGTGCCGATCGTCTTCGGCTCCCTCTCCGGAGTCCTCTGCGAACGCGCCGGCGTGGTGAACATCGCCATCGAAGGCCAGCTCCTCGGCGGCGCCTTCACGGCCGCGATCGTCGCCAGCGTGACGGACAACCCGTACCTCGGCCTGCTCGCGGCGGCCGTGGCCGGCGCCCTGGTGTCGATGGTGCTGGCCGTGTTCAGCATCAAGTACGTGGTCAACCAGATCATCGTCGGCGTGGTGCTCAACGTCCTCGTCTCCGGGCTCACGGGCTTCCTGTTCAGCACCGTGATGCAGGCCAACAAGGAAATGTTCAATTCGCCCGGCCGGCTGCCGATCATCGAGATCCCCGTCCTGTCCAGCATCCCGGTCCTCGGCCCCATCCTCTTCAAGCAGTCCGTCGTCGGCTACCTGATGTACGTGGCCGTGATTGTTGTCTGGATCGGGCTGTTCAAGACCAAGTGGGGCCTCCGCGTCCGTTCCGTGGGTGAACACCCGCAGGCTGCCGACACCCTCGGCATCAAGGTCAACGCCACCCGCTTCTGGAACGTCACGCTCGGCGGCGCGGTGGCCGGCATCGGCGGATCGTTCTTCACCCTTGTGGCCATTGACAGCTTCACCAAGGAAATCTCTGGCGGGCGCGGCTTCATCGCCCTCGCCGCTATGATCCTGGGCCGCTGGAATCCGATCGGGGCTTTCTTCGCGGCGCTGCTGTTCGGCTTCGCGGACAACCTGCAAAGCATTGTGACGATCATCGGCACCCCGGTGCCGAGCCAGTTCATGGCGATGCTGCCGTACCTCGTGACCGTGTTTGCCGTGGCCGGCCTGGTCGGCCGTACCAGGCCTCCGGCCGCGAGCGGCATACCGTACGTGAAGGGTTGACGGCGGTGGACGGGAACGACGTCGACTGGGCCGCCCTCGAGGCCGCCGCGGTCGCCGCCATGAAGAACGCCTATGCGCCGTACTCGAAGTTCGCGGTGGGGGCAGCGGCCCTCACCGCGGACGGCCGGATTGTCAGCGGCTGCAACGTCGAAAACGCCAGCTATGGCCTGACCCTGTGCGCCGAATGCGCGCTGGTGGGCAACCTGCAGATGACCGGCGGCGGCCTGCTCCGCGCCTTCTACTGCGTGGATGCCGGCAGCAACGTCCTGATGCCCTGCGGACGCTGCCGGCAGCTGCTCTACGAATTCCGGGCTCCCGACATGGAGCTCATGACCACACAGGGAATCAAGACCATGGACCAGGTCCTTCCCGACGCCTTTGGCCCCCAACACCTGGAGGAAACCCGGTGACAACCACCCCGAACCCCAGCGCCGGTAACGCTAACGCGTTCGACGCCGTCGACATCATCCGCATCAAGCGGGACAAGGGCGTGCTCAGCCCGGCCCAGATCGACTGGACCATCGACGCCTACACCCGCGGCGCGATCGCGGACGAACAGATGGCCGCCCTGAACATGGCCATCCTGCTCAACGGCATGGACCGCTCCGAGATCTCCCGCTGGACCGCGGCGATGATCGCCTCCGGTGAGCGGATGGACTTCTCCAGCCTGCGCCGGCCCGACGGCGGCGTGAAGCCGACGTCGGACAAGCACTCCACCGGCGGTGTGGGGGACAAGATCACCCTGCCGCTGGCGCCGCTGGTCGCCGTGTTCGGCGTGGCCGTGCCCCAGCTGTCCGGCCGCGGCCTCGGCCACACCGGCGGCACCCTGGACAAGCTCGAGGCGATCCCGGGCTGGCGGGCAGCGCTGAGCAACGAGGAGATGCTGGCCCAGCTGCAGGATGTGGGCGCTGTCATCTGCGCCGCCGGCGCCGGGCTGGCCCCGGCCGACAAGAAGCTCTACGCGCTGCGCGACGTCACCGGCACGGTGGAAGCCATCCCGCTGATCGCGTCCTCGATCATGAGCAAGAAGATCGCCGAGGGCACCGGCTCGCTGGTGCTGGACGTCAAGGTGGGCAGCGGCGCGTTTATGAAGGACGAAGCCCGGGCCCGGGAGCTGGCCGAAACCATGGTGGCCCTGGGCAAGGACGCCGGGGTCAACACGGTGGCGCTGCTGACCAACATGAACACGCCCCTGGGTCTCACGGCGGGCAACGCCATCGAGGTCGAGGAATCCGTGGAGGTCCTCGCCGGCGGCGGCCCGGAAGACGTCGTCGAACTTACGGTCCGGCTGGCGGAGGAAATGCTGGCCTGCGCCGGCGTCCACGACGCCGATCCGCGCGCCGCGCTGCGTGACGGCCGGGCCATGGACGTCTGGAACCGGATGATCGAGGCGCAGGGCGGCGACCCGCGCGCCAAGCTCCCGGTCGCCAAGGAATCCGAGGTCATCTACGCCCCGGCCGACGGCGTGCTGGTGGAGCTCGACGCGATGGCCGTCGGCGTCGCCGCCTGGCGCCTCGGGGCCGGACGCGCCCGCAAGGAGGACCAGGTCCAGGCCGGTGCCGGGGTGCGGATGCACGCCAAGCCGGGCGCCGTGGTCAAGGCCGGGGAGCCGCTCATGACCCTCCTGACGGACACACCGGAGAAGTTCGGGCGGGCCAAGGACGCACTGGAGCATGCCGTGGTGATTGCCCCCGAGGGTTCCCGGCCGGCGCAGCAGCTCATCCTCGACCGCATCGCCTGAGAGCCGCGTTGCCCGGCAGAGCCGTTGCCCTGTCACTTGTGGTCGCTAAACCCGCTTGACCCGCGGGTTGACCCCCAGAAGTGACAGGGCAGGCTGCCGGTACACTGGCACGACAGCTGTCCCCCCGTTGTTTGGTAGGAATCCGTGCAGGCGATCAACGACTTCATCCTGGCCGCAGCAGGCCAACCCTGGGTGCTGTACCTGGTGTTTGCATGCTGCGTGATTGACGGTTTTTTCCCGCCCATTCCCAGCGAGTCCGTGGTGGTGGGGCTCGCGGCGGTGGCCTCCACCGCCGACGTGCCCAACCCGGCGCTCCTGGCCGCCACGGCCGCTGCCGGGGCGTTCCTCGGCGACAACATCGCCTACCTGATCGGCCGCCGCACCGGAACGCGGCGCTGGGCCTGGATGCGGGGGCACCGGATGCAGCGGGCCTTCCGGTGGGCGGGCGCTGAACTGCGGAAACGGCCGGCCTCCCTGATCCTCGTGGCGCGGTTCGTGCCGATCGGCCGGGTGGCGGTCAACCTGACGGCTGGCGCCACACACTTCCCGCAGCCGCGCTTTGTTGGGCTGACGGTCCTCTCCGCGGTGCTCTGGGCTGCCTACTCCGTCGCAATCGGCCTCTTCTTCGGCCAATGGTTTGAAGAGAACCATCTGCTCGGGGTGATCGTCGCCGTCATCTGCGCGATCGGCCTGGGCATCGTGGTGGACCTCGTCATCAGCCGGCTGCGCGGCAGGCTGCCCGACGACGCCGCACAGCGGGTCCCGCCGGCCGAGCCGTAGGATTCCGCGGCCCGGGAAGTCAGCAGATTTATCCGGCCGGAACGTAGCGGATCCTGGTCCGCCGTGGGACACTGAAGAGCGCTTTTCGTCACTTTCCTAGGAGCAACGCCCGCGTGGAATTTATCAATGAGGCTATCCTCCATGCCGCGGGACAATGGTGGATTTACCCGATTCTGACGCTCTTCTGCTTCATCGACGGATTTGTTCCGATCCTGCCGAGTGAAACCCTGATCGTCGCCCTGGGTGCCCTTTCCGTCACGTCCGGCCAGCCGAACATGTGGTGGGTGATGGCTGCGGCCGCCCTGGGTGCCGTCGCCGGCGACAACATGGCCTATCTGCTGGGCCGGCATATCGGCGTTGAACGCTTCCGCTGGATGCGCAAACCGAAGGTCCAGCGCGCGCTGAACTGGGCCCGGTACGAACTCGACAAGCGCGGGGCCATGCTCATCTTCACGGCCCGCTACATCCCCGTGGGCCGCGTGGCCGTCAACTGGATCGCCGGCACCACCGCCTACCCGCACCGCCGCTTCATCATCCTCGACCTGTTCGCCTCCATCACCTGGGTGGCCTACTCCGCCGGCGTCGGCATCGTCGCCGGCAACTGGGTCCATGAGCACCCGCTGCTGGGGGTGGGCATCGCGATTGCCTTCGCCATTGTGCTGGGCATCGTGATCGACCACCTGCTGACCTGGCTGCACCGCTGGCGCGACACCCGCGGTGCTGCCGCGGCCGCCAGCCGCGCTGCGAGCCTCGCCGCCGACGCCAAGGCAGCGCACGCCAAGGAAGCGCAGGCTGAGGCGGTGCACGCCAAGGAGGCGCAGGCTGAGACACCGCAGCCCACGAAGGCGCAGCCCACCACAACGCTGGCCAAGGCACAGCACACCACGGTGGCGCGTCCCGCCGCCCCGGCACCCCTGGCGTCACCGGCCGACGTCGAAGCCTAAACCGCACCCGGCCGCCCGGCTGGTATTGCCCGGCCTCCGACCCTAAGGTTGGAACGTGACTGAGATAATTCTTGACGCTGCCCCTGACCTCGACTTCGACCTGAAGGGCCTCCCCAAGGTTTCCCTTCACGACCATCTGGACGGCGGACTGCGTCCGGCCACCATCATTGAACTGGCCGAGGCCGTCGGGCACACGCTGCCCTCCACCGACCCCGTAGCCCTGGGGGAGTGGTTCCGCGAATCCGCCGACTCCGGCTCCCTGGTCCGCTACCTTGAGACCTTCGACCACACCGTGGCCGTGATGCAGACGAAGGAAGGCCTCTTCCGCGTCGCCAAGGAATTCGTCGAGGACCTCGCTGACGACGGCGTTGTCTACGGCGAGGTGCGCTGGGCGCCCGAGCAGCACCTTGCGAAGGGACTGAGCCTGGACGAGGCCGTCGAAGCCGTGCAGGCGGGCCTGGATGCCGGTGTCGACGCCGTCGCCGAATCCGGCCGCGACATCCAGGTCGGCCAGCTGATCACCGCCATGCGCCACGCCGACCGCGGTCAGGAGATCGCCGAGCTGGCGGTCCGCCACCGCAACAACGGAGCCGTCGGCTTCGACATCGCCGGCGCGGAGGACGGGTTCCTTCCGTCCCGGTTCAAGGACGCGTTCACCTACCTCGCGCAGCACAACTTCCCGGCCACGGTCCACGCCGGGGAAGCCGCGGGGCTCGAGAGCATCCAGTCCGCCCTGGTGGACGGCCGGGCCCTGCGCCTGGGCCACGGTGTCCGCATTGCCGAGGACGTCACCGTCGAATTCGAGGACGACGAGGATGCCGAGAGCGACGAGTTCGGCGACAACATCGGCATGGTCACCCTCGGCGAGCTGGCCAGCTGGGTCCGCGACCGCGGGATCGCCCTGGAGATCTGCCCGTCGTCGAACCTGCAGACCGGCGCCATCGCCGGCTTCGGCGAGGGCATCGACAGCCACCCGCTGGACATGCTCTACCAGCTGGGCTTCAACGTCACCATCAACACGGACAACCGGCTGATGAGCGGCGTCACCCTCACCGACGAGTTCGAGCTGCTGGTCGAGACGTTCGACTACGACCTCGATGACCTGCTGGAGCTGACGCTGAACGCCGCCGAGGCCGCCTTCCTGCCGCTTGAGGAGAAGGAAGCCCTCGTCGAGTACATCAACGAGGCCTACGCCGACCTTGGCTGAGACGGACTCCACTGCGGTGGGCGCGCTGATGGGGACGATAGCTGACCTGCGCGCCCACTGCCCCTGGATGGGCGCCCTCACCCACGAATCCCTCGTGGAGTACCTCCTCGAGGAGGCCTACGAGGTGGCGGAAACCATCGAGACGGCCGGCAGCGATCCGGAGCTGAAGGCCGAACTCGGCGACGTCCTGCTCCAGGTAGTGCTCCACGCCGGCCTCGCCGAGGAGCGCGGCGCCTTTACCCTCAACGACGTCGCCCGCGGACTCCACGCCAAAATGGTCCGCCGCAACCCGCATGTGTTCCGCGCCGACGGGTCGCTGCAGGAGTCCTTCCCGGCGACCGTGGAGGAAATCGTCCGGACGTGGGACGCCGTCAAACGCTCGGAGCAGGTGCTGCACTCCAGCGCTGAAACGTCCCGGCACGCGGCGCTCGGCGGGGTCCCCGCCGCCCTTCCGGCGCTGGCCCGGGCGCAGAAACTGCTCGACCGCGCCGAACGGGCAGGCCTCCCGGGGCCTGCGCAGCCGGTGGAGGTCCCGGCGACCGAAGCTGAGCTCGGCGACCTGCTCTTCGCCATAACAGCCGCCGCCCGCGCCCGGGGGCTGGACGCCGAACGTGCCCTGCGGGGCGCGAACCGCCGCTTCCAGTCCGGCCAGGCCCCGGCCCCGCCGCAAGAACCGAGTGAACCAGCCGAGTGATCCGCCACAAATGACGTCCGGGGACTGGATAGGTTTCTGTAACTTATCCCACTCTCGACTAGGCTGGGTACCGACGAGGACGTCGGTCTTTCAGCTTGATTCCCAGCTAGATTTCCCATCAGATTCCCAGCAGACCGCTTCACCCAAAGGAGCCAATCCATGGCGCTTATCGATGCCATCCACGCCCGCGAGATCCTCGATTCCCGGGGCAACCCCACCGTAGAAGTTGAAGTCCTGCTCTCGGACGGCCAGATCGGCCGCGCGGCAGTACCCTCCGGCGCCTCCACCGGCGAGCACGAGGCCGTTGAACTCCGCGACGGCGACAAGGGCCGTTACCTCGGCAAGGGCGTCCAGAAAGCCGTCGACGCCGTCATCGACCAGATTGCCCCGGCCCTGATCGGCTTCGACGCCACGGACCAGCGCAGCATCGACCAGTCGATGATCGACCTGGACGGCACCGCCAACAAGAGCAAGCTCGGCGCCAACGCCATCCTGGGTGTCTCCCTGGCGGTCGCCAACGCAGCCGCGGCCTCCGCCGACCTGCCGCTCTACAAGTACCTCGGCGGCCCGAACGCGCACGTCCTGCCCGTCCCGCTGATGAACATCCTCAACGGCGGCTCGCACGCCGACTCCGACGTCGACATCCAGGAATTCATGGTTGTCCCGCTGGGCGCCGAGACCTTCTCCGAGGGCCTGCGCTGGGGCGTCGAGGTCTACCACGCCCTCAAGGCTGTGCTCCAGGCCAAGGGCCTGTCCACCGGCCTCGGCGACGAAGGCGGCTTCGCGCCGAACCTCCCGTCCAACCGCGCCGCACTGGACCTCATCCAGGAAGCCATCCGGAACGCCGGCTACACCCCGGGCCAGGACATCGCCCTCGCCCTCGACGTCGCTTCGTCCGAGTTCTACAAGGACGGCGCCTACCAGTTCGAGGGCAAGTCCCTCAGCTCCTCCGAGATGAGCGCCTACTACGCCGAGCTCGTTGCCGACTACCCGCTGGTGTCCATTGAGGATCCGCTGGATGAAAACGACTGGGAGGGCTGGAAGACGCTCACCGACACCATCGGCGACAAGGTCCAGATCGTGGGTGACGATCTCTTCGTTACCAACCCGGAGCGCCTGCAGACCGGCATCGACTCGAAGACCGCCAACTCGCTCCTGGTCAAGGTCAACCAGATCGGTTCGCTGACCGAAACGCTCGACGCCGTCTCCCTCGCCCAGCGCGCGGGTTACACCACCATCACCTCGCACCGCTCCGGCGAGACCGAGGACACCACCATCGCCGACATCTCCGTCGCCACCAACGCCGGCCAGATCAAGACCGGTGCCCCGGCCCGCTCCGAGCGCGTGGCCAAGTACAACCAGCTGCTGCGCATCGAAGAAGAACTCGACGACGCCGCACGCTACGCCGGCCGGAGCGCCTTCCCGCGTTTCAAGGGCTAGTAACAGCACGAACCGCGAACCGGTGGCTATGGTTGAAAGACCATGGCCACCGGTTCCGTCTTTGGCACCTGCGGTGCCCGGCCCGGGCCGCGGACAGCAGCACAGATGACAGGAGTGACATGGCCACCCGCCGACCCAAGGTTCCCCGGGCCACGCCTGCGGCCCCGAAGTCTCCGGAAGCGGGCGACGGCGGCGACGTCATCCAGGCTGATTTCGGCGGCACACGCGGTGCCCACCCCGGCCCCGCGGGAAAAACCGCCCCGCACCCCGCCGTGCCCGGCCAGCATCCCGGCCACGCCGCGCGCGCCGGCTCCGGCCCCGCTAAATCCGGCCCCGCCAAATCCGGCCCCGTCAAGCCCGGCCCTGCCAAGTCCGGCGCTGCCACATCGGGCGCCGCCAAGTCCGGCGGCGCGAAGTCCGCTGCTGCCGGGACCGGCCCGGCACAGAAGCCGGCGGCGCCGGGCACCCCGGGCAAGGCTGCCGCCACCGGCCCGGCTCCCGGCACCGGGCCGGGCGAAGAGCACCCCGTCCCCGCCAAGGCCTTCTCCGGCCGCATGCTGGCGCTGCTGGTGGTCATGATTGCCATCACCATCATGCTGGCGCCCACGGTCAAGATCTACTTCGAAAAACGGGCCGAAATCGCCGCGCTGGAGGCCGACATCGCGGCCAAGCAGTCCGAGCAGGATGACCTCCGGCGGCAGGTCTCGCGGTGGCAGGATCCGAATTACGTGAAGCAACAGGCCCGCGACCGCATTAACATGGTTATGCCCGGCGAGACGGGCTACTGGGTTTTCGGCAGCGATCTTCCTGCCGGGTCCACCGGTGGCGCGGCCGGCACAGGATCAGCACAAGACCCGGCCGAACTGCCGTGGGTGGACTCCCTCTGGGACTCCATCCGGCGTTCGGCGACAGACTAAAAACGCGGTGCCCGCCGCAGGATTGTCCGCCGGATAACCAGACAGGGCAGGAAGGGCCGCCCCCGTGGACCAGAACCGAGTGGACCAGACGCCCACGGCAGTGGACAGCGGCGCAGGAACCCCGGCAGCGCCGGAGGACCCCCGCCCCGCTGCGGAGTCACGCCGGCCCTCGCCCCGCGACCTCGATGTCCTGAGCCGGCAGCTGGGCCGTCCGGTGCGCGACGTCGTCGAGATCCCCGCCCGCTGCGTCTGCGGCAACCCGCTGGTGGCGGCCACCTCGCCTCGGCTGAGCAACGGCACCCCGTTCCCCACCACCTTCTACCTCACCCACCCCGTCATCACCTCGGCTGTGTCGCGGCTCGAGGCCGCGGGCCTGATGAACGAGATGAACGAACGGCTCGGGGGAGACAGCGGCCTCGCCGCGGACTACCGTGCAGCCCACGAAGCGTACCTGGTGTCCCGCGCCGAGATCGGCGCACGGTCCGGAATCGGAGCCGTCCCCGAAATTGACGGCATCTCCGCCGGCGGGATGCCCGCCCGCGTCAAGTGCCTGCACGTCCTGGTGGGCCACTCACTGGCCGCCGGTCCCGGGGTGAACCCGCTCGGGGACGAAGCCCTCGCCGCGATCAGCGAATGGTGGACCAAGGACCGGTGCTACTGCGACGGCGCCTGGGACACCGGCGGGGAGGCCCCCTCGCAGGACCTCAGCCGGCACGGACCGCAGGGCCTGCCCGAGATCGTGGGCCGCCCGGCCCCGGTCCGGAAGTCCCGCACGGAGGAACCCGGCGCCGCCGGCGCGAACGGGGCCGGCCAGTGACCCGCGTCGCCGCCATCGACTGCGGCACCAACTCGATCCGCCTGCTCATCGCCGACGTCAACGGCGCCGATGCCGGCAACGGCGCCGCGGCGCCCCGGCTGGCCGACGTCGTGCGCGAAATGCGCGTGGTCCGGCTGGGCCAGGGCGTGGACGCCACCGGCGAACTGGCCCAGGAAGCCCTGGACCGGACCTTCGCCGCCACCGCGGACTATGCCGCGCAGATCCGCAACTACGAGGCCACCAGCGTGCGGTTCGTCGCCACGTCGGCCACCCGCGACGCCCGCAACCGGCAGGTCTTCGTCGACGGCATCCGTGAGATCCTCGGCGTCGAGCCCGAGGTGGTCACCGGGGACGAAGAGGCCGCGCTGTCCTTCGCCGGCGCCAGCAGCGTCCTGCCCTCTCGCGGGCAGGATCCCGTCCTCGTGGTGGACCTCGGCGGCGGCAGCACGGAGTTTGTGCTCGGCAACGCCGACGGCGTCATAGCCGCCAAGTCCGTGGACATCGGCTGTGTCCGGATGACCGAACGGCACCTGCAAAGCGACCCGCCCACGGCAGCGCAGATCGCCGCCGCAGAGGCAGACGTCGACGCCGCCATCGATGAAGCCGCGCGGACGGTGCCGCTGGACCGCAGCGCCGCCGTCGTCGGGGTGGCGGGATCCATCACCACCATCACGGCGCACGCGCTGGCCCTGCCGGAGTACTCCGCGGCGGCCATCCACGGCACGGAACTTTCGCTGGACGCCGTGCGCCAGGCCTGCACCGAACTGCTCGGGATGACCCATGCGGAGCGTGCCGCGCTGCCCTACATGCACCCCGGCCGGGTGGACGTGATTGGCGCCGGCGCCCTCGTCTGGCGGCGGGTCCTGGAGCGCCTGGCCGGTGCCACAGATGGCAGGGTCGCGACGGCCGTGACCAGTGAACACGATATTCTTGACGGAATTGCCCTGAGTATTGTTTAGGCCGCAGGGGTTCAGCCGGGCCGCAGTGAACCAGGCAGGCAACTGGCAGCAGAGCGACCGTACGGCCACCAGCCACCCCCGCCGATAGGACCCGAATGACCAGAGCAACAGACCGGCGCCGCCGGACCGCCTCCGCGTTGATGGCCTTGGCCCTGGCGGGCGGCACCGCCGCCATCACCCTCGCAGCCGCACCCGCCGCACATGCCGACGAATGGCGGGACAAGCAGTACTGGCTGGACGAATCCGGCATCACCAAGGCCTGGGAGGTGTCCAAGGGCGCCAACGTCAAGATCGCCGTGATCGACAGCGGCGTGGACGGCAAGCACCAGGACCTCGCCGGCGTGCTGGCCGGCGGCGTCGACGTCTCCGGCGCCGGGAGTCCGGACGGCCAGAAAAGCATCGGGGCGAAGCCCGAGCACGGAACCCTCGTCGCCACCATGCTGGCCGGCCGCGGGCACCAGCCCGCCGATTCAACTGCCAAGCCCAGCCCGAGTGCCGGCCCCACGGTGGGGCCGGACGGCATCGTGGGAGTGGCGCCCGAGGCGCAGCTCCTGTCTGTCTCCACCTGGCTCGGATCGGCAAACCCCGGCGGGAAGAGCGACCAGGACCAGATACCCCAGGCCGTCCGCTGGGCCGTCGACAACGGGGCCGGCGTCATCAACATCTCACTCGGCAGCACCTCGCCGGAATGGCCGCAGAGCTGGGACGCCGCCTTCCTCTACGCCGAGCAGAAAAACGTTGTAATCGTAGCTGCCGCCGGCAACCGCGGGGGCGGCAACGTCCAGGTGGGGGCTCCGGCCACCATCCCCGGGGTGCTGACCGTCGCCGGGCTGGACCGCAAGGGAACCGCCAGCATCGATTCCTCGTCCCAAGGCATCAGCATCGGCGTCGCCGCCCCGGCGGAAGACCTGATCGGCGGCCTGCCGGGCGGCGACTACACCGAATGGGCCGGCACCTCAGGGGCAACCCCCATCGTCGCCGGCGTGGCCGCGCTGATCCGGTCCAAGTGGCCGGACATGACGGCCAACCAGGTCATCAACAGAATCGTCAGCACCGCGAAGGACGCCGGTGCGCCGGGCCGCGACCCGCTGTACGGTTTCGGGATCCTCGACGCCGAGGCTGCGCTCAAGGACGACGTGCCCGAAACCCGACTGAACCCGCTCGGCTCGATTTCCGACTGGATCCGGGTGCACCGGCGGGGCAATCTGGCCACGACGCCGGCCGCCGCCGCGGCGCCGCCCACCAGTGCGGCGCCCACCCTCCCGGAGGCCACCGTGCCGGTTGCCGAAGCCCCGTCCGGGCTGGACAGCGCCGTGCCCGCGATGGTGGTTCTTGGTTTCGGCGGGTTGTTCCTGTGCATCGTGGGAGCGGCCGTGTTCCAGATCAGGCGGGCCGTGCGCGCGGCCCCCGCGGCAGGCCCGGATGGCGCGGGCAGCCCGGGCACCGGGGTGCTTGATCCGGTGGATTCCGGCGGCAAACCGTAGTTAGTGAAGTTTTTCACAAACTACGGTATTCTTGAGGGCATGGCATCCTCCCCTCAGCTCCAGGACCGTCCCAGGGTACTCGTCGTCGGCGGCGGGTACGTCGGCCTGTACGTAGCCCTCAAACTGCAGAAGAAGATCGCGAATGCCGGTGGCATCGTCACCGTCGTTGATCCCCTGCCCTACATGACCTACCAGCCCTTCCTCCCCGAAGTTGCCGGCGGCAACATCGAGGCACGCCACGCCGTTGTCTCGCACCGCAAGCACCTGAAGCAGACTGAGCTCATCCAGGGCCGCGTCACCTCGATCGACCACGCCAACCGCACCGCCGTGGTTGCCCCGGCCGACGGCGGAGCGAACTTCGAGGTTCCTTACTTCGACGTCGTTGTGGCCGCAGGTGCGATCACCCGGACGTTCCCGATCAAGGGCCTCGCGGACAAGGGCATCGGCCTCAAGACCATCGAGGAGGCCGTCGCCCTGCGCAACGGCGTGCTCGAGCGGATCGAAACCGGCTCGCTCATGACCGACCCGGTGGAGCGCGCCCGCGCCCTGACCTTCGTCGTCGTCGGCGGCGGCTTCGCCGGCATCGAGTGCATCACCGAAATGGAAGACCTGGCCCGCGCCGCGGTCAAGAACAACCCGCGCGTCAAGCAGGAGGAAGTCCGCTTCGTCCTGGTCGAGGCCATGGGCCGGATCATGCCCGAAGTGACGGAGAGCCAGGCCCAGTGGGTCGTCGAGCACCTCCGCAGCCGCGGCATCGAGGTCCTCCTGAACACCTCGCTGGACAACGCCGAGGGTTCGCTGAAGCTCATCAACCTCCCGGACAAGACCCCGGCCCAGGAATTCGAGTCGGACACCCTCGTCTGGACCGCCGGTGTCCAGGCGAACCCGATGATCCGTTCCACCGACTTCCCGCTGGAGCCGCGCGGGCGCGTCCGCGTCCTCCCGGACCTGCGCATCGCGGGCGACGAGGGCATCATTGACAATGCCTGGGCTGCCGGCGACATCGCCGCCGTCCCGGACCTCACGGGCAACGGCCTGCCGGACGGCACCTGCGTCCCCAACGCCCAGCACGCCCTGCGCCAGGCCAAGCGGCTCGCCAAGAACCTGTGGGCGTCCCGCTGGGACAAGCCGCTGACCGACTACAAGCACAAGAACCTGGGCGCCGTCGCCGGCTTCGGCGAATGGAAGGGTGTGGCCAACCTCAAGGTCGTGGGCCGCATCGGCCTCAAGGGCCCGCTGGCCTGGCTGGCACACCGTGGCTACCACGGCCTGGCCATGCCCACCGTGGAGCGCAAGATCCGCGTGATCTCCAACTGGCTCTGGTCCTTCTTCCTGGGCCGCGACACCACGCAGCTGATGGACCTGGACAACCCGCGCGGCGCCTTCGTTGCCGCCGCGACACCGGCCCCCAAGCCGGCGGCTGCCCCCGCGGCACCGCCCGCCGAGGCGCCCGCCGGTAAGCCGGCGGCTGCTTCCGCGGAACCGCCCGCCAGTAAGCCTGCGGACAAGGAAGCGGTTTCGGCCGAGTCCAAGTAGCACTGCAGCAGCCTTCGACGGCGGCCGTTCCCTTGGGGGAGCGGCCGCCGTCGCCGTTAACCCGCGGTACCGCGCCTAGACTGGCTCCATGACCGCTGAAAAGGACCTCCACACCCTGCTGGCCACCATGCGGCCGGAGCTCCGCGAGGGCGAATTCGTCTACGTCCTCTGGCCCGAAGGCCGGCCCCTCGCCGGTGGGGTCTCCGCCGTTGTCCGCGAGGCGGAGGGCCTGACCGTGGTGCTGCCGCGCGCGGAGGCCGACAGCCTTGGACTGTCCTACGACTTCGTCGGAGCCTGGATCACCCTGCAGGTGCATTCCTCGCTCGAAGCCATCGGCTTGACCGCAGCCGTCAGCGCCGCCCTGACCGGAGCAAAGATCAGCTGCAACGTCCTCGCCGGATTCCACCATGACCACATCCTCGTCCCGGTGGCCGACGCCGAGCGGGCGCTCGAGGTGCTGCATGAACTGGTCGCCGCCTGCGGGGACGAGCAGCCAGCCCCCGAGCTGGTGCTGCGAAGCGAGCAGCCCGCGGACCGCCCCGCCATTCTCGCGCTCACCGCCGCGGCGTTTGCCGTCTCCCCGGTCACCGGGCTGCCCGTGCAGGGCGTCCCCGAAGAGGTGGGGCTCCTGGCCGGGCTCTTCGACTGCGAGGACTACCTGCCGCAGTTCAGCATCGTCGCCGAGCAGGGCGGCGACATCGTGGGGCACGTCATCAGCACCCGGGGCAGGGCGGGGGAGCTGGCACTCCTGGGCCTGGGGCCCATCGGCGTCGTGCCGCGGCTGCAGCGCCACGGCATCGGCAGCGCCCTGATGAAGGAAACGATTGCCCGCGCCAACGCGGCGGGGGAGCGGGGCATTGCCCTGCTGGGCGACCCGGAGTACTACTCGCGGTTTGGCTTCGTGGCGGCGGCGTCGCTCGGTGTGGGGGCCCCCGATCCGGCCTGGGGTGCGCATTTCCAGCTGCTGCCGCTGGCCCTGTGGCCCGGCGGCGCGAGCGGGACCTTCCGCTACGCCGAGCCGTTCGGCGGCACCTAGCTGTACACGGGGGCGTACACCGTGTTGCCGGTCCGGCGGGATACCATGGACCGGGCGCCCCAGTAGCCCAATTGGCAGAGGCAGCGGACTTAAAATCCGCGTGTTGTGGGTTCGAGTCCCACCTGGGGCACTTTCGCCGGCAGGCTCCGCTCAGGCCGGCAGATTTCCTCTATGCAACGAGTGTTATAAGGATGTGACCGTAGTCACTTTGGATCGGGCCGGAATTGCACTAGCTTGAAGTTAAATCAGGAACACCTGATCTTTCGCATCAAAGGCCGTTCGCACCTTTAGATCGAGGAGATTGTAAATGACTTCACTCCCCCAGGCGGCGCCGCGCATTGCCAAGCTCACCGCTTTGAGCATCGGCGTCGCCCTTCTGGCCACGGCTTGTGGTGGCTCGTCCACCCCGACGGCGACCGGATCCGGAACCGCTTCCGCCAACGCCGCGGGCATCGCTTGCCCGGCGCCCAGTGCCGGTGCTGGCGCCGGCACGGCTGCCGCGACCAACACCGGGCCGGTTCCCGCATCGAGCACCACCACCGACACCCCGCTGAAGATCGGTTCCCTCCTGCCGACCACCGGCTCGCTGGCCTTCCTCGGCCCGCCCGAAATCGCGGGTGTCAACCTTGGCATCAAGGAAGTCAACGACGCCGGCGGTGTGCTGGGCAAGCCCGTCGAGGTTATCCACCGCGACTCCGGTGACACCAAGACGGACATCGCCACGCAGTCCACCACCGCCCTGCTGGGCCAGGGCGTCAGCGCGATCATCGGTGCTGCATCCTCCGGCGTCTCCAAGACCGTGATCAACCAGATCACCGGCGCGGGCGTCATCCAGTTCTCCCCGGCCAACACCTCGCCGGACTTCACCGAGTGGGACGACAAGGGCCTCTACTGGCGCACCGCCCCCTCGGACGTCCTGCAGGGCAAGGTCCTCGGTAACTACATGGCTACCTGTGGCGCCCAGACCGTTGGCATGATCGTACTGAACGACGCTTACGGAACCGGCCTCGCGAAGAACGTGAAGTCCGCGTTCGAGGCGGCAGGCGGCAAGGTTGTGGCCGAGGAGCTCTTCAACGAAGGCGACTCCCAGTTCAGCAGCCAGGTCGACAAGGTCCTGGCCGCGAAGCCGGACGCCATCGCCCTGATCACCTTCGACCAGGCCAAGAGCATCGTCCCGCTGATGACCGGCAAGGGCGTCAAGCCCACGCAGATGTTCCTCGTGGACGGCAACACGTCCGACTACAGCAAGGACTTCCAGGCCGGCACCCTCAAGGGCGCCCAGGGCACCATCCCCGGCACGTTCGCGAAGGAAGACTTCCGCACGAAGCTCCTGGCCATCGATCCGGCCCTGAAGGACTTCAGCTACGCAGGCGAGTCCTACGACGCCGTGAACCTGATTGCATTGGCTTCCGAAGCCGCCAAGAGCACCAAGGGCGTCGACATCGCCGCTCAGCTCAAGGCAGTCTCTGAAGTTGGCGAGAAGTGCTCCGACTTCCCGTCCTGCGTCACCCTGCTCCGCGAAGGCAAGGACATCGACTACGAAGGCCAGTCCGGCCCCGTAACGTTCTCCGACGCCGGCGACCCGACGGAAGCCTACATCGGCATCTACGAGTACCAGGATGACAACAGCTACAAGGCATCCAAGGAAGAGTTCGGCAAGCTCTAAGCCCGCCGCTTCCTAGCCACCACGAGGCCCCCGTCCACCGGACGGGGGCCTCGTGCGTGCGGGGGGAGGGAAGCCGGGTACGCAGCGCGCGGCAGGCTTTCCGGCGGCTCCGCAGTGTGCCCGACGGCGGGAGTCCGGCACGGCGTCCCGGCGGACCGGCCAGAACCCTGCGCCGTGTGACGCCGTAGTCGTTCTGGGGGAGAGCGCTCGGTGAGACAAAAGCCGAGGGCGACGGGGGCAGGTGCTTGTGAAAGCGCCGTTGTTGCGGTGGGCCCACGGCGGCAGGGTTCCCTGCCCGAGCGTGCGAGGGGAGGGAGCCGCCGGGGAGGAACGAGCGCAGGCGCCGAGCAAGTGGCTGCTGCCGGCGCCCGGAGCCCCATGGGGGCCCTCGTCATGCCCGGGCACGCAGAAGGGCCGCCACCGGTGCGGTGACGGCCCTTCCTGGCGGAGCGGGGGACTACTCGACGGTGTCGGCGAGGGTGCCCAGGTACAGCTGGATAACCTTCGGATCCTTCATGAGTTCGCGCCCGGTGCCGGTGTACGCGTCCTTGCCCTGGTCCAGGACGTAGCCGCGGTCGCAGATCTGCAGGCAGCGGCGGGCGTTCTGCTCCACCATGATGACCGAGACGCCGGCACGGTTGATCTCGTGGACCCGCAGGAAGGTCTCGTCCTGCTTGACGGGGGAGAGGCCTGCGGAGGGCTCGTCCAGCAGCAGCACGGCCGGGTCCATCATGAGGGCCCGTCCCATCGCGACCATCTGGCGTTCGCCGCCGGACAGCGACCCTGCACGCTGGGCCCGCCGCTTACCGAGCTCCGGGAACAGGTCCGCGACAAACTCGAACCGCTTGGCGAAGTCCTTGGGCCGCTGGAACATGCCCATCTGGAGGTTTTCCTCGATGGTCAGGGCGGCGAACACGTTGTTGGTCTGGGGCACAAAACCGATGCCCCGGCTGACCAGCTTGTTGGCCTTCAGCCCGGTGATGTCCTGGCCGCGCACCACAACCGACCCGGAATGGACCTTGACCAGGCCGAACATGGCCTTCAGCAGGGTGGACTTGCCGGCACCGTTGGGTCCGATGATGCCGATCAGCTCACCCTTGCGGGCCTCGATGCTGCAGCCGTTGAGGATGTTGACGCCCGGCAGGTAGCCGGCCACCAGATCGGTGACCTTGACGACCGGTGCGTCGCCGTCGACAGGCGTTGCGGCGGCTGCCGCGCTGGTGGCGCTCATGGTGTGTCCTTGTCTGTGCGGTTCGGTTCCTCGGCGCTGCGCCGGCCGCGCGCCGGACCGCTTGTGTCCGGGCCCGGCTCCGCTGCTTCGGAGGCAACGACGTCGAGGGAGATGATGCCGGCGTTTTCGGTGCCGACAATCGATTCCTCATCGGCGACCAGTTCTGCGGCCAGTTCCTTGATTCCCTCGGAGTCGCCGAGGTCCACGTCGTGGTGGGCGCCGAGGTAGGCGTCGATCACGGCCGGGTTCTTCATGACCTCGCCGGGCGGGCCTTCGGCCACGATCTTGCCTTCGGCCATGACCACCACCCAGTCCGCGATGTGCCGGACCATGTGCATGTCGTGCTCGACGAACAATACGGTCATGCCCTCGGCCTTGAGGTTCTTGATGTGGTCCAGCAGGGACTGCGTCAGTGCCGGGTTCACACCGGCCATCGGCTCGTCGAGCATGACCAGCTTGGGTCGGACCATGAGGGAGCGGGCCATCTCCAGAAGCTTGCGCTGGCCGCCGGAGAGCGACGCCGCGTAGTCGTCCTTCTTGGCGTCCAGCTTGAACTTCTGCAGCAGGACGTTGGCCTGCTCGGTGATCTTCTTTTCCTGGCCGCCCCAAATGCCTTTGAACAGGGCCTTGGACAGCCGCTCGCCGGACTGCTGGGAGGCGCCCAGGCGCATGTTCTCCATCACCGTGAGCTTGCCCATGACCTTGGTCAGCTGGAACGTGCGGACCATGCCCATGCGGGCCACCTTGTAGGAGGAGACCCCGGCGAGGCTGTTGCCTTCAAACTGCCACTTGCCCGTGTTCGGGGTGTCGAAGCCGGTCAGGAGGTTGAACAGCGTGGTCTTCCCGGCGCCGTTGGGGCCGATCAGTGCCGTGATCTTGTGCCGCGGGATTTCCAGGTATTCGACGTCGACGGCGTTGATGCCGCCGAAGCTGCGGGTGACGTTCTCCGCCACCACGATCGGATCGCGCTTTTTGCAGCCGGGGGCGGTCTCGCCCGCGGCTATCGGACGCGTGTCCGTCATGTAGTCGATATTGTCTTCGTTCTGCGTGCTCATGCGAACGCCAGCTCCTTCTTATTGCCGAGGACACCCTGCGGCCTGAATATCATCAGGAGCATCAGGGCGACACCCACCAGGATGTAGCGCAGCTGGCCGGCCTGGACGGTGTTCAGCCACGTGATGGTGCCGGACTCGATCAGCCCGTACAGGATGCCCTGGGTGAGGGACAGCACCACCCAGAAGATCATGGCGCCGACCACCGGCCCCAGCACCGTGCCGAGGCCGCCGAGCAGCAGGCAGGTGTAGAGGAAGAAGGTCAGCTCGGTGCCGTAGTTTGCCGGCTGGACCGCGCCGCGGGGGAGCGTGAAGATCATGCCGGCGAGGGCGCCGAGGACGCCACCGATGATCAGGGCCTGCATCTTGTAGGCGTACACGTTCTTGCCGAGCGAGCGGACGGCGTTTTCGTCCTCACGGATGCCCTTGAGGACGCGCCCCCACGGGCTGCGCATCAGCAGCCACACCAGGAGGCAGCAGACGGCCACGAGGGACCAGCCGACGACGCGGATGAAGAAGTCGCGGTTGTTCATGCCGAAGTAGGAGCCTTCGGGGAACGGGTTCATCGCATAGAACCCGCCTTCGAAAGCGGCCAGGCCGTTGGCCGAACCGGTGACCGCGGTCAGCTGGTTGGTGGTGACGATGTACCGCACGATTTCCGCCGCCGCGATGGTGACGATCGCCAGGTAGTCGGCGCGCAGTCGAAGGGTTGGGATACCCAGCAGCAGCGCGAAGATCGCCGAGCAGACCACCGCGATCAGCAGACCGATAAAGAACGGAACACCGAAGGACAGGGTGGAGATGGCGAAGCCGTAGGCCCCCACCGCCATAAAGCCGGCCTGGCCGAAGTTGAGCAGGCCCGCGTAGCCGAAGTGAACCGCCAGGCCAAGAGTGGCCAGGGCGTAGGCAGCCGTCGTCGGGCTGAACAGCTCACCGGCAGCACTGGAGAAAATAAATCCGAAGTCCATGGCTGTCTCCTAACCCACGCGCTCGCGCCGGCCCAAGATGCCTTGGGGCCGGATCAGAAGGACAATAATCATGATGAAGAGGGCTCCCACGTACTTGAGGTCGGCTGCGAGGCCGAACACGGTGGTCAGCTCCACGAAGATACCGACGATGATGGATCCGATCAGGGCACCCCACACCGTGCCGAGGCCGCCCAGGGTGACGCCGGCGAAGATGAGCAGCAGGATCTGCGAACCCATATCGAACGTGACGCCGGGCCGGTAGTACGCCCACAGGATGCCGCCGAGGGCGGCGAGCATGCCGCCGGTCACCCAGACAATCCGGATGACGGAGTCGACGTCGATGCCTGAGGCCGCGGCCAGCGCCGGGTTGTCGGCGACTGCGCGGGTGGCTTTGCCGAGGCGGGTCTTGAGCAGGACGACGCCGAGGACCGCAATGACAACGGCGCTGATCACGAGGGACCAGAGGTTGTTGGGCGAGATGGAGATCGGGCCGATCTGGATCTCCGCGCTCTGGGCGAAGGGCAGCTGCTGGGTGGCGCCGCCGAAGAAGAACTGGATCACATAGCGGACGGCCAGCGCGAGGCCGATGCTGACGATCATCATCGGCACCAGGCCGGTACCGCGGCGCCGCAGGGGCTTCCAGAGGCCGGCGTCCTGGACGTAGCCGAACAAGCCGCCGCCGGCGACCGCCAGCAGGATGGCCAGCCAGAACGGCAGGTTCATGGCGTTGAACGCGAAGACCAGCACTGCGCCCAGGGTGACCATCTCGCCGTGGGCGAAGTTGGTCAGGCCGGTAGTGCCGAAGATCAGCGAGAGGCCGACGGCGGCGAGGGCCAGCAGGAGGCCGAAGCTCAGGCCCGCCACCAGGCGGTTGATCAGGTTCTGGCCGAAGTCCTGCTGCTGCACCACAATGCCTTCACCGAAAGCGAAGATCACCGAAAGGTTGGAGGTCTGGCTGAACGTGACCTGCCGCGGGTTCTCCTGGCCGTCGGCAAGCTTGATGCCTTCCGGGAGGGTGGAATCGTCCAGCTCGATCTCGTAGGTGCCCTGGACGGGGACCCCGATGGTCCAGGACCCGTTGGCGCCGGACTTGGTGGTGCCGGTGAAGTCGCCCTGCTTGGCGGTGATGGTCACATCGGCGATCGGCGCGCGGTCATCGCCGCGCAGGAAGCCGCTGATGCTGTTCTGGAACGTGGTGGCCGACGGGGATGGTGTCGGCGAGGGGCTCGTGGCCTGGGATGCCGGCGCGACGATCAGCAGGAGCGCGGCTACGGCGGCAAAAACAGCCCCCACAACTTTCAGCAGTCTGCCGCGCCGTCTCTGCGACAGGCCTCTCGGTGTGCTTCTCAAAATGAAAACCTCCACATGGGGGTGGTGCGGGTTGCGCCATTGCAACCGCTGCGAACAGTCAGGGTGACGGGATGTGGTGCGTGGTGCGATGCGGTGGAGCAGTAGAGCTTGTGATGTCCGTCACCCTGTTTGGCCCATGTTACAGCCCGATCGGGGTGATGAATGCCGTCGCGAGCAGGCAGAACGTCGCGATCGGATAACAACCGTGTAGCAGTGATAGCAGGGTGCTTTACCGGTCCTAAAGTAAACTTTTGTTGATCCTGAGTATGCCTAAACAGTCGGCTCCCTGGGGTGTTGCCGGCACCGCGGCAACACCCCCGCAGCATCCCACTGGGGGCCCGCGGACCCGCCTGAGAGGTCACGGTTGGGTTGCGGCAGCATTGTCCCGGGAACTATCGCTGCACGTCGGCGGTTGAAATTGGTAGCGTGGTGCAAGAGTCACCCTTAGTACAGCGCACCGGACCATCATTCACCCCCTTTATTTGGAGGACACCCGCAATGGCACTTGGCGGAAACCCAGTCTTCAACGGAAAGAACTTCCGTGGAGCAACCCAGGCACCGCCTGCCCCGCAGGCTTACGGACAGGGCTCCTACGGCCAGAACGCCTACGGCCAGCCCCAGTTCGGCCAGACCCAGTACGGTCAGACCCAGACCGGGTGGAACCCTGCCCAGCAGGGAATGACCCAGCAGCAGCTGCAGGACATGTACAACCAGCCCGCCGCCGGTCCCGCCGACACCGGACGCATGACCTATGACGACGTCATCATGAAGACCGCGGCCTGCCTTGGCGCAGTGGTTGCCGGCGCCGCCGTCACCCTGGTGGTGGCCGAGGGCCTGGCCTACACGCTGATGATCGTCGGCGCGCTGGGCGGCTTTGTCCTCGCCCTGGTCAACACCTTCAAGAAGCAGCCGTCACCGGCGCTGATCCTGGCCTACGCCGCCCTCGAGGGCCTTTTCCTCGGTGGCCTGACCCGGATCCTCGACAACATGTACCCGGGCGTCGGCCTGCAGGCCGTGGTCGGCACGCTGTCCGTGTTCGCCGTGACGCTGGTGCTCTTCAAGAACGGCAAGGTCCGGGCCACGCCGAAGGCCATGCGCTTCTTTATGATCGCGACCATCGGTTACGCCGTCTTCGCCCTGATCAACATGGTGATGATGTGGACCGGCGCCGTTGATTCCCCCTTCGGCCTGCGCACCGAGATCCAGATTGCCGGCATCCCGCTGGGCGTCTTCATCGGCGTGCTGGCGATCGGCCTTGCCGCGTTCTCCCTGGTCATGGACTTCACCAGCATCGAGGCCGGCGTCCGCAGCGGCGCCCCGCAGCGCTTCTCCTGGACCGCGGCCTTCGGCCTCACCGTCACCCTGGTATGGCTCTACGTCGAAATCATCCGGCTCCTGGCCATCCTCCGCGGCGACGACTAACAAACCCCGGCTCACCGCAGCCGGCTGAGAACCACAGCGGGGAGCCCCGCCGGTCCGAGCAACTCGGGACGGCGGGGCTCCCTTCTTTGTCCCCTTGGGCCGTTGTTCCCTTGGCGCTGTGCCGCCTCAGGCCAGCCGTTCCAGCACCACGGCCATTCCCTGGCCGCCGCCCACGCACAGTGTCGCCAGGCCGAGCGACGCATCGCGCTCCCGGAGACCGTTGAGCAGGGTGGTGGCCATGCGGGCGCCGGTCATACCGAAGGGGTGGCCCAGGGCAATGGCGCCGCCGTGGACATTGAGCTTGTCGTGGTCGATCCCGAGTTCTTTGGCGCTGGCGACCACCTGCACCGCGAACGCCTCGTTGAGTTCCACCAGGTCGATGTCCTGGATGCCCAGCCCCGCGAGCTTCAGCGCCCGGCGGCTTGCCTCCACCGGCCCCATGCCCATCAGCTCGGGGGAGAGGGCGCTGACGCCCGTCGAGACAATCCTGGCCAGCGGCTCCAGCCCGAGCTCGTGTGCCCGAGTACTGCTCATCACCACGAGGGCGGCGGCGCCGTCGTTCAGGGGGCAGGCATTGCCGGCGGTGACCGTGCCCTCGGGGCGGAAGGCCGGCTGCAGTGCGCTGACGGACTCAATGCTGACTCCGGGCCGCGGGGAATCGTCGCGGTCGATTACCGTGCCGTCCCTGCGGGTGTAGGGCGTGATCTCGCGGGCGTAGAACCCGGACGCTATGGCTGCCTCGGCGCGGTTCTGGCTCAGTACGGCCCAGGCGTCCTGGTCGGCCCGGCTGATGCCGTAACTGGTGGCCACGTTCTCCGCGGTTTGGCCCATGGCGATGTAGATGTCCGGCATGCGTCCGCCCATCCGCGGATCCGTCCACGGCGTGTTGGAGCGGGCCCTGGCGGCCGTGCGCTGCCGCGCCGCGTCAAAGAGCGGGTTGTGGGTGCTGGCATCCGTCTCGCCCGCGCCGGCCCAGTCCCGGTAGCGGGACACGGCCTCCACGCCGGCCGCCACAAAGGCGTGCCCTTCACCGGCCTTGATGGCATGGAACGCCATCCGCAGCGTCTGCAGGCTGGAAGCGCAGAAGCGGTTGATGGTGGCGCCCGGAACGTCGTCGAGCCCGGCCAGGATGGTGACCACCCTCGCCATGTTGGAACCGGCCTCGCCGCTGGGTTCGGCACAGCCCAGGTAGAGGTCGTCCAGGCCCCGGCCGGCCGCGTCAGCCGCGTCGAAAGACGGAATGCGGGCCAGTGCCGCGGACACCATGGCGGCCGCAAGGTCGTCCGGACGTTCGTCCTTCAGCGAGCCTTTGAAGGCACGCCCGATGGGGCTTCTGGCAGTGGAAACAATCACGGCGTCCGGCATGCGCCCAGCCTACGCCCCGCCTATGCCAGGCGCATCGCCCCGGCCGCGGGACGCACGGCAAAGATATCCGGCGCCGGATACCCGGCCCGGCGGAAGGCCTGTCCGACGGCGGCACGCACCTGCTGCTCGGCCGCCACCGGGGTGAGCGCTATCGCCGAGCCGCCGAAACCGCCGCCCGTCATCCTGGCGCCCACCGCGCCGGCGGAGCGGGAGACTTCCACGGCGAGGTCCAGCTCGGGGCAGGAGATCTCGAAATCGTCCCGCATTGAGGCATGGGACGCATCCAGCAGCGGGCCGATCGCCCCGGGGCCGCTGCCCTCCAGGAGCTGTACCGTCTGCAGGACCCGGTCGTTTTCCGTCACCACGTGCCGCACCCGGCGGAACGTCACCGGGTCCAGCAGGCCGCTGGCTTCCTCCAGGTCGGCCAGGCCGACGTCACGCAGGGCCCGCACCCCCAGAGCCCCGGCGCCGAGCTCGCACGAGGCGTGCCGCTCGGCGTACCCGCCGCTCGCATGGGAATGCGACACCCTGGTGTCTATCACCAGTGTCACCAGCCCGGCGCTTTCGGCGTCGAACGGCACCAGCCGGCTGCCCTGGTCCCGGCAGTCCAGGAAGAGCGCATGCCCGGCCGCCCCGCGCAGGGATGCTGACTGGTCCATGATGCCGGTGGGGGCCCCGACGAAGTCATTCTCGGCCCGCTGGGTGGCCAGGACCATGTCCCGGGCGTCCAGGCCCGCCCCTGCCAGCTCGTTGACGGCCGTGATCACGGCGCACTCAATGGCGTGGGAGGAGGACAGTCCGGCGCCGCGGGGAACATCGGAATCGAGGAGCAGGTCCAGCCCGCCCGCCTGGAGGCCGCGTTCCTGCAGCGCCCACAAGACTCCCAGCGGATACTTGGTCCACCCCCGCGCGGTGTCGCGGCTGAGGGCATCCGCGTCCGCGGTGGTGAGCCCCTGGTTCCCGAAGGTGGACAGCAGTCGGATAGTGGAGTCCGGCCGCAGGCGCACCGCCACCCGGGCGGTCCGGTCGATCGCAAACGGCAGTACAAAGCCCTCGTTGTAGTCGGTGTGCTCGCCGATCAGGTTGACCCGGCCGGGCGCCTGCCACACCCCGGCCGGTGAGGCACCAAAGACGGATTCAAACCGGGCCGCCAGCGCCCCGGAGTCCAGGGGGAGCGTCATGCGGGGCCACCTGCGGGGGCGGTGCCGGAAGAGCGGGTCATGGCTCCACGGTATACGCCGCGGTGCGCGGCTGGGTACGGTGGTGACCATGGACCCGCAGACCCCCGTTTCCCCCGACGCCCCCCGCAACCACAGCGTTGCCGCTTCCTTCGGCCCGGCCGGCCCGCACGAAACAGCCCGGCGCTACGCCACCGGCCGGCAGTACGAGCTGCGCCGCGGTGACGCGCTCGCCGTCGTCACCGAACTGGCCGCCGGTCTACGGCTGTACAGCCGCGGCGGCACGGTCCTGACGGAGAGCTACGGTGACGGGGAGATCGCGCCGGGCGCCGCCGGGATCACGCTGGCGCCCTGGGCGAACCGGGTGGAGGACGGCGTCTGGCACCTCAAGGGCAGGAAGCAGCAGCTGGACATCACCGAGCCGTCCCGGAACAACGCCAGCCACGGGCTGCTGCGCAACGCCTCGTATGAACTGGTGGACGAGTCGGAGTTCTCGGTGACCCTCGAGGCGGCCGTGTTCCCGCAGCACGGCTACCCCTTCCTGCTGCGCCACCGCGTGCGCTACGAAATCGCCGCCGACCTGGGCCTGGTGGTCCGGCAGCAGCTGGTCAACGACTCCCAGGACCCCGCACCCTTCGTCCTCGGCGCCCACCCCTACCTCCGGCTGGGGGACGTGCCCAGCGAGGAGCTGGTCCTCACCGTCCGCGCCGGCACGAGGCTGGTGACGGACCAGCGGCTGATCCCGCGCCGCACCGAACCGGTGGCAGGCGACTTCGACCTCCGCGGAGGGCGGCTGGTGGACGGCCTGGAACTCGACTCCGCCTACACGGACCTGACGTTCGACGGCGGCATTGCCCGCCATACGCTGCGGGCGCCGGACGGGCGCAGCGTGAGCCTGTGGCAGGACGAGACCTGCGGCTACGTCCACATTTTTGTGACCACGCAGTTCCCGGGCCGGTCCAAGGCGGTGGCGATCGAACCCATGACCGGGCCGGCCAACGCCTTCAACAGCGGCGACGGCCTCCGCTGGCTGGCCCCGGGGGAGCAGTTCGCCATGACGTGGGGCATCAGCGCGTCCCTGGAACCGTAACGGCGGCCACGGTTTCCTATCCGCGTTTCCCATCTGCGTTTCCCATCCGGGGCGGCGCTGGTGAATCATGGGGCTATGACGCCTGCTGACGATGCCGCCCCGCGAGACCGCCGTGCCGCGGGCACGGAACCAGGCAGAGAACCAGGCAGGGACCCGGAAAGCGCCTCCGGCGGCACCACCCCGCCGCTGCGCGTGGTCACGGACCGGGAGATCGACCAGGACATCCCGTACGGGGTACGGATCGCCGCGTCCTGGTCCTGGCGCCTCGGACTCATTTTCCTGGTGGCCGGCGCGCTCGTCTGGCTGCTGAGCAGGGTCAGCTTCCTGCTGATTCCCGTTTTGGTGGCGGCGTTGCTGGCCGGGCTGCTGTCACCGGTGAAGAACTGGCTGCGGAGGAACCGGGTTCCCAACGGGCTCGCCGTTGCCATGACCGTCCTCGGCTTCATTGGCCTGGTTGGCGGGGCACTGGCCCTCGTCGGCCGGCAGCTCGTGTCCGGCTTCGCCGAACTCTGGAGCGAGGCGCTCACCGGGATCCAAAAAATCCAGGTCTGGCTCGCGGACGGGCCCCTGCACCTCTCCGCAGCCCAGATCGACCAGTACATCAAGGACGGCACCGAGGCGCTGCAAAACAACAGCAGCAGCATCCTCAGCGGTGCCCTGTCCTTCGGCAGCACCGCCGGGCACTTCGCCGCCGGCATGATCCTTGCCCTCTTTATCCTCATCTTCTTCCTGCTCGAGGGCGGCCGCATCTGGTCCTTCCTGGTGCGGCTGCTACCCCGGAAGGCCCGCGCCGCGGCGGACGGAGCCGGCAGGGTGGGCTGGTCCTCCATGGTGAGCTACGTCCGGGTCCAGATGCTCGTCGCCTTCGTGGACGCGGTCGGCATCGGGGTGGGTGCGGCGATCCTCGGCGTGCCGCTGGCGCTGCCGCTCGGTGTGCTGGTGTTCCTCGGATCGTTCATCCCGATCGTCGGCGCCCTCGTGACCGGCGCCGTCGCGGTGCTGCTGGCCCTCGTCGCCAACGGCTGGGTGAACGCCCTGATCATGCTGGGGGTGGTGCTGCTGGTCCAGCAGCTGGAGAGCCACATCCTCCAGCCACTGATCATGGGCAAGGCGGTCAAGCTGCACCCGGTGGCCGTCATCCTCGCCGTCGCCGCCGGTTCGTACCTGGCCGGCATTCCGGGCGCCCTCTTCTCCGTTCCAATCCTCGCCGTAGCAAACTCGTCGATTCGCTACATTGCCGGCAGAACGTGGGAACATGAAAGTGCGCTGGCCACCGCGGGCCCGGGCGGGGCACCGGAGCCGGATCCGCGCCCCCAGCCCGCCGACTGAGCCGAAAACTGATCCGACAAAGGAGACTAGTTCGTGAACACCCTTGAGAGCCTGCCCGTCACGCTGGACGATGTCCTGGAGGCGCAGAAGCTGCTCGACGGGATTATTACGCGGACGCCGGTGGAGTCCTCCCGGGCCCTGGGCGGCATGGTGGGCGGCGAGGTCTTCCTCAAATGCGAGAACCTGCAGCGCGCCGGTTCCTTCAAGGTCCGCGGCGCGTATGTACGGATGGCCAAACTCTCCCCGGAGGAGAAGAAGCGCGGGGTCGTGGCGGCCTCGGCCGGCAACCACGCCCAGGGTGTGGCCGTCGCGGCCAAAAGCCTGGGCATCAAGGCCCGGATCTACATGCCGTTGGGCGTCGCCCTGCCCAAACTCGCCGCCACCCGCAGCCACGGCGCGGAAGTGGTCCTGCACGGCCACAACGTCGACGAGGCGCTCGCCGAGGCGAAGCGCTACGCGGATGAGACCGGCGCCGTCTTTGTCCACCCGTTCGACGACGTCGACGTCGTCGCCGGCCAGGGGACGGTGGGACTGGAAATCCTTGAACAGGTCCCGTATGTCGACACCATCCTGATGGGCGTCGGCGGCGGCGGGCTCCTGGCCGGCGTCGCCGTGGCAGTGAAGGCGCGGGCCAAGGAACTGGGCCGGGAGATCCGGATCATCGGCGTGCAGGCCGAAAACGCGGCCGCCTACCCGCCGTCGCTCGCCGCGGACGCGTTGGTGCCGCTCAAGCGTGTCTCCACCATGGCCGACGGCATCGCCGTGGGCCGGCCCGGCCAGCTGCCTTTCAGCATCATCCGGGAACTTGTCGACGACGTCGTCACCGTCAGCGAGGACGCCCTCGCCCGGGCGCTGATCTTCCTGCTGGAACGCGCCAAAATGGTGGTCGAGCCCGCCGGTGCGGTGGGGGTCGCGGCGCTCATGGAAGGCAAGATCGAGAACCCCGGCACGGTGGCCGTGGTGCTCTCCGGCGGCAACATCGACCCCATGCTGATGCTCAAGGTCATCCAGCGCGGCCTCTCCGCCGCGGGACGGTACATGACGGTACGGATGATGCTGGACGACCGTCCGGGCTCGCTGGCCACGATCGCCCGGATCATCGCCGAGAACGACGCCAACGTCACGGGCCTGGACCACACCCGCGTGGGCGGCTCGATCAGCATGGGGGACGTGTCCATTACCGTCAACCTGGAGACGAAGGGCCACGAACACTGCGAGAAGGTCCTCGCGGCGCTCCGGGCCGAGGGCTTCCAGCCGATCGTGGTGCATTAGGGGGATGTGATGCTTGATTCCACCAGTGACGGCGCGCCGCGCGCCGTCGACACAGCCGCCGGGCGCGCCCGCAAGGGGCTGGCGGTGGTGGGATCGTTTGTCCTGGTGCTGTACGTCATTGAGGTCATCAACGCCCTGACGCTGCGCTCCCTCAACGGCACGTTCGGTCTGCGCCCGCGCAGCCTGGACGGCCTCCTGGACATCCTGACGTTCCCGCTGCTGCACGCCAACCTGGCGCACCTGTTCTCCAACACCCTCCCGCTGATCATCTTCGGCTTCCTGGTGCTGCTGTCCGGGCGCCGGGTGTTCTTCACGGCCCTGGCCATGAGCTGGCTGGCCTCCGGGGTGGTGGTGTGGCTGATCGGCGGTTTCAACGTCACGGTCGGGGCGTCCGGGCTGGTCTTCGGCCTCTTCTCGTTCCTGCTGGTGCGCGGGTTCTTCAACCGCAGCTGGTGGCAGATCCTGCTCTCCGTGGTGCTGTTCCTGACCTACGGCGGGATCCTGTTCGGGATCCTGCCCACCGTGGCCGGCTATGTTTCCTGGCAGGCGCACCTCGGCGGGGCCATCGGGGGAGTGATCGCCGCCGTCCTGCTGAGCCTCCCGCGGGCGGAACGGCCCCGTTCCCGCGCCTGACCCGCCCCGCGCCTGACCCGCCCCCGCCCGAGGCAACAACAGACACCAACGGACAACGCCGGCCCTCCCGCTCAGGGGGAGGGCCGGCGTCGTTCGCTGTCTTGCGGCACAGCCGCCTGGTCAGCCGGCGTACGGCTTGGCGGAGATGATCTCCACCGTGATGTCCTTGCCGTTCGGGGCGGTGTAGCTGAGCTTGTCGCCCTCCTTGTGGCCGGCGATGGCAGCGCCCAGCGGGGACTTCTCGCTGAAGACGTCAAGATCGGAGTCGCCGGCGATTTCCCGGGAGCCGAGCAGGAAGGTCTCCTCGTCGCCGGCGATCTTCGCGACGACGATCATCCCGGGCTCGACGATTCCGTCGTCGGCCGGAGCCTCGCCCACGTGCGCGTCGCGGAGCAGCACGGTCAGCTGGCGGATGCGTGCCTCGATCTTGCCCTGCTCCTCCTTGGCGGCGTGGTAGCCGCCGTTCTCCTTGAGGTCGCCTTCCTGGCGGGCAGCTTCGATCTTCTGAACGATGTCTGCACGGCCGGCGCCGGAGAGGTGGTCCAGCTCTGCCTTCAGGCGGTCAAAAGCTTCCTGGGTGAGCCAAGCTGCAGTTGCGCTGTTGGTGGTCGACACGGACTTCTCCTTTTGATGGTCAAACAAGCAAAGACCCCGCCACGGTGGCCACTTATGGATCTCAGCAACCAGCTCAGCGGGGTAGAGGTATTGATCCATTGTAGTCAATGCTGTGGATAAACCAAAGAACACTGCGGTGTGCATCACACCGTGTTACCGCCGGGCTTCCCCGCGGGGCAACCGGGGCTGGAGCCGGGACGCTAGTTTCCGCCGTCGGGAATCCAGCAGCTGTCGACCACGCCGGAGACGGCCTGGGACTCGGTGCGCAGCGTCGCCCGGTGGGCCGTAGTGCGCCCGCCGTCGGTGCCGGCTTCTGCCGCGTTGGGCGGAATGTCCACCACTTTCCAGCCCACGACCGCGAACTTGGAATCCAGCGCCTTGACCGAACACTTCGCGGCGGTGGCGGGTTCCTTGGTGACCTGGAAGTCGATCTCCGCCAGGGTGGCATCCGGGGTGCTGTAGCCGATGTCCTTGAACGTGACGCTTTCGGTCGCGTTCGAGGTGGAGATCCACGCCATCAGGGCCATTCCGGCCGCAAGGGCGAGGAGGAGGATGGTGCGTTTGGCTTTGCCGCTCAGCGTGCGCTTTTGGCCGCCGTAGCGATTGGCTAGGCTTGGGGATGCCGGTGCGGGCGCGGCAGGCTGATCCTTGGAAGTCACCAGTCCAGTTTAGTGTGGATCCCGGGGCGGGTCCGCCGCGCCGCCGCCGCGGCCCGCCACGCCGGCCGCAGAGTTCCGTCCAGCAGTTCCGTCCCGCGCACCAACCCGTCCCTGAAGATGAAAGAGGAGCCGTCCACGATGACAGCGTCCACCAGCCCGTCAGCACCCCTACGGCTTCTGGCTGTCCATGCTCATCCCGACGACGAATCCAGCAAGGGCGCCGCCACGATGGCCATGTACGCCGCCGCCGGCGTCGACGTGCTGGTGGCCACCTGCACCGACGGGTCCCGCGGGGACATTCAGAACCCGGCCGTGGAGGGCGCACCGCACCCCAAGCGCGACATGGCCGGCGCACGCCGGCTGGAGATGGAGCACGCCGCCAAGGTCCTGGGCGTCCGGCAGCGCTGGCTGGGCTTCGTCGATTCGGGGCTGCCCGAAGGCGATCCGCTGCCGCCGCTGCCGGCAGGTTCGTTCGCCACCCTTCCGCTGGAGCGCGCCGCCGCCCCGCTGGTCCGGCTTGTCCGCGCGTTCAAGCCCCAGGTCATCCTGAGCTACGACGAGAACGGCGGGTATCCGCACCCGGACCACATCATGGCGCACCGCGTCGCCGTCGAGGCCTTCGAGGCCGCCGGTGACCCAGGCCGTTACCCGGGCACCGGCGAGGCCTGGGTGCCCAGCAAGCTGTATTACGACCGCGCGTTCAGCCCCGAACGCTTCCGCGCCCTGCACAACGCGTTGGAGGAGGCGGGTCTGCAGTCGCCGTACGCCGAACGGCTCGCCGCCTGGCTGGAAGCCGACGCCGAGGGCCACACCCCGCCCGCGCCGACCCACCCTACAACCACCCAGATCGAGTGCGGCGACTTCTTCGAAGCCCGCGACGAGGCGCTGCGGGCCCACCGCACCCAGGTGGACCCGGAAGGCTTCTTCTTCGCCGTCTCCACGGCCATGCAGCGCCGGGTCTGGCCGTGGGAGGACTACTCGCTGATCCAGTCCCGCGTCCCCGCCGAACTGCCCGAGAAGGACTTCTTCGCCGGGCTAAGATAGAGCGACAGGCCATTTCTATGACGCGTAGAAGACGTTATGGAAAAGTTCCCGGCAGCTCCCCGCCCGGCCCGGGTGCCGCCACCGAAGTCCCATAGAAGGTCCCAACCGTGCATTCCTTGCTTATCGCCCTGGCGACCACCCCGGCGCCCGCACCCACGCCGTCGCTGCGTCCCGGGCTGTCCCAGGACCAGGTGACCCCCGGCCTCCTGGGGTTCCTCCTCACCGCTTTTATCGTGGTGCTGACGGCCCTGCTGATCGTGGACATGGTCCGCCGCATCCGGCGGGTGCGCTACCGCGCCCAGGTGGAGGAGGAGCGCGCGGCCGCGGCTGAGGTTGCGGCCGCCGACGGCGCCCCGCAGGCCACCGGCGCCGCGGACCCGGCCGGCCGGCCCGGCAGCCGTCCCGAGGCCAACGGTGAGGCAGGGCCCGGCAGCCGCTGACGCCGCACTTCAGTCGCCGGACCCGGCGCCGATCACCTTAGCCAGGTCGCTCAGATCGTTGTTCAGTTGGTGGTCGCGGCCGGGCAGCCGGTGCACCAGTGCCTGCGGGATCGCCGCGGCATACAGGTCCGCGTGCGCCGGCGGGACCGCGTGGTCCGCGCGGCCGTGGAAGACATAAACCGGCACACCGCGTGGAAGCTTCGTTCCAAGGTTCTTCGATCCAGAGCGGCCGGCCTCAAGCCTCAAGGATTCTGCCAGCGAGCGGCCGCAGCACCTGGCTACACTGGCGCAATGACTCCCCGCCCTTTCGAACTCGTGGTTTTCGACTGCGACGGAGTCCTGGTCGATTCCGAGACCATCGCGGTTCGGGTGGACCAGCGCGTACTCGCCGACCTCGGCTG
This sequence comes from Pseudarthrobacter sp. 1C304, assembly GCF_052245515.1. Classification (NCBI taxonomy): domain Bacteria; kingdom Bacillati; phylum Actinomycetota; class Actinomycetes; order Micrococcales; family Micrococcaceae; genus Pseudarthrobacter; species Pseudarthrobacter sp. 1C304. Next base: position 337,212 of record NZ_JBQQCH010000004.1, on the reverse strand, counting down.
GAACCTGAACCTGGATGAGATCGTGGAGCGCTTCGTCGGCAGGAGCGAGGCCCACTTCGTCGCCACGGTCGAAAGGCATCTGGGCCTCGAACTGGCCGCGGGGTGGGACCGGAAATACGAGCCCTGGTACCGCGCCGCCTTCGAGCGCGGGCTGACCGCGGTGGACGGCATCGTGGAGGCTCTCGATGCGCTCCGGCTCCCGCACTGCGTGGCCTCGAGCGGGACCCATGCCAAGATGCGGCGGACGCTCGGGCAGACCGGGCTGTGGCACCGCTTCGAGGGCCGGATCTTTAGCGCCACGGACGTCGCCAACGGCAAACCGGCCCCGGATCTTTTCCTGCACGCCGCCGGGACGCTCGGCGCCGCACCGGAGCGGTGCGCCGTGGTCGAAGACAGCGCCCACGGCGTCCAGGCCGCCCGGTCGGCCGGGATGCACGTCTTCGCGTACGCCGGCGGGGTGACCCCGGCGGAGCGGCTGGCAGGGCCCGGAACCACGGTCTTCACCGACATGCGGCAGCTGCCCGGGCTCATCGGAGCCGGCTGGCCCTCCTGAGCCGGGCGGCTGGATCAGCCGTGGCGGAATCAGCTCAGGACGGCGATGGCAATGGCGATGTAGTGGGCGGCGAAGGCGAACACCGTCAGGGCGTGGAACAGTTCGTGGAAGCCGAAGTGCTCGTAGCTGATGTTCGGCTTCTTCAGGGCGTAGAACACGGCGCCGGTGATGTAGAGGGCGCCGCCGACGCAGATCAGCACCGCCGAGGCCACGTTGGCGGCGAAGAAGTCCGGCAGGTAGAACAGCGCGCCGCAGCCCAAGGCGATGTAGATCGGCACGTAGAGCCAGCGCGGAGCGTCCGTCCACAGCAGGCGGAAGAGCACGCCCAGGATGGCCCCGGACCAGATCACCCACAGCAGCAGTTCGGCCTTGTCCCGGTCCAGGAGCGCCCACGCCAGCGGCGTGTAGGTGCCGGCGATGACGAGCATGATGTTCGTATGGTCCAGGCGCTTCAGCACAATCTTGACGCGCGGTGACCAGTTTCCGCGGTGGTAGACGGCGCTCACCCCGAACAGGAGCACTCCCGTGAAGGCGTAGATGGCGCAGGCGATCTTCAGGTCCGGCGTCGGGGCCAGCAGAACCAGCACCAGGCCGGAGGCCAGCGCCAGCGGGGCCGTGACGGTGTGGATCCAGCCGCGCCACTTCGGCTTGATCATCAGGAGCTCGGCGAGCCGGACGGCGGCGTCGTCCATTGGGCCGTGCCCACGGTCCGCAGGCTGCTCCGGGAGGGGGCCGGACATGTTGCTTTCCATGCCGCAATAATAACCTACGGCTCAGTAAGTTACCCGCGAGTAACAACACATCGCTGGTGAATTTGAACCGCCCTTGCGCGCCGCCCCGCGCTCCGGACGGTAGCCTAGGATTTGCACTGCAGTCGTACTTCAAGGAAGCCAGGTGAATCTCCGGATGGAAATGCCCGGGTTCCTCTACGGCTTCTACGAGCGCAAACTCCAGCGGTCACTGGACCCGGAGCGCATCCCCCGGCACATCGGCGTCATGGTGGACGGCAACCGCCGCTGGGCCCGCCAGTTCAACGCCCCCACCAGCCAGGGCCACCAGGCAGGCGCGGACAAAATCCACGAGTTCCTCGGGTGGTGCCAGGAACTCGGCGTCAAGGTGGTCACCCTCTACATGCTGTCCACGGACAACATGAACCGCTCGGGGGAAGAACTCGACCTGCTGATGGGCATCATCGCCAACACCCTGGACCGGCTGGACGAGGACGCCGATATCTCCGTCCACGCCATGGGCGCCCCGGAACTCCTCCCGGACTACCTGGCCGCGAGGCTCAACCGGCTCACGGCCCGCACCCCGGTGCGGGAGAAACTCCACGTCAACGTCGCCGTCGGCTATGGCGGACGCCGGGAAATCGTCGACGCCGTCCGCGAGCTGCTGCACGACGCCGTCGCCCGCGGTTCGGACATCGGGAAACTGGCCGACGAACTCAGCGTCGACGACATCTCCCGCTTCCTCTACACCCGTGGCCAGCCGGATCCCGACCTGGTGATCCGCACCTCCGGGGAACAGCGGCTCTCCGGGTTCCTGATGTGGCAAAGCGCGTACAGCGAGTTCTATTTCTGCGAGGCCCTGTGGCCGGCGTTCCGGAAAGTGGACTTCCTCCGGGCCCTCCGCGACTACGCCGGCCGGCAGCGCCGCTACGGCTCCTGAGGCGTTAACAGCTGTTCACGTGATGGCAACAGGAATCGCCGGAAAATGGACACGGAAACGCCGCACGCCGGACGTACGTTAATCCCATCAGCAGGCAAACCGCCGGCTGATCGGGGAGGCCAGTACATGGAGCGGACGTCCGCACCGGGTGTAGGGGAGGCCGCGTCCGGCCTCCTGGCCGAGCCGCCTCACCAATAACAATTCCGGGCATGCGCCCCGGGGCTGGAGTCGATGTGGCTATTTCTGAACAACTGCCCGACGTCGTGACCGACCAGGGACAGAAAGCTACCTCTCGCGCCAAGCGAGCCACCTCAACAACCGGTGCAGCGGCCAGTGACGCCGCGGCCGGTTTTGCTATTTCCGGGGAAGGGGCAGCAACCACCGAACGCGGCCGGAGCTTCGTGATCGACACCTCCGTGCTGCTCTCGGACCCGCGGGCCCTGCTGCGGTTCGCGGAGCATGAAGTGATCCTGCCGATCGTCGTTATCACCGAACTCGAAGGCAAACGCCACGACCCCGAACTCGGCTACTTTGCCCGCAAAGCCCTCAGGCTCCTCGACGACCTGCGGGTGGAGCACGACGGGCTGGACCGTCCCATCCCGCTGGGCCACGACGGCGGCACCCTCATGGTGGAGCTGAACCACATCTCCGCGGACGTGCTCCCTGCCGGCTTCCGCGGCGGGGACAACGACAGCCGGATCCTCGCCGTCGCCAAGAACCTCGCCAACGAGGGCCGCGACGTCACGGTGGTGTCCAAGGACCTCCCGATGCGCGTCAAGGCCTCGGCCATGGGGCTGCAGGCCGACGAGTACCGCAGTGAACTCGTCAAGGACTCGGGCTGGACCGGCGTCGCGGAAATCGACGCTACCGAGGACGACGTCTCCACCCTCTACGGCCACGAGCCGGTGTTCATCCCGGAAGCGGCGGAGATGCCGGCGAACACCGGCCTGGTGCTGCTCTCCCAGCGGGGATCCGCGCTGGGCCGCGTGGGCGCCGACAAGCAGGTCCGCCTGGTGAAGGGCGACCGCGACGTGTTTGGGCTGCACGGGCGCTCGGCCGAGCAGCGGCTGGCCATCGACCTGCTGATGGACCCCTCCGTGGGCATCGTGTCCCTCGGCGGGCGGGCGGGAACAGGAAAGTCGGCCCTGGCCCTCTGCGCCGGCCTTGAGGCGGTGCTGGAGCGGCGGGAACACCGCAAGGTGATCGTGTTCCGGCCGCTGTATGCCGTGGGCGGCCAGGAGCTCGGTTACCTGCCCGGCTCCGAGGCGGAAAAGATGAACCCGTGGGCCCAAGCTGTCTTCGACACGCTCGGCGCCCTGGTCAGCCAGGAGGTGGTGGAGGAGGTGATGGACCGCGGCATGCTCGAGGTGATGCCGCTGACCCACATCCGCGGGCGTTCCCTGCACGACGCCTTCGTGATCGTGGACGAGGCCCAGTCGCTCGAAAAGAACGTCCTGCTCACCGTCATGAGCCGGATCGGGCAGAACTCCAAGATCGTCCTCACCCACGACGTCGCCCAGCGCGACAACCTCCGGGTCGGCCGGCACGACGGCGTGGCCGCCGTCGTCGAGACGCTCAAGGGTCATCCGCTCTTCGGCCATGTCACGCTGACACGGTCGGAGCGCTCGCCGATTGCGGCCCTGGTGACGGACCTGCTGGAAGGGGCGGAGGTCTAGGCCGGGTTCGCCGGGCCGCGGCCCTTACTGTCCCAGCACCGTGCCGTGGATCGCTGCGGCGGGGATGGGGCCGAAGTCCCGGGAGTCCACTGAGGATTCCCGGTTGTCGCCCAGGACGAACAGCTGGCCCGGCGGGACCGTCACCGTGCCGAAGTAGACTCCGTCGATGGTCCGCCGGTTGACGTAGGGTTCCCGGGCCTCGGCCCCGTCCACGTAGAGGACGCCGTCGCGGATGGCGACGGTCTGGCCTTCGGCGGCGACAACGCGCTTAAGCAGGACCGCCTGGTTGGGCATCTCGCCGTCGTCCGGGCCGGTGAATACCACCAGCTGGCCGGGGCGGACGCCGGCCAGCTGGTGGCCGGCCTTGTTGAGAAAGACGATGCTGCCGGCCGGGACTGTGGGTTCCATGCTGGTGGAGCTGACCGTGATCGGCTCCACCACCCAGAGCCGGAGCGCCAGCAGCCCGCCGAGGCAGACGGCAGCGACGGCGAGGGTCCGGCCCGGCACCCGGATCAGCCCTTCACCGGATCCCAGACGGCCGGGGCCGCCGTGATCGGATCGTTCGGGTCCGGCTCGTCGGCTCCGAGCCCTACCCGGAACTGGAGAGCATCATGGAGTGGTCCTCGTGGGTCAGGTTGTGGCAGTGGACCATGTAGCGCCCGCGGTGGGGCCCGAAGTGGACCAGCAGCCGCACGGTTTCGTCCTCGCCGACGTAGACCACGTCCTTGGGGCCCTTTTCGTACGCGAACGGCGGCCTGCCATTGCGGCTGAGGATCTGGAAGTCCACGAGGTGCAGGTGCATGGGGTGGAACCAGCCGCCCGAACTGTTCTCCAGCTCCCAGATTTCCACGGCGTCCAGCGCGGGTGCGGCCATCACCCGCTTGAAACCGCTGGCGATGACGTCCTCCCAGGTCAGCTCGTCGATGGTCCAGATGTTGGTCTCATCGTCGTGCTTGATCCGGAACCGGCGGGTCTTGGTGGCATCGGCTGCCGTGAGGTTCATTGGATGGCTGGACGCCAGCGTGGTGGGGATGGTGTTCCAGGTGGGGTCCGCTGTGTTGACGGCGTCCCCGACGACGTCGAAGGCCATGATCTTTCCGGTGTGGTCGAAATCGCGGTTGTTCTCGTTCGAGGAATTGCGCAGTTCGATCCGGGTGCCGGCGGCGTATTTGCGGAAGTCGATCAGGATCTCGTAGCGTTCGGCGCCGCCGTGGCGCCATGACCCTACCGTCTGCGCCACGGGGACCAGGCCGGCGTCGGTGGCGACGACGGTGACCGGATCTCCGGTGCTGAGCCTGAAGTTATAGGACCGGGATACGGAGGCGTTCAGGATCCGGAAGCGGTAGACCCGTTTCTGGACCTTCATGACCGGCCAGGGCTTGCCGTTGACCAGGATGACGTCGCCCCACAGGCCCGAATGCTCCCGGTCGTCGAAGCCCAGCGCACCGTTGGCCGCGAACATGGCATCGCTGATGGTGAGGGGGACGTCGAAGGCGCCCTGCGGGAGCAGGGCCTTCTCCACCGGGTCGCTGATCAGGAACTGGCCGGCGAGCCCCGAATACACGTTCTGCGCCGTGAAGTGCACCGCGTGATCGTGGTACCAGAGGGACCGCGCCGGCTGGAAATTCGGATAGTGGTAATCCTTGTAGAACCCGGGCAGGGTGAGGTCGTTGGCGTAGCCGTCATACTGCGGCAGGGAGGCGGACCCGTGAAGATGGGTCGACGTCGGCAGCGCGTAGCCCAGCGTCGGGTGCTTCGCCGGCAGCTGGTTGCGGACACGCACGATTGCCCGGGTTCCCCGGTCGATCCGGATGGTGGGGCCGGGGAAGATGCCGTTGTACCCCAGGATGGGCGTGGTCAGCCGGGACAGGATCCTGGCGCTGCTCAGCCGTTGCGTCATGGTGTAGTGGCGGGTGGTCACACCGTCGGCGCCCACGGTGGTCTGGTACGCCAGCGGCGGAGGGATGGTCAACGGCGTCGCATAGGGCCGTGGCATGTCGCTCCTGCTGAGTTTGCTGGCCGACTTTGCGCTGACCCCGGAGATGGGCACTGTCACCAGGCCAGCCCCCACCATTCCGACTCCGCCGAGGATGAGCGCCTGCCGCCGTGTAACCGTCATGTTGACCAGCTTCCTTTCACCCTTGGTGTATTTTGCCGCCAGCGTCCGCCACGGAGCTTGGAAAAACCTACAGAATGCCCCCGCTAGGGGGTGTGGTGGGCCAGCCCCAGGGACAGCCGTGAGCCGCCGGGGCCGTCGAGGACGAGGGCCACGGCCTGGTCCGGTACCTCGAAGACCAGGGTCGCCCCGACCGACGCTCCCTGCTTGAGGTCCACCACGGACGGTGCCTGCCAGACCGGGCGGAAGATGTCCCGGCCCAGGCCGGAGATGCTGAACTCCCGGGTGTCCAGGCGCATCCCGCCCGGCTCCAGGGCGGTGACGCGGACCACGAGGCGCACCCTGTGGCTGCCGTCGGCGGGGGCGGCGTCAAAGGCATCGTCGTCGCCGTCGGGTTCCCAGCCGTCGTTCTCCACCGGGACAATCTCGCTGATGCTGGCCATGCCGCCCGGGACGGACGCGGACGCCCCGAGGGGAACGCTGGGCTCGGGCTTCGCCGTGAGGAACAGGTAGGCCAGGGCCAGCCCGATGAGGGCCAGCAGGGCGAGGGGAACAAGGATGAGACGCCGGCGCCTGGCGCGCTCCGGCAGCTTCGCTGCGACCTCGGTGGCGGACATGGCGCCAGTCAAGCCCGCCGGACTTGGGAAAACCCTAGGCGGTGCTAGGTGCCGATGCCCAGGTATGCCGCGGTGGCGGTATGGCCCTCCACCTGCAGCTGCCAGCCGGGGCGGATGAAGGCGGCGGGGGTGAGGCGGACTTTTTGGACGTCCTGGCGCGTGCCGCCCCAGGTTGCACGGCCTACGCCGTTAAGTTCGTAGCCGAGGGCGCGGGAAACTCCAAGGGACTGCCGGTTCCAGGCGGCGGCCTCGGATTCCGCGGCGTCCGCGCCCAGCCAGTCGAAGGCGTAGAGGGCGACGGCGGCACGCATCTCCTTCCCGAACCCGCGGCCCTGTGCGCTCTGCCGCAGCCAGGAGCCGGTGGACACCGTCTTAAGGGAAGCGAAGTCCTTGGCGGCGACGTCCTGGCAGCCGATGAATGCGCCGTCGTGTTCGTCGCGGATGGGCCGCAGCACCAGGCGGGGCGTGGTCAGCGTGAGGCCGAATGGCGGCCAGTAGCGGATGAGCTCGGTCATCCGGGAAGCCTAGCGGTGCGGGCAGGCGGCGGCCAGTCACACGCGCTCAGCCGGCGGGAAGTTCCCAGCTGATGTGCCGGCGCACGTCCGTGAGGTTCATGGATTCGGCGAGGAACAGGTCATCGAGCATGTACTCGTCCACGGCCAGGATCCGGAGCCAGTGCCCGTACTCTTCCTGCCTCGGCTCTTCCAGTAAGGGGTTTTCCTGTCCTGGCTTTTCCGGTCCGGGCCCGGACCGGTCGCCGTCGAGCCAACGGCTCGCTACGCAGACGCCCGTGCCGGTGTCGATCCTGACCCGGGTGCGGCCCGGCCGGCACAGCGGGGCGGAGGGGTCGCCGGGGCGGTAGCCGGGGTTCGGCGCCACCGTGGCCTCCAGCGCGGGACGGCCCTCGTGGACGACGTCGGTGATGGAGCCCAGTTCGACGGCGTTGGCATTGGGGAACTCAAGCGGCACCGGGGCATTGCCGGCCAGCTCCACGGGGTCCAGCGCGGCGGCGAAGCGGCCGTTGCCGAATCCGGGTTCGCCGTACGCTGCCTCGGGCCGGCGGCGGACCAGCCCGTGGTCGTCGTAAACCGGGGTGACCAGGTGCGGCGGCAGCAGCCAGGTCTTACGGGTGGAGCGGACGTAGAAGACATCCCGCGAATCGTTGATTCCGGTGGTGCTCTCCAGGACCAGCCCGGCAGGGGTTTCCAGCCGCAACGCGCCGGGACGGCGCAGCCAGGCGCGGACCAGGTCCGGCGGGGTTTCCAGGGCGCCGGGCCCGCCGTCGAAGGGCCGGTCCAGGTACTCAAAGCGCAGGGTCTGCCACTTCCACGGCGAGGAGCGGCACAGGTGGCGGAAGGCGGCGGCCCGCTCCGCGGCGTCCCCGGGCTGGCGTGTCCCGCGCCGGTTCGAGCTGTCCCATGCGGCCATATCCACAGTTTACGCGCGGCCCCGGTCCTGGCTGCCGGAAATTCCAGTAGCATCCGAGGGTGATCCAACGACTCGACGGGCTGGGCGAAGCGGCGCCGCTGGCGTTCTGGCTGGTGCTCCTGGCCTGCGCCTATCTGGCCGTCGCGGCCGTGCGGCTCACGGTCATCGACATCCGGCACCATCTGCTGCCGGACCGGATCGTTTTCCCGTCCTACGCTGTGGCCGCGGTGCTGCTGCTGGGCGCAGCGGCCGTCCACGCGGCGGGGGGCGCCCCGGCGTCGGCGGCCGTGCCCGACGGCGGCGCGGGGCTCTTCGGGGTGCCTGGGCTTCGCGTGGTGGCCGGGGGCGCGGCGCTGTGGCTGTTCTACTTCCTGCTGCGGGCCGTTTATCCGCCGGGAATGGGGTTCGGCGACGTCAAGCTGGCCGGCGTGCTCGGCATGTACTTGGGCTTCCTCGGCTGGCCGCACGTGTTCGCCGGGACGTTCGCCGCGTTCCTCTTCGGCGGGCTGTGGAGCCTGGCCCTGCTGGCGACCCGGCGCGGGAGCCTGCAATCGAGCATCCCCTTTGGCCCGTTCATGCTGGCGGGCGCCACCGCTGCGATGGCCCTGCTGCCGGCGTGACGGGAACGCCAACGGCGGCCGGCGCCTTTCGGGTCAAAGGTGCCGGCCGCCGTCGGGTGCTGCCGTGTTGCGGCGCCTGCCAGCGCCGCGCGGGGGCTAGGCCTTGTGCGGCGGGCGGGTCATGGACATCACGTCCAGGGCCGTGTCCAGCTGCTCCTCGGTCAGCTCGCCGCGCTCCAGGAAGCCCATCGCCACCACGGTCTCGCGGATGGTGAGGCCTTCGGCAACGGCCTTCTTGGCGATCTTGGCGGCGTTCTCGTAGCCGATGAACTTGTTCAGCGGCGTAACGATCGAGGGGGAGGCCTCGGCGAGGAAGCGCGCGCGCTCGACGTTGGCAGTGATGCCGTCGATCATCTTGTCCGCCATGACGCGGCTGGTGTTGGCCAGGAGGCGGACGGACTCAAGCAGGTTGGCGGCCATCACGGGGATGCCGACGTTCAGTTCGAAGGCGCCGTTGGTGCCGGACCAGGCGATGGCGGTGTCGTTGCCGATGACCTGGGCGCAGACCATGATGGAGGCCTCGCAGATCACCGGGTTCACCTTGCCCGGCATGATGGAGGATCCCGGCTGCAGGTCGGGGATCGCGATCTCGCCGAGGCCGGTGTTGGGGCCCGAGCCCATCCAGCGCAGGTCGTTGTTGATCTTCATGAAGGAGATCGCGATGTTGCGCAGCTGGCTGGACGCCTCGATCAGGCCGTCACGGTTGGCCTGGGCCTCGAAGTGGTCGCGGGCCTCGGTCAGCGGCAGGCCGGTGTCGGCGGCGAGCAGCTCGATGACACGTTCCGGGAAGCCGGCCGGGGTGTTGATGCCGGTGCCGACGGCGGTGCCGCCGAGCGGGACCTCGGCGACGCGGGGGAGGGAGGCGTTGATGCGCTCGATGCCGTAGCGGACCTGGGCGGCGTACCCGCCGAACTCCTGGCCCAGGGTCACCGGCGTGGCATCCATCAGGTGCGTGCGGCCGGACTTCACCACGTCCTTGAACTCGACGGCCTTGCGGTCCAGCGAGTCGGCGAGGTAGCCCAGGGCGGGGATCAGGTCGTTGATCAGGGCCGACGTGGCGGCGACGTGCACCGACGTCGGGAAGACGTCATTGGAGGACTGCGAGGCGTTGACGTGGTCGTTCGGGTGGACCACCTTGTCGCTGCCGGCGGCCTTCAGCGCCCGGGTGGCGAGCTCGGCGATGACCTCGTTGGTGTTCATGTTGGAGGACGTGCCCGAGCCGGTCTGGAAGACGTCGATGGGGAAGTCGCCGTCGTACTTCCCGGCGGCGATCTCGTCAGCGGCGCCGGCAATGGCCTGGGCGAGCTCGCCGTCGAGCACTCCCAGTTCTGCGTTGGCCTGCGCTGCGGCTTTCTTGACCCGGGCGAGGGCCTCGATGTGGGCGCGCTCCAGGGTCTTGCCGGAAATGGGGAAGTTTTCGACAGCACGCTGGGTCTGGGCACGGTACAGGGCGTTCACGGGGACGCGGACTTCGCCCATCGTGTCGTGTTCGATGCGGAATTCTTCGGTGTGCAACTCGTCTGTGGAAGTCATGGGGCTAGCTTATTGGGCGGAGGCGCCCCACCGAAAACCGTGAAGCCGCCGGGGCCGGCCGGCGGCAGGGCCTAGAGCTCGCCGATCCCGGAGACCAGGTCGGCGCGGCCCTCGGCGAGGCGGTAGGCGAGTCCGATCACTGCGGCGCGGCCCCCCTGGACGGCGTCGGAAATGACCCGGGAGCTGTCCACGAGGCGCTGCGAGGTCTGCTTGACGTTTTCGACCACCATGTCGTTGATGTCGTGCTGGTCGTTGCGGATCGAGGTCAGCACGGACGGGGTGATGCGCTCGACCAGGCTGCGGATGAACCCGGCCGGCATCTCTCCGGTCTTCACGGCGTTCTGGGTGGCGATGACCGCTCCGCAGCTGTCGTGGCCGAGGACCACAATCAGCGGCACGCCCAGCACACCGACGCTGTATTCCAGCGAGCCGAGGACGGCGTCGTCGATCACCTGACCGGCGGTCCGGACCACGAAGGCGTCCCCCAGGCCCAGGTCGAAGATGATCTCTGCGGCCAGGCGCGAGTCCGAGCAGCCGAAGATCACCGCAAAGGGGTGCTGGTTCTCCACGAGCGAGGAACGGCGGGAGGCGTCCTGGTTGGGATGGGACGACTCTCCGGCGACGAAGCGTTCGTTGCCTTCGCGCAGACGGCGCCAGGCAAGGGCAGGGGTGAGGTAAGTGGCCACGGCAATACCTTACGGCGAAGGAACAGGGGAGGGCGAAACTGTTGCGCCGGCGCTGTTACCCGGGGACGCGCTGCCGGAGTTCGCGAGGGACTGGACCACCGCGGCGGCCAGCGTCGTGAATTCGTCCAGCTGGGCGGACCCGGTCAGGATGACGGTGGTCCCGGCGGCGTCGTTCAGCACCATGGACTTTTCGCCCTTGCCGGTGTCACGGAGCTCCCACTCCCTGCCGCCGGCGCTGCGGGTGCCCGTGACGGGCGCGCTCTTCACCTGCTGGAGCAGCCACGTGGGATTGGACTGGCGCGTCTGGACCAGGCCGATAAAGGATTCCTTGGGGGTGAGGTAACCCACCTCCCAGGTGGGGACGCCGCTGCTGGTCCCGGACTCCCACCGGGCGTAATTTGCCCGGAATGTGTCGCCCGTTTCCGGGGCGGCCGGTGTGAATCCCGCCACATCTGCCGCGTTCGCCGCCACGGCGCTGACGTTGATGTCCGGCCGGTAGCCGTCCGATTTCGGCGAAGGGTTCAGCAGGACGATCGGAAGGAACGTGGCGATGCTCAGGACCAGCGCAATGATCATGCCGATCACCGAGGCGTTCGCGCGCTTGGCCGCTCCGGCGGTCAGGACGGGCTTGACGGGCTGCTGCCCGGACGCGCCGGGTACTCCCTGGCCGGCGCCGCCGGCAGGGGAGGCGGGGGCGGCGGGGGGCGTTTCCTGCAATTCACTCACCCCTCTATAGTCGCCCATCGCGGGCCCGTTCTCACATTCGGAGGAGCTCCGCCGGGCGGGGAAGGCCGTTTCACGAACCGGTCATTTCCGAGACGCAGCTTTTCGCCGCGACTATGATCAGTAGCAGACGAGATCACTTACCAAAGAATCACCGCGACGGATCGACCTGTCCGTGCGGATTCAATGATCGCCACTCGAAGAAGAGGTTCCCGTGACACCAGCGCCAATGACCCAGAAGTACTCCACGCTCTCCCCGTCCCTCGCCGTCGGCATCGACGAGCCGGACCGCAACCTTGCACTGGAACTGGTCCGCGTCACCGAAGCCGCCGCCATCGCCGGCGGCCACTGGGTGGGGTTCGGGGACAAGAACAAGGCCGACGGCGCCGCCGTCGACGCCATGCGTTCTTTCCTCCAGACCGTCCACTTCAACGGCGTTGTTGTGATCGGTGAGGGTGAAAAAGACGAAGCCCCGATGCTCTTCAACGGTGAGCACGTCGGTGACGGCACCGGCCCCGAGTGCGACGTCGCCGTCGACCCGATCGACGGAACCCGCCTGACCGCACTGGGCATCAACAACGCCCTGGCCGTCCTTGCCGTTGCCGAGCGCGGCTCCATGTTCGACCCCTCCGCGGTCTTCTACATGGAGAAGCTGGTCACCGGCCCGGAAGCCGCCGACATGGTTGACCTGCGGCTGCCGGTCAAGCAGAACCTGCACCTGATTGCCAAAGCCAAGGGCGTCAAGGTCAACCAGCTCAACGTGATGATCCTGGACCGCGACCGGCACCGTCCGCTGGTGGAAGAGATCCGCGAGGCCGGCGCCCGGACCAAGTTCATCATGGACGGCGACGTTGCCGGCGCCATCGCCGCAGCCCGCTCCGGAACCGGCGTCGACGCCCTGATGGGCATCGGCGGGACGCCGGAAGGCATTGTTGCCGCCTGCGCCATCAAGTCCCTGGGCGGCGTGATCCAGGGCCGGCTGTGGCCCACCAGCGACGACGAGAAGCAGAAGGCGATCGACGCCGGCCACGACCTGGAACGGGTGCTCTCCACCAACGACCTCGTCTCCAGCGACAACTGCTACTTTGCGGCGACGGGCATTACCGACGGCGACCTGCTCAAGGGCGTCCGCTACTCCAAGGACAAGGTCCTCACGCAGTCCATCGTGATGCGCTCCAAGTCCGGCACCATCCGCTTCGTTGACGGCGAGCACCAGGCCAGCAAGTGGGAGGGCTACGCCCGCAAGAACTAGCGCCGGCCGCAGGCCAGCAAACTCCGGATCCCGGGGCGCGTTCCGCGCTCCGGGATCCGCTGTTTCCGGGCGCGCCGGGGCCACCCACTGATTGGGTAGGGTGGAGCCATGACATGGCTCGTAACAGGTGGCGCAGGGTATATCGGTTCGCACGTGGTTTCCGCTTTGCGGGGCGCCGGGATGCAGGCCGTGGTGATTGACTCGCTGTCCAGCGGGCACCGCGAGTTCGTCCCGGAGGACGTCCCGTTCGTGCACGGCACCATCCTCGATTCGGAGCTTGTGGCCCGCACCATGCTGGAGCACAACGTGGCCGGCGTGATCCACCTGGCCGGCTTCAAATACGCCGGCGTCTCCGTGCAGGAGCCGCTGCTCACCTATGAGCAGAACGTCACCGGCACGGCGGAACTGCTCAAGGCCATGGAGCTGGCCGAGGTCGACAAGCTGGTCTTTTCCTCCTCCGCCGCAACCTACGGCACCCCCACCGGCGACATCGTCACCGAAGACACCCCGACGCAGCCTGAATCGCCCTACGGCGAGAGCAAGCTCATCGGCGAATGGCTGATCCGGGACCAGGGGAAGGCGCGGGGGCTGAAGCACACCTCCCTGCGCTACTTCAACGTGGTTGGCTCCGGCTCGCCCGAGCTGTATGACACGAGCCCGCACAATCTCTTCCCGATCGTGCTCCGCGCGCTGACCGGCGGCAAGACGCCGCGCATCAACGGCACCGACTACAACACCGCCGACGGCACCTGCGTGCGGGACTACGTGCACGTGGCCGACCTGGCGGCGTCGCACGTCGCGGCAGCCCGGGCCCTCGCTGCCGGCACCCCGCTGGAACGCGTCTACAACCTCGGTTCCGGCGACGGGCTGTCCGTCCGCCAGATCATGACGGCAATGGCCGCGGTCACCGGGATTGACTTCGAGCCGGAAATCGGCCCCCGCCGCGCCGGCGACCCGGACCGGATCGTGGCCGACGGCACCCTGGCTGCGCGGGACCTGGACTGGAAAATGCGGCACTCCGTGGAGGACATGGTGGCTAGCGCCTTCGAGGCGCAGAAGAAGGCAGTCTCCGCCGGACACTAGCGCCTGGCGACGCGCCGCCACCGGGGGACATGTCCAGTCTTCGGGCCCGGGAACGGACATAGTGGCCCTATGTCCACCCGGCGCGTCAGGCAGGGGGCATGTCCCGCGGCACGGGGGCGACGTGCGCGGGGTGCACCGGGGGACATGCCCAGTGTTCGGGCCCGGGAACGGACATAGTGGCCCTATGTCCACCCGGCGCGTCAGGCAGGGGGCATGTCCGGCGGGGGAGTCAGCGGCGGAGGGCGCCGCGGAGGCGGGCAGGCAACGCCCGGGCCGCCTTCACCCCGCGGCGGGCCGCCTGTGCCCCGCGCCGGGCCGCCTGGTATCCGCCGTAGCGCAGCTTCCTGACCGGCAGGTCCCACGTTCCCGGGTAGGCCACCTCGTGCCCGCCGAAGGACTTCTTGAACGCCGTGAAACCGGCCCACTTGTGGTCAGGCTGGTCCGCCGGCGCGACGCCCCAGAGATCCACCTGCTTCAGGCCCTTTTCCTTGGCGTCGGCCATCAGCGTGACCAGCAGCGGGATGCCTGCGCTCAGCTTCCGGTGCGCGTCGTCCAGCGCGGCGTGGGCGTAGGTGCGGGTGTCCGCGGAGTCGTAGGCCAGGGCGGCTGCCACCGGCTGTCCCTCCAGCTCGGCAATGAACAGGGTCGCGGCGCCCGCCGGCATCAGCGCGCGGGCCACCTGGGTCAGGTATTCGTCACTCTGCGGCTTGAACCCGTTGCGGGCCGCCGTGAGGTGCAGGAACTCCAGCAGAACCGAGATCTCCTCGGGGTCCTGGCTGGAGCGGAACGTCACACCCTTTTTGTGGATGTTGCGGTACAGGTTCCGGTTCGCCGGCTTCATGTCGGCGAGGACGTCCTTGAAGTCACGGTCCAGGTCCACAATCCAGGTCAGCTCAGGCTGCTGGTTGGCCGGGGCCGGCCGCAGGCCCCGCGCGCGGAGGACCGTGCCGGCATCGGCCGCCGTGAAGCCTGCATCCACCGGCTCGATCCGGACAAACACGGCCCCGCGGCTGCGGGCCAGGTCCACCAGTGCCGCCAGGGCGGCGTCGAACGCTGCCAGGGACGCTGCCACCGGGCCGTACGGCGCGTACAGGAGTTTGCCGGCCGGGTTGCTCTCCTCGATGGCCAGGCAGCTCCAGCCGGGGCCGGAGAGCTGGTGGACGGTCCGCCCCTGGGCTCGCTGGAAATCGGCCCACGCGGGGCTCTGCAGGAAGTGGTCCACAGTCTCAGGCTTTCAGTGCTGTTGTGACGGCGAAAGCCACGGCTGTCCCGGCGGCGCCGGACACGGGGTGGGCATTGACCGGGGCCTCGGCCGCGGGGAGGAAGGCGCTGCCGCCGCGCTCCAGCCGCAGTTCGCCCTTGGGGGAGTCCAGGAGGACGGAGCCGGATACTACAAGGATGACGGCGGCACCGGACTGGGCCACCGGGACCGGTTCCGCGCCGGGCTCCAGCTCTATGCGCTGCAGCTGGAATTCCCGGAACGGCGGACGGAAGACCTCCTGGCCCAGCATCGTCGACTCGGCAGTAAGAGTGGGGACGCCGGCGGGTTCAAAGGCGATGGTCCGGAGCAGCTCCGGCACGTCCACGAACTTGGGGGTCAGCCCGCCGCGCAGCACGTTGTCCGAAGATGCCATCACCTCGACGCCCAGGCCGTGAAGATACGCGTGGACGTTGCCGGCGGGAAGGTAGACGGCCTCGCCCGGTGCCAGGGAGATGCGGTTGAGCAGGAGCGAGATCAGCACCCCCGGATCGCCCGGGTACTGCGCCTGGAGGTTGACCACCGTGGACAGCTCAGCCTGGAACGGGGCGGTGGGGGCGCCGGAGACAAGGGCGGCCACGATCACGGACGCCGCGTCGGAGATGTCCGCGCCGCCGGCGATCAGCCGCTCAAACGCCGAGCGCAGGGCCTTGTGCTCCTCGGGATGGGACAAGTCCGCCAGCAGGAGCGGGACGAGGGCGGGCAGTTCCAGGCCGGCCAGTTCGAAGTCGGCGGCAATCAGCTCGAACACCGCCTTCGCCTCCGCCGCCGGCCGGAAGCCGCACAGCGCCTCAAACGGTGTGAGGGCGAAGATCATCTCCGGCTTGTGGTTGTCATCTTTGTAGTTGCGGTCCGCTGCCGCGCGGTCGACGCCGGCCGCCTCCTCGCGGGCGAACCCCTCCCGGGCCTGTTCCAGCGTCGGGTGCACCTGGAGCGAGAGGGGGCTCTCGGCGGCCAGGACCTTGAGCAGGAAGGGAAGCCGCGGGCCGAACTCCGCCACACTGTCGCCGCCCAGGTGGTGCTCCGGGTCCTCCGCGATCAGCGCGTCCAGGTCCCGGCGTCCGGGGTGTTCAGCGGCGGCATGGGCGCCGGCCCGTCCGGCGCCGGCCCGGCTGAGGGCGACCGAGGGCGAGTCCGGGTGCGCGCCGATCCACAGTTCGGCCTCCGGTCCGCCGGAGGCCGCCCTGCCCAGCAGCCCGGCGATGGCCGTAGTGGAACCCCAGGCATAAGGCCGGAGGACATTCTCGAGTTCGTACACTGCCTGGTGTCCCTATCTGTTACTGATGCGTGCTGCCGAATGTGCGGCCGCTGGAATTACAGCGGTGCGCACTGGCCGTTCGTGGCGACCAGGTTGCGGATGGATTGTTCGTCGCCGATGCGCTTTAACTCATTGAGCATCTCCACCGTGATCGGCTCACCGTCCGGCGTGGTTGTCACCGGAGTGAAGTCCGACGGCGACGGTGCCGGCTGGGTGCCAGGCTGGGCGCCGGGCTTGGCCAACGGCAGGGCCCCTGCTGCTGACAGCGGTCCGGGAGCCGCGTCCTGCGGGAGGATGGCATCGCCGGCGGCAGCCTCGGGGGCGGGGCCGAGGAGCTCGTCGACCTTCCGGTGGATCTGCTCGAAGTCCGGGACGGTCGAGAAGGAGACATCGAAGTCCGGCGGCCCGATGGTCAGCCGGCTCACGTCCTGGCCCTTGGCCTTCATGGCAAGGTCCACGAAGCTGCCGAGCTGGCCGGCGGACACGTTGGAGTCCACCACCTTGGTACCGGCGCTGGCAATGTCCTCGAACTTCGCCAACAGGGTGGCCGGATCCAGCTGCTTCAGCATGGCCTGCTGGACGCACTGCTGCCGCTGGATCCGTGCGTAGTCGTCAACGAACTCGCGGGAGCGGCCGTACCAGAGGGCGTGGTAGCCGTCCAGCGTCTGCTCGCCGGCGCGGATCCAGCCGATCGGCATGCCGTGGATGCCGTTGGCTTCATCCACCATGTCGCCGCTGAGCGGAACCCAGCCGCCGGCCTTGATCCGGATGCCGCCCATGGCATCGATGAGCTTGGCGAAGCCGTCCATGTCCACCAGCACGTAGGCCTGGACCTTGATGCCCAGGGTCCCGGACACCGCCTCCATCGTGGCCTGCGCTCCCGGGTCCGCCACACCGGGGTACAGGTCCCGGTGTTCGTTGGTGACCTCGGTGTTGATGGCGTTGATGAGGCACTCGTTGCCGCAGTCGTAGCCGTCGGGGTAGATCGCGCGCATCGGCGAGTCCTCGCTGAACTGCGCGTTCTGGAGGTTGCGGGGAACGGAGATGATGGCGGTTTTGCCGGTTTTGGCGTCCACGCTGATCACCGAGAGGCTGTCGGGCCGGCGGCCCGTCCGGTCCGCGCCGGCGTCGCCGCCCATCATGAGGAAGTTGTACCGGCCCTCGGAGGGCTCAATGGCCGGACCGTTGGAGAAGATGCTGCCGATGGCGGCGCGGCTGACGTTAAGCATGTAGGCGGCGTAGCCCAGGGACCCGCTGCTGAGGACCAGCGCGAGGACCAGTACGCCGACGACGGCGGGACGCACCTTGGGGGCGAGCAGGACCGGGCGGATCAGCCGCAGGGTGTTGATGAACAGGGCTGCCCAGCCGGCGGCCAGCGCCACCAGGCCAATGATGAGCAGCAGCGACGTCACCGGGCCGGTGACCAGGTTGATGAGCGTCGGCCGGGAGACCAGCAGGAGGACTGCTGCCAGGAGTGCCAGCGCCCAGACGGTGAGCGTGACCCGCAGCGCGAACCGGCCAAGACGCCGGCTGCCGGCGACGATCTGCGCGCTGCCGGGCACCAGCAGCGTCATCAGGACCAGCAGGAAGGCCCGCTTGGTCAGCACCGGCGCGGCTGCCCCGGAGGGGTAGCGGACGGGGTCCGTGAGGGACGGCGCGGCCGTCCGGTTCCGCGGTGCCGGCTGACGGGAGGGGGCGTAACTGTTGGTCATCTCGCGGTCCTTAACGGCTGCCCCGGGGAACGACGTTGCCGCCGCCGAACACGTCAGCCACCTTGTCCCGCAGGCTGGCACCCTTCCGGGTGGCAACCTCGTTGAGTTCCTGGGCGAAGTCCACCAGGTCCGCGCGCAGCCGGGCGGCCAGCGGGTCCGTCCCCGCGGCCAGCATCCGCACCGCCAGGAGGCCCGCGTTGCGGGCCCCGCCGATGGAAACGGTCGCCACGGGAACGCCGGCGGGCATCTGGACGATGGAGAGCAGGGAGTCCATGCCGTCAAGGGTCTTCAGCGGCACGGGCACGCCGATCACCGGCAGGGGCGTGACGGAGGCCAGCATGCCGGGCAGGTGGGCGGCGCCGCCGGCACCGGCGATGATGACGCGCAGGCCGCGTTCGTGGGCGGTCTGGCCGTAGCGGACCATTTCCAGGGGCATCCGGTGGGCGGAGACGACGTCGGCCTCGAAGGGGATGCCGAACTCGGCGAGGGCCTCGGCGGCAGCTTCCATCACGGGCCAATCCGAATCAGAGCCCATCACGAGTCCGACAATTTTGTCCGCTGCAAGCGGGGCTGCTGCGTCAGGGGCTGCCGCAGCCGGGCCGGCTGTGGTGCTGGTGCTGTTGCTGGTGCTCATACGTTCTCCTCGTGGGCTCCCGCGCCGGCGGGCGGCTGGACCCGGCCGTTGCGGATGATGTTGGCGACCGTGGCGGCGCGTTCCCGGACTGAGCCCACCTCGGCCACGGAGCCGCCCACCAGGTTGACGTGCCCAATCTTGCGGCCCGGCCTGACGGCTTTGCCGTAGCAGTGGACCTTCGCCGCGGGCTCGCTGGCCAGTGCCGCCGGGTAGGCGGAAAAGAGGTTCTGGTTCTCGCCGCCGAGGAAGTTCTTCATCACGACGACGGGCCCCAGCAGGTCCGTGGCACCGAGGGGCAGGTTGAGGATGGCCCGGAGGTGCTGTTCGAACTGGCTGGTCACCGAGCCGTCCTGCGTCCAGTGGCCGGTGTTGTGCGGCCGCATGGCGAGTTCATTGATCAGGAAGCCCGCTCCCACGCCGGGGGTCTCGAACATTTCCACGGCCATGACCCCCGTGACGCCGAGCTCGCTGGCGATCCGCAGCGCGGCGTTCTCGGCCGCGGCCGCGACCTCCAGGGGGATGTCCAGGGCGGGGGCGATCACTTCGTCGCAGACGCCGTCGACCTGGACCGTGTGCACCACGGGCCAGGCCCGGGCCTCGCCGTCCGGTGTCCGGGCCACCAGGGCGGACAGCTCACGGCTGAACTCGACTTTGGCTTCGGCGAGCAGCGGCGACATGGCGTCAAACCAGTCCGCCGTCTCCGCGGCGTCCGCCGCCGAGTCCACGATCCGCACGCCCTTGCCGTCGTAGCCGCCGCGCGGGGTCTTCAGCACCACCGGCCAGCCGGCGTCGTCCCCGAAGTCGATCAGCGCGGCGACGTCGTCGACGGCGGCCCAGCGCGGATTCGGCAGTTCCAGGCGGTCGACGGCGGCCCGCATCACCAGCTTGTCCTGGGCGTTGACCAGGGCGTCCGGACCGGGGTGGACGTTGACGCCGGCGCGCTGCAGGGCGCGGAGGTGTTCCGTGGGGACGTGCTCGTGGTCGAACGTCAGGACATCCAGGCCGCGGGAGAACTCCAGCAGGTGGTCAAGGTCGGTGTAATCACCGACCGGGGCGTTGGCCACGGCAGAGACGGCAGAGACGTCCTCACCTTCGGCAAGGACGCGGAGCTCGAAGCCCAGGGCAGTGGCCGCGGGGGCCATCATTCGGGCGAGCTGGCCGCCGCCAACCACACCGATTACAGGAAAAGTCACATCTCCCAGCCTACCGAAAGCCTCGGCATATCCCGGCTTTTGGTGTTCCCGGTCCGGGCGCCGGACGCCGTCCCGCCGCTTCCGGACGCCAATCGGCGCTAAAATGGGCCGTTGGCCTTATGGCTGACAGTTCACAAAGGCCACGGAGGGTCATGATTACTACACTTACGGAGCGCTTGCGCGGGCTAGCCTCGCTGTTCTGGCGCGAAGTGGCCAAATTCGGTGCCGTGGGCGGCGTCGCGTTCGTCATTGACAACGGGCTCACCTACTACCTGATGCACGGCCCGATGACCGACAGCGAGGCCAAGGCCCGCTTCGTCGGGGCCAGCGTGGCCACCGTGTTCTCGTGGATCGCCAACCGCTTCTGGACCTTCCGCCACCGCCGGCAGGACAACGTGCTGCGCGAGTTCCTGATGTTCATCCTGATCAACGGGATCGGCATCGGCATCTCCACCGGCTTCACTGCCCTCGCCAAGTACGCATTCGGGGTCACCGACAAGAACATGCTGTTCCTCGCGGGAGTCGTCGGCATCCTGGTGGCGACCGTGGTGCGTTTCTTTGCCTACCGCTTCCTGGTCTTCAACAAGGAACTCGACGAAGAGCCGGAGTTCTCCCACGACCACGAGATCATCGAACGGCACCCGAACCCCGCAGGCAGGGACGGCGCAGCGGTTCAGGAACAGGGCGCCAGGGACACCGCCGGCGTTCAGGCCGTACCGGATCCGGAGCGGCCGGGCCCGCAGGCCTAGCCTGCCCTGCTCTGCTCTGCTCTGTCCTGCTCTGTCCTGCTCTGCCCTGCCGGGCGGCGCTCAGCTGGCGCTGACGCGCTCGTCCGCGAGCAGCTTCTCCGTCACCTCGACGTCGGGGTGCACCAGCACCACGGAGCCGTCGCCGTGCCAGACCCCCAGGGCCCTCGCCAGGGCGGTCTCCAGGCCGTCGCCGGCCGGCACGAGGAGCCGCACGCCGCCGTCGTGGGCCGCTGCAAAGCCGTCCAGCAGGCCGCCGTGCAGGTGCTCCGTCCCCGCGGCGGACAGCACGGCACGCCGCCCCGGCTCCGGGTCCACGTGGGGCATAAACACATCCCCGTGGGAGCGCACCTCCGCCGCGTAGTCAACGACGCCGGTGGGCAGTTCGCCTGGCCACCGCATGGCCAGGGCCGGCAGCGCCACGGCCACCACGGCGTCGAACGCCCCCAGCGCGGCGCCGGCGGCCGGATCGGCGGTGGCCAGGAGATCGGCTTCCGCGTCCCCGAAGACCACCTCCATGCCGAGCTGCCACGCCGCCAGGGCCAGGATCACGGACTTCCAGTGGGCCGGCAGGTCCAGGCGCAGCCGTGTCCCGGGTTCGGCGTCGAGTTCGTCCTGCAGCAGGTTGGACGTCTTCGCCACCCAGTTGTCCAGCACCCGGCCGGAGACCTCGACCCGCTCGGCGTCGGGGCCGTACCAGGTCAGGCGGGGCGAGGTGGACTGGCCGGACCGCAGGGCTGTCATCAGTTCGATTGCCGGGATGCTCATGGTTTCATCTTGTCACGGCGGGAACGGGTGTGATCTCCGTCATGTCCGGGGCGGGCCATCCGCCGCCGGCCCCGGACGGCCCGGGAACTTTCCCGCGAATTCAGGAAAGATTCTCAAAAGTACTCAGCACCCTGATTATTCCGCGGGTTCTCCGGGCCGGCGTCGAAAAAAATCGGGCGTGGCGTGCCCCTGATTTGGATCCGGGGTTGATTATTATCTCCGCCGTGGCTTGACTCCCGGATACTTACACACGTGTAATTAGGTATCGAAGGCCAATGCGCAGAAACCGGCACACAACCGAGTGTCCGAGGGTCAGTCAAAGGCTGCAAAAATCAGAGAGGAACGCCAATGGGGCTAGCAGAGCGTATCCATGAAGAGGCCGTCGTTGCTGGACAGGCCACGGCAAAGTACCGCTCACGCGGGGTGCCGAGCGACTGGTATGTGGATCCGGCGGATCCGGACGCAGCCGACCGCTACAACGAACAGGCCAATGACTCGCTGCAGGACCAGGCCACGGCCTTCCTCGCGGCCCATGACGAACTTTTGTCCGGTCCGGACCCGGACAACGACCCCCTCGACCCGCCCATGGAGCTCGAGGGCGCCCAGCAGGGCACCACGGCGCAGCCGGTGTGGATCGGCCTGCCCTCCCAGCAGGACTTCGACGATGAAGGCGAACTGGGCTGGCAGACGGATGCGTTGTGCGCCCAGACCGACCCGGAGGCCTTCTTCCCCGAGAAGGGTGGCTCCACCCGCGACGCCAAGAAGGTGTGCGGGGCCTGCAACGTCCGCTCGCAGTGCCTCGAGTACGCCCTGTCCAACGACGAGCGTTTTGGCATCTGGGGCGGCCTCTCCGAGCGCGAGCGGCGCCGGCTTAGGAAGCGAGCGATCTAATTCTTCAGGAAGTACGAGTCACCGCCGTCGTGGTTTCCCACGACGGCGGTGATTTTCTCCCCAGGACCCTGGCGGCGCTGGCAGCCCAGACCCGGCCCGCGGACACCTGCATCGGGGTCGACACCGGGTCCCGCGACCACTCGGCGGCCCTCCTCGAACAGGCCTTCGGCGCAGCCAACGTCACCGTCTTCGAGCAGGCCCGCAGCGGCATGGGCGCCGCGGTGCAGGCAGGCCTCGGCACCCTGGCCCCTTGGAGCGGGGCACCCGCGGGCGCCGGCGCGGCCACCGAGTGGATCTGGCTGCTGCATGACGACGCCGCCCCCGCCCCCGGGGCCCTCGCCGAGCTGCTGCACGCCGTGGAGCGCGCCCCGTCCGTCACTGTGGCCGGCTGCAAACAGCTGGACTGGCATGCCGAACGCCGGCTGATCGACGTCGGGCTCTCCACCAGCCGCTGGGCGGAACGGCTTACCCTCATCGAGGCCGACGAGCTCGACCAGGGGCAGTACGACGGCCGGAGCGACACGTTTGCCGTCAACTCCGCCGGCATGCTGGTCCGCCGGGACGTCTGGGAGGACCTGCACGGCTTCGACCCGGCACTGCCGGGCAGCGGCGACGACGTCGACTTCTGCTGGCGGAACCGGCTGGCCGGACACCGCGTCGTGGTGGTGCCCAGCGCCCGGATGTTCCACGTCTCGCACCGCCCGCACGCCCTCGGCAACGCCACGGCGGCCCGCAAGGCACAGGTGCACCTGCGGCTCAAGCACGCCTCCGCGTGGATGGTCCCGCTGCACGCGGCCGGCGCGCTGCTGGGCAGCATCTTCAAACTCGTCCTGAGCGTTGCCGTCAAGGATCCGGGACACGGCTTTTCGCAGCTCCTGGTGACCATCGGGGCGCTGGCGCGTCCCGCGGCCGTGGTCCGCGGCCGGCGCAACGCCGCCCGGACCCGCCGCATCCGGCGGTCGGTCATCAGGGGACTGCAGACCCCCCGCCGTGAAGTGTGGGCCCACCGCCGTTCCCTGATGGAGGCGCTCGGGGCGGACGACTCGGGGGACAGCCCCGCCGCCCCCGATCCGCTGGCCGAGCAACCCACGGGCGACGCGGCCGATGACTTTGCCGCCCTCACCACCACGGAGCGCGGCTGGGTGGGCAACGGGGCGCTGCTCGCCATCCTCATCACCACCGCGGTTTCCCTCATCGGCCTGCTGAACATCTTCCGCGCCGGTGCCGTGACCGGCGGTGCGATGATTCCCGCCTCGCAGCAGCTGGGCGAGATCTGGGACCACGCCTCCGGCTGGTGGATCTCCCTCGGCGCCGGGCTGCCCGGGCACGCCGACCCCTTCGGCTACGTGCTGTGGTCCCTCGGTGTCCTCGGCGCGGGCGACGCCAACGCCGCCCTCGGGTGGTTGCTGGTGCTGGCCATGCCGCTCTCCGCCCTCGGCGCCTGGTTCGCCGCGGGGGCCCTGACGCAGCGCCGCCGCCTGCGCCTTGCGGCCGCCCTCGTCTGGGCCGGCGCGCCGGCCCTGCAGGTGGCACTGAACCAGGGCCGCGCCGGAGCGCTGATTGTCCACGTCATGATGCCGCTGCTGGTCCTTGCACTGCTGCGGGCCACCGGAACCGCAGCGGGACGGGGCCGCTACGCGGTGCCGGCCCCCGGCGAACGGCGCTTCACCGAGGCGCCCCCGGCCAAGCCCGGAATCAACGGCACGCCGTCCTGGACCGCCGCCGCGGCGGCAGGGCTGGCCCTGGCCGTCGTCACCGCCGCGGCCCCTTCGCTGCTGCTCCCCGCCGCTGTCCTCGTGGCGCTTTGCGGCACCCTGTTGGGCCGCCGCGGCCGCACGGTGTGGTGGGCGCTGCTGCCCAGCCTTGCCTTGTTCGTCCCGTTCCTGGTGTCCACCCTGGACCGTCCCCGCGCCCTGCTCGCGGACCCCGGCGTGCCGCTCGGATTCGACGCCGCACCGCTCTGGCAGCAGTTCCTGGGCCAGCCCCTGCGCTTCGCGGCCGACGGCGGCCTCACCGGCCTTCCGGTGTTCGGCGCCGGTTCCGCGGTGCCGTGGGCGCTCCTGCTGGGGCTCCTGATCGGACTCCCCGCACTGCTCCTTGCCGGGGCCGCGCTGTTCCTGCCGGGCCGGGCCGCGCGCACTGCACGCTCACTGTGGGCTGCCGCGCTCCTGCTGCTGGCCGGAGGCTGGCTCAGCAGCCAGGTCGCCACCGGCGCCAGCGCCATTGTCCTGGTCACCCCCTTCACCGGACCCGCGGTCTCGGCCGCCGCCTTCGCCCTCCTGGGGGCGGCCCTGATCGGCACCGCAGGCCTGCTGGACGCCGCCGACCGGGCCGCCGCGGCAACGACGGGCCGCAAGGTCCTGGTCCGCGCCACAGCGGTCACAGCCATGGTCCTTCTGCTCGCCGGCCCGCTCGCCGGTCTCACCGTGTGGGCCGCGCAGAATGTCCTCCCGCCGGCGGCCGGTACCGGCCTGCCCGGGACGGCATCAGGCGGCTCCGGCTCGCTGGGCACGCCGCGGCTGGTGCAGCCGGCCGAACCCCGCACCCTCCCCGCCACGGCCATCGACCGGGGCGAAGGGCCGGAACAATCCCGCACGCTGCTGATCTCCACCGGCGAGGATGGAACCTTCGACGCCGCGCTCATGCGCGGCGCCGGCACCACGCTCGATGCCCTCTCCACCATTGCCGCCGCCCGCCCGGTCATGGGCGGTCCGGGCCAGGAGCAGGTCCGGGACGACGACGCCGCGGTCGCCTCGCTCCGCAACGTCGTTGCCACGATCGTGGCCGGCCAGGGCGTTGATCCGCGCGGAGAGCTCGAGCAGCTCGGCGTCGGCTTTGTGGTCCTGCGGGCGGACGATACCGCGGCCGAGCTGACCGCCAGCCGCATGGACGCCGTCCCCGGGCTGGTCGCCGTCGGCAAGACGGGCGCCGGCTGGCTCTGGCGGATCAGCCCCCTCAACCAGCCGGTCCTCCAGGCCGCCGACGTCGCGCACCGGGTACGGATCGTCGACGGCGCGGGCGCCACGGTGGGGCTGGTCCCGTCCCGGACAGTGTCCGCCGATGCCCCGGTCCCTGCCGGGCCGGACGGGCGACTGGTAATGCTGGCTGAACGCGCCGATCCCGGCTGGAGCGCCTGGCTCGACGGCCGCCGGCTCACCTCCACCACTTCCGGCTGGGCGCAGGCCTTCACCCTGCCCCCGCAGGGAGGCCAGCTCAGTCTCCGTTACGAAGCGCCCTGGGCCGTCTGGGCCGGCGTCGCACAGGCCGTCATCATCGGCCTGACAGTCCTGCTTGCCATCCCCATGCCTGCCCGCCGGCCGAACACCGGCCTCTCCCGGGACGAAGGGTCCCTGCGGAAGGAACGCCACCATGCCCAGGGATGACACGCCCGCCACCACCCCAGACGCCTCCGGGCCTGCGGCCACCCCGCAGGAGCTGCCGGCGTCGCCTGCACGCCGGAAGGCGCTGCCGTCCGCCGGCCGGCTGGGAGGCGTCCTCACCGCCGTCGTGCTGGTCGCTGCCGGAGGCGGGCTGGTGTCCGCGGCAGCGCTTTCCCCGCAAAGTTCCGCCAGCAGCCGCCCGGTCGAAGCCCCGCTCGCGGCCGTCCCCGCAGGCAGCAGCGTCGGCGTCTGCCCGGGCCCGGCCCGGCTGCTCGAAGGCACCCCCGTGGGCACCGACCCGCAGTTCAGCCCCGAGTCCGCCACGGCCCGCAGCGACGTCAACGCCGTGGTGCTGGGTTCCAGCGGCGGCGTCCTGCCCGGCAGCCGCCTCGCCTCGCTTGCGGGCAGCGCCCTGGTGGAACTCGCCCCGGCGGCGCCGGAATCCGGCAACTCCCCGCCGGCCCCGCCGGAATCCGCCAGCTCCGCGCCGTCAGGCGGCGCCCCCGTCCAGACGGCCGGTGTGGTGTCCCAGCGCGGCGTCGACGGCGTGAGTGTCCTGAGCGCCGACGCGCAGAACGGGCGGCAGGCGGCCGCGGGAGCGGTGATGCGCTATGCCGCCGACGACGGCGACCTCCGCGGGTCGGCGGCCGCAGCATGCCAGCAGCCCGCCAACGATCTCTGGCTGGTCGGCGCCGCCACGTCCCTGGGCCGGACAGCCGTCCTGAACCTCACCAACGCCTCCAGCAGCCCGGCCACCGTCAGCCTCGACCTGTTCGGAGCCAAGGGGCAGATCCAGGCCCCGGGCAGCCGCGGACTTCTCGTCGCCCCGGGCACCGCCCGCTCAGTCATCCTCGGCGGGCTGGCGCCGGGCCAGGAGCGGCTCAGCGTCCGGGTGCGCAGCGCCGGCGGGCCCGTGGCCGCCGCCATCCAGCAAAGCGTCCTGCGGGGACTGACACCGGGCGGTGTCGAGTTCATCGCCCCCGCCGCGGCCCCGGCCCTCCGCCAGGTGGTCACCGGCGTCGACATCCAGGATCCGGCCGGGCTGGCGGAACTCACCGGCAAACCCGGCTTCGGGGACGCGGGACCTGCCCTGCACATCACCGTGCCCGGGTCCGCCGACGCGGTGGTGGCGGTCAAGCTGTTCGGGCGGGACGGCGAGAAGGCCCTGCCGGGCGGCGGGGCGGTCACGGCCAAGGCCGGATCGGTCACCGAGATTCCGCTCTCCGGGGTGCCGGCCGGGCCCTACACGGTGGCCGTCAGTTCGGACGTTTCCATCACCGCGGCAGCCCGCCTCACCCGCGGCCTCAATGCCGCGGAACCCGTCGATTTCGCGTGGTCCGCAGCCTCTGCACGGCTGGGCAGCCAGCACGTCGTGCCGGTCCCCGGCTCGGGGAAGCGCTATCTTGTCTTCGGCGCTCCCGAGGGCCGCGCCACGATCACCTACACTCCGGTCACGGCGGACGGCAAGATCCGCGCCGCGGCCGCGGCCGACATCGCCGGCGGCACCACTGCCTCCATTGAAGTCCCGGCCGACGTGGAGGGCTCAGCGCTGGTCGGCTACCTCGTCTCCGCCGCGGGTGATCCCGCGTACGGGGCCGTGCTGGTGCAGCAGGACGGCAAGCAGGACGTCTCCACCATCGCGATTGCCCCCGGGGCGGCGGGGCAGGAACAGATCCCGGTGACCCTCGGCTATTGACCGGGCAGGTGGTGCCCGCCCGGCGGTGCAGTCCTAGTAACGGCGGCGGTAGACGGGGTCCAGCGACTCCGGCGGCACGCCCAGCATCTCGGCCGTGTACTCCACGACGACGTCATGGACCAGGTCCTGGAGTTCGTCGCGGCTGCCGCAGGCCTGCTCCACCACCCGGCGGTACAGGGTAATGACAGGGCCTTCCTCCGGCGTGGCGGGGGAGTAGGCGCCCATCGGGGCGGGGGCGCGGTCCGCGACGAGCTGCTCAAGCCCGGGCGGAATCTCGTCGACGGCGAAGCGGACGCCGTCCAGCGGCTTGCCCCAGATGTCGTGGAGGCGCTCCGCCGAGTCCAGGACAAAGTCGTCGAAGCGGTCCGACCGGGTGCGGTACCCCGGCAGGGTGGGCAGCATCAGCTCGCCGCGAAGCCCGCGGCCGTGCCGGTTCCGCCGCCGCTGCCGGAAGCTCCTCGGCGCGGCAAGGCCGGAATCGGCGTCGTGGCGTCCGGCGTCCGTTTCAGCCAAGCGGACCGTAAAACCCGGATCGTGGTGCGATGACTGCATATCTCGACTCTAAACCCGCCGCATGGTTTACGCGATATGGGCCGGCCGACCCGCCGCCAGCGCGCCGGGCGGCGTCCGGCGGCGCGGGGGAGTAGTCTGTGATGTCGTGGGTGCGATTCGTCTTTGTTCAAGGTCAGCCTGCCGCAATTCGGCGGTGGCGACTTTGACGTACGTCTATGCCGATTCCACCGCGGTGCTCGGCCCCCTGGCCACCTACGCCGAACCGCACTGCTACGACCTGTGTGAACAGCACGCCGGATCCTTGACCGTTCCGCGCGGCTGGGAAGTGCTGCGGCTGGCCATGCCGGCCACTCCGGCCGGCCCCGGCCCCGACGACCTGCTGGCCCTCGCCAACGCCGTCCGGGAGGCGGCCGCACGGCCCGCCACGCCCGAGTCCGGCCCGGCCCAGCGCGGTGCACACGCCGCCCTTGAAGCTCCGCCGGCGGCCGAGGGCACCCGCCGGGGACACCTGCGGGTCCTGCGCGAACCGTCGTAACTTACAACTGGCGGTAGGCTGGGAACTGCAAAATCCGTAAGCCACCGGCGCCCGCTGCGGCGTCCACCAGGGAGCGTCCACCATGCCGAAGATCAGCCCCGAACTGTTGTCTGTCCTGCGATGCCCCGTGACAGGCTCCGCGCTGGTGCAGGAGGGCGAGGAACTCGTCGCCGCAACGGCCGGGCCCTCCGGCGAGAAGCTGCGCTACACCATCGAGGACGGCATCCCGCTGCTGCTCCCGCCGGAACTGCTCCCGGCAGCCGCTGCCGCCCCCTCGTTCCAGCACGACGCCGGCACCCAGGCCGGGGCCTGAACCGCCGGCCCATCGTTCCGCCGTCCGGCGCCGAAGTACTTCCAGCCACTGACAAGCACGCCCCCCGGGCTTGCCCGGACAGCCAGCGTCCGGACAGCCAATTTCCGGACAGCCAGGCCCGGACCGCCCGCCACAGCAAAGGATTGCCATGACCTTCGATTACAAGATTGCCGACATCTCCCTGGCCGAGGCCGGACGCCACCAGATCCGCCTCGCCGAGCATGAGATGCCCGGCCTGATGTCCCTGCGCGAGGAATTCGGCGCCAGCCAGCCGCTCAAGGGAGCCCGGATCGCCGGCTCCCTGCACATGACCGTGCAGACCGCCGTGCTGATCGAGACCCTCACCGCGCTCGGCGCCGAGGTCCGCTGGGCCTCCTGCAACATCTTCTCCACCCAGGACGAAGCGGCCGCCGCCGTCGTGGTGGGCAACGGAACGGTGGAGGATCCCCGCGGCGTGCCCGTGTTCGCCTGGAAGGGCGAGACGCTGGCCGAATACTGGTGGACGGCCGAGCAGATCCTGACCTGGCCCGGCGCGGACAGCAACCCGGACCTTGGACCCAACATGATCCTGGACGACGGCGGAGACGCCACCATGCTGGTCCACAAGGGCGTCGAATTCGAAGCCCTCGGCACGGTCCCGGCCGCCGCGGACGACGAGTCCGAGGAAGGCCGCGTCTTCCTCGACGTGCTCCGCGCCTCGCTGCAGGCCGACGCGCAGAAGTGGACCCGCATCGGCTCCCGCCTGCTCGGCGTCACCGAGGAAACCACCACCGGCGTGCACCGCCTCTACCAGCTCGCGGAGCAGGGCAAACTGCTGTTCCCGGCCATCAACGTCAACGATTCGGTCACCAAGAGCAAGTTCGACAACAAGTACGGCATCCGCCACTCCCTGCCGGACGGCATCAACCGCGCCACCGACGTCCTGATGGGCGGCAAGGTCGCCGTCGTCTGCGGCTACGGCGACGTCGGCAAGGGCGCCGCCGAGGCGTTCCGCGGCCAGGGCTCACGCGTGATCGTCACCGAAATCGACCCCATCTGCGCGCTCCAGGCCGCCATGGACGGCTACCAGGTGGCAAAGCTGGAATCCGTCCTCAGCGAGGGCCACATCTTCATCACCACGACGGGCAACAAGGACGTCATCCTGGCCGAGCACATGGCCGGCATGCGTGACAAGGCGATTGTGGGCAACATCGGCCACTTCGACAACGAGATCGACATGGCCGGACTGGCCCGGATCCCCGGCATCAAGAAGGTCGAGATCAAGCCGCAGGTGCATGAGTGGGTCTTCGACGAGGGAACGGACGGGGAGAAGTCCATCATCGTGCTCTCCGAAGGGCGCCTGCTGAACCTCGGCAACGCCACCGGCCACCCGTCCTTCGTGATGAGCAACTCGTTCGCCAACCAGACCATCGCGCAGATCGAGCTGTTCACCAAGCGGGACCAGCCGGAGGGCGAGCGGGAGTACGAGAAGCAGGTCTACGTGCTGCCCAAGATCCTCGACGAGAAGGTGGCCCGGCTGCACCTTGACGCCCTCGGCGTCGAGCTCACCGAACTGTCGAAGGAGCAGGCTGAGTACCTGGACCTGGAGGTTTCCGGCCCGTACAAGCCGGAGCACTACCGCTACTAGGAAGTTACCGCATCAGGGCCCGGCAGCGCTGCGGCGCCCCCGGACAGGGAGCCCCGGACCGTGCACAACTTGCCGGTCCGGGGCTCCTTTTGTGACCTGATCGTGCCACGACCGGGGCCGTAGCCCCCTGCTGCTTCGCTTATGCTGGCATGAGGGAACCGTGAGCCTTGAGCTGGGCTTGCAGGCAGAAATAGCGGGGCAATAGCGGGGGAATACTGGAAGTGGTCATGACTGAAGACAGCGGGCGCCGGCGCCGGAAGCCGGGACAGCGTCCCCGCAACACCGGGAAAATGCTGGCTGTCCTGGCCATCTGCGCGGCTGTCGCCGCGGGCGGCATCGGCGTCGCCACCGCACCCGGCTGGGCCCACGCGGACATGCCCTCGGAGGCCTCGGCACCGATGCGGAACGTGTCCGGCCTTGCTGCGCCCGTCGTGAAGCCCGTCGAGCTGGGCGTGACCCCGACCGACGGCGCCAAAGGCGTCAACCCCGCCGCCCCGCCCTCGATCAAGGCAGTGAACGGCACGGTGAAGGACGTGGTGCTGGTCCCGGCCGACGGAGGGGACCGCGTCCCGGGGACCACCAGTGCCGACGGCTCCACCTGGACGGCCGAGGACCCGCTCGAGTTCGACACGAAGTACAAGTACAGCTTCACCATCGTCGACCAGGCCGGACGGGAGACCAAAAAGGCACAGACCTTCGGCACCGTCACCGCGGCCAATGAAGCGGATGCCGCCGTGTACCCGCGGAGCGGCACCACCGTCGGTGCCGGCCAGCCCATCGAGATTGTGTTCAGCGAACCGGTGCTGAACAAGGAAGCGATGGAAAAGGCGGTCACCGTCACGGCGACCTCCGGCCAGGCCGTGGCATGGCGGTGGTATTCGGACCGCCGCGTCCGGATCCGGCCGGAAGCGTTCTGGGCGTCCAACAGTGTGGTCACCGTGGACCTGAAGCTCTTCGGCGTCGATTTCGGCAACAAGATGATCGGCAACTCCGACTCCACGGTTTCCTTCACCGTCGGGCCGCAGCGCCTCGCCGTCGTGGACGACATCACCAAGACCATGAAGGTCTACTTCGACGGACAGCTGGTTAAGACGGCCCCGGTCACGCTGGGGGACCCCGACTGGCTCTCCCCGACCGGCTTCGCCGTGATCATGGAGCAGGAACGGACCTCCGACTTCAACGCCGGCAGCATCGGGCTTAAACCCGGCGACAAAGGCTACTACCCGCCCCTCACCGTGGAATACGCCAACCGGCTCACCAGCTCCGGCGTCTACGTCCACCAGGCCCTCCAATCCGCGTGGGGTGCGGTGGGCCGGGCCAACGTTTCGCACGGCTGCGTCGGCCTGCTCCCGGCGGACGCCGCCTGGTTCTTCAACAACATGACGACCGGCGACGTGGTGCAGACCCTCAACACCGGAGCCCCCGCCGTGGAGCCGCTCGAGGGATTCGGCGACTGGAACATCCCCTGGGCGCAGTACGCCAAGCGCTGACGGCGCGGGAATCCGCCCGCGCTCCACGGGGTGGCACCTCGCCCGCGGCGAGGCTCGGGCGGTAGGCTCGGAAGCAGATATGTAGCGTTGCCGGGCCCCGGCCGGCGGCGCGGACACCTACGGAAGCGAAGCTGCAGTGACTGACTCAAGTCCCACCCCTCCGAACCGACAGGATCCGCCGCTGGATCCGGCCGACGATTCCGACGAACCCGCGTTCGAGTGGATGAAGCCGAAGCCCGCGGACCAGCGTCCCCAGGCCGGAAGCCGCGCCGACCGCAAGGCCGCGGAAGCCGCCGTCGTGCAGCCATCAGACAGTGCAGTTGCATCAGAGCGCGCCATCTACAACGAGCCGCTGCCCACCTCCGCCCTCCAGGTCCGGCCGCCGGAGGAGGAAGTGCAGCGCCGGAACGCGGAGCGCGAGCTCGCGGCGAAAGCCAAGCCTGTAGCCCCGCGCGTGATGCAGGTCCTGCTGGCGGTGTGCTTCCCCGTCATCCTTCTGGTGCTGGCCGTCCGCGCCGTCGCCAGCCCGTTGTTCCTCTGGGTGGAATACAACCGTCCCGGGTTCCCCGGCGACGGCTACGGTTTCAGCACCGACGACCGCATGACGTACGGCTCGTACGCCGTGGACTACCTCGGCAACTGGGCGGGCCCGCGCTACCTTGGCGAACTGGTCAACCGCAGCGGCGACCCGTTGTTCGGAGACGGCGAGGTCAGCCACATGGCCGACGTCAAGGTGGTCATCCTGTCCGCGTACGGCGCCGGCGCCCTGCTGATGCTGCTGAGCCTCATCGCGGTGATCTACCTGCGGCGCCGCACCCCGGGGGGAGTGCGGCGCGGACTGTTCGCAGGGTCCGTCATCGCCCTCACCGTGATCCTCAGCCTCGGCGTGCTGGCTGCGCTGGGCTGGGAGCAGTTCTTCGCCCAGTTCCACAGCATTTTCTTCGCGAGCGGCACGTGGACGTTCGCGCTGCAGGACACCCTGATCCGGCTCTTCCCGGGCCAGTTCTGGGTGGATGGCGGCATCACCGTCGCCGGCCTGGTGCTGCTCGCTTCGCTGGTGACCCTCATCCTCACCTGGCCGACGCGCAAGCGCCGCGGGCTGCCCAAGCGCGGCGCAGTGGCCACGGACCCTGCGGCCACGGACCCTGCGCCCGCGGACGCGGCGGACACGGACCCTGCGGCCGCGGACGCGGCGGACGAAGTTCCGGCCGGGGCCGGGTCGGCTGCTGAGGCTGAGTCTGACGGCGCCGCCCCCGCCAAGCGGTCCCGCTTCCGGCGGGACAGGTCCGGCACCTCCAAGGGAAGCACTGACGGGGACACGGGCGCCGGCAGCGGGGCTTCGGGCACGGCGGACTCCGGGACGCCCGGCACTCCGGCGCGGGGACACTCCAGTACCGTCTAGCGGCGCCGCGGGGGTCAGCCGTAGATCCGGCTGATCTCCGCTTCAAAATCGCGCACGACGGCGGCCCGCTTGAGTTTCAGCGACGGCGTCAGGTGCCCGGACTCCACGGTGAAGTCTGCGTCCAGTACGGCGAAGCTGCGGATCGACTCGGCCTGGGAGACCAGCGCGTTCGCCAGGTCCACTGCCCGCTGCAGCTCCCGGCGCACCAGGTCGCTGCCGCTGGCTTCGGCGGGGCTCATGGCGGGCACCTTGTTCGCGGCGCACCAGTTTTCCAGTCCCTCCGGGTCCAGGTTGATCAGGGCCGACACGAACGGCCTGCCGTCCCCGACCACCACGGCCTGCAGCACCAGCTCGTGCTCGCGGATCTTCTCCTCCAGCGGGCCGGGTGCAACGTTCTTGCCGCCGGCGGTGACCAGCAGGTCCTTCTTCCGGCCCGTGATGGTCAGGAACCCGTCGCTGTCCAGGGACCCGAGGTCGCCGGTGTGGAAGAACCCGTCCGTAAACGCTTCCGCATTCGCCGCGGCGTTGTTGTGGTACCCCTTGAAGACGCCGATGCCCTTGACCAGGATCTCGCCGTCCTCGGCGACCCGGATGGTGGTTCCGGGCACCGGGATGCCCACCGTGCCCACTTTGGTCCGGGTGGGCGTGTTGGCGGTGCATGGGGCCGTGGTTTCGGTGAGGCCGTAGCCCTCGAGGACGGGGATGCCTGCCCCCCGGAAGAAGTGCGCGTCGTGGAGGCCCAGCGGGCTCGCCCCGGACACCGTGTATCCCACCTGTCCGCCGAACGCCTGGCGGAGCTTGGGGTAGAACAGCCGGTCGAAGAGGGCGTGCTTGGCGCGGAGCACCGGCCCGGGGCCCGGAGCGGTGCCCCGGCCGGCTGCGTCCTGGGCCTTGGAGTAGTCGACGGCGACGGCGGCCGCCGACTCGAACAACCGCTCCTTGCCCGCGAGGGCGGCTTTGCGGGCCGCCCCGGCGTAGATCTTCTCGAAGATGCGCGGCACCACCAGCAGGAACGTCGGTTTGAAGCTGGCCAGGTCCTCCAGCAGGTCCTTGGCGGAGGCGGTGTGCCCCACGGTGCTGCCGGCGCTGAGGCAGATGACTTGGACGGCGCGGGCCAGGACGTGGGCCAGCGGCAGGAACATCAGGGTCCTGGTGCGGGGCTGCAACAGGATCTCGGGAAGGAACAGCACAATGTTCTTGGCCACCAGGGCAAAATTGCCGTGCGTGATTTCGCAGCCCTTGGGCCGGCCCGTGGTGCCGGAGGTGTAGACCAGGGACGCGACGTCGTCGAGCCGGGCCGCGGAGCGGTGCCGCTCCAGTTCGGCGTCGCCGACCCCCGTGCCTGCGGCGGCCAGGCTGGCGAGGTTGGGGGCGGCGCCGTCGTAGTCCATCCGGACCACGGGGAGCACGGTGTCTCCGAGCAGCCCGGAAGCGTCCAGGACGGTCTGGACGAGGCGGTATTTCTCCTCGTTTTCGGCGAAGATGCGCCGCGCGCCGGAGTCGTGCAGGATCCATTCGACCTGGCTCGCCGAAGACGTTTCATAGATGGGGACAGGCACCCCGCCGGCGAACCAGATGGCGAAATCCACCACGGTCCACTCGTACCGTGTGCCCGCCATCACCGCCACGGTTTCGCCGGGGGTGATGCCGCCGGCAATGAGGCCCTTCGCCAGTGCCCGGACCTGGTCCAGGAACTGCTGTGCGGTCACATCGGCCCAGCCGGACGGTCCCTTGCGGGAATAGAGGGGATGCACCGGATCCTTGGCGTGCTGCTCCAGCAGCAGGTCGGTCACATTGCTGCCCGGATCGAGCTCGACGAGCAGTCCCGTGCTTGCTTCTCTCACAGCGGTTTCTCCATTCCGGGCCGGCGGGGCGCAGGCTCACGCCCCTGCAATCCTGCCCTAGATCCAGGACGGCATCCACATCCGGAACCGCCAGTCCTGGTAGGAGATGGTTTCGGCGGTCCAGACCGGATAGAAGAACGCCGAGACCACAACGGCCGTGACGATGAAGAGCGTAACGATGTAGAGCCCGGACCGCCGCCGCCATGGCGGGTCGGTGCGCTGCCCCAGGACCAGGCCCAGGCAGTACACCAGACCCAGCACCAGGAAGGGCTCGAAGGACACGGCGTAGAAGTAGAACATGGTGCGTTCCGGGTACAGGAACCAGGGCAGGTAGCCGGCCGCCACACCCGCCAGGACGGCCCCCGCGCGCCAGTCGCGGCGCCCGGCCCACCAGAAGAGCAGAACACCCAGGCTGACCGCGGCCCCCCACCAGATCACCGGGTTGCCGACGGAAAGGATCGCTGTGGTGCAGCTGGCCGTGTCACAGCCCGGGCTGCCCAGCTTGGGGGACTCATAGAAGAAAGATGTGGGCCGGCCCAGCACCAGCCAGCTCCAGGCGCTGGCCTCGTAGGGGTGGTCCGAACTGAGGCCCTGGTGGAACTTGTAGGCCTCCAGATGGTAGTGCGCCAGGGACCGGACGGCGTCGGGCAGCCAGCCCCAGTCCGCCGACGGAACGGTCTGGGCCCACTTCCGGAAATAGGCGTCCGTGGAACGGAACCAGCCGGTCCAGGTGGCTGCGTACACCGCAGCGGCCACCGGGACGATGCTGAGGAACGCGGGGATTCCGTCTTTGAGGATCCCGCCGCTGATCCACCCGTGGACTCCGGCGATCCGGCGCGCGCTGAGGTCCCAGAAGACGGTCAGCAGCCCGAAAGCGGCCAGGAAGAACAGCGCTGACCATTTGGTCCCGACGGCCAGCCCCAGGCACACGCCGGCGGCGAGCCGCCACCAGCGGATCCCGAGCCAGGGCCCGGACGCCAGCTGGAGCATGCTGGGCCGTCCGTCCGGGGCGGCGGCGGCCTGCCGGCCGAGCCGGGCAGCGAGCCGCCTGCGGCCGTCGTCGCGGTCCATCAGCAGGGCTCCGAACGCGGCAAGGACCCAGAACATGAGGAAGATGTCCAGCAGGGACGTCCGGGACATCACCAGGTGGTGCCCGTCCACCGCCAGCAGCACACCGGCCACCGCACCGAGGGTCAGCGAACGGAAGAGTTTCTGGGCGATCAGGGCCACCAGGAAAATCGACAGTGTGCCTGTCAGCGCCGCCCCGAAGCGCCAGCCGAAGGGATTGTCGGGGCCGAAGAGCCACATCCCCGCGGCGATCATCCACTTGCCGACCGGCGGGTGGACAACGTATTCCGGGGTGTCCAGCAGCACGCCGGGATTGCCGGCGACGAACGCCTCGTTGGCCTTGTCCGGCCAGGACCGTTCGTAGCCGCTGACCAGGAACGAGTAGCCGTCCTTGACGTAGTACGTCTCATCGAAGACCAGGTTGCGGGGTGTGTCCAGCCGCACGAAACGCAGGATCCCGCCGAGCGCCGCGGTGAGGGCGGGGATGAGCCAGAACCACAGGCGGAGTCCGGGCGGATACTCCCGCCAGCTTCCCGGAAAGCCGATCAGGCGGCCCTTGAGGGCCGCAGGTGTGAACGCCTCCGCCGGGCGGCTGATCCAGCGGTGCCTCTCCAGATTGCGTCCGGTGCTGCTGGCTGGGGGCGCCGATCCGGTGGAACCGGCGTCGACAGGCCGCGTGGAGGTCTGCGTCACGAAGCCCATGCTACCGTTCGCGGCTGTGACCCGTTGCGGCGGCAGCGCCGCGCCCGCCGCCGGCAGTAGGCTGGAAGGGTGGATCCTCAACTCAGCACCTCCCCGACCCCAACCGGCGACCAACCGGGCCCGGCAGCCGACGGGCCGGGGCGGATTGTGCTGGCGGGCACCCCGATCGGCAACACCGGCGACGCCACCTACCGGCTGATCGAACTCCTGACCACGGCGGACATCGTCGCCGCGGAGGACACCCGGCGCCTGCACCGCCTGGTCCAGAACCTCGGCGTCACCGTGGCCGGCCGGATCATCAGCTACCACGAGCACAACGAGGCCGCCAAGACCGGTGAACTCCTGGACCAGGTGCGGTCCGGCAAGACCCTCGTGATGGTGACCGACGCCGGCATGCCGTCCGTCTCCGACCCCGGCTTCCGCCTGGTCGAAGGAGCTGTGGCGGCCGGCCTGACCGTCACCGCAGCACCCGGCCCGTCCGCTGTCCTCACGGCGCTGGCGCTCTCCGGCCTGCCCACCGACCGATTCTGCTTCGAGGGGTTCCTGCCGCGCAAAGCCGGAGAGCGGTCCTCGCGCCTCGCCGACCTCGACGCCGAACGCCGCACCATGGTCTTCTTCGAAGCCCCGCACCGCCTGGAACCGATGCTCCGCGCCCTGCGGGAGCGGTTCGGCGCCGACCGGCGCGCCGCCGTCTGCCGGGAACTGACCAAGACGTACGAAGAGGTCATCCGCGGAACCCTCCGCGAACTCCTGGAGTGGGCCGAAACAAACGAGGTGCGCGGCGAGATCGCCGTCGTCGTGGGCGGAGCACCCGAACGGGAGCCGGGCAGGCCCGAGGACCACGTGGCTGACGTCAACGCCCTCATCGCCCAGGGGATCCGGCTCAAGGAAGCGGTCGCGGCCGTTGCCGACGAGGCCAGGGTCAGCAAGCGCGAGCTCTACTCCGCCGTCCTCGCCGCCCGGTAGGCGGGCAGGCAGCGCCGCTGTGCACCTGCCCTGTACGTACGCTGTGCACCTGCACAGGGCCCACCGGCCCTCGTAGTGCGCGGATGCGTAGACAGCCTGAAGAACACGGCAGTACCGTGGCAGTAAATCCAGCGCACCGGATGGTCATCCGGACAGCGCTGAACCATCCCATCCACCCCGTATCGCTGACGAGGGAGTCAACCGTGACTGTAACTGCCCAGCCCATTGTTACCGCAGAGCGCGAGAGCGCGCTGCTGGCTTCTGTTCCCACCGGTCTGCTGATCGGCGGGCAGTGGCGTCCCGCAGCGTCCGGAAAGACGTTCGACGTGGAGGACCCCTCCACCGGCAAGGTCCTGCTGAGCATCGCCGACGCCGGACCCGAGGACGGAGCGGCCGCCCTGGACGCGGCAGCCGAGGCGCAGGAGTCCTGGGCGAAAGTTCCGGCCCGTGAGCGCGGGGAAATCCTGCGCCGGGCCTTCGAACTGGTCACCGCCCGGGCTGAGGACTTCGCCCTGCTGATGACGCTGGAGATGGGCAAGCCGCTAGCCGAAGCCCGCGGCGAGGTGACCTACGGAGCGGAGTTCCTGCGCTGGTTCTCCGAGGAAGCTGTCCGCGCGTTCGGCCGCTACTCGGTGTCCCCGGACGGCAAGTCCCGGCTGCTGGTGACGAAGAAGCCGGTGGGCCCGTGCCTGCTGATCACCCCGTGGAACTTCCCGCTGGCCATGGCCACCCGCAAGGTGGCCCCCGCCGTCGCCGCCGGCTGCACCATGGTGCTGAAGTCCGCCAACCTGACGCCGCTGACCTCCCAGCTGTTCGCCGCCGTCATGCTGGAAGCCGGGCTCCCGGCCGGCGTGCTGAACCTGATCCCCACGTCCACGGCTGGTGCCACCACCGGTCCGCTGATCAAGGACTCCCGGCTCCGGAAGCTCTCCTTCACCGGCTCCACCGAGGTGGGCCGCCGGCTGCTCTCCGACGCGTCCGAGACGGTCCTGCGGACCTCGATGGAACTCGGCGGCAACGCCCCGTTCGTGGTGTTTGAGGACGCCGACGTCGACGCCGCCGTCGCCGGTGCCATGCTGGCCAAGCTGCGGAACATGGGCGAGGCCTGCACCGCGGCGAACCGGTTCATTGTGCACCAGTCCGTCGCGGACGAGTTCGCGGAGAAGTTCGCTGCGAAGATGGCGGACATGACCACGGCGCGCGGCACGGAGCCGGAGTCCAAGGTCGGCCCGCTGATCGATGCGAAGAGCCGGGACAAGGTCCACGAGCTGGTCTCCGACGCCGTGTCCGCCGGAGCAGTCGCGGTGACCGGCGGCGCCGCCGTCGAGGGGCCGGGCTACTTCTACCAGCCCACCATCCTCAAGGGCGTCACCGAAGGCACCCGGATCCTGTCCGAGGAGATCTTCGGCCCGGTCGCGCCGATCATCACCTTCGACACCGAAGACGAGGCCGTCCGGCTGGCGAACAACACCGAGTACGGGCTGGTGGCCTATGTCTTCACGAAGGACCTGAACCGGGGCATCCGCATGGGCGAACGGCTCGAGACCGGCATGCTGGGCCTGAACGCCGGTGTGGTCTCCAACGCCGCAGCCCCCTTCGGCGGGGTCAAGCAGTCCGGCCTGGGCCGTGAGGGCGGCCTCGAGGGCATCGAGGAATACCTTTACACCCAGTACATCGGCATCGCGGACCCCTACGCAGGCTAGGTCCACCGCCCGGGCGGTTCAGTTCCCGCGGGGCCGGCGCTTTCGGCGCACGGCCCCGCTGGTGCTGGACCAGGCCCCGGCCAGGCCGCGCCCTGCGTGTCGCCCGGCGCGCCGCGCTGTGCGTTGCACCGTACGCCGCACCGCGCGGAACGGCGCCGCCGCGGCAGCGCGCCAGCTGGCCATGACCGAGGGCGGCAGCCACGCCGCTCGGAACCGCGCCAGCGGCCGGGCATGGGCGCCCAGCGATCCCCGGACCGCTGCAATCCGGCGCCCGGCTTCTGTTCCCAAGCCGGCTGTTTCCGCACCGGCCGTCCCGGCCGCAGCGGCTTCAGGGCCCCCGCCGGAGGGCGGGGGCCCGTACTGGCGGCGTTCAAAGTCCGCGGTGAGGGACCGGACGGCCCTGTGGCCGTCCGCGTCCACGCCGTCCGGATCCCCGAGGGCTCCCGAAGAGCGCAGCCGGTCGGAGAAATGCCGTGGCGTCTCACTCGGCCGGGGCGCCACGCCGAAGTCCATGGCCAAGTCGCGCAGTTCCGCCCAGCCCTGCACGGCTGCGGCACCAGCCTGGTCGGCGCCCAGCCGGCGCCGGCGCCGAGCGGTGCGGACCAGCCGCGGGGAGGCCAGCAGCAGCCCGAGGAGCAGCACCGCCCCTGCGGCATACAGCACGGGCAACAGGCGGACGGCCGGATCGACCGGGGCGGCCGCACCCGGCAGCGGCAGCGGCGCGACTGTGGGCTGCGGCGCGGGGTTGGCGCTGATGCTGGGAAGCAGGCCATCGTTGTTTTCGTTCGTGCTGGCACCGCTGGGGGCCTGCGCGTCGGTGGCATAGGACGGGACAGCGCCGCGGGACGGGGTCGGTTCAAAGGGCACCCAGCCCAGTCCCTGGAAATACAGTTCCGGCCACGCGTGCGCGTCGCGGCCGTCGACCTCGTATTCGGGCAACGCGCCCTGGCCCCCGATCGACACCGTGCCGCCCGTGGACCGTCCCGGGGCGTAGCCGACGGCAATGCGGCTGGGGATGCCTTCCAGCCGGGCCATGACGGCCATGGCGGACGCGAAGTGGATGCAGTATCCGCTCTTCTGGTTCAGGAAGTCCGCCAGGACGGAGAGCCCGTTGCCGTCGTAGCCGCCCTGTACCGGGGACTGCAGTGAGTAGGTGAACTCGACGGACCGCAGGTACCGCTGGATGGCCATGGCCCGCGCGTA
Organism: Pseudarthrobacter sp. 1C304; assembly: GCF_052245515.1. Classification (NCBI taxonomy): domain Bacteria; kingdom Bacillati; phylum Actinomycetota; class Actinomycetes; order Micrococcales; family Micrococcaceae; genus Pseudarthrobacter; species Pseudarthrobacter sp. 1C304. Next base: position 296,355 of record NZ_JBQQCH010000004.1, on the reverse strand, counting down.
GGCGGTGGTGCTTCCCTCGGTCACGGTCTGGGCGGTCCTGCGCACGATCTCCGGAACGTTGTCCGGGATGCGGAGGAACTGCTCGGGAACACCCTGCACCGGGCCGTTGGCCTGGGCCAGCAGGTCCGGGGTGAGCTGCGGGGACGCGGAGAGCACCACGTACTGCTGGTTGCGGGAGTTGGTATCCACCCCCTTGATGCTCAGTGTGGCAGGGTCCCAGCTCCACCGCCCGGTGAGGCCGTTGACGGCCTCGGGGGCGTAGGGTGCGGGCAGGTAGGGGCTGGTGAACTGGCCGGTGTCGACGGCGGTGACCACACGGACCTCAGCTGCCGCGGGCTCAAGGCCCGTTTCCATCCGGCCCGTGCCCAGCCGCCGGGTGCTGTCGCGGTCATCCGGCGCCCAGGTGTCCCCGTTGAAGTTGTCCACGGTCACGGACCGCAGGTAGGGGGCGGCGGGCGCGTTGGTGGCATAGGTGATGCGGCCGTCACCGCTGGGGCTGCGCAGGCTGTTGCCCAGGCTGATCATCGGGTTGAGTCCAGTGGCCGTGCCGAAGGGGTTGAGCCGGGAGCCCTGCGGGAAGGTGCCCTGGTCAAAGCCCGGGACGATGAGCTGGAGCAGGAGGGTCACTGTCAGCGCCAGGGCCCCGGTCAGGGCACCGCGGCGGAACTGGCCGGGGTTCCGGGCGGTGTCGGCGCCGGTCCGCGGGTCGGGGGCGAACCAGTGGCTGAAGGCGAGGATCATCAAGTAGCCGGCGGTGGCCCCGGCGAAGCCCAGCACGCCTACGCTTTGCGGCTTGATCATCGCGGGGACGATCAGGATGGCGAGGATCCCGAGGCCGCTCGTCGCCGGGAGGGCCAGCGGGTAGGCGAGGGCGTCGATCAGGATCACCAGCAGCCCCAGGGCGGCGCAGACCAGCAGGACGATCCCGGCGTTGGGCGCCACGGGGGCGCTTTCCGCGAGAACGGTCTCACTGGCCCGGCGCAGGTACCGGCCCAGCTGCCGAAGGGTCTCCCCGGAGGGGATGAAGCCGAGAATGCTGTGCGGGCGGAAGAACGTGAACGTCAGGATCAGCACCAGCGCCGCCAGCGCACCTGCTGTGATAAATACGCTGCGCCACCGGAGCGCGCGCAGACCGGCCATGGTGAACGCCACGGTGACGACGGTCGTGAGCACGGGCGAGTACCAGGCCCAGCCGCGCAGCACTCCGTTGAGGCCCAGCGCGGCCCCGGCGACGGCGGCCGCCACCGATACGGCCATCAGCCATGGCTGCGCCCCCGCCTTCGTCCGGGACCGCTGCGTTCCCGTGGTCCCGGGTGTCAGGAAAGAACCGTTCTCCGCGGGCGTTCCGGACTGGCCGGGGCGCCCGCCCGCGCTGCGCTGCGGTGTCAGCGTCATCGCCGGGCCCCCGCTCCGCGCCGGACATCGGCGGCGCCGGCCAGCGGCGCGGCCCCGCCGTCGTCGAAGGCAGACCAGGCGGCAGCCAGGGGCGTCGAGGGGGCCGCGGCGACCGCGCGCCAGCCGCCCAGGCGGAGGGTGCCGAGCACCTCGTCCAGTTCGCCGGGCCGCTCCGTGACCACCAGGGCAAAGGCGTTGGCGGCGTAACCGGCGGCGGGGGACAGTGCGCGGGCTTCGGCCGGCGTGAGGTTTCCAAGGATCGCCAGGACCGGCCCGCGCATCCGGTGCGCAGCCAGCTTGTCCATCAGCCGGTCGTCAAAGGGCTGGGGGCCGGCCTCGGCACCGGAGGGGTGGCGGGGAGTCCGGGCGGAAGACGCGTCCCTGCGGCCGTGGTGGGGCCCGGACAGCTGGATCGCTGCCAGGCTCTCGGCGACGGACTGCAAGCCGGACGCGCCGACATATTCTTCGGCGTCCGGCTCGGGGGCTGACCGGGAATGCTGGAAGGCGGGCTCCCCGGCAACGTCGAGGAAGCGCAGCGCGTAATTTCGTTCGGCGAGATGCGCGGCGATCGACACCGCGGCCGTCACTGCCCATTCGAAGGTGTCGGTGGTGATCAGCTCGTGGCTGTCCGGGCCGAACGTGCCGCGGTGGTCGGCGCTGCGGTGGTCGGCGCCGCGGTGCTCCGCGCCGCGGGCAAAGGCGGCGAGCCGCTGGTCCAGGATGACGGTCGCTTCCGGTGTGGTGACGGACTCCTCCTGGCGGACCATCAGCTCCCCGTGCCGTGCCGTTGCCGCCCAGTGCACCCGGCGCATCGGGTCGCCGTGGCGGTATTCCCTGGTCATCACGTCGTCATCGCTCGGGTTTGCCCGGATGCGCGTGGCGGTGACGCCGTCATGCCCCCGGGCGCCGGCCAGGCCGGTGGCCGGAAGTTCGACGGCGGCGGGAGTCACGGTGAGGACGTCGCCGTCGTCGATGGCGTGGCGGTGCAGCGAGAGCCCGAAGGGGTCGCTGAACTCGGCCGTCACCGGCCCGATCAGGAACTGGCCGCGTTTCCCGGAGCGGAGATGGTATTCGTAGCGGCTGGTCCTGCCCTCGGCTGTCCGCGCCGGGAACCGGAACACGGGGGACTCCCCGAACCGGGCGGGCAGACTCTCTTCCATGAGGGCCTGGCCGGAGCCGCTTCCGGTCCGGGCGACCGCCAGCCGGACGGTGGTGGTGGCGGATGTTTCCACGCTCGCGGGGCTGAACTCGCGGTAGACCTGGAAATTCGGCTTCAGCGCGCGGGTTCCGGCCAGCGACAGCAGGGGCAGGACCACCAGGAGAATGGCCAGCGCCAGCAGGTCCCGGCGCCCCATGACCTGGGCGGCCAGCAGGAACACCGCGCCGGCGCCCAGCAGTCCCCAGCCCCGGGTGGTGAAGATATGCTTCGGGAACCGGTCAATCAGGGCCACGTCCGGGGCACCCCTAGCGGCGGTTCTGCAGCGTGGCAGCCGGCGCGGCCGCCGTGCCGCGGGCGCCCTGGCCGTTGGAGGCGGGCGCCGCCCCCGCCATGTCCGGGCTGACCGGGATTCGGGCGAGGATGGCGCGGATAACGCTCTGCGGGGTCTCGCCCGTGCTGGCGGCTTTCCGGTCCAGGATGATCCGGTGGGCGAGCACGGATTCGGCAACGCCGACGACATCGTCCGGCAACACGAAGTCCCGTCCGTCCAGGGCGGCGGTGGCTTTGGCCGCGCGGAGCAGCTGGAGCATGGACCGGGGGCTGGCGCCCAGCCGGAGCAGGCCGCTTTCCCGCGTCGCCCGGCCCAGGGACACCGTGTAGTCCTTGATCGATTGGGATACGTAGACCTGCCGCACGGTTTCGATCATGGCGGCCACCTCGGCGGCGGTGACAACGGCGGTGACCTTGGCCAGCGGGGACGCCGCCTGGTGGGTCTCCAACATTTCCATCTCGGCATCCTTGTCCGGATACCCCATGGAGATGCGCGCCATAAAACGGTCCCGCTGCGCCTCCGGGAGCGGGTAGGTCCCCTCCATTTCAATCGGATTCTGCGTGGCCACCACCATAAACGGCTCATCGAGTTTGTAGGACTTTCCGTCCACGGTGACCTGGTGCTCCTCCATACATTCCAGCAGCGCCGACTGGGTTTTCGCCGATGCCCGGTTGATCTCATCGCCGATGACGATGTTCGCGAAGACCGCGCCGGGGCGGAACTCGAAGGACCGGGACGCCTGGTTATAGATGGACACGCCGGTGACATCGGAGGGGAGCAGGTCAGGGGTGAACTGAATGCGGCTCACCGAGCAGTCGATGGTGCGGGCCAGGGTCTTCGCGAGCAGCGTCTTGCCGACCCCGGGCACGTCCTCGAGGAGCAGATGTCCCTGGGCCAGCAGCACGGTGAGGGCCAGCTTGGCCGCGTCCGCCTTGCCGTCGATCACCGTGTTGATGGCGGCCAGGATGTTCCTGCTGGCGGAACTGAACGCCTCGGGGTCCAGGGCGGCCGGCGGCTGTGCCGGCCGCGGGGTTCCCGGGCGGCCGGACGCGGCGGACCCGTCCCTGAGGCCCTGGCCCTCGGGGAGGGCTTCGTCTAGGGAGGTGCGCTGGTAATCCATCGGTAGCCTTTCAGCCCTGGTGGGTACCCGGGACAGGTCAGGTGTGGTTGTACAGCCACTGCCAATAACAGCGTACTCACACAACTGCCGGGCCTGACAGAGAGTTCCGGGCAAATATCCGGGCAGGAAAGAGGCAGTGGAAATAGCGCGGCTGCGTTAATACCGCCGCGGGTGCTTTTATCCGGCTTCGGCGGCCTTCGCTAGGGTAGGAGGATGCACAATCCCCTGACTCCCGTCCCCTTCCGTGCGCCCGGCAGCGATGGCTCCGGCCGGCAGGGATTCCCGCCGGCGCCGGAGCCGCTTCCGGTGCCGGTTCTGGACAACCACACCCACTTGGATTTCCCTTGGGAGGGGGAGCGGAAGGTCAGCATCACTGATGCGCTGGACGCCGCCGAAGCCGTCGGGGTGCGCGGCGCGGTGCAGGTGGGATGCGACCTTGAGTCGTCCCGGTTCACGGTGCAGGCGGTGGAGCAGGACCTGCGGTTGCTGGGCGCCGTCGCCCTGCACCCCAACGACGCTCCGGAGTACGCCGCCCGCGGCGAACTGGAAGGTGCCCTGGCCGAGATCGAGGCGCTCGCGGCGCACTCCCGGATCCGGGCGATCGGCGAAACAGGGCTGGATTTCTTTCGCACCGAGGGGGAGGGGCTGGTCCACCAGCGCTACTCCTTCCGCCGCCACATCGATATCGCCAAGCGGCTCGGGCTGACGCTGCAGATCCATGACCGCGACGCCCACGACGACGTCGTCCAGGTGCTGCGGGAGGAAGGCGCCCCTGAGCGGGTGGTGTTCCACTGCTTCTCCGGCGGGGAGGAACTGGCCCGGACCTGCAATACCGAGGGCTGGTACATGTCCTTCGCGGGGACATTGACGTTCAAGAACGCCGCCAACCTGCGTGCCGCGCTGGCCGTCGCCGAGCCGGAGCGGATCCTGGTCGAGACCGACGCCCCGTTCCTCACACCGCACCCGCACCGGGGACGGCCCAACGCCAGCTACATGGTCCCGTACACCGTCCGCGCCATGGCCGAATTGACTGGGTGGGAGCTCTCGGAACTGTGCGCCAAAATTACCGAAAATACCGTGCGCGCCTACGGAACCTGGGACTAATACGACGAAAATTGACCGCTCCACGGGGATACCGGGTATGCATGATTTGTTGGCTCGTTTATAACGCTCCGGTTACAGTGGTCAACTATTAGCCGGGGTCGGGGAAGGCCTTCGGATAATTTCTCTCCTGCAGGGCGCGCATCGTGGCCAACGAACCATGGGCGCGCTCTCGTTTGTGAGCTGGCAGTGCACTCAGCTGCCGCAGACACAATGCACCGGCTGCGGTGCTGCCTTCGGGCCGTCTGCGGCGGGTGGTTTCGTGCGCTTTTCCCCGTGCCCGGATGGTCCAAGAGATATGGGCAATCGTGGTCAAGTTCTTTACATCGGATGGCAAGTTCAGCTTCGTCAAAGTCGGCACCCAACTCGTCGTCCTTGTGGCGCTCGTGCTGGGTCTTGTCGCCTTCGTCGGCAACAACAAGACGGTCACCCTCAACGTTGACGGCAAAGTGAGTTCGGTCCAGACCTTCGGCGGCACCGTCGGCCAGGTGGTCAAGGGCGCCAACCTCGAACTCCAGCCCTCCGACAAGGTCTCGCCTGCCACGGACACCCATGTACAGGACGGCTCCGTCATCAACGTCAACCTCGCCAAGGCCGTCAAGGTCAGCCTGGACGGCGCGGAGCGGACCATCAACACCACCTCGCCCACGGTCGAGGGCCTCGTGACGGAACTCGGCGTCGCCAGCGCCTCGGAACTCTCCGTTCCGAAGGACGCGCAGCTCGCCGTCTCCGGTTCCTTCGTGTCCATCTCGACGCCGAAGACCGTAAGCATCGTGGCTGACGGCAAGGCCGAGACGACCACCACCACGGCCCCCAGCGTCTCCCAGGTGCTCGCCGACGCCGGCATCACCCTCGGTGCCAGCGACCGGGTGTCGCAGCCGGGCAACGCCCCCGTGGTCAATGACATGGTGATCAAGGTTTCCCGGGTGGACGTCAGCCAGACCGCAGAAGCAACCGAGCCCGTGCCGTTCGAAACCCTCACCACCGAAGACCCCGAGCTGACCAAGGGCGAGAAAAAGGTGACCCAGGCAGGCGTGGCCGGCACCATCAACAAGAGCTTCAAGCTGGTCCTCGTGGACGGCCGCGAAGCGTCCCGCACGCTGGTGGCGCAGTCCGTCAGCACCCAGCCGGTCACCGAAAAGGTCACCATCGGCACCAAGCCCAAGCCCAAGCCTGCTGCCCAGGCCGGCGGCGCCAACACCGGAGCCGCGGCCCCCGCCATGATGAACGAGGCAATGTGGGACAAGATCGCCCAGTGCGAGTCCACGGGCAACTGGAGCATCAACAACGGCAACGGCTACTACGGCGGACTGCAGTTCGACATCCGGACCTGGCTCGGGGCCGGCGGCGGCGCGTACGCCCCCAACGCCAGCCTGGCCACCAAGGCCCAGCAGATCGACATCGCCAACCGCGTCTACGCACAGCGCGGCCTGCAGCCCTGGGGATGCGGCTGGGCAGCCACCCGCTAGAGGCCCAGCGCCAGCTTCCCGGCTCCTGCCGGGGGAGCGGCACCCACGGCATCCGCAGCAGTTGACCACAGCGACGGACGCCCCGGCGAAGGCCGGGTCCGGTTTCCGGGCCCGGCCTTCGCCATGCCTGACCGTCGCCTTGCCCGGCCTTCGTCATGCCTGACCGTCGCCTTGCCTGACCGTCGCCTTGGCCGGCGGGGCGGCGGGATAGGATACCTAGGTGACTGAACCGACCCCCTCCGCGCCGGCACCCCTCCTGGGCGCCTCCGACATCCGCAGGCTGGCCGAGGAAATCGGGGTCCGGCCCACCAAAACCCTCGGCCAGAACTTCGTCATTGACGGCAACACGATCCGCAGGATCGTTGCCGCAGCGGACATCCACCCGGACGAGACCGTCCTCGAAGTCGGGCCCGGGCTGGGCTCCCTCACCCTGGGCCTCCTGGACGCCGCGCAGTCCGTCGTCGCCGTCGAAATCGATCCGATCCTGGCCGGCAAGCTGCCCGGCACCGTCGCCCGGTGGCGGCCGGACGCCGTGGACAATTTCCACCTGGTCCTCGCCGACGCCATGCAGGTCACCGAGCTCCCCGTCGAGCCCACCGCGCTGGTGGCGAACCTGCCCTACAACGTCGCCGTCCCCGTGGTGCTGCACCTCCTGCAGCACTTCCCCAGCCTCCGGCACGGCCTGGTCATGGTCCAGGACGAGGTGGCCGACCGGCTCGCCGCCGGCCCGGGGTCCAAAACCTACGGTGTTCCCTCGGTCAAGGCGGCCTGGTACAGCAGCATGCGCAAAGCCGGTGTGATCGGCATGAACGTTTTCTGGCCGGCTCCCAAGATCCACTCCGGCCTGGTGGCGTTCACCCGCCGCGAACCACCCGCCACCACCGCCACCCGGGAGCAGGTGTTCGCCGTCATCGACGCCGCCTTCGCCCAGCGGCGCAAGACCCTTCGCGCCGCCCTGGCGGGATGGGCCGGTACCGCGGCAGAGGCCGAGCGCTGCCTCCGGGCGGCCGGCGTCGACCCCACCGCCCGCGGTGAAGTGATCGACATTGCCGCGTTTTCGCGGATCGCGGAAGCGCGGGAGCAGCCGGCCAGCTGAACCCTGCGGCGCGCCCGGAAGGGTGCGCCCGGCCGGGCGCCGTGCTTGGAGCCTGACCCTGCCATGCCATAGCGTGGAGCCATGAACGCAGTGAGAGGGCGCTTTGCCGCGAGGACTGTCCGGGTCAAGGCTCCCGGCAAGATCAACGTCTCACTCGACGTCGGGCCCCTGCGGGCAGACGGGTACCACTCCGTAGCCAGCGTCTACCTCGCCGTCTCGCTCTACGAGGAAGTCGCCGCCACGAGCACGGACACCGGCGACATCACCGTCAGCATCAGCCCGGCCAGCACCCTTAACCTCGACGGCGTGGACATCCCGCTGGACGAGCGGAACCTGGCCTACAAAGCCGCAGCCATCATGGCCGACGTCTCGGAGCACTCCACCGGCGTGCACCTCGAAATCACCAAGCGCGTCCCGGTGGCCGGCGGCATGGGCGGCGGTTCAGCCGACGCGGCCGCCACCCTGCTGGCCTGCGACGCGCTGTGGAACAGCGGGCTGTCCCGCGACGAACTGGCCCACCTGGCCGCCGAACTGGGTGCCGACGTGCCGTTTTCCCTGCTCGGCGGAACAGCCGTGGGGCTTGGCCTGGGTGACGAACTCTCCCCGGCCCTCGTCAAGGCGCAGACCGACTGGGTCCTGGTGGCCGCGGACTACGGCCTGCCCACCCCCGAGGTCTACCGGACCCTGGACCGGCTGCGCGCTGCCGAGGAGGCGGTGGTCGGGGAACCCACCGCGGTGGACCCCCTGATCCTCCAGGCCCTGCGCGGCGGCGACGCCGATGCCTTGAGCCGGGTCCTGGTCAACGACCTCCAGCGCGCGTCCATCGAACTGGCCCCCGGGCTCCGGGACACCCTCGGGCTCGGGGAATCCCTCGGAGCGATCGCCGGGATTGTGTCGGGGTCCGGGCCCACGGTCGCGCTCCTGGCCCACAGTCCGGCGGCGGCAGAAGGGCTCGCCGAGGACCTCCGGCACCACGGCCTGGAGGCCCTGGCGGTGCACGGGCCAGTTCACGGGGCGCGCATCATCTCCGATACGCTCCTTTAATAGGAATGTCTAAGAGGTGCCGTCGTCCGCACGGCCCCGGAGGGCCTGGAACGATCCGGCCCGGCCATTTCCTGTTTGACAGTATTTTTCTCTAGGAAAGCAGCTTCCAGTGGCACACCTGCTCGGCGGCGAGAACCTCACCGTCTCGTATGCAACCCGTACCGTCCTCGATGGCATCACCCTCGGCCTGGAAGAAGGCGACCGGATCGGCATGGTGGGCCGCAACGGTGACGGCAAGTCCACCCTCATGCGGTTGCTCGCGATGCGCTCCACCCCGGATTCCGGCCGGGTGACCAAACGCAGCGAGGTCAACATCGGCTACCTGGACCAGAGCGACGTGCTCGACGGCGACCTCACAGTCGGCGCCGCGATCGTCGGCGACCAGGCCGACCATGAATGGGCAAGCAATCCCCGCATCCGCGAAGTCATGGGCGGGCTCGTGTCCGACGTCGACTGGCACGCCAACGTCCACATGCTCTCCGGCGGGCAGAAGCGGCGCGTGGCGCTGGCCAAGCTGCTGATCGAGGACCACGACGTCATCATGCTCGACGAGCCCACCAACCACCTCGACGTCGAAGGCGTCGCGTGGCTGGCCCGGCACCTGAAGACCCGCTGGCGGGCCAACCAGGGCGCCTTCCTCGTCGTCACCCACGACCGCTGGTTCCTCGACGAAGTCTGCAACAAGACGTGGGAAATCCACGACGGCATCATGGATCCCTTCGAGGGCGGCTACGCGGCCTACGTCCTGGCCCGGGCCGAGCGCGACCGGACGGCCGCCGTCGTCGAAAGCAAGCGCCAGCAGCTGGTGAAGAAGGAGCTCGCCTGGCTGCGCCGCGGCGCCCCGGCGCGCACCGCCAAGCCTAAATTCCGGATTGAGGCGGCCAACGCCCTGATCGCCGATGTCCCCGAACCGCGCGACTCGACGGCGCTCAGCAAGATGGCGACGGCCCGGCTGGGCAAGGACGTCCTGGACCTCGAGCATGTCTCGCTCGACTTCCTCGGCGGCGAGCCCGGGCAGAAACTGTTCGACGACATCACCCTGCGCCTCGCGCCGGGGGAGCGGCTGGGCCTGGTGGGCGTCAACGGCGCCGGCAAAACCACGCTGCTTAAACTGCTCAACGGTGAAATCCAGCCGACCTCCGGCAAACTCAAGCGGGGCAAGACCGTTGTCACCGCCGTCCTGACGCAGGAAGTCAAGGAACTCGACGACGTCAAGGACCTGCGGGTCATCGAGGTCATCGAGCGGGAGAAACGCTCGTTCAACGTCGGCGGCAAGGAATTCACCGCCGGCCAGCTGGTGGAGCAGCTCGGCTTCACCAACCAGAAACAGTGGACCCCGGTCAAGGACCTCTCCGGCGGTGAACGCCGGCGCCTCCAGCTCCTGCGCCTGCTCGTGGGTGAGCCCAACGTGCTGATGCTCGACGAGCCCACCAACGACCTCGACACGGACACCCTGGCCGCCGTCGAGGACGTCCTGGACGGATGGCCGGGCACACTCGTGGTGGTCAGCCACGACCGCTACCTGCTCGAACGCGTCACGGACCACCAGATGGCGCTCCTCGGCGACGGCAAGATCCGGTCCCTGCCGCGCGGCGTGGACCAGTACCTGGAACTGCGCGAAGGTGCGCTGGCCGGGTCGACCATCACCGGCGGCGGCAACCCCGTCACGGCCGCAAGCTCCACGTCGGCCCCCGCGCCTGCCGGCCCCACCGAAGCCGAGAAGCGCGACGCCCGCAAGGCAAAGAACCGCATCGACCGCCAGCTGGGCAAGCTCAAGCAGCAGGAAGACAAGCTCCACGCCCAGATGACCGCCGCGGCCGCCGACCCCGCCGCCGTCGGCGACCTCGCCGCGCTCGGCAAGAAGCTCAAGGACCTGGCCATCGAACGCGAAGCCCTCGAACTTGAATGGCTGGGAGCGCTGGAAGTCCTCGGCGAATAAGCCGTCCAGCCTGTGCTGTGCCGGGTTGGGTGCCGCAGCCGGCCCTTCCGCGTCGCTTAGACACAGCACATAGGGAGCGCTGCGGTCGCTGGGCGACCTCCGCGCTCCGATGTGCTGCGATGCGCTCCTTTCGGAAGGACCGCCTCCGGCGCTCGGAGCGCCACCTTACGGCTGGGCCCAGTTCGCAAACTGAACATTCGGCAGAGAGCGCGGAGAACCTCCGCCAAACTGGACGGCTAGCACAAGCGGTGCGGCGGCCCGTCGCGAAACGGGACGGCAGGCACAAGCGGGTGCGGCGGACCTCAGAACTGGACGGCAGGCACAAGCGGTGCGGGGGACCTTCGCAAAGGAGCGCATCGCGGTGAATCGGGCTCCGGAGGTCGCCCAGCGACCGCAGGGGCCCCTATGCGCCGTGTCTAAGCGACGGCGAAGGGCCGCCGCACCGCGGAGGCGAGCAGACGCCAAAAGGTTAGTTCTCGCTGCGGAGCTCCGGGTCTTTCTGGAGTCCTGTGAGGCCGTTCCAGGCCAGGTTGACCAGGTGGGCTGCGACGTCCCGCTTGTCCGGGGTCCGGCTGTCCAGCCACCACTGGCCGGTCATGGCCACCATGCCCACCAGCATCTGCGCGTACATCGCCCCGTCCGCGGCGGTGAAGCCGCGGCGGGCGAACTCGTCGGCCAGGATGTGCTCCACCCGGGCCGTGACGTGGGAGAGCAGGGTGGAAAAGGCGCCCTCGGGCTGCGTCGGCGGGGCGTCACGCATGAGGATGCGGAACCCGTCGGTGCGGTCCTCGATGTAGCTCAGCAGGGCCAGGGCGGCCCGCTCCACCAGGACCCTTGGCTTGGCCTCTTCGGACAAGGCGTCGTTGATGGCGCCCAGCAGGATCCGGAACTCGTAGTCGACGACCTGGGTGTAGAGGCCTTCCTTCGAGCCGAAGTGCTCGTAGATCACCGGCTTGGAGACGCCCGCGGCAGCGGAGATTTCCTCGATCGTGGTGCCGTCCAGGCCGCGGAGGGCGAAGAGGCCCCGGCCGATCCCGATGAGCTGGCTGCGGCGCTGCGCGCCCGTCATCCGGATCCGGGGTACGTTGCCGGCGGGCCGCGCCGGGCGGCCGCTTCGGCTCTCCGCCCCCTCGGCTACCCCTGCGCTGTTGCTCACAGCTCCATCATGCCCCAGAACACCGACGGCGGGCGGCGCGGCCGTGCCGCCGTGTGCCGCCCCCAGCACGCAACGGCAACGCAGTATGGCAGAATTGATTCTCGTGCCGCAGGCTCAGCGCCTCGGCATGGTCCGCTCTGGTGTAATGGCAGCACCCCGGCCTTTGGAGCCGTGGAGTATAGGTTCGAGTCCTATGGGCGGAACCGCAGAATAACGGCATGAGCTAAGCCAATGAGCAAGGAGAGCCCGTACGTGAGCCCCGAGAAAACCGGCCCGGCCGCCGTCATCGTCCTGGCGGCAGGCGCCGGTACGCGGATGAAGTCCCGTACCCCGAAAATCCTCCACGAAATCGGTGGACGGTCCCTCGTCGGGCACGCCCTGCACGCCGCCCGGGCCATCCAGCCGCAGGAGCTGGCCCTGGTGGTCCGGCATGAACGCGACCTCGTGGCCGCCCACATCGCCTCCGTCGACCCGGCAGCGCTGATCGTCGACCAGGACGAGGTGCCCGGCACCGGCCGCGCCGTCGAAGCTGCCTTGGAGGCCCTCGACGCGCGCCACCCCGGCGGGCAGCTCAGCGGAACGGTCGTTGTCACCTACGGCGACGTGCCCCTGCTCACAGGCACCCTCCTCGCCGAACTCGTCGCCAGCCACGAGGCCGGACGCAACGCCGTCACCGTCCTCACCGCCGTCCTCGCGGACCCCACCGGCTACGGCCGCATCCTCCGGGCTGCGGACGGCACGGTCACCGGCATCCGGGAACACAAGGACGCCACGGACGCCGAACGCGACATCCGGGAGATCAACTCCGGCATTTACGCCTTCGACGCCGCCGTGCTGCGCGACGCCCTGGCCCACGTCACCACCGACAACGCCCAGGGTGAGAAGTACCTCACCGACGTGCTGGGCCTTGCCCGGGCCGCCGGCGGCCGCGTTGCCGCCGTCGTCACGGAAGACCGCTGGCAGGTCGAAGGCGCCAACGATCGCGTCCAGCTCTCAGCACTCGGCGCCGAACTCAACCGGCGCACCGTCGAGGCCTGGATGCGTGCCGGCGTCACGGTCGTCGACCCCGGCACCACCTGGATCGATGCCACCGTCATCCTCGACGAGGACGTGCGGCTGCTGCCCAACATCCAGCTGCACGGCACCACCACCGTGGCGCGCGACGCCGTCGTCGGCCCCGACACGACCCTCACCGATGTCCAGGTGGGGGAGGGCGCCACAGTCTTGCGCACGCACGGTTCCGGCGCCACCATCGGCGCCAGGGCGAGCGTCGGACCGTTCACCTACCTGCGCCCCGGCACCGTCCTTGGTGAGACCGGCAAGATCGGCGCGTTCTACGAGACCAAGAACGTCACCATCGGCCGCGGCTCCAAACTGTCTCACCTGGGCTACGCCGGCGACGCCGAGATCGGCGAGGACACCAACATCGGCTGCGGCAACATCACCGCGAACTACGACGGCGAGAAGAAGCACCGCACGGTCATCGGGTCCGGCGTGCGCACCGGTTCCAACACCGTGTTCGTGGCTCCCGTCCGGGTCGGCGACGGGGCCTACAGCGGCGCCGGCGCCGTCATCCGCCGAGACGTGCCGGCCGGCGCCCTCGTCCTGTCCCTCGCGAAGCAGGAAAACGCCGAAGGCTGGGTCCAAGAGAACCGTCCCGGCTCGGTCTCCGCCGCCCTGGCCCAGTCCGCCGCCGCGGCCCAGTCCGCTGGCGCGGTCAAAACCGACGCCCCCGGCGCCGCCCCTACATCCTCCACTACTCCGGCACCGACAGAAGAGGGCTAGCAATCATGAGCGAAATTACGGCACACGGCGAGAAGAAGCTGGTGCTGGCCGCGGGGCGGGCGCACCCGGAGCTGGCGAAGGAAATCGCGAAGGAGCTCGGAACCGAGCTGCTGCCGCTGGACGCCTATGACTTCGCCAACGGCGAGATCTACGTCCGGGCCGGCGAGAGCGTCCGCGGCACCGACGCCTTTGTGATCCAGGCCCACCCGGCCCCGCTCAACAACTGGCTGATGGAACAGCTGATCATGATCGATTCGCTCAAGCGGGCCTCCGCCAAGCGGATCACTGTGGTGTCCCCGTTCTACCCGTACGCCCGGCAGGACAAGAAGGGCCGCGGCCGCGAGCCCATCTCCGCCCGCCTGGTCGCCGATCTGTACAAGACTGCTGGCGCCGACCGCATCATGAGCGTGGACCTGCACACCTCGCAGATCCAGGGCTTCTTCGACGGCCCCGTGGACCACCTGATGGCCATCCCGCTCCTGGCCGACTACATCCGCACCCGGGTCGGCTCGGACAACGTCACGGTCGTCTCCCCGGACACGGGCCGCGTCCGCGTCGCGGAGCAGTGGGCCGAGCGGCTCGGCGGCGCGCCGCTGGCCTTCGTGCACAAGAGCCGGGACCTCACCGTCCCCAACCAGGCCGTTTCCAAGACGGTGGTGGGCCAGATCGAGGGCCGCACCTGCGTCCTGATCGACGACATGATCGACACCGGCGGAACCATCTCCGGCGCCGTGCAGGTACTCAAGAATGCCGGCGCGAAGGATGTCATCATCGCGGCAACCCACGCCGTTTTCTCCGATCCCGCGGCCCAGCGCCTGGCCGAATCCGGTGCCCGCGAGGTAGTGGTCACCAACACGCTTCCGATCGAGGCCGGCAAGCGCTTCCCGCAGCTCACCGTGCTGTCCATCGCGCCCCTGATCGCCCGCGCTATCCGCGAAGTGTTCGACGACGGCTCGGTCACCAGCCTCTTCGACGGCAACGCGTAGCACCCACAACAGCACCCACAACAGCAGCCATACCAGCCAGGCTGGGCGGGGCCGCTTTTCGCAAAGCGGACCCCGCACTGGTAGCCTTGAACCGAACCTTGGCGAGGGAGAGCGCCGGTATTCCGTGACAAACGAAGTTTGCTCAAGAACTTCGCACGGCACACCGCAGCGCTGGTCTCCGTTATCGACTGGGTCTGATTCTCCCTTCGGAAGGGCGGCCACGGCCGCCCGGCGTTGAAGGTCGCAAACAGACCTCCGCCCTTGCTGCACCGTTTAGCCCCACAGCGTTTAGCCCCACAGCTTGAAATCCAACGAGGAGATACCCATGTCTGAGCAGAAGCTCGCAGCAGAAGTACGCACCGAATTCGGCAAGGGCTTCGCCCGCCGCGCCCGCATGGCCAACCTGATTCCGGCCGTCATCTACGGCCACGGCGCTGAGCCGATCCACATCACCCTGCCGGCGAAGGCCACCACCCTGGCCGTCCGCGTCCCCAACGCCCTGCTGTCCCTGGACATCAACGGCGAGGGCCACCTGGCCATCGTGAAGGACGTCCAGCGCGACCCGATCAAGCAGATCGTTGAGCACATCGACCTCCTGACCGTCCGCAAGGGCGAGAAGGTCACCGTTGACGTTCCGGTCCACGTTGTCGGCGAGGTTGCCCCGGGCAACGTCCAGAACCTTGAGCTCACGGTTGTGTCCCTCGAGGCCGAGGCCACCCACCTGCCCACCGCCGTCGAGGTCAACGTTGAAGGCCGCGGCGCCGGCGAGCACGTCCACGCTTCCGACCTGGTCCTGCCGAAGGGCGCAGTCCTGCTGACCGACGCAGAAGCACTGGTCGTCAACATCTCCGAAGCTGTGGAGATTGTTGAAGAAGAAGAAACCGAGGAAGCTGCTTCCGAAGAGGCCGCCGAGGCCACCCCCGAGGAAGCCGCCGAGTAATTTCGGCTACCCTCGATTTTCCTGCTCTGGCCGGGTCCCCTGCGGGACCCGGCCACTGCCGTCTTAAGCCGCCGCCCGGGCCGGGCACCGGACCCCTGACCCTCTTAGGATTGACGCATGAATGACACCTGGCTGATCGTAGGCCTTGGCAACCCCGGACCCGACTACAGCCAGAACCGGCACAACGTCGGCCAGATGGTCCTGGACGAACTGGCTGCGCGCGCCGGCGGCGGCTTCAAGTCGCACAAGGCCCGCGCCCAGGTCCTCGAAGGGCGCCTCGGCATCGGCGGGCCCCGGGTGGTCCTCGCCAAGCCGCTGTCATACATGAACGTCTCCGGCGGCCCGGTCTCGGCGCTGGCGCAGTTCTACGGGATCGATCCCGCCCATGTCATTGCCGTCCACGACGAGATCGACATCCCCTTCGATACCGTGAAGCTGAAGCTCGGCGGCGGCGAGGGCGGGCACAACGGATTGCGGGACATCTCCAAGGCCCTGGCCACGAAGGATTACCTGCGCGTCCGGGTCGGGGTGGGGCGCCCGCCCGGCAGGATGGACACCGCGGACTTTGTGCTGAAGGACTTCTCAAGTGCGGAGAAGAAGGAACTGCCCTTCCTGATCGGTGCCGCGGCGGATGCGGTGGAAGCACTGGTCCGCGAAGGCCTGCTGGCGGCCCAGCAGCAATTCCATCCCGCGAAGGCGCCCTAGCCGCGACGTGCGGGGACGTCCCCGGAAACGCCCGGCGTAACGCACTGCCGCCGATACCCTTTTTCCTTTCCAAGCCTCCGGAAATCCCGTTATGATCGCTCTACTCTCATATCGGGGGATAGGGATACGCTACTTCTAGCGGACGGGCTCTGGTTTGCTGTCCGCACAGCGGTACAAAGGAAACAAAATGTCTAGGGAATCGCTGGGCTGGGGAAATGGTTCCACTACATTGGCACCCGGAATAGAAGATCCTGCGGCAGGTCCGCTGGACCGGCACAGGTGGTCAGGCCTGGCGCGCCATGCCGACGCCGACCGGGTGCGCAGTGCCCTGCTCGCAGAGGACAGGATGGGCGTGGTCATCACCGGTGACCGGGGCGTGGGCAAGACCCAGGTGGGCCGCGCCGCAATCGCCGGGTTTGGGCCCGACGTCTACACCCTGCAGCTGCGCAGCTCCGGACCCGGCTCGGCCACCCCGTACGGGTGCCTGGCGTTTACCCTCGCCCGCCTGCCGCAAAGTTCCCTTGGCTCGCCGACGGCCATCCTGCACGGCCTCACCTCCCTGATCCGGGACGACGCCGCGGGACGGAAATGCGTCATCCTGCTGGACAATGCCGGGGCGCTGGATGAACTCAGCACCGGCGTGCTGCTCAACCTGATGCAGACCCGGACCGCGCGCCTGGTCGCCACCGCCCAGCGCACTACGGACCTGCCGCCCGACTTCTACTGGCTGATCACCTCCGGCCAGCTGGCCGAGGTGCGGCTCGCCAACCTCACGGAGGTCGAAACCCTGGAGGTGCTCCAGGCAGCCCTCGGCCACCGGGTTTCCAGCGCATTGGCCAGCCAGCTGCACCAGATGGTGGGTGGCAGCCCCACCCTGCTGCAGGCGGTGGTCTCTGAGCAGATCGAACGCGGCAACCTCGTGCTGTCCGGATCCGTCTGGACCCTGGTGGACGAGCTGGTCCTCGACGGGCGCACTGCGCTGGAGGACATTGTGCGGGCCCGGTATGCACGCGAAACCCCGGTGGCCCGGGAACTCATCGAAGTCCTCTCCTGCGCCCGGACCCTTCCCCTGGCCAGGCTCGCGCGGATGTACAGCCCCGAGGTCATCGCGGACATGGAGGACGCGGGCCAGATTGTCGTCGACCGGACGGGCCGGCACCTCGTGTCGCTCGGTGACCGCTACCTGGGTGACATCGTCCGCAACTGGCTCAGCGTGGAGCGCCGGCTCGAGCTGCGGGACAAGGTTCCGGGGCACCAGCAGGATGAGCTTGATCAGCTGACGGTGGAGGACCTGCTGGCCTACGCGGCGTGGACCCACGACTGTGACGCGCCCCTGGCCCCGGCCCACGCCGTGGCGGCCGCCGGCGCCGCCGTCAGGCTCTTCGACCCGAAGTTTGCGCTCAAGTGCGCCGCCAGCCTGAAACCGGAGGACCCGGAGTGGACAGAGGGACAGCTGCAGAAATCCGCAGCCTACCTGCAGCTGGGACTGCCGCTCCAGGCCATGGCCGCCCTGGATGATGTCACCGACCAGCAGATCAGCGGCCTCGGCGCGGCGGCCTACGCCGAGCTGATTGCCTCCAAAGCGGACTGCATGGCCTGGCTCGAAGACCGGACCGGACAGGTCCCGGAACTGATCCGGCAGGCCCGGTTGCGGCTTTCCGGGCTCGGCGCGGACCAGCCGGCGGCATCAACCGAGGAGCTGGCCCGCGCCGGCTTGTGCCTGGATCTCTGCGAATTCAACTACCTTTCCTTCATAGGCGACTACGCGCCCATGATGGACCGGCTCCGGGCGGCCGCCTCGGCGGACGTGGACGACATCAATCCTGTGCACCGCCTGAGATCCGGCATCATCCTGATGGAAGCACTGTGCATGACGGGCAGGGAACTCGAGGCCCGCCAGCTGATGCGCGACATCGGCGGGCAGCTCGGCGAATGGTCCAACGTCCCGCGGATCCGCGAGAACTTCGCCTGGAGATCCTTCAACGTGCTCCTGCTGTCCGGGCAATGGCGGCAGAGCATCGACATGCTCAAGGACGCCAGCGGCAGGGCCGGCCACGGGCTGCACTCCGGCAGCGCGCCCACCGACCTGGCTGTGGGACTGGCCTACGTCTACGCGGGCCGCGGCTATATGGCCCTCGATCCGCTGCTGGCCGCGATCGCCCAGCTCGAAGTCCGGGCAAGCCTGCACTCGTTGCGGCAGGCCTACGCCGCCACTGCCTTCGCCTACGCCCAGACCGGGAACTCCGTGCAGGCCACCGTCTACCTGGACCGGGCCCGGTCGGCCGAGGGCGCCGCACGCTTCGCCGTCCGGAGCTCCGCGGACTTCTGCCTGGACATGGCCTCGCGCTGGCTGGGTGACCCGGAAGCGAAGGACCGCCTGGTGCGGTCCGCGGAGGACCATTTCCGCAAGGGCCGGTACACCCTGGCGGGCATCTTTATGCTCGGCGCGACGGTCAACGGCACCACCAAGGACTTCCAGTTCATGGAAGAAATCGCGGCCTTGCGGCAGGGACCGCTCGCGGAACTGTCCCGCACCATCGCCGTGGGCAGCCGGAAGAAAGATGCCGCCATCATGTTGGAGGCCGCGGGCCAGGCCGCAGCCATGGAGCTCGACGCCGTCCAGGCGCGGTGCGCGGCCCTCGCCTTCGACTTCGCCAAGGCCGCGGGCCTGAGCGGGAAGGCCAGCGCCGCCCACGCAATCCTCGAAAGCCTTGCGGATTCCGTGCCCGCCCTGCCCATCATGCCCCGGAACAAGGGTCCGCTGCTCACGGACCGCGAGCGCCAGATCGCCACTCTTGCCGGCAACGGGGTCTCCAACAAAGACATTGCCCTGGCCATCGGCATCTCGGTCCGGACGGTTGAAGGGCACCTGTACCAGGTGTTCACGAAGCTTGGAGTTTCTTCGCGAAGTGATCTGCTTGGACTCATCTAGGAACCGCGCGCCCGTCCCGGATGCGCCAGAAGAATCCAACGCCCTGACCGGCCGCACCGAGGACCTGGGCTCGGCGGTAGAAGCCATTAAAGGCAACACCCACGTCGCGGTCCTCCTGCTCGGGGACAGCGGGATCGGCAAATCAAGGCTGCTGGAGGCCGTGGTGGCCGGCCTGCACGCCGACGTGACGCCGGTCCGCATCCACGGCAGCCCGTCCCTGGCGAATGTCCCGTACGGGGTGCTTGGCCCGTTCATCGTCGGGCTCCCCGTGCAGGAGGCCACCTCGCAGCTGGCGGTGCTCCGGACGTTCTGGTCCCGACTGGAGGAGGAGCGCCAGGCTACCGGAAAGCCGCTGCTGCTGATTGTGGACGACGCCCACGACCTTGACGAGGCTACCGCGGGCATCCTTGTGGAACTGGCCGCTGCCGGGTGGGCCAAGCTCCTGGTGGCCTCGGCCAGCCGGCCCGGCCTGCCCGAGCCACTGCTGCAGCTCTGGTTTGAGGGCATTGCCCAGCGCATCGACCTCCGGCCCCTGACCCAGCGGCAGACGGGCGCTATCCTGGCCCGCGCGCTGGGACCCCAGGTCCTGCCGAACGTCGCCGAGATTCTCTGGGAAGCCTCCGAGGGCAACCCGCTGCTGCTCAACGGGCTGATCGACGACGCCAAGAGCGACGGCACTCTGCTCCAGCGCAACGGCGTGTGGCTGCTCACGCGCCCTCTCAACAGCCATGGGGACCGCCTGAGCGACGTGGTCCGCCGCCAATTGCTGAGGCGCACGCCGGAGGAGCGGCAGACCCTGAACCTCGTTGCCCTGGCCGAGCCCGTATCCCGCGAGCTGATTGAGGCCATGGTGGGCGAGGACCCGGTGGCGGTCCTGATCGAGCACGAGTTGATCCGTGTGACGCCCGCGCCCCACCCCCAGCTCCGGTTGTGGCACTCCATCTACGGCGACACGCTGCGCAACCTCATTTCTCCGGCGCGGAGCCTCCAGCTCCGGCAGAGCCTCCTGCGGCTGATGGACAGCGAGCCGACGTCGGCGGAGGGCCTGCTCCGCCAGGTGAGCTGGTCGATGGAATGCGGAGCGGAGGTCGATGACCGGCAGCTGCTCCGGGCGGCCGTCCTGGCCAGCCGGCTCCACCAGGACGACCTGGCGCGCCAGGCCGCGGCGCTGGTCAAGGACCCCGACCTGCAGGTGGTGGCGCGGTCTGTGACGGCACGGACCCTGTTCAACACATCGGACTATGCCGCTGCCAGGGACATCCTGGAGGCGGACTTCGCCCAGGGCCTCAGTGTGGCTGTCCTCCTGACGGGAACCCTGATGTGGGCGGCCGTACAGGCGGCCCTCGGCCACCCTCCGGCCGAGATCATGGACCGTGCCGGAGCCCTCCTGGAAGCCGGGGAGCGGCTGGCCACGGAACACCCGGAGGATTCCGGCGGCATCCTGGCGGCCACACGGGAGCGCTACGCCACCATGCATGCCATGGTGTTCGCTCTGGCCGGCGAGTATCCGGCAGATTCCGGCGGGGCAGCAGACCCGGGACCGTCCGGCAACGTGCTGGAGGGCGCGTTCAAGCTGGCCCTGGAATCGGAACGGCTCCTCGTGCAGGGCAAGGCGTTGCAGGCGTTCGCGGCAGCCTCCCAGGCGCTGGAATCCGCGGGTGCTGGACATGAGGAACTGTATTTTCTGGCGGAGTTCCTCGTGGCGAGGGCAGCGGCTGCCGTCATCCATGGCGGGGACTGGAACGCCGCCGAGACGCTCCTGGCCGGTGTGGCCGCGGGCCCGGGCCCCAACCTCATCTCGTTCGGCGGGGGTGTCCACGCCGCGCACGGAATCATCCAGCTGTACCAGGGCAAAGCCGCCCAAGCGATGACCACCCTGAGTGCGGCCCTGGAGTCGCTGCGGCTCGCGGATCCCCAGCAGCTCTTTGCCTTGACTGCCGCGATGGCCTTCGCCGCCGCCGCCGAAGTCGGGGCGAAGGACAAAGCCGCGGCTTTCCTGGCCGACTACGAGGCCGCGCCGCGGGCGGTGTCACGCTACCTGCGGATCCTCTCGGAGATGGAAGTGGTTTACGGCAAGGCACGGCTGGGGAATTACCCCGGCGCCGTCGGCGAGCTCCGGGCGCTGGGCCGGCTGCACGGCGATGGTTCCACCGCCGGACTGGAGTTCGACTCGCTGGCGTTGTGCCTCGCCCTCGGCGACCGGGAGGCCGCGGCCCGGCTGCTTGAACTGCGGCCGGAGCTGGAAGGCCCCCGGGCCGCCGCGATCTGCCACTATGCCGCGGCTGTCAGCACCGACGAGGCGGCGGACCATCTGGAGGCAGGGAAGGCCTGCGAGGACGCGGAGCTTTGGGGCTTCGCGGCCTTGGCCTACGATGCGGCCGCGAACGGCTACCGTGCCGCGGGTGACACCCTGCGGGAGCGCATGGCGCTGTCCCAGCGGAAGCGGTGCCTGGACCGGGCAGACAGCGTAGCCGGCCGGGATGAGGATGCTGAGATCGATGCACTCGGTCTGCTGACCCGCCGTGAGCGCGACATCGTGGCCCTGGCGGTGCGCGGCCTCAGCGACCGCCAGATTGCCGCAGAGCTCCAGGTATCCATTCGGACGGTTGAAGGCCACCTCTACCGCAGCTATGCCAAGCTCAACGTCAAAGGCAGGGACCAGCTGCCGGGTGTACCGCCCTCCTAGCCGGCCCGCGTTCCGGAGTGCGTAGCTCCCGGAACGCGGCAAGTAGGCTGCCGGCTACCCGGGTACGGGGTCCGCGTAGCCGGACCGTGCCGACGTCCGGAGCCCGCCGCCGCGGCAAGTACCCCCGTTCCCGGCGGGCTCCCAAGCCGCCGCGAATTCGAGTACGGACTACCGGTGTGCCGCTGCCGTCAGGTTCGCTAGATTGTAGTCAGCACCAGGAACCACCCAAAGTTCGTAGTACGTAAAGGGTCTCTGAACATGGAAGTCTTTGAAGGAAGGGACTTTGAACGTGGAGCCATCAGCGCACAAGCGGCCCGGCTACAGCAATGAAGCTGCGCGGACCGTGGCCGTGGGGACGATGGACCGCCCGGGCGTTACCGGCAGGTGCCCTAGACATTAGGCCGCAGTAGACATTGAATTGCTTCGCAAGGGTCTCCCTCAATGGTTTCCGCTACGGAAACCCCTTTGACGGAGCCGACGGCGTCGGAACCTTCTGAGACCGAGGTTCCTCCCCCCAGCCGCCGTCGGCTCCCTAAACTTTCACTGCCCCAGTCCTGGCTCGGCCGCCCGCAGGCCGGGCGGCCGTGCCAAGACTGTGCCGGCACTGTCGGTACTGGCACTGTCTGTACCGGCACTGTCTGTACCGGCATTGTCTGTACCGGCACTGTTGCGACACTCATCCCATGAGCGCAGGGACCTCCGCGGCGGCTGGCCGCACGGAGACCGCACGCGGAACCCTGGGCCCCGGCCGCAGGACGGCGGGGCGGCCCGACTACTTGGTTCCGGAACCTTGGGGGCGCTGCGAGACTGAGTACATCTACGTAGCCCGGGGCCGGGCACCAGAGAGGTAATCGAGTAGCACTTACGCATCCCGATGATCCGCTACCTCCCTAAGTTGGGTTTATCGGTAGTCAATACTTTGATTGCGAAGGTCTCTCTCATGTTTCAGCAAGAAGCCGGCCTGTCTGCGGGCAGCGGCAGAACAGATGTGATTTCAGCCGCCCAACGTCCGGGGAAGGGGTGGCACCAAAAGCACTACACACGGCACAAGATCGTTGTTGACGTAGTCGCGGCGCTGACCTCAGGAACCGGTTGCGGGGCAGTCATTGTGGGGGAACACGGGGCCGGCAAGTCCTTCATTGCCCAGCGCGCCCTGGAACAGCTCGGTGACGACTTCCTGGTGGTCCAGGTCCGGGGAAGCTCCATTTCCTCGAAGCTCCCGTACGGGGCCCTCAGTGTGCTGCTCAATGAACTCGACGCCTCCCACCTGGAGCACCCGCTTATGGTGCTCCGCGGCCTGACCCAGCTGCTCCACACCCGGGCCCAGGGCCGCAGCGTGGTGCTCTTCGTCGACAACGCCCATGACCTCGATGAGCTCTCCACCATGATGGTCGCCCAGCTCTGCGCCGGCGGCCACGTGCTCCTGCTCGCAGCGTGTGTGGACCTGCCCAACCTCGGCAGCGACATCATGGGCCTGTGGAAGGATGACCTGCTGCGCCGGGTAGACCTGGGCCCCTTCGACTTCAGCGAGACGGTGGACAGCCTCGCCCAGGAGTATGGGGGACACTTCTCCCACACCGCCGCACGGGCGCTGTGGAACGCCAGCGGGGGGAATGCCCTTTTCCTGCACGCCCTGGCCCGTGAGCAGATCAAGCTCGGCATCATTGTCCGCCACGACGACTCGTGGGTCCTCGGGGACAAGCCGGTTGCCCTCGCCGGTGAGATCCGGGATGTGCTGAAGGCCCGCCTGAACCGGCTCAGCCCCGGCCAGCGCGATGTGTTCGAGCTCCTGTCGCTGGCCGGCGCCCTGCCCCTGCAGACGCTGATGAGCGTGTCGAAGGCGCAGGATATTGACACCCTCCAGGAACGGGCACTGATCCGCGTCAGCCATGACCATCCGCCCATGGTGAGCATCGCCAACCCGGTCACCGCGGGCATAGTCGCCAGCGTGGTGCCTCCCGGCCGCAGTGCCGAGCTGCGCCGGCGGCTGGGCGCTGTGCTCCAGGACCTGGACCTTGACGACTACGCCGGCTCCACTGCTGTCGCATGGGCTCTGGACTGCGGGGAAGAAGTGGGCCCCCAGGTGGCCCTGGCCGCTGCCCGCCAGGCCAACAAAACGTCCGACCCGCAGTCCGCCCTGAGGTTCACCCGGGAAGTAGCCGGCAGCGAAAACCTGACGGAGGTGGCCATCGAATCTGCCCGGGCCCTGATGGCCCTGCACAACGATGAGGCGGCCCGCCGCGTCCTGGCTGACGCGGAGCACCGCGCCGGCGACACCCTGGGCCTGGCTGAATGGGCCTCCCTGCAGCTGCTGCTGGCTGAGCTGGACAGGCGAAGCCCCGCGGCGGGGGCCAACGCTCTGGCCAGGCTGCAGGAGATTGAATTGCGTCTCACGGTGTCCCGCGACGACGGGACGGTGCCCGGTCCGGTGGGTGACCGGGTGCGGCTGGCCTACGCCGAACTGGCGGCTTTCGAAGGCCGGTACGGGGACGTCCTGCAGA
Source organism: Pseudarthrobacter sp. 1C304 (assembly GCF_052245515.1). NCBI lineage: Bacteria > Bacillati > Actinomycetota > Actinomycetes > Micrococcales > Micrococcaceae > Pseudarthrobacter > Pseudarthrobacter sp. 1C304. The sequence continues at coordinate 272,010 of NZ_JBQQCH010000004.1, read as the reverse complement.
TGTTCCAGGACGTCGATGCCACTGACCTTGGCAGCGAAGCCAAGATCATGGCAGCGAGCCTGCTGTGCGAGGCGAAGGCCGTCACCGGCGACGTCCTCGGCGCTGTGGCGCTGGGCCGGCAGATCACTGCCGCAGCCGGCTTCCTTGACCTCTCGGACCGTGTGATGCGTGAAATACGGGGACGTTTCCTGCTGCTCCTGCTGTTGTCCGCCAAGTTCCGGGAGGCCGCAGACTTCATCACCGGCACCACGGAGTCCCTGGACGAACAGTCCCGCCTGGGCGGCATGTTCGAGATCGGACAGGGGATCGTTGAACTGCACCGCGGCCAGCTCGCCGGAGCCGTCCAGCGGCTGCAGTCCGGGGTCTGGCAGTTGCGGGTCCACGATCCGGATGCCGTCGCCGGCCTCGCCACGGCGGCCTGCGCCTATGCCTTCGCGCTCCAGGGAGACGAGGAAAAGGCGGGGGCACTGCTGGTGGACATTGAAGAGGTGCAGCCCCGCGCGTCGTGGCTCGTCAACCGGATCACCCGGTACTACGAGCTTTCCGCCAAAGCGGAAATCGGCCAGAAGACCGAGGCTCTCCGCGCGCTGAAGCTGGAGGCGGACAGTGACACAGAGGCCCTCGCGCTGGCCACCGGTCTCCAGTTCCTGTCAGCGGTCGCCCGGCTGGGGGACCGCCAGGCCAGCCAGAAGCTCAGCGGACTCGCGGGGCAGGTCACCGGGCACTTCGCCGGGCTGTGCGCCCGGCTGGCAGAAGGGTTGAAGGACTCGGACAGCGAGGAGTTGCTGGCAACGTCCAAGGACGCGGACGCCGCCGGCCACGCGGTGTTCGCCCGGGACGTGACCCGCAAAGCCGTCAGCTGCGCCAACGACGCCGGCAACCGGATCTCGCTCCGGATGGCCCAGCGCACCCAGCAGTCCCTCGAGGACCGGTTCGGCAATCCCAGGAACGGTGTGCTGTCACTGCTGACCTCAACGTTGACGGCCCGGGAATCCGAAGTGGCGGTCAGGGCCGCCGCGGGAACGTCCAACCGGAAAATCGCCGACGAGATGCACGTTTCTGTCCGAACGGTTGAGGGTCACCTTTACCAGGTGTACGCGAAACTGCACGTCGCGAGCAGGTCGGAACTCAAAGATGTCATCTCCGGACCAGTGGAACACGCGCGCCTCGGCTAACCGGCCAGGCACCTTATCCTCCGGGCGGTCCTGGAGCAGCCGCGCCGCAGGGAGGTCCGCGGGTGGAAAGCCTGACTGAGTCCGCCACACTGGTCGGCCGGTCCGGCGTCGTGAAGGACATTGTTAAGTGCCTGCGCGAGGGAGGGACCTCCGGTGCCCTCATCGTGGGCAACCCTGGCACCGGAAAGACCGCAGTCTCCCGGGCTGTCATCCGCGAACTCCAGCCCAGTACCGCCATGATCAAGCTCACGGCGACGCCTGCCCTCTCGGCCGTGCCCTTCGGCGCGCTCTCGCCTTACCTCGGGCAGCTCCCCGCACACGAACTGGACTCCTTTGCCGCGGTCGTGAAGGCCGTAACGGACAGCATCAAAGCCCAGCCCACCAAGCCGCTGTTCGTGATCGACGACGCCCAGTGCCTGGACCGCGGGACGACGCAGCTCGTTGCGCAGGCTGTCGCCACGGGGGCCGCCAGCGTCCTGGCCACCTGCAGGCCGGGCCTGCTGATCCCGGATGAATTCCTGGCCCTCTGGGACGACGGGATCCTGGCGAAGTTCGATCTGGAGCCGCTGACCCGCTCCGAGGTGCACCAGCTCTGCGAACAGGTCCTGCGCGCCGATGTGTCGCCCTGGGCCTCCGCGGTGCTGGCTGACGCTTCCGCCGGAAACCTTTATGCTGCTGTCGCTGATCGAACACGCACGGGCCACCGCTGCGCTGGGACTGCGCCATGGCGTGTGGTACCTGCTCTTCCGGCCCGGCTTGTCCGATGTCCCGGTCGCCGACCTGATCGGCCACGAATTGCGGGCAATGTCGCCCGAGGAACGGACCGCCGCCGCGATCGTGTCGCTGGCGGGTCCGCTTCCCCTCGGCCAGCTGCTGGGGTTTGGCGGCCCCAAGGCGGTGGACACCCTGGAGCGGGCGGGCATCATCACCGTCTCCCGGGGCGCCGACCGCACGGTCCGCCCCGCGAGCCCGCTCATCGGCGAGATTATCCGCCGGTGGGTTCCGGCCGGCAGGAGCGCCGGGCTGCGCGCGAGTTTCGTGTCACTGCCGCCGGGAACCTCGGTACCTCCGGAGGCCTTCCTTAACCGTGTTCGCTGGGCCCTGGACTGCGGGGCGCCCGTACCGGCGGAGCAGCTCCTGGCCGCCGCCACCGCCGCCAACACCGCGCTCGACGCGCACACCGCACTCAGGGTGGCGGAGGCCGTCTCCGATGCCGCGATGATTCCCGCGGCGCGGCTGCAGATGGCCTACGCGCGGTACCTGCTGGGCGACGGCGGCCAGTCCGCAAAGCTCCTCCAGCTCGCCCACCCCCTTCCGGACCAAGACACAAGCTACCTGGCGGCACTGCTGGCCGCCCGCCTCCGCGGACGGCCACCGGCGACGGCGGAAAGCGCCGGACCCGCCGGCACCGCGGCGCCGGACGCGGTCCGTCGGCCCAACGGCCGCGGCGGCCCCCCGATGGGCGGCGTCGCGGGACCGTCATGGCTGGACGCAGGCCCGGTTGCCACCGCCGCCGGCATCCCCGGAAGCCAGCCGGCCGGCGCAGCGGCGGACCGGGAGAGCGGGCTCAGCCGGCTGGTGTCGGCCGCCGGCGGGCGGCCCGACATCAAGATCCCTGCGGAGTCGTTGCTCGCCGAACTGCTCTGCGCCAAGGGAAGAACTGCAGAAGGGCTGGGGCTGGCGCGGGAAGCCTGGCAGGAGGCGCAGAGCGCGGGCCTGGCACTGCCGCTGGTCTACGAGGACCTCCTGGTGCGCTACAGCCTGAGCCTGAACTGGGCGGGGGAGTGGGAGGCGCTCGCCGCGGCCCTCGATGAGTACGAGGCCCACTACCCGTCGAGGCTGCTGCTCAGCGGCGGCATCCTGCACCTGATGCGGGGCCTCGCCCGTGTCCGGCAGGGGCGCATGCCCGAGGGCACCGCCGAACTCGTCCTCGGCGTCGAGGAACTGACCATCGCCGATCCCTGGGAACTGCTGCCCTTCGCCCACGCCGTGGCAGCGTACGCGGCGTCGGTGGTGGGTCACACCCGGGAGGCTGAAGAGCACACGGCCGCCTTCCGGCACTCCAGATACCGCGGCCCCGGAACCCTTCCGTTGTTGGCCGAGGCGTATTCCACCGCGGCGGGCGGAGCGCCCGGCGGTGCCGGCGAGGCCAGCAGAAGGCTGGCGGGCCTTGCCGCGGAAGCCAAGCGCCAGGGTCTGCGCGGCATTGAAACCGACATCAGGCGGCTTGCCGTGCGCCGGGGGGACACCGAAGCGGCGGACGGCCTGGTCGCCAGCAGCCTGGCGGTCGAGGGGCGGGAGGCCGGGATGCTGCACGACTACGCGCTCGCAGTACTGAACGCCGACGACGTCGAACTCGTCCGGATCAGCGACAAGGCGCTTCGCGGCGGCTACGTGCTGCTGGCCCTGGAAGCGGCGCAGCAGGCGGAACGGTGCCTGGCCGAAACCACGGACAAGCGGAAGCTGCTGGCGGTCCAGCGCAAGATCCAGAACCGGATGACCGCCGCCGGGATGGCCGCCCACATCGACCTGGTCCGTCCGGAGCAGGACGCGGAACTCACGGCCAGGGAAACGGAGATCCTGGACCTGGTGTCCAGCGGAGCCACGAATGCGGAGATCGCCAGCAGGCTCTGCGTGTCCCAGCGGACCGTGGAAGGACACCTCTACCGGGTCTTCGCCAAACTGGGTGTCAGCCGGAGGGTCGATCTCATCGACACGGGCGGCGATTCACGCCGGCCCTGAACCGGGCGCCGCCGGCCCCGTAACGGGGGCGGCAGAATGCGGCGTGCCGTTCCGTGGGATGATGGATATCAGTCCATTTGACCCGATCCGAGGAGGCCAGCGTGGTTTTTCTGCCCACGTCAGAGTCCCAGGCGCTGACCGCGCCCGCCCTGACCGACGATGAGGTGCTGCGGATCCGCAACGACTTTCCCGTCCTCTCGCGGACCGTGGGAGGGCAGCCGCTTATCTACCTGGACTCCGGCGCCACGTCCCAGAACCCGCTGAGCGTCATTGAGGCTGAGCAGGAATTTTACGAGCAGCGGAATGCCGCCGTTCACCGCGGCGCCCACCTGCTGGCCGTGGAAGCCACGGACTCCTTCGAGGACGCCCGCGAGATTCTTGCCGCGTTCCTGGGCGCGGGGGCCGATGAAATCATCTGGACCTCCAACGCCACGGAGGGCCTGAACCTGCTCAGCTATGCGTTCCTGAATTCGTCCCTGCCGGGCGCCGGCGCGGCGGCGGCACGGTTCGCCCTCGGAACGGGCGACGAGATCGTGGTCACCGAGATGGAGCACCACGCCAACCTCATCCCCTGGCAGCAGCTGGCGGAGCGGACCGGGGCCACCCTGCGGTTCATCCCTGTCGACGACGCGGGCGAGCTGGATCTCGACGCCGCCGCCGGCATCATCAACCCGGCCACCCGGGTCCTCGCCTTCAGCCACGCCTCCAACGTCCTCGGCACCATTAACCCGGTCAAGGCGCTCGTGGCGATGGCCCGCGACGCCGGGGCCCTGACGGTGCTGGACGCCTGCCAGTCGGCACCGCACCTGCCCCTCGATGTGCGGGACCTCGGCGTCGACTTCGCGGTCCTCTCGGGCCACAAGATGCTGGGGCCGACCGGCATCGGCGTGCTGTACGGCCGGTCCGAACTGTTGAACGCGCTGCCGCCGTTCCTCACCGGGGGATCGATGATCACCACGGTGACGATGGAGCGGGCCGCCTTCCTGCCTGCCCCGCAGCGCTTCGAGGCGGGCACGCAGAAAGTCTCGCAGGCCATCGCGCTCGCCGCCGCGGCCAACTACCTCACCGAGACGGGGATGGGCCGGGTCCACGCCTGGGAATCCTTCCTCGGGCAGCGCCTCGTCGAAGGCCTGGCATCCGTTCCCGGCGTCCGCGTCCTCGGCCCCGCGCCGGGGCAGGAGCGGATCGGCCTGGCGTCCTTCGACGTCGCCGGCGTGCACGCGCACGACGTCGGACAGTTCCTGGACAGCAAGGGAATCGCGGTCCGCGTTGGCCACCACTGCGCGCAGCCGCTGCACCGCCGGCTGGGCCTGACCGCCACCACCCGGGCCAGCACCTATCTTTACAACACGACCTCCGATGTGGACGCTTTCCTCGCGGCCGTCGCGGAGGTCCGCCCCTACTTTGGAGCCTAAGGACCAGCAGATATGAGCCTCGAACAGCTGTACCAGCAAATCATCCTGGAGCACGCGAAACTGCGGTCCGGCAGCGGCCTGGCGGACGCGCCGGCGCCGGCGGGGACGTCCACGGGGCAGTCCCACCAGCTAAATCCCGTCTGCGGGGACGAGGTCACGGTTCGGGTGGCGGTGTCCGGCGGGAAGGTCGCCCAGTTGCGCTGGGACGGGGAAGGCTGCTCGATCTCCATGGCCTCGGCCTCGGTGCTCGCCGAACTGGCCGAAGGCATGGACGTCAGCGAGTTCACCGGGGTTATCGACAATTTCCGCGAGGTTCTGCGGTCCCGGGGAAAAGTTGCCGCGGATCCCGAGATCCTTGGCGATGCCTCGGCTTTCGAAGGCGTCTCGAAATACGCCGCCCGGGTCAAATGCGCGATGATCTCCTGGGTAGCGGCCGAAGACGCCTTGGCCCAGGCGACGGCGTCCGGCAGCTAATCGTCCGGAAGCGCAGCGCCCTGAGCGCGGAACGCACCCAGGGCGCTGTGCCCCGCCTAACCGAGCAGGCCGGCGATCCCAATCGCCGCCGTCGCCGCCCCCAGCAGCATGGAGATGCTGACCAGGACGACGTGGACGGTCAGAAAGCGGGTGGCTTTGCCGTCCGCGTCGCGGGACCGCGGATCCTTGAGGACCCGGCGCAGGAACTGCGGCCAGACCACCAGGGACCAGACACCGGCCACGATCAGGACAACAGCCAGGAATGCCGGCAGCTCCATGCGCTAGTGGCTTTCGAGCCAGGCCTGGGCCTGCTTGGACTGGATGTTCAGGGCCTTGCCCACCATCGGCTCGGCCGCGTCAGCGATCTTGCCGCCCAGGAACGGCACGGAGGACGTGACGGTTCCCTCCAGCTCGATCCGGGTGCTGCCGCCGTCGGCCACGAGGCGTTGGACGGCGCTGACGTCCAGCGGGGCGCCGGCGACCTTCAACGTGATGTTGCTGACCCGGGACCCGTCAGCGGCGGGAGCGTCCCAGTTCTCAAGCTGGGTGACCTTGAGGCTTTCGCCGACGAACTTGCGGGCCAGGTCCGGCATCCGGTTGGTGGGGACGGTGCGCACCGTGGTGGTGCTGAAGGCACCGGCCGTGTCGCCGTAGATGGCGAAGGACTCCAGCGTGCCGCCAACGAGCTCGCTCGTGTGGCGCAGGAAGTCTTCGTTGACAAAAACAGCGGTGACGCGGTCAACGCTGTGCGGAAGGTTGGTGGATGCGCTCAAAGCCATGGTTGGGGGTCCTCCGTGGGGTGGAACTGGTCGTTTCGGGCTCCAAACATCTTACGGGGTGTGCCCGGCGGGCTCCGATTCCTGATCCTGGAGCGCTTTCGCCGCCGCCGTGATGTTCCGTGACATGGCAGGGAAGATCAGGCTGTGGAACGGCAGGACCGCCAGCCAGTACAGCTTCCCGCTGAGGCCTTTCGGGAAGAAGATGGCCCGCTGCCGGTAGCGGCTGCCGGTCCCCTCCGGCTCCACCGACAGCTCCAGCCAGGCCCGGCCCGGTGCCCGCATCTCGGCGCGCAGCCGCAGCAGGCGGCCGCGATCGATCCGCTCGGCCCGCCACCAGTCCACCACTTCGCCTTCGGCCAGCTGGTGCGGGTGCCGGCGGCCGCGCAGCAGACCGGCACCGCCGGTGAGTTTGTCCAGCCAGCCGCGGACCTGCCAGGCCAGCGGCATGGAGTACCAGCCGTTCTGCCCGCCGATTCCTTCGATGATGGTCCAGACGTGCTTGGGGTCCACGTCGCTGGAGAAGCTGCGCTCGTCCAGGTACACGAGGTGGCCGGCCCACTCCGGATCGGAGGGAAGCGGATCGGCGTCGGCGCCCGCGCTGGCCCAGGTGGTTTCCACCTGGCCGTCGCGCTCCTTGCCCAGGGCGAGGGCCACGGCCCGGCGGTACGGGGTGAGTCCGCCAACGGGTGGGGGAATGTACGCGTCGATGTCGTGCTCCTGGGTGACCGCGTCGTGCTGGAGCGACTCCACGAGCGGCAGTGACATCGACAGCGGAATCGGCGTGGTCAGCGCGACCCACATTCCGGCAAGCTTGGGCGCCGGAACGGGCAGTGCCAGCACCACACGGTGCGGCAGCCCGGCCTCCGCGGCATACTCCTGCATCATGCCCGCGTAGCTGAGGACCTGGCGGCAGCCGATGTCGAAGGTGCGGTTGATCGGACCCTCCAGCTCTGCGGCCCCCACAAGGTAGTGGAGCACGTCGCGCACAGCGATCGCCTCGATTTTGTTGCGCACCCAGCTCGGGGCCGGCATCAGGGGGAGCGTCTCGGACAGGTGCCGGATCATCTCGAACGACGCGGACCCGGAGCCGATCACCACACCGGCCTGGAAAACAACGGCGTCGACCGGGCTGTCGAGGAAGACCTTGCCCACGGCCTCGCGGGACCGCATGTGGGTAGAGAGTTCGGCGTTGGACGGGTGCAGCCCGCCCAGGTAGACGATCCGCTCCACCCCGGCGGCGGCGGCCGCCCGCGCCGCTGTCTCGGCCATCGCCTTTTCCTTGGCTTCGAAGCCCGAGCCGGCCGCCATGGAGTGGACCAGGTAGTAGAGCACGTCGACGCCCTCCAGCGCCGCCTGCAGGGCATCGCCGTCGTCGAGGCTGCTCTGGACGACCTCGACGTCGGACAGCCACGGCACCCCCGCGATCTTGGCCGGGGTCCGGACCAGGACCTTGACCGTGTGGCCGGCCTCCAGCAGCCGGGGGACCAGCCGTCCTCCGATGTAGCCGGTGGCGCCGGTGACGAGCACCGTTCGTGGGTTGCCGTTCATGGAGTCTCCTCGAAGGGTGGGACAGCCTGGACAGCAAGCTTAGCAATGACGGGCGCGGGCCGTCCGGCCGCATGAGGCGAGGCCTGTCACTCACGTAGTCATCCCGCCTCAGCATGCACACGCAGTAACAAGCCTCTCTCTACCATCCTCCGCACCTGCCGGCGCACGAGTCCCAAGAATTTCCAAAGGCATCAGGACGAGGCTGTGGCCATCCAGTGAGCCGAGCGACCACATTCAGGGGGGAGCCGGTGCGACTCGATGGAGGAATACATCATGGCGAAACATCGCAAGACCAGAGGGAGGGATGGCAACCTCCCGGTTCGAGGGAAGGCACCGGGTGTCACGCGCAAAGTCGCGGCCGGTGCCCTTGCCCTCCTGCTCAGTGCCGGGGTTGTCCCGTCCGTGCTGGCGCCGGCGGTCTCGGCCGCCCCGACCGGTCAAGGTTTCACCCTCAATGCAGGCGATATGCGGTTCATCCTGAAGCAGATCAAAATCGCTGAAAACCACGCCACCAAGGAAGACGCCCAGGGCAACGACGTCCCGGGCCAGCCACTGCTGGGCTCCGGCCCCAACCAGATTGCCGGTCCGCTGCTGCCCTACGGCCTCCGCACCGTGGACGGCACGGAAAACAACCTGGTGGAAGGGCAGGACCACTTTGGTGCCGCAAGCCGCGCGTTCCCGCGCCTCTCGGATCCCGAGTGGCGCACGTCGACAGGCGGGCAGAGCTACCAGTCGGTGAACTCCAACGTCACCGACAGCAACCCCCGCTTCATCAGCAACGTGATCGTGGACCAGACGGCGACCAACCCCGCCGCCGTGGCCGCTGCCGGCCAGGCCCACCGCACGGTCAATGACAGCCCGACGGCGGTGCCCTGCGATGGGGCGGGCCTGCCGGAGAACTGTGTGCCCGAAGGTGCGACCCTGGACATCCCCAACGTGACCACCGATTTCGGTCTCTCGCCGCCCTACAACGGCATGTTCGCGCTGTTCGGGCAGTTCTTCGATCACGGCGTGGACTTCACCAAGAAGACCAAGAACTACGTCATGATGCCGCTGGCCGAGGACGATCCGCTGTACGTTCCGGGCGGCCGCACCAACTTCATGCTGCTGAACCGGGCTGAGAACCAGGCCGGTCCCGACGGGGCCCTCGGCACCGCCGATGACGTCCAGGACGCCACCAACACCGACTCGCCGTGGGTGGACCAGAGCCAGACCTATGCGTCCCATCCCGCGCACCAGGTGTTCCTGCGGGAATACGTCCTCAACGAGAACGGCGATCCGGTCACCACCGGCGAGCTGATTGAAGGCGAACCGGGCGGCATGGCCACCTGGGGGCACATCAAGGAGCAGGCCCGGGACCTCCTCGGGCTGGAGCTGTCGGACGTTGACGTGGCCGACATCCCCAAGATCGCCACCGACCAGTACGGCCGCTTCCTGCGCGGACCCAACGGGCTTCCGCAGTACGAGACCGCCACCGGCCGGGTCGAAGGCAACCTGTCGGCGCCGGTCGCCCCGCCGGCCAACGTCGAGCGCATCGGCATCGCCTTCCTGGATGACATCGCGCACAACGCGGCGCCGTTCAACTCCCAGACCGGCCAGCCGCTGGCGGCTGACGGCGACGGAGAACTCAACCCGGTCGCCGTGCCGCTGACCACCCCCGGCACCTACGACGACGAGCAGCTGGCGGCGCACTTCGTTGCCGGCGACGGACGCGTGAACGAGAACATCGGCCTGACGGCGATCCACCAGGTGTTCCACTCGGAGCACAACCGGCTGGTCACCTACATGCAGGACCTCATCACCACGCAGAACATCGACGTCAGTGAGTGGAAGCTCCCCAACGGGGAGTGGAACGGCGAACGCCTGTTCCAGGCTGCCCGCTACGTCACGGAGATGGAATACCAGCACATCGTCTTCGAGGATTTTGCCCGCAAGATCCAGCCCGGCATCAACCCGTTCAACGTGTTCACCCAGTCGGACACGGGCATCGACCCCTCCATCAAGGCGGAGTTCGCCCACGCCACATACCGGTTCGGGCACTCGATGCTGACGGAGACGGTCGACCGGACCACCAACACCGGCGCCGATATCGGCATGCCGCTGCTGGATGCCTTCCTCAACCCCACGGCGTACTACTCCAGCACAGCCGGTACGCTCACCCCGAAGCAGGCCGCCGGAGCGATCGCCATGGGCATGACGGACCAGGTCGGCGCCGAACTCGACGAGTTCGTCACCGACACCCTGCGGAACAACGTCCTGGGCCTGCCCCTGGACCTTGCCTCGCTGAACCTGGCCCGCGGCAGGGACACCGGCGTCCCGTCCCTGAACAACTTCCGCGCCCAGCTGTACGAGAGCACCGGCGAGTCCTCGCTGAAGCCGTACACCAGCTGGGTGGATTTTGGCCAGAACCTCAAGCACCCGGATTCCGTGGTGAACTTCATGGCTGCCTACGGCACCCACCCGACCATCACGGCGGCGACGTCCATCGTGGACAAGCGGGCGGCCGCCCAGCGGCTGTTCGACATGGACACCGCGGATGCGCTGACTCCGGCCGATTCGTTTGAGTTCGTCAACAGCACGGGCGCCTGGGCTGACGGAGCCACCGGCCTGGGCAGCGTGGACCTCTGGGTTGGCGGTCTCGCCGAGTACACGAACCTCTTCGGCGGCCTGCTGGGCTCGACGTTCAACTACATCTTCGAGCGCCAGATGACGGACCTCCAGGACGGGGACCGCCTGTACTACCTTTCCCGCACCTCGGGCCTGAACCTGCGGACCCAGCTGGAAGGCAACTCCCTCTCCGAACTCATCATGCGCAACACCGACGCATCGGCCCTCAAAGCTGACGTGTTCGGCGTCGCGGACTGCGAGTTCGAGATGGCCAACATCAACGCCACCACCGGCAACTCGGTGGCGGACGATCCGGCGTCGGCCTGTGATGAATCCGCGCTCCTGATGCGGATGGCGGACGGCACCATCCGGTACCGCGTCACCAACACCGTCGACCGCCCGGGGCTCAACGCCCAGTCCACCTTCAACGGCAAGGACAACGCGGACCCCGCGCTCGCTGTTGACAGGATCTGGGGCGGCATCGACAACGACACCGTCTGGGGCAACAACGGCGACGACATCATCGAAGGCAATGATGGCGCCGACGTCGTCCTCGGCGGCGACGGCAGGGACCGCATCACGGATTCGCACGGCGACGACGTGCTCAAGGGCGGACCCGGCAACGATGCGATTGACTCCGGACCCGGCCTCGACATCATCATGTCCGGCGAGGGCGACGACTTCTCCAACGGCGGCCTCAACGGCAACGAAACGTTCGCGGGTGAAGGCAACGACCTGGTCCTCTCCGGTGACGGTCCGGACGCAGTGTTCGGTGGCGGCGGCGATGACTGGCAGGAAGGCGGAAACTCCAACGACCTGCTCCAGGGCGACAGCGGCGCACCGTTCTTCGACGACATCAACGCTCCGGGCCATGACGTCCTGATCGGCGACTCCGGCGAAGACGACTACGACGCCGAAGGCGGCGACGACGTGATGGTCGCAGGCCCCGGCATCGAACGCAACCACGGCGTCTTCGGATTCGACTGGGTCACACACGCCCGCTCGGTGGAGGCAGCCAACTCGGACATGCGGATGATCATCGTCGACGGCCCCAACGCCGTCAGGGACCGCTTCCTCCTGGTTGAGGCCCTCTCCGGCTGGGACAAGGACGACGTGCTCTACGGCGACGACCTCGTTCCGTCCGAGCCGAACAACGAAGTCAACGTCGAGGGCCTGACCAACGAACTCGACGCGGCGGGCATCGCGCGGATCAGCGGGCTCGCTGACCTGCTGCCTCCGGGCGCCACCACCTTCGGGGCCGGCAACATCGTCATCGGCGGCTCCGGCAGCGACGAGATCTGGGGCAACGGCGCCGATGACATCATCGACGGCGACAAGTGGCTCAACGTCAGGCTCAGCGTTCTCGACGACAACGGCGCCGAGATCAGGACGGCCACTTCGCTGACCGAGCTCCAGGCCGACATCATGGCCGGCACCATCGATCCCGGCAATGTGAAGATCGTCCGGGAGATCCTCTCCAGCCCGGGCGAAGCCGACGTCGACACGGCGGCCTTCTCCGGAAACCTGGACGAATACGACATCAGCACCGTCGACGGAGTCACCACCGTGACCCACGTCGGCGGCCGGGCAGAAGACGGTACGGACAGGATCACCAACGTCGAACGGCTGCGGTTCCTGGACCAGACCATCAATGTGGTCCCGGACGCTGTGGTAGCCCCCGCTGCCCCGGCTGCGCCGACCGCGGTTGGCGGCGACACCACGGCGACGGTGGGCTTCGAGGCACCTGAGGGTGCCGACACGCTCAACATCCTGGTCCGCGAAGGCAACACAGTGGTCAACACCATTGAAGGCGTCGCGGCAACGGAAACGTCCCTGGTCGTGGTGGGACTGACCAACGGCACCGCCTACAACTTCCAGGTTGAGGCAGTCAACGCCGGAGGAACCAGCCCGCGGTCCGCGGCCTCGAACGAGGTGACTCCGGCGGCTCCCGCGGTGCCGGCAACGTCGATGCGGCTGAACGACTTCAACGGGGACGGCAACACGGACGTGATCTCCCGTGACGCCTCCGGCCAGCTGTGGCTGTACCCGGGTACGGGGACGGGTGACTGGTTTACCCGGATCAACCTCGGCGGCGGCTGGAACGTGATGACCTCGATTGTCAGCGCCGGTGATTTCAACGGCGACGGCGACGCGGACGTGATCGCCCGGGACACCAACGGGGAGCTGTGGCTCTACCGGGGCACCGGGTCCGGTGACTGGCTGCAGCGGCAGAACCTCGGCGGCGGCTGGAACGTGATGACGTCCATCGTCGCTCCGGGTGACTTCAACGCCGACGGCCGGGCGGACCTGATCGCCCGGGACAGCAGCGGACGGCTCTGGCTCTACCCGAACAACGGTGCCGGTGACTGGTTCACCCGCGTTGACCTGGGCGCCGGGTGGAACATCATGAGTTCCATCGTGGCTCCCGGCGACTTCGACGCCGACGGCAACGTGGACCTGATCGCCCGCGACTCCAGCGGCGAACTGTGGCTCTACCCGGGCAACGGGCAGAACGAATGGTTCACCCGGGAAAGCCTCGGCACTGGCTGGAACACGCTGAACGCCATCACCGCTCCGGGTGACATGAACGGCGACGGCAAGCCGGACGTCATCGCCCGGGACACCACCGGAGAGCTCTGGCTCTACCCGAACAACGGTGCCGGTGACTGGTTCACCCGCATCGACCTCGGCGGAGGCTGGAGCCCCATGACCGCGATCCTGTAACCGCCGGACCTCCGCAGGAAAACGCAGTAAAAAGCGGTGGAGGTCCCCAGGTAAGGTCACGGCAGAAAGGAAGGTCCCCCGCATCCCCTCCGGATGCGGGGGACCTTCCGCGTCCGGCCCGTCACGGTGAGCCCGGCAGTCCGGGGCCACCGGGCTGCGCGGTAGGCTTGGGGTACCCGGGATTCTCGCGAATTCCGGCTATTCGTGTTGCCTGCACCCCCGTGATCCCTTCAGGAGCCACAGCTATGAGCCTCAACGGACCCTCTCTCACCGGCTTGCGCCGTGCCCTGGCCGAGGACCGGAACTACGCCCGCGTCAAGGCCGAAGCCTCGCGGGGCTTCGCGGCCCGGAGCGAGGACTACCAGATCAGCGCCCCGGCCGGCCTGCGCGCGGCGCTGCTCGCGGAGATGGCGGACGGCCTGACGCAGTCAGGGTCAAATCAGCCGGCAGACGACGCTGCGCCGGCGGACGGCACCGGCGCCCCCGCGTCCGTGGTCCTGGCCATCACGGCCACCGGCAGGGAAGCCGAGGACCTTACCGAAGCGCTGCGCGCCTTCCTGCCGGCCGACGCCGTCGCCGAGTTCCCCAGCTGGGAAACGCTCCCGCACGAACGGCTTTCACCGCGTTCGGACACGGTGGGCCGGCGCCTGTCCGTGCTGCGCCGGCTGGCGCACCCCGACGCTTCCGCCGCCGGCGCCCTGCGCGTTGTGGTGGCCCCGGTCCGCGCCGTGGTGCAGCCGATTGTGGCCGGACTGGGCGACCTGGTGCCGGTGACCCTGAAGGTGGGGCAGGAGGTCCCGTTCAGCGACGTGGTCCGCAGCCTCGCCGACGCCGCCTACGCCCGCGTGGACATGGTGACCCGGCGCGGTGAATTCGCCGTCCGCGGCGGGATGCTGGATGTTTTCCCGCCCACGGAGGATCACCCCATCCGGGTGGAGTTCTTTGGTGACGAGGTGGACCAGATGCGCTGGTTCGCCGTCGCCGACCAGCGGTCGCTGACCGGCCCCGGGCTGCACCACCCCACCGAACTGCACGCCCCGCCGTGCCGCGAAATCCTCATCACCCCGTCCGTGATGTCGCGGGCCGCGACGCTGAAGTCCCAACTGCCGGCCGCCGCGGACATGCTGGAGAAGATCGCCGGCGGCATCGCCGTCGAGGGCATGGAATCCCTGGCCCCGGTGCTGGTGGACGCCATGGTGCCGTTCCTGGACCAGTTCCCGGCCGGGTCCATGGCCGTGGTGATCGAACCCGAGAAGGTCCGTACCCGCGCCCACGACCTTGCCGCCACCAACGAGGAATTCCTCGAAGCGGCCTGGTCCACGGCGTCCGACGGCGGCGTCGCGCCCCTGGACCTCACGTCGCAGGCGTCTGAGGCCCTGCACTCGGCCAGTTTCCGCTCGCTCACCGAGACCCGCACGGCGGCCCTCGCCCACGAGGTGTCCTGGTGGTCCATCACCTCGCTGGCCACCGACGAGGAATTGCTGCCCGACGTCGACGTCCTGAACCTGCATGCCCGCGAACCCCGCGGCTACCAGGGTGACGTCGCCGAGATGATGGACTTCATCGGCTCCCATGTGCGCGAGCAGTGGCGGATTGTGGTGGCCACGGAGGGCCCCGGACCGGCCCAGCGGCTCGCCGAACTGTTCCACGACAACGACATCCCGTGCGCCCGGGTGGAGTCCCTCGACGGCGAGCCCCAGGCCGGGCTGATCGAGGTGACCACCGCCGCCGTCGGCCGCGGGTTTGTCCTGGAACCGCTCAAGCTCGCCCTTCTGACCGAGGCCGACCTGCTGGGCCGGACGTCCGCCGGCTCCACGAAGGACATGCGGCGCATGCCGTCGAAGCGCCGCAACGCCGTGGACCCGCTGCAGCTGGTGGCCGGGGACTCCGTGGTGCACGAACAGCACGGCATCGGCCGGTTCGTGGAGCTGATCCAGCGCCGGGTGGCGGGAGGCGGCGACGGCGTGCGCGAATACCTCGTGCTGGAGTACGCGCCGTCCAAACGCGGCGCCCCGGGCGACCGGCTCTTCGTGCCGACGGACCAGCTGGACCAGGTCACCCGCTACGTCGGCGGCGACACCCCCGCGCTGAGCAAAATGGGCGGCGCGGACTGGGCCAGCACCAAGTCCAAGGCCCGCAAGGCCGTCAAGGAAATCGCCGGCGAACTGATCCGGCTCTACTCGGCCCGGATGGCCTCCCGCGGGTACGCCTTCGGCCCGGACACCCCGTGGCAGCGCGAGCTCGAGGAAGCGTTCCCGTACGTCGAGACCCCGGACCAGCTGACTACCATCAACGAGGTCAAGGCGGACATGGAGCGTGAGATCCCCATGGACCGGCTGATCTCCGGCGACGTCGGCTACGGCAAGACCGAGATCGCGGTCCGGGCTGCCTTCAAAGCGGTCCAGGACGGCAAGCAGGTGGCCGTGCTGGTGCCCACCACCCTGCTGGCGCAGCAGCACTATGAGACGTTCACCGAACGGTTCTCCGGCTTCCCGCTGGTGGTCAAGCCGCTGTCCCGCTTCCAAGCCGCCAAGGAGGCCAAGGAAACCGCCGAAGGGGTCAAAGCCGGGTCCGTGGACGTGGTGATCGGCACCCACCGGCTGCTGTCCAAGGACTTCGCGTTCAAGGACCTCGGCCTGGTGATCGTGGACGAGGAGCAGCGTTTCGGCGTCGAACACAAGGAAGCGCTGAAGAAGATGCGCACCAACGTGGACGTCCTGGCCATGAGCGCCACCCCGATTCCGCGGACCCTGGAAATGTCGCTGACCGGGATCCGCGAGACGTCGACGCTGGCCACCCCGCCGGAGGAGCGGCACCCTGTCCTGACGTACGTGGGCCCGTACACCGACAAGCAGACCTCCGCCGCGATCCGCCGCGAGCTGATGCGCGAAGGCCAGGTGTTCCTGGTGCACAACCGGGTCTCCACAATCGACCGCACGGCGGCAAAGATCCGCGAGCTGGTCCCGGAGGCCCGGGTGGAAGTGGCGCACGGACAGATGTCCGAAAGCCGGCTGGAACAGATCATCGTGGACTTCTGGGAAAAACGCTTCGACGTCCTGGTCTGCACCACCATCATCGAGACCGGCCTGGACATCTCGAACGCCAACACGCTGATCGTGGACGGCGCGGACAAGTACGGCCTCTCCCAGCTGCACCAGCTGCGCGGGCGGGTGGGCCGCGGCCGCGAACGCGCCTACGCCTACTTCCTGTACCCGTCCGAAAAGCCGCTGGGCGAGGTGGCGCTGGAACGGCTCAAGGCCGTGGCCACCCACAACGAACTCGGCGCCGGCATGCAGCTGGCCATGAAGGACCTCGAGATCCGCGGCGCCGGCAACCTGCTGGGCGGCGAGCAGTCCGGCCACATCCAGGGCGTCGGCTTCGACCTCTACATCCGCCTGGTCGGCGAGGCCGTTGCCGAGTACCGCGGCGAGGCCGAGGAAAAGGCCGCGGAAATGAAGATCGAACTGCCGGTCAACGCGCACCTGCCGCACGACTACGTGCCGGGTGAACGGCTGCGCCTGGAGGCCTACCGCAAGCTGGCGAGCGCCATCACCACAGAAGCCATCGACGAGGTGCTCGCCGAACTCGTGGACCGCTACGGCGAGCTGCCGCTGCCGGCGAAGAACCTGATCGACGTCGCCCGCTTCCGGGTCGGGGCCCGCGAGGCCGGGCTGTCCGATGTGGCCCTGCAGGGCAACTTCATCCGGTTCTCCCCGGCGCAGCTGCCGGAGTCCAAGCTCATGCGGCTCACCCGGATGTACCCCGGATCGCAGTCCAAGCCGGCCCTGGACGCGGTGCTGGTCCCCAAGCCCAAAACCGCCCGGATCGGCGGGCGGGACCTGCAGGACGCCGAAATCCTGGAATGGGCCAACGGCGTCATCCGTAACATTTTCACGGACGCGCCGGTCACCACCTCACCGACGGGAAGCTAGCCGTTGATGGGAGGACACCACGCCGCGTCGGGAGCCGCGGCGTGGGTGGCGGTTGCCTCGACGGGGCCGTACGCGCTGGGCTGGTACCCGCTGGACGCGGCCGGGATTGTGATCGGGGGGATGGCGACGGCGGGAACGGCCCTGGTCTGCGACTGGGACCACCGCTCCAGCACGGTGGCGCACTCGCTGCCGCCGCTGTCGAACGTGATCGCCGTCGGCATCGAGAACGTCTCCGGCGGGCACCGGCAGGGCACACATTCGCTGCTGGGCGCGGCCTTCTTCGTGATGCTCGCGGCGCTGGCCGGGCAGTTCCAGCTGCAGACGGAGTGGGGGCTGTTGTCGGTGGGCGCCGGCCTGCTGTGCATGTTCATGATCAACATCGCGGCCAAAGCGCTCAAGCTGTTCCCCAAGTACGGCTGGATCAGCAACTGGGTCTTCGCGCTCACCATGGCCGGGCTGGTGACGTGGTTCGCGCCGCACCAGTGGACCTGGCTGCCCGTCTCCATGCTGACCGGCGTGCTGGTGCACATTGTGGGGGACATGATCACCACCGGGGGAGTGCCGCTGCTGTGGCCCATTGTGATCAAACCGCCGAAACTGCTGCGGAAGCTGCCGCTGCTCCGGAACGTCTGGAAGGCCAACGGGGCGTTCTCCATCCCGCTGCTGGGCCGGGCGGGGTCGAGGCGGGAATGGTTTGTGCTGATCCCGGTCAGCGCCTACGCGATGGTTGGCATGTTCGGCGCGGCGCTGGCCCTGGCCAGGCTGCACTGGCCGGACGCCGTCGCCCTGGGGACCGGGCTGATCAACAGCCTGTTCGCCCTGCTCGCCGCCGCGTAGCTGTACGCAGCGTTGAACGAGCAGCGGTTAAAGCACTGAAGCCCCGGTTTCCCGGGGCTTCAGTGCTTTAAGCAGGTGGTGTCAGTTTTCGCCGGCGGAATCCGAGCGGCCCGTGACGGTCTGGGGAATCCAGAAGGCCAGGGCGAACAGGCCCAGGCAGACGGCCATCGGCCACGGGTTGCCCAGGGTCAGGAAGCTCAGCGAGTAGATCGACGCGAGGAACAGGACCATCATCAGGGCGAACAAGATGATGCTGGAGCCGAGGCCGTTCTCATTCTGCGGCGTCGTGGCGGTGGTGGTCTTGCTGGACATTCATTCCTCCTCGGCCCCGTGGGGCTCAAAACTGTGGCGGCAACGGTTCTTACCGGATAGCGGTCAGTACGCGGAGGAACCCTGTTCACCCTTGACGATCGCGATGCCGGAGCTGGCGCCAATTCGTGTTGCACCTGCAGCAATCATAGCCTGAGCGTCGGCGAGCGACCGCACCCCGCCCGAGGCCTTGACACCGAGGTCAGGGCCCACCGTCCGGCGCATCAGGGCGACGTCGGCAGCGGTGGCCCCGCCGCCGTTGAAGCCCGTGGAGGTCTTCACGAAGTCGGCGCCGGCCTCCACCGCAGCCTCACAGGCCAGCACCTTCTGGGCGTCGTCCAGCAGAGCGGTCTCGATGATGACCTTCAGGATGGCGCCGCCCTCGTGGACGGCCTCGGCGACAGCCGCGATGTCATCGACCAGGGCGCCCTTGTCATTGGCGCGGGCCGCGGCGATGTTGATCACCATGTCGACTTCCTCGGCGCCGTCCAGCACGGCGCCACGGGCCTCAAAAGCCTTGACGTCGCTCGGGGTGGCACCCAGCGGAAAACCGACAACGGAGCACGTCAGGACGCCCGAACCCTTGAGGGCCTTCTTGACCGACTTAACCCAGACCGGGTTCACGCACACCGACTTGAAGCGGTACTCGGCCGCTTCCGCACAAACCTTCAGGACCTCGGCCTCGCTGGCCTCCGGCTTGAGCAGGGTGTGATCGATGTACGAGGCGATGTTTCCGGCGGCGGGGGCGTTGGCCGCTCCGCCGGCGGCAGGGGTGGCGCTTCCGGCGGTGACGGGGGCTTCGTTGCTCATGGTGTTCCCTTCGTGGCTTCTAAGGTGTCCATCTTGCCATAATGGCCCACCTGCGGCCGGAGCATGCACGGGGGTCAGGCGGCCCGGGCGAGGTCCACCGCCAAGCCGGCCTGGAGCACCTGGGAGGCGCAGACGGACGCGGCGGAGGACGCCGCCACCAGGAGTCCCAGGCGGACGCCCTCGAACACGGCGGCGTCCCCGATGGCCCAGATTCCCGGGACCGAGGTGCGGAAGTTCCGGTCGATGACAATACCGCCCTGGCGCGCCGTCGCAAGCCCGGCACTGACCGCGAGGGCGTCCCGCGCCAGCGGTTCCTCGGCCAGGACCACGAGGTCGCCGGCCATGCTGGAGCCGTCCTCGAACACCACCCCCGCGGCCGGGAGCGCGGAGCCTGCGAGGGTGGGAATGACCGAAGCCGGCCGCTGGGTGGTGCGGACGGGGCGGACGCCCCGGGCCCGGAGCACGGCTTCGGCCTGGCCGGCGGACGTTCCGGTGCCCACCAGGATGCCCAGCGGACGGCGGCCCAGGACCCGGGTGACCTCCTTGACGGCCTCGCCCAGCCGGGCGGCGTCGTCGATGGTTGCGTAGTTCAGGCAGCGGCCTTCCCCGGCCAGCGGCGCCCCGGCGGGGGACGACCCGGTCGCGATGACCAGCTGGTCGTAGCTGAACTCGAGGCCGTCTGCCGTCGTGACGTAGCGGCTGTCGGGGTCGATGTAGCTTGCCGGCTGGCCGAAGCGGACGGAGACCTGCGGGAGGGCGGCGAGTTCCAGCAGCTCGGCGGGCGCGTCGTCCCGGTTGCTGAGAACCGTGATGCCGCCCGCGAAAGGGGTCCGCGTGAGCTGGCGGACCAGGGCCTGCGCCGCTGGTCCGGCCCCGGCGATGACGATGCGGGGCCGGGCTGCGGAGTCGGTGGAGGCGGCGGAAACGGTGGAGGTGGCGGACATGGTGAGGCCCTTTCGCTGGTGGCCTGTGGTGTGGCCTGACTGCTTGATGCCACCAGCGTAGGCGGGCGGTTTTTCCGGCGTGTTTCCCGGGTGTTGCAGTATTTTCCCGGGCCGTTCGCCAATGTTTACCGGCCAGTAATGGCGTGGGTCACACACGGATTCGGTAGCCGCGCTTGACCACTGTTTCCACCAGCCTGCCGTCCGGCAGGGCCGAGCGCAGCCGGCTGACCGTCATGTCCAGGGCATGGACCGAACCGCGGAGTTCCAGCAGCTCGGACAGCGACTCACGGGACAGGACCGCGCCGCCGGCACCCAGCAGGGCCCGCAGCAGCAGCAGCGGAGCGGGTGCCAGTTCCACGGCCTCGCCGTCGATCCGCAGCGAACGGCCCCGCAGCTCCACCCGGCCCGACGCCGTGTCCAGGCGCCGGACGTGGTTGAGGGCAAGGTGTTCCACGACCAGCCGGATCAGGGCGCCCATCCGGAACCGGTCCGGGACCAGCGGCTGCAGGCCCGCATCGATGAGCGGCTGTGCGGTGATGGGGCCGACCACAGCGGTGGCCACGGTGGTTTTGAGGCTCTCCACCAGCTGTTTGTACAGGCCCATCTCGTGCGCGGTGCTCCACATCGCGTCCACCGCGGGGGCGCTGGTGAACGTCAGCACGTCCAGGTTTCCGCTGCAGGCGGCCTCGATCAGCCGCGGCAGCCGGTCCGCGCCGTCGGGTTTAACCCATCGGTAGGGGGTGACGGTCAGGACCGTGGCCCCGGACATCCGGAGCCGTTCGAGCTGGCGGACATCGGTGTAGCCGTGCAGCTGCACCGCGACGGTCTTGCCGCGCACCCCTTCGGCGAGGAGCATGTCCACCAGCGTCGCGGTGGTCTCGTCGCTGCTGATCCCGACGTCGGCCAACCCGGCTGCGCGGACGGCGCCGCGGGCTTTCGGTCCCCGGACGAACATCCGGGTGGCGCCGAGGGTGTCCAGCAGCTGCTCGCCGATTCCGAAGGTGTCCGCGGCCTCGCACCACCGCCGCATGCCGTAGGCGGTGGTGGCGATGCACAGATCAGGGCGTGCGGCCATGATGGCGCGGGTGTCCTCGATCAGGTTCAGGTCTTCCTGGACCGGGGCGATCTTCAGGGCCGGCGCGTGCAGCACCTCGGCGCCGCGCCGTTCCAGGGCCTCGATCAGGTCCTGGGACCGGCGGTGTGAGGTGACACCGATCCGGAAGCCTTCCAGCGGCAGTTCCGCGGTGTCCGGCTCGGTTTCGGGTGCCGGGCCGGTGCCGGGCAGCCCGGCCGGGGCGATCGCGTTGAGCGCGCTCACCGCCCTCACGCCCCCATCAGGGACGCGGCCAGGCGGTCCAGTTCGGCTTCCGCCTCCGCGCAGCCGCGGTTGGCCTCCGCCACTTTGACGACGTCGCCGATCACCAGCACGGCCGGGTTGCTGCAGTCCGCAGCCGCGGCGGTGATGGTGCCCAGCTCGGCGATGGTGGTCCGCTGGCCGGGGCGGTAGCCGCGCTCCACCACGGCCATCGGCATGTCCGCGCGCATTCCGGCCCGGCGCAGGCCCGCCGCGAGCTGGTGCAGGGTTCCGATGCCCATCAGCACCACGATGGTGCCGCCCAGGCCAGCCAAGTGGGTGTGCTCCTTCTCGGTCAGCGGCGCGTGGCCGGAGACCACGGTGAACATGTGGCTGACCTCGCGGTGCGTGACGGGGATCCCGGCCGCGGCCGGGACGGAGATGGCGCTGGTAACACCGGAGATCACCCGGACGGGCACACCGGCTTTCACGCAGTAGGCCACCTCCTCGCCGCCGCGGCCAAACACGTACGGGTCGCCGCCCTTGAGCCGCACCACGTTCTTTCCGGCCAGGGCGGCGTCCACCATCAGCTCCTCGATGCCGGCCTGGCTCACCGGGTGGTGGCCGGGGCGCTTGCCCACATCCACCAGCTCGGCGGTGCTCAGGGCGGGCAGCTCCTGGTAGGGGGCCAGCCGGTCGTAGAATACGACGTCGGCGTCCCGCAGCGCCTTGACGGCGGCGACGGTGAGGAGCTCGGTGGTTCCCGGTCCGCCGCCCACCAGGGTGACGTGCCCGGGGGCGCCGGCAGCGGGCTCCGCCGCCACCGGGATGCCGGTGTCGCGGCAGCGGCCAAGAAGGGAATTCCAGCCGGGCTGTCCGTCGTCCACAGCTGCAACCAGGAAGGGGCGTTCGGGAAGGGGACCGTCGTGGGGTGCGCCCTGCGGAGTGCTGAGCCGGGAGACGACGGCGCCGGCGGCTTCATAGCGGCGGACCGCCTGCCGGGCGGCAGCGTCCGAGCCGGTGACCAGTACTTCACGGCCGGTGAGATCAATGCTGAGCTGCATGCCTATACCTCGTTCCTGATGGGTTCCGGCGTGGAGGGGCGGACCGGGATGGAAGCTCCGATGAGGACTTTCGCCTTCTCTTCTGCCGTGGCCGGGCGCATCTGCCCGCGCTCGTCCGGGACGAAGGTGATGGACTCGTCCCTCTGGTCCGGCGCGTTGACGAAGGAGCGGAAGCGGCGCAGCCGTTCGGGATCCTTGAGGGTGTCAGCCCATTCGTCGACGTACGTGTCCACGTGCTTGGCCATGGCCGCCTCGAGGTCCGCGGCGATGCCCAGGGTGTCGTGCACCACCACGTCCTCGACGTGCTTGATGCCGCCGTCGAGCTCCTCCTGCCAGCGCGCGGTGCGCTGCAGCCTGTCGGCGGTGCGGATGTAGTACATAAAGTAGCGGTCGATGTACTTGATCAGGGTTTCGTCGTCCAGGTCCTTGGCCAGCAGCTGGGCGTGCGCCGGGGTGGCGCCGCCGTTGCCGCCGACGTAGAGGTTCCAGCCGTCCGCGGTGGCGATCACACCGACGTCCTTGCCGCGGGCCTCCGCGCATTCGCGGGCGCAGCCGGAGACGCCCATCTTGAGCTTGTGCGGGCTGCGGAGGCCGCGGTAGCGCAGTTCCAGCGCGATGGCCATGGCCACCGAGTCCTGCACCCCGAACCGGCACCAGGTGGAGCCGACGCAGGACTTCACCGTGCGCAGGCTCTTGCCGTAGGCCTGGCCGGATTCGAACCCGGCGTCCACCAGCTCCTTCCAGATTTCCGGGAGCTCCTCGAGCCGGGCGCCGAACATGTCGATCCGCTGGCCGCCGGTGATCTTCGTGTAGAGGTTGTACTTCTCGGCCACGGCGGCGATGACGCCGAGCTTCTTCGGGGTGATCTCGCCGCCGGCGATCCGGGGCACCACCGAGTAGGTGCCGTCCTTCTGCATGTTGGCCAGGGCGCGGTCGTTGGTGTCCTGCAGGGTGCCGCGGCCGGCGTCCAGGACGTACGCGCTGTTCTGGCTGGCCAGGATGTTGGCGATGGTCGGCTTGCAGATGTCGCAGCCGGCCCCGGTACCGTAGGTGGCCATGATCTCCTCGAAGGAGGTCAGTTCCCGCACCCGGATGGTCTCGAAGAGTTCCTGCCGGGACAGTGCGATGTGCTCGCAGAGGGCCTTGGAGACCTCGACGCCGGACTTGGTCAGTTCACCTTCCAGCAGCTTCTTGAGCATCGGCACGCAGGAGCCGCAGCTGGTTCCGGCCCGGGTGCAGCCCTTGAGTTCGCCGAGCTCCCGGACGGGCGCCTGGCCCTCGCAGGCGCCGCAGCCGTTGACGGTGTCGCGGATGGTCCCGGCGCTCACGTTGTTGCAGGAGCAGAGGATGGCGTCATCCGGCAGGCTGAGTTCCAGGGCCCCGCCCCCTGCGTCCCCGCCTCCCGCCGCCGTGAGGTACGCCCCGGGTTCGGCGGGGAGCTCACGGCCGAGCATGGGGCGCAGGGACGTGTACGGGGCGGCGTCGCCGACGAAGATGCCGCCGAGCAGGGTCTTGGCATCGTCCGTGGTGACGATCTTCTGGTAGACACCGCGGGCCGGATCGGCGTACACAATCTCCAGGGCGTGCTCGGTGCGGGCGAACGCGTCGCCGAAGCTGGCGACGTCGACGCCGGAGAGCTTGAGCTTGGTGGCGGTATCGAAGCCCGGGAACGTCGCGTCGCCGCCGTGCAGCCGGTCCGCGACGATTTCGGCCATGGTGTTCGCCGGGGCCACAAGGCCCAGGCACATGCCGCCGAAGTTGGCCACCTCACCGATCGCCCAGATGCCGGGAACCTCCGTGGAGCAGTCGTCGGCGATGACGACGCCGCCGCGCGCACCGAGCTGGAACAGCTGCGGTTCACCTTCTGCGGCGCGGAACAGCTCGTCGCGGGGCTTCACGCCGATCGCGACGATCACCAGGTCGGCGTCGATGATCCGGCCGTCGGCCATCATCACCCCGGTGACCTGGCCGTCGTCGTCGGACAGGACCTCGGAAGGGAACACACCGCCGTGGACCGTGAAGCCCTTGGCCTCGATCAGCCGGCCGAGGGCCTGCCCGGCACCCTCGTCCAGCTGGGTGTTCATCAGCCAGGGGGAGCCGTTGATGACCACCGGGGTGGCGCCGAGCTGCTCGGTGCCTGCCGCCGACTCAAGGCCCAGCAGCCCGCCGCCGATGGTGACCGCGGTGACCTTGCGGCCCAGCCTCTCCGTGAGGTCGGCGATGGCCGCGTTGATGGCCCAGACGTCCTCCAGCGTGCGGTAGACGTGGGTGAGCTCGGCGCCCGGGATGGGCAGGCGGGCGGCGTCGGAACCGGTGGCCACCACCAGGTCGTCGTAGGGGTACACAGTTCCGGCGGCGGTGGTGACGGACTTGCCGGCCGTGTCGATGCCAGTGACGCGCTCGCCGGTCCGCAGCGTGAGCGCCTCGTGGTCCCACAAGGACGTAGTGCCCAGGGTGAGGTCGACGCCGGCGTCGGTGAGGGCTTTGCTCAAAGCGACGCGGTCGTAGGGGAGGTGGGCTTCCTCGGTGAGGACGGTAACCTGCCAGCCGTCCAGGCCCCGGGCATGCATGGCATCGGCGAAACGGTGGGCGGCGGGGCCGCCTCCGGCAACCACCACGCGGCGCGGCGGTGGTGTGCGCTCTGCGCCCTGGTTCTGGGGGCTTGAAGTCTGTCCGGTCACTGTGGGCCTTTCGCAGGGGCCGCAGTCAGTACTCCGCGGCCTTCTCAATCGAAGTGTCCGTCCAGACTAGGCAGGCGCAGTTTCGCTTCAGTTTCCCGAATGTTTCGTGGTCTTAACTTCTGCATCACGAACGCATTTCCGGCCGCGTGAGGTCTCTTTTACCCGCCGGACACATTCACCGCACCCGGTGGAAACACCCCGCCCCTAGCGTGGAGGTGTGGCCGCAGGAGCGGCTGAGCCCGTCAGGAATGGACAGAAAGGGGCCGGCATGACAGCCGTACTTGAAAGCGCAGCGCGGAGCTTCGTTGAACACCCGGGCCTCGGCACCGGCTGGCACCGGGTGTGCGCCGTGGAGGACCTGGAGCCGGCCTGGGGTGAGGCCGCGCTGATCGCCGGGCGCCAGGTGGCGTTGTTCCGCACCGCCTCCGGTGAGGTCTACGCCGTCGACCAGCAGGACCCTGCCACGGGGGCGTTTGTGATGGCCCGCGGCATCACGGGATCGCGCGGACCGCGGCCCACGGTGGCGTCGCCGCTGCACAAGGAGGTCTATGACCTGGGCACGGGCGAGTGCCTTGGCACGCCGGGGCTCCGGCTCCGGACCTTCGGTACCCGGATTGTGGGCGGGTACATTGAGGTCGAGCTCTAGGAACCTGTTCCCAAGGCGTTAGAGGCCCAAGGCCTCGCGGACGTCTGCCAGGACGCTGTCCAGCGCGGCGCGGGCCTCGGCCCGGGCCTCCGGCAGCTCGGCGGCGGAGCCGACGGCGCGGATGACTTCCAGGTAGCACTTCAGCTTGGGCTCCGTCCCGCTGGGGCGGATGATGATGCGGCTGCCGTCCTTCGTGAGGTACAGCAGCCCGTCGGTGGGCGGCAGCTGGGCGCTGCCGTCGGCGAGGTCCGTGACGGTCTCGACGGCGGACCCGCCAAAGGATTCCGGCGGGCTGACCCGCAGCCGGTTCATCATGGCGTCCAGCAGGCCCAGGTCCGCGACCCGGATGCTCAGCTGGTCGCTCGCATGCAGGCCGTGCACCAGGTACAGCTCGTCCAGCGTGTCGAAAATCGTCTTGCCCTCGGCTTTCGCGGCCGCCGCGCACTCCGCGATCAGCACCGCCGCGGAGATCCCGTCCTTGTCCCGGACCAGGGAGGGCGCCACGCAGTAACCCAGTGCCTCCTCGTAGCCGTAGAGCAGCCCCGGCACGCGCGCAATCCACTTGAAGCCGGTGAGGGTTTCCTCATGGGCATAGCCAGCTGCCGCCGCGATCCGCGCGAGCAGCCGCGAGGACACGATCGAGTTCGCGAAAACCCCCGGCGTGGTTTCGGAGCTGCCGCTGCCGCTGCTGCCGGCTGCCGCCAGCCGGGCCACGACGTGGGCGCCCAGCAGGGCACCCACCTCGTCGCCGCGCAGCATGCGCCAGGCGCCGGTGTCCGGATCCTTCGCGGCAACCGCGGCGCGGTCGGCGTCGGGATCGTTGGCGATCACAATGTCGGCGTCTTCGCGGAGGGCCGTTTCGAGGGCAAGGTCCAGGGCGCCGGGCTCTTCCGGGTTCGGGAAGTTCACCGTGGGGAAGTCGGGGTCCGGTGCGGCCTGCTCGCTCACCAGGGTGACGTCCGCGAAGCCGGCCGCGTGCAGCACCGCCACCGCGGTCTCGCCGCCCACGCCATGCATGGGGGTCAGGACGATTTTGAGGTCGCGGGCAGGGAACTGCCCACGCTCCGCCAGGGCTGCGACGGCGGCCTCGTAGTCAGCTGCGATGGACGGATCCAGGATGGTCCACCCCCCGGCGGCCAGCGGAATGGTGTCCAGGGTGCCCACACGGTCGATTTCGGCGGCGATCAGCGCATCGTAGGGCGCGACGATCTGCGCCCCGCGTCCGCTTTCCTCCACGGCATGCCGGCCCAGGTAGACCTTGTAGCCATTGTCCTGCGGCGGGTTGTGGCTGGCGGTGACCATCACGCCGCCGTCGCAGTCCAGCGCCCGCACGGCGTAGGCGAGCAGCGGTGTGGGCAGGGCAGACGGCATCAGGAACGTCTCGACGCCGGCGGCGGTGAGGATCGCGGCGGTCTCTTCGGCGAAGATGTCCGAATTGTGGCGGGCGTCGTAGCCGACGACGGCGCGCGGCCGGGTCCCCGGGGCGGTCTGCCCGACGGCGCCGGCCAGGAATGCCGTGAAGCCGGCGGCGGCGCGGCGCACCACCACCCGGTTCATCCGGTTGGGGCCGGGACCCAGGGCTGCGCGCAGGCCTGCCGTACCGAACTGCAGGGTGCCGCTGAAGCTGTCGGCGAGCTCCTGCCGGGCCGCTGCGGTGCCGTCGGCGGCGAGCCGGACCAGCTCGGTCAGGGCGGCGGCGGTGGCGGGATCCGGGTCCTGCGCGGCCCAGCTCCGGGCGTCGTCCAGCAGGCGGGCGAGTTCGGCATCAGAAGACGTCATAGGAACCAAACTAGCGCCATTCGCGGCGGATGCCTCTTTTGACAAGCTGTTTTGACAACAGGTGTGTGCCTTCCAGAACCGTCACGGCGGTGTTGGCCCAGACCCTTGACAGCCATTTTTCCGGACACGTAGCGTCTGGAATATGAGGATGGGGCGTGGGGTGGAGTGGGCGGTGCACAGCTGCGTCAACATGGCGTGGACGCCGGCGGGGGAGGCAGTGAACAGCGCCCGGTTGGCGGAGTACTACAAGCTGCCCGGCGCCTACCTCAACAAGCAGCTGCAGGCGCTGGTCCGCGCCGGGATCCTCGGTTCGGTCTCGGGCCCGCGCGGCGGTTTCCACCTCGCGCGCCGGCCGGAGAACGTCACCGTCCTGGACATCGTGCTGGCCCTGGAAGGCCCCGATCCGGTGTTCCGCTGCGACGGCATCCTGGCCAATGTCCCGGAGGCGGACACGGAGCAGAACTTCGTCCGGAGCTGCCTGATCGCCCAGACCATGCGCCAGGCAGAACTCGCCTGGCGGCAGGCCCTGGCCCGGCAGACCATCGCCGGGATCGCGGATTCGATGGAGCGCCGGTTTCCGCAGGACCGGGAGAAGGCCGTGCGCTACCTCATTCCGGGGAGCTGACGCCCCGGCGTTTCGGAGAAAGATCCACTCAGAGCTCTACTCAGAGCTTGGCGATGATCTCCGCGAGCAGTTTCGAGATGCGCGGTCCCGCGGCCTGGCCAGCTTCGAGGACTTCCTCGTGGCTCAGCGGCACGGGGCTGATGCCGGCGGCGAGGTTGGTCACCAGGGAGATGCCGAAGACCTCCATGCCCGCGTGGCGGCCCGCGATGGCCTCGAGGGCCGTGGACATGCCCACCAGGTCGGCGCCGATCCGCTTGGCGTACTGCACCTCGGCAGGGGTTTCGTAGTGAGGGCCGGTGAACTGGGCGTAGACACCTTCGTCCAGGGAGGGGTCCACCTCGCGGGCCAGGCCCCGGATCCGTGCGGAGTAGAGGTCGGTGAGGTCCACGAAGGTGGCGCCTTCGAGCGGCGAGGTGGCGGTGAGATTGATGTGGTCGCTGATCAGCACGGGGGTGCCGGGCGTCCAGTCCTCGTTGAGGCCGCCGCAGCCGTTGGTCAGGACCAGGGTTTTGCAGCCGGCGGCCGCGGCCGTGCGCACGCCGTGGACGACGGCGCGGACTCCCTTGCCCTCGTAGTAGTGGGTGCGGGCGCCCAGGACCAGGGCGCGCTTGCCCTCTGTGGTCAGCACGGAGCGGATGGTGCCGACATGCCCCACCACGGAGGGCGAGGAGAAGCCGGGAACCTCGTCAGCGGAGAGGGTGGCGGTGGTCTCGCCGATCAGCTCGGCGGCGTCGCCCCAGCCGGAGCCGAGCACCAGGGCCACGTCGTGCGCGTCAACGCCCGTCTCTTCTGCGATGTAGTCGGCGGCGGCGCGGGCGGCGTCGAAGGGGTCCGTGTTCAGGAATTCTGTTGTACTCACCGGTACAAGTTATCCTGCCCGCGGCCGGCTGCCCAGCACCGTGCTCAGCACCGGGGCCGGTGCCGGACAGGCCCGGATTCTTGGTGGTGCCGGTCCGGATGGTGGACAATGGCTGATTGTGACTACGCATCCCGATTTCAGCTCACCCCGCATCGCAATCCTCGGCGGAGGTCCTGGCGGTTACGAAGCCGCCATGGTCGCCGCCTCTCTCGGCGCGAAGGTCACCATCATTGAACGCGCCGGCCTGGGCGGCTCCGCGGTGCTGACCGACGTCGTGCCGTCCAAGACCCTGATTGCGACGGCGGACCTGATGACCCGCGTCGGCGAGGCCGGCGAACTCGGCGTCAAGTTCGACCTCGACGGCGGCGACTGCACCCCGACAATGCGCGCGGACCTCAAGCACATCAACGACCGCCTGCTGCGGCTGGCCCGGCAGCAGTCCGCCGACATCCAGAAGGGCCTGGAGAACCAGGACGTCCGGATCATGCTCGGCTCCGGCAGGCTGCTGGACAACCACACCATCGAGGTCCTCACCGCCGACGGCACCGAGACCATCGAGGCGGACGCGATCCTGCTCGCGGTCGGCGCGCACCCGCGCGAACTGCCCACCGCCCGCCCGGACGGCGTCCGGATCCTCAACTGGGCGCAGATCTACAACCTGGACGAACTCCCCGAGGACCTGATCGTAGTGGGTTCCGGCGTGACCGGCGCCGAGTTCGCCTCCGCCTACAACGGCCTCGGTTCCAAGGTGACCCTGATTTCCAGCCGCGACCGCGTGCTCCCCGGCTCGGACACCGACGCTGCCGAAGTGCTGGAGGGCGTCTTCGAACGCCGCGGCGTCAAGGTCCTGTCCCGCGCCCGCGCCGAGACCGTGGAGCGCACCGATGACGGCGTGACCATCACCCTGGGCGACGGTTCCAAGGTTGCCGGCAGCCACTGCCTGGTGGCCGTCGGCTCCATCCCCAACACCGCCGGGATCGGCCTCGAGGAGGCCGGAGTTGCGCTGACGGAGAGCGGTCACGTCAAGGTCGACGGCGTCTCCCGCACCACCGCGCCGAACATCTACGCCGCCGGGGACTGCACCGGGGTGTTGGCGCTCGCGTCCGTGGCGGCGATGCAGGGCCGGACCGCGATCGCGCACTTCCTCGGCGACAGCGTTACCCCGCTCAAGCTGCACCAGGTCGCGTCCAACATCTTCACCTCGCCGGAAATCGCGAACGTGGGTGTGTCCGAAGCGGAAATCGAATCCGGCAAGTACCAGGCCGACGTCGTCAAGCTTTCGTTGCGCAGCAACGCCCGCGCCAAGATGCGCAACCATAAAGACGGCTTCATCAAGATCTTCGCCCGCAAGGGCTCTGGCACCGTGATCGGCGGTGTGGTGGTGGGCCCGAACGCCTCCGAGCTGATTTTCGCGATCTCCCTCGCAGTGGCGCAGAAACTGCACGTCGACGACGTCGCCAGCACCTTCACGGTGTACCCCTCGCTGAGCGGCTCCATCTCCGAAGCAGCCCGGCGCCTGCACGTCCACATGTAGGCCGTGTGCGGCGCCCGGCGGGACGCCCCGGGAGCCTGCCCGGGGGGACCTTCGGCCGTACCGCGCCCCGGCCCGGCGCAGCACACTGGGCTATGGCCAACATCTACATTGCGTACGGCACCGTCGAAGGACAGACGGCCCAGATTGCGGAGTACATTGCGGAACTGATCCGCGCGCACGGGCACGCGGCCGAGGCGGCGGACATCAAACGGTCCGGGGACACTCTTCCGGAGGGCTACGACGCCGTGATCGTGGCGGCGTCGGTACATATGGGCAAGCACGAGGGGCATGTCACGGACTTCGTCAAGAAGAACCGTGCCGAGCTTGAGCGCCTGCCGTCCGCGCTGGTCTCGGTGAGCCTGGCCGCGCACGGGGACGCCGAGGGCGCCGAGGGATACGTGGAGAAGTTCGAGGCGGAAACGGGGTGGCGGCCCGCCCATGTCGGCTTGTTCGCCGGCGCCCTGCTGTACACCCACTACGGCTTCATCAAAAAGCACGTCATGAAGAAGATCGCCAGCGACAAAGGCTCCCTCGACACTGACACCACCCGGGACTACGTCTACACCGAATGGGACGGCGTCCAGCGGTTCACTGAGGAATTCCTGGCGCGCCTTGCCGCGCCGCGGGGCAGCGGGTAGGGCTCAGGAGCAGGCGTACGGCGGGACCGTGTCGCCGGGCGCGAGAGGTGCGAACCAGCGCTCGAAGCCAAGCCTGCCGTCGTCCCCGCCGAGGTCTGGGCTGTCCGAGTACAGGGATGCACTGTCGGCGTCCTCCAGCAGGAGTTCCTCGACCTGTGTCCGCCAGCCGTCCGGGAGGTCCAGTTCGTAGATGTCCTCGGTAATCTCCGCCTGGTCGAGCAGGCAGCGGACGGCAAGCTCCGCGGCGAGGCTGCCGGGAGCGGTCCAGCCCCGGACCAGCGACGCCGTGACGTCGGAGGCCACCACAATGAACTTCTGGGTGAATTTGGCGTCGTAGCCGGCCGCGAACTGCGGCGGCAGCGAGGACAGCACCGAGGTGCCGGCAATATCGGACGGTGTGACCTCGTCCAGCCCGCTCAGCGTCCCCAGGTCACGGAAGAGCTGGTCCAGGAGGATGCTCGAGGAGTTCCACAGGAGGCCGGCCAGGAGCCGGGCCTGGGTGACGGCCTTCCGGCGTTCCTCCGCCGGAACAGCGGACATCTCGGCCAGGTCAACCGGTTCGAACTGCAGCCGCTGCTCCGGAGTCATGTCATCCGGGTGCGGGTCGAGGCCCAGGAGTTCGAGGCTCAAACCGGTCAGCTTGTCGGCGTCGGCCAGGAGTTCTTCGGTGATGTCGTCGTCGTCGGCGCTCATGGCCCCGATGCTACCTGCCATCGGCTCCGGGCCCGATTCCTGTGACGCGCAAATGTCCGACGGTTTTCAATTTTACGCCGCAGCCGCCCGCTGGTGGCCCGGGGTGGTGCTTCCGCCTGCCATCCGGGCGGAGACCAGGTAACTGATGCCGGCGATCAGCGGAACCACGCTCGCCGCGGCGAGGGATGCGACCGGACCCGACCGGCCGATGACCGTAATCAGGAGCGGCAGCGCGCCCAGGGCCACGAGGAGCCACCCGGCCAGGGCAGCCCTCTTCAGGCCGAGGACGGCAGCCGGGAACGACAGCGCAATGACGCTGACGGCGATGACGGGCCCGTTGTCACTGACAAAGCTGCGCAGGGCCGCGGGATCAAATGCGAGCCAGATGCAGGCCGCGATAAAGGCAGAGGAGAGGGCCAGCAGCAGGGGAGCGGTGGCGGCAGGCCAGAACCAGGCCGCGGCGGCGAGGATGAGCATCGGCAGCACCCACGCGAGGGTGATCAGCAGTCCGTTGCTTCCGCCGGGATCCTGCAGCGCGTAGCCGGCGATGAAGATGCCCGCGAGGACTGTAAACACACCCATAACGGACGCACCGGTGCGCTGCAGCGCGGCCGCCCGGTGCCGTGGATCCTTCTCGCGTGTCATAAAAACCACGACGGCGACCACCAGGATTGCGCTGACGGCAAGGATGACCGGGATGTTCATGGGGTGCCTCCTGCGGACGAATGGAGCCTCAGCCCATTGCACCCCTGCCCGGCGGCCGTGCCAAGGGGAGAAAGGCCCGCTTCATGCCGGGCGGCCGAGCAGGCCGCACGCGCCAGAAATCCGGCCGCTGGACTCTATCTCCGGCGTGTCGGATGTGAAATAGTGTCGCCATGTGGATCGTCGTGCTAGTGGCCATCGCGCTGGTGGTCCTGTTTTGGAAATTCATCCTGGTGGGGCTCGTCCTCTGGGCGGGCGTAAGCGTTGTGCGCGCCCTTCTGACGATGACGTCGGCGGGCCCGACGCCGGACCGCCGCCGTGCATCCAGACCCGTCCAGTCCCGGCCCGTATCCAGATCTGTCCAGGTACGGCCCGCGCCCCAGCCCGTACGGGCGCGGCCGGCGCCTGCCCGCGATATCCCCGCGGCCGACTACCTGCCGCGGTGGACTCCCGGCCGCAGGCTGGACGCGGGCCGCGAGCATGCGCAGTGGCAGAAGGAGTTCGACCTCGCGGCGTATTTCAGTGACACCCCGACGGGCCGGAAGTCTACGAAGGGGTAGCGCAGCCCTTCAGGCAGGACGCTGAACCGCTCCGCCGCCCGGCCGGGTGCCACTGCCTGCAGTCTCGCCGGATCCGGACTTCGGACCCGGGACCGGGAGCACGTTGGTGATCACGAACGCCACGGCCACAGCCACCACCACCTGGGGCGTGACGGCCACACCGTCCACACCCAGCAGGAGCGTGGCCAGCAGCGTCGACGTCAACGGCAGCCGCAGCATGGCCGCACACATGGCACCCATGCCCATGCCGATGCCGGCCGCGAGATCCATGCCCGGCAACCCGCTGGCAGCAATGCCGAGTGCCGCGCCGATGAACATCGACGGGAATACCGGCCCGCCGCGGAATGCGCTCAGCGAGAGCCCGTAGACCAGCGTTTTGCAGGCGATCAGCAGGATCAGGACCGCCAGCGAGTAGTCGGCGGCGTCCTTGACCAGCTCCGGGAGCGCCTCCTGGCCCGAGAACAGCACCTGCGTGAAGCTCCGCCCGGAGACCAGCTGGTACACCATGGCGGTCAGGCCGATCAGCAAACCCAGCGCCGACGTCACCAGCACCCGGTTCAGATGCACCACCGGGCGAAGCGACAGGGCGGCCCAGCGGATCAGCCAGCCCAGCAGTGCACCGGCTGCGCCCATGGCCACTGCCCAGCCCATCGTCGCCAGCGTGGGCGACACGGCCGGCGGCACGTCGGGCAGCGCGAGGGAAAAACTGCCCAGCCCGGTCCATCCGTCCAGACCGACGAATACCAGCGCCCCGACGCCGGACGCGAGAAGTCCGGGCAGGGCCACCAGGCTGAGGGTCATTCCTCCGATTCCGGCCGCCTCCATGATCAGGAAGGCACCGAGCACGGGGGATCCCAGCAGGGTACTGATCGCCGCGAAGCTGCCGGCCGACGCCATGACCGTCTGGGCCATCGGCGGAGCGTCCTTTTTCACCAGATGCACCGCCAGTGCCCCGAGACCGCCGCCGATCGCGATCAGCGGCCCCTCGGGCCCGAGCACCGCGCCCAGGCTGAGCGTGGTCAGTGCTGCAAGGACGATGCCCCAGAGCTCCCGGCCGCCGGGCGGCCCGCCGCCGGTCTTGAATCCGAACGCGGGTGAATGGCCACCGGTGCCCGGCAGGTACCGGATGGTCAGCGCTGTCAGCAGCCCGCACAGCAGCAGCCACGGAACCGGCCACCACGCGGGCGCTGAACCCCCGAACACCTGCCCCGGAAGTTCGATGAAGACGAACCGCTGCACGGCCGCTACCAGGGCGAGAAAGCCGTAGGCAAGGACCGAGATGGGAACGCCCAGGACCGCGGCCAGCACGAGCGCAGAAATGTACGCCCTGGACCGCATCACGGCGGCCGGATCGATGCTGGGCGGCGGCGCTGCAGGCGCGCCCATCACCGGCGGCCCGGCAGGCCTGTGGGCATTCCAGTCACTTTTCCGTGGTCCCAGTGGAGCATCCCGTCCCCTTCCGCTGGCCGTTGCTGGACGGCGGGAACCTTCGTGGGGCCTCGCCAGCCGTGGGGCTGGTCATTCACGTGGTCCCCAAGCTAACGGTCGAAGGCGGGTCAGTCATCACCCGATGCGGGTGAAAGGAAACCGGGACGCCGCATGGTTCAACCCCCGTTGCCGGGAGGGGTTGCCGGGAGGCGGGAAAATATTCTCGAGGGCACTCTGTAACCAATGCCGCCATGCCGGAAACTTAGCGTGTGACGGGATGCCGATCCCGCCGCTCGGAACTCTTTGGGGGATGCACAATAATGAATGACAACCGCGCCGGCTACAGGAGCGCTCTTATCGCCACCGGACTGGCTCTCAGCCTCGCCCTCGCGGGATGCGGGCCCGCGAAAAATACGGACCTTTCGGCCGCGTCCTCGCCTGGACCCGACGTCAGCTCCGAACCTGCCCCGACCGCCAGTGCAACACCGACCGCCAGTGCGACGCCGGCCGCCAGCGCGACGCCGGCCGGCACGCCGTCGGCTGCGGCGTCCGCACCGGTGGCGCCGACAGCGCCGGCCCCGGTGGCCCCTGCCCCTGCGGGGCCGCGGACCCCTGCGCTGCCGCGATCCCTTGCCGCGCCCGTCCCCGCGGCCCCCGCGGCTCCGGCCCCGGCAGCCCCGGCAGCTCCGGCCCCGGCAGCTCCGGCCCCGGCAGCCCCGGCCCCGGCAGCCCCGGCCCCGGCGGCTCCGGCCCCCGAGGTCCCACCGGCCCCTGTGGACCCCGCGGCGCCGGCGACCTATCGTTTTCCGGACGGGCTCACCTTTACCTACCCGGGAAGCTGGACCGTCCGGACCGTCGTTCCCGGCACGATTGCGGGCATTACGGCGACCGTGCACGACAGCACGGGGGACGCGCTGGTCGACATCCGCAACAACTACGTGTCCGGTTGCACGTCCGCCCCCGTTACCCGCGTCCTGCTGGACCGGGCGCCCGTGCCCGGCCTGGCGGCGGGCGAAGCAGAAGCCCCGGTGTTCGGATTCGCGGAGGAATCCATCCCAGGCGATGGCAGCTTCTACTACAGCATGGGGCTGAGCCATCCCCGGTTCCTCGAGGAGGGCGACGGTGTCACTTCGGCGTGCCGGCTGGTGAAGACCGGCACGGGCTGGTTCTCCACGTCCGTCGTCTTCAATAGCCCCGCCTTCCCGAGCCGGGCGGCTGCTAAGGCCTGGATGGCCACGCCGCAATACGGCCAGCTGAAGGCGCTGCTGACAAGCCTGCGCTACTCCTGAGGCGCGGCAGCGCGGACTGGCGCATCACCGGTCAGCCCGCGCCGCCCTCAGGCCACGGCCCCCTGGAAGTGGGCCTCGATGAGGCCCCTGATGTCGTTGTGGCAACCGCCGCAGCCCGTCCCCGCGCGGGTGGCGCCCGAGACCTCGGCCACCGTGCCGCAACCCTCGGACACCGCGGCGGCGATTGTGGTTCCGCTGACCCCGGCGCACCGGCACACGGTGCGCTCCGGGTCGGCGGTACCGGCCGCGGCCGCCTGGTCCGGGCCGTCGAGGCGCAACAGCAGCGACCGGTCCGCCGGAAGCTCGGCGCCGCGTTCGAAAAGCTGCACCAGCTCGGCCGCGGTGCGGGGCATGCCCACCGCGACGAGCCCTTCCAGCACACCGGCCCGGGTGGTCATCTTCACGTAGCGGCCGTGTTCCGGATCAGCCCACTGGGCAATCTGCAGCCGGGCGCGGCCGTTCACGGCCCCGGCCGTCAACGCCTCCTCGTCCCAAGGGTCGGCACAGACGTCCCCTGCCACTGCCATGTTCATGCCGCGGGCCTTCAGCACAATGACGCCCGGCAGCTCCGCGGCCAGGGGAGGAAGCGACCCGGCGTCGGGGGATCCGGCGGCCAGCAGCGTCAGGTACTCGGCGAGCCATTCGGCCTGCCGCCAACCCGGACCCACCAGCCCTGACGGGCCGCGCGCGGTGCGGCACTGGATGCACTCCGGATCGGGGCAGCGGACCTCCGCACAGTCGCCGATCGCGAAAATGTGCGGCTCGTGGTGCGCCCGCAGCCGGTGGTCCACCAGGATCCCGGCTCCGGTGGACAGTCCGCAGCCTTCAGCCAGCTCGGTCCGCGGCCGGACACCGCAGGAGAGCACCAGCAGGTCACCGTCAATCGCGGAGCCGTCGTCGAGCAGCAGCGCCGAGAAGCCGCCGCCGGGGGCATTGTGTTCGACGCCGGTGGACCGGGCGTTGCCCGCCACCCGCACGCCGCAGTTCCGCAGTGACGCGGCGAGCACGGCGCCGCCGCCGCGGTCGATGTTCCGGCCCAGCGGATGCGGGCCGTTGTGCACCACCGTCACGGTGGCACCCTCCTCGGCCGCGGCCAGGGCCGTTTCCAGACCCAGGACACCGCCGCCGAGCACCACCACGCGCTTGCCCCCGGCCACTGCCGCCTGCAGCGCCGCAGCGTCGCGCAGGTCGCGAAGCGCCGTCACGCCGGCCGGCAGCACCGGGGCAGCCGGGTCCGGGTTGAGGCCCGTGAGGTTGGGGATCACGGGGCGGGATCCGGTGGCGAAGACCAGCCGGTCATAACCCGGGGACGTGCCGTCGCTGAGCACCACCTGCTGCCGGGCCCGGTCCACACGGCGGACGCGGACGCCCAGCCGCACATCGACGCCGTCGGCAATCAGCGCGGCAGCGTCGGACAGTGCCAGAGCCGCTGCCGTGGTCCGTCCGACGCCGAGGTCCGCCACCAGCACCCGGTTGTAGGCGGCCTCGGCCTCCTCGCCGACAACACTCAGGTGCGCGAGGCCGCTGCGGACCGCCGGCAGCAGCTCATCGACCAGCCGCGCGGCCACCGGGCCGAAGCCCACAACAACAATGCGCTCAGTCACAACGCACCTTCCTTCTGCAGTTCTATGGCACGCGAGTCGGCGGCAGCGGGCCGGACCCAGACGTGGCTCTTCTTGAATTCCGGCATCCCGGAGATCGGATCCGTGGCCGCCTCGGTCAGCCGGTTGGCGCTCTCCAGCTCGGGGAAATGGAACGGCAGGAACACCGTTTCGGGCCGGATGTCCGTGCTCAGCTCCGCGCGGCAGGACACCTCGCCGCGGCTGTTGGAGATCGAGACGAGGTCTCCCTCGGCGATGCCCTGCGCGGCGGCCGCTGCCGGATGGATCTGCAGCCGCGCCTCCGGCTGGGCCGCGGCGAGTGCGGCCACCCGGCGGGTCTGCGCACCGGACTGGTAGTGCTCCAATAGGCGCCCGGTGATCAGGGTCATCGCCGTTCCGGAATGGCCAGTGCCCGCACGGTCCGCGGCGGACCCGGTGCCGGACGCCGGAGGCGGAGTTCGACGGCGGGGCGCCACAGGGGTGAACACGGCCCGGCCGTCCGCGTGGGCGAAGGTGTCCAGGAACAGCCGCGGCGTTCCGGTGCTGCCGGCGGGGTAGGGCCAGTAGGCAGCCTCGCCGCGGTCCAGCATGGCGTAGTCGATGCCGGAGTAGTCGGCCAGGCCGCCGGCGGAGGCGAGCCGGAGCTCCTCGAAGACGGTCTCCGGATCTTCGCTGAACCTCGAGGGGGCATCCAGGGTTTCGGCCAGCCGGGCCATGATCCACAGCTCGCTGCGCACCCCGGGCGGGGGAGCGAGTGCCCGTCGACGGCGGAGCACCCTGCCTTCCAGATTGGTCAGGGTACCTTCCTCCTCGGCCCACTGCGTGACCGGCAGGATCAGGTCTGCCTCGGCCGCGGTCTCGGAGAGGAAGAAATCGCAGACCACCAGGAAGTCCAGGCGCCGCAGGCCGGCGATCACGGCGTTGGCGTCTGGCGCGGACACCGCCACATTGGCGCCGTGCACGAAGAGGCAGCGGACGCCGTCGGGCTGTCCCAGCGACTCCAGGAGCTGCACGGCGGGCAGCCCGGGGCCCGGGATCAGGGTTTCCGGCACGTCCCAGACGGCGGCCATGTGGGCGCGGGCGGCGGGGTCCGTGATTTTGCGGTAGCCGGGAAGCTGGTCCGCTTTCTGCCCGTGTTCGCGGCCGCCCTGGCCGTTGCCCTGGCCGGTGAGGGTGCCGTAGCCGCTGCGCGCGGAGCCGGGCAGGCCGAGGAGGAGGGCCAGGTTGATGGCGGCCGTGGCGGTGTCCGTGCCGTCGACGTGCTGCTCGACGCCGCGGCCGGTGAGGATGTAGCTGCCGCCGCGCCGGGAGCCGTCGGCGAGCCGGCGGGCCGTGTCGCGGATCAGCCCGGCCGGGACGCCGGTCAAGGACTGCACGCGCTCGGGCCAGTAGGAGGCCACGCTGCGGGCCACGGCCTCGTAGCCGGAGGTGCGGGCCGCGAGGTAGCTGGCGTCGGCCAGGCCCTCGTGGATGACCGCGTGCGAGATGCCCAGCAGGAGGGCGAGGTCCGTGCCCGGCAGCGGCGCAAGGTGCAGGCCGCCGCCGTCGGAGGTGAACGCCGCGGTGGCGGAACGGCGGGGGTCCACCACAATCAGCCCGCCGGCGTCGCGGGCGCCCTGGAGGTGCTGGACGAAGGGCGGCATGGTCTCGGCGACGTTGGAGCCGAGCATCAGGATGGTGCTGGCGGAGTCGAGGTCCTCGACCGGGAACGGCAGGCCGCGGTCGACGCCGAACGCGCGCATCCCGGCGGCGGCGGCGGAGGACATGCAGAACCGGCCGTTGTAGTCGATCCGCGAGGTGCCCAGGGCCAGCCGGGCGAATTTGCCCAGCTGGTAGGCCTTCTCGTTGGTGAGCCCGCCGCCGCCGAAGACTCCGACGGCGTCCGCGCCGTGGCGGGCGCGGGTGGCCTTGACGGTGGCGGTGATGAGCGCCAGGGCCTCGTCCCAGCCGATGGGGCGGTGGACGCCGTCGGCGCCCTTGAGCAGAGGTTCGGTGACGCGGCCGGGGTGCTGCAGGAGCGACGCCGAGGTCCAGCCCTTGCGGCACAGGCCGCCGCGGTTGGTGGGGAAGTCCCGGCCGGCCACGTCCAGGGGCGCGGCCGGCGCGGGGGTGAGCGTCATGGCACACTGCAGGGCGCAGTAGGGGCAGTGCGTGGCGGCGCCGTTGGTCATGTTAGACGTGTCCCATCGCGTTCCGGTTGGCGTTGCGGATGTAGCAGAACCAGCAGACGGCGAGCATCAGGACATAGGCCCCGACGAAACCGTAGAACGCCGGGGTGTACGAGCCGCTGGCGGTGTTGGAGGCGTTGAGCACCTGCGGGATGACGAAGCCGCCGTAGGCGCCGATGGCCGAGACCAGGCCCAGGGCCGAGGAGGCGAGGCGCTGGGTGGTGACGGTGCCGGCGCCGGACTTTGCTGCCCGGCTGGAGGTGGCGAAGATGATGGGGATCATCCGGTACGTCGCACCGTTTCCGAAGCCGCTGGCGGTGAAGAGCAGCAGGAACAGGCCCAGGAAGAGCCAGAAGTTCTTCAGCGGCAGGGTCCAGACCATGGTCAGCGTGATGACGGCCATGGCGGCGAAGGCCGCGACGGTCATCCGGGCGCCGCCCCTGCGGTCGGCCATGCGTCCACCGTAGGGGCGGGCCAGCGAGCCGACCAGCGGGCCGAGGAACGCGAGGGACAGGGCCACGGTGCCGACTCCGATGGAGGAGAACGCCGGGAAGTAGTCCTTGATGAGCTTGGGGAACACCCCGGCGAAGCCGATGAAGGAGCCGAAGGTGCCGATGTACAGCAGCGCCATGATCCACAGGTGCGGTTCCTTGAGCGCGGCGAGCGAGCCCGCGACGTCGCCCTTGGCGCTGGTGAGGTTGTCCATGTACTTCCACGCGCCGAACGCGGCGACCAGGATGAGCGGGACCCACATCCAGCCGGCCACGGGCAGGTTCACGGTGCCGGCGGCCAGGAGCGTGATGGCCACCGGGACGGCGAGCTGCGCGACGGCGGCACCCAGGTTTCCGCCGGCGGCGTTCAGGCCCAGCGCCCAGCCCTTTTCGCGGGCGGGGTAGAAGAAGGTGATGTTGGCCATGGAGCTGGCGAAGTTGCCGCCGCCGAACCCGGCCAGGGCTGCGACCACGAGCATGGTGCCGAACGGCGTTTCCGGGTTGGAGACGCACAGCGCCAGCCCGATCGAGGGAATGAGCAGCAGCAGTGCCGAGACGATGGTCCAGTTGCGGCCGCCGAAGCGGGGGACCATAAAGGTGTAGGGGATCCGGAGGGTGGCGCCCACCAGGCTGGGCATGGAAATCAGCCAGAAGATTTCCGAGGTGGTGAAGGTAAAGCCGGCCGCGGGGAGCTGGACCACCACTATCGACCACAGCTGCCACACCACAAAGCCAAGGAACTCGGCGAAGATGGACCAGTTGAGGTTGCGTCGGGCGATGGCCCGGCCCTGGGATTCCCACTGCTCCTTGTTCTCCGCATCCCAGTTCGCGATCCAGCGGCCGGGACGGTGTTCGAGAGCGGGCCCGCCGAGGGCGGTGCCGGCGTTGGCAGCGGGGGAAATACCGGGGGAAATGCCGGTCGGGGCATCTGCGGTGCGTTCAGCAGTCACGGGGACCTCCTTGGGGATGTTGTCCTTTCACGGTAGGGACGCCGCGTTTCCGGGACCGTCGCTGTTTGTTAACGTGCTGTGACGTTTGCCTATCGGCGCGTTTGTGACGGGGTGAGGGAATGTTGGGGGCATAGTGTGATGACCACCACGTGAGACAAACCGACTTGTCCAAATAGTGGAACATTTGTCCATTGACTGGACGCCCGGAACTATTATGTAAGCATACGTATCCTCCGCCGGGCGGCTTCGAGCAGCACCAGTCCGGTCTTCAATGAAAGCGCTACTACATGTCATCCACTGCTACAACCACGGAGCATGGGTCCGCCAAACAGGTGAACTCGCGCGGCCGCGTCATCGTCGCCAGCCTGGTCGGCACCACCGTTGAGTTCTACGACTTCTACGTGTACGCCACCGCCGCTGTGCTCGTCTTCCCCCGCCTGTTCTTCCCCGGACAGAACGAAACCACCCAGCTGCTGAGCTCCTTCGCGGTGTTTGGTGTCGCCTTCATCGCCCGCCCGCTCGGGTCCATCGTCTTCGGCCACTTCGGTGACAAGTTCGGCCGCAAGGGCACCCTGGTGGCATCGCTGCTGACCATGGGCATCGCCACCTTCCTCATCGGCTGCCTCCCGACGGCGCTTGTGCCGGGCTGGGAGTTCTGGGCGCCGGCTCTGCTGGTTGTGATGCGCTTCGCCCAGGGCCTGGCCCTCGGCGGTGAGTGGAGCGGTGCCGCCCTGCTGGCCACCGAAAACGCACCGGCGGACAAGCGCGCCATCTACGGCACGTTCCCGCAGCTGGGTGCCCCGATCGGCTTCATCATCGCCAACGTGATCTTCCTGGTCTTCAGCTACGCCCTGTCCCCGGAAGCGTTTATGGACTGGGGCTGGCGTGTGCCGTTCCTGCTCAGCGCCGTGATGGTCATCATCGGGCTCTACGTCCGCCTCAAGCTGATCGAGACCCCCGCCTTCACCAAGGTCCTCGAATCCAAAGAGGTTGCCAAGCTGCCCCTGGCCCGGGTCTTCAAGACCAGCTGGCGCCAGCTGATCCTGGGCACGTTCATCATGCTTGCCACGTACGTCCTCTTCTACCTGATGACCACGTTCACCCTGACCTACGGCACCCGCGCCTCCAGCCTGGATGCCGCCAGGGCTGCAGCCGAGAAGGCCGGCAAGCCGATGACCGAGGCGGCCGCAGCCGCGTTTGTTCCCGGCCTGGGCTACTCCCGCAACGACTTCCTCTGGATGCTGATTGCCGGCGTCGTGTTCTTCGGCATCTTCACCCTGGTCTCCGGCCCGCTGGCCGAGAAGTACGGCCGCCGCAAAATGCTGATCGCCGTGACCTTTGGCATCTTCGCCTTCGGCCTGCTCTTTGTGCCGCTCTTCAGCGCCGGCTTCGTGGGCACCATGGCCCTGCTGATCATCGGTTTCTCCCTGATGGGGTTGACCTTCGGGCCCATGGGGGCGCTGTTGCCGGAGCTCTTCCCGACCAACGTCCGGTACACCGGCTCGG
Organism: Pseudarthrobacter sp. 1C304; assembly: GCF_052245515.1. NCBI lineage: Bacteria > Bacillati > Actinomycetota > Actinomycetes > Micrococcales > Micrococcaceae > Pseudarthrobacter > Pseudarthrobacter sp. 1C304. The sequence goes on along the minus strand of NZ_JBQQCH010000004.1, from coordinate 229,206 downwards.
CCATCAGCTACAACTTCTCGTCCATCCTGGGCGCAGCGGTGGCACCGTTCATCGCCGTCTGGCTCTGGGAGATGGCGAAGGGCAGCCCCGTGCTGGTGGGTGTCTACCTCGCGGTCATGTCCGTGCTGACGCTGATCGCACTCTTCGTCAGCAAGGAAACCCGCGACCTGGACTACACCAACAACGTAGCCTGACGCAGGTTCCCGGGCCGGGGCTGACGCTCCCGCCCGGTAACTGACGAAAAATGCCCGGTGTGTTCGCTGAACACGCCGGGCATTGTCGTTTCCGGGGGAGAGTCCGGGAAAGTAACTGGGCAGGAGCTTCGGGACGCCTACCGGCAGGTCCGCCTAGGCCGCGTAGCGCTCCACGAAGTTCCGGAGGATCTTCATCGGTTCCGTAGCGGAGGACCCCCGGGCGTCCTCCATCAGCACCTCGGCGGCCTCCGGCGGGAAGTAGCCCGCATGGCGGTAGATGTCGATCCGGGTCACGAGGCCCTGCGCGTCGAGTTCGGGGTGGAACTGGGTGGCGTACAGGTTGTTCTTGATCCGGAACATGTGCACCGGGCACGTTGCGGAACTGGCCAGGAGCACCGCGTGCGAGGGCAGGAGCGTGCAGGCTTCCTTGTGGCCGGTGAAGGCGGTGAACGTCTCCGGCAACCCCCGCAGCAGCGGATCCGCCAGCCCATCCTCGGTCAGCTTGATGGCCACGCCGCCGAGGCCCTCCCCGTAGGTCCGGTCGATCACAGCGCCCTGGTGCCGGCCCAGCGTGCCCACCCCGTAGCAGGCGCCCAGGAACGGGAAGTCCGCAGGCACGATCCGGTCCAGCAGGGCCGCGAGCTCATGCTCCACCCGGTGCTGCACGTCGCTTTTTTGCCCGGCGGGATCACTGGACGTGAACGGGCTCCCGCCCACAATCACGCCCGAATAGTCGGTGAGGTCCAGCCGCGGAAGGGGGCCGGCCTCCATCCGGATACGCTCCAGCTGCGAGGGCTCCAGCCCGCCGTAACGCAGATAGGCCTCGTACTCATCCTCGGCAGCGGCGTCCTCTGCCCGGGAGGCAAGGAGCAGAAATGGCTTCACAGACCAAGTCTGCACGGGCGGGACGCGGGGGCGCCAGAGGCGCGCCCGCGTCCCGCCGGGCGGTCAGCTATTCGCCGGCCGCGTCTTCGATCAGTGCGATGATGGCACCGGCGGAGACGGTTTCTCCGGCCGCCGCGGCCAGCCCGATCACGATGCCGCTCCGGTGGGCAGTGAGCGGCTGTTCCATCTTCATGGCTTCGAGCACCACCACCAGGTCGCCCTCGGCAACGGTGTCACCCTCGCCCACGGCCACCTTGACGATGGTGCCCTGCATGGGCGAGGTCAGGGCGTTGCCGCTGGCCGCAGCAGCAGTCCCGCCGCCGCGCGAGCGCTTTTTGGCTTTGGCCGGCTTGGCCGCGGCCGGGCCCGCCCCGGTGCCCAGTGACGCCGGGAGGACGACCTCAAGGCGCTTGCCGCCGACCTCGACGACGACGCGCTGGCGTTCGCCGCCGTCGGGCGTTTCCCCATCGGTGCCGGTGGGGGCCCAGGCGGGGATGTCATTGACGAAGGCCGTCTCGATCCAGCGGGTGTGGACCTTGAACGGGCCCTCGGCGGGAGCGAAGTCCGGGTTGCCCACGACGGCGAGGTCGAACGGGATGACGGTCGGGATGCCCTCAACCACCATCTCCTCGAGCGCCCGCCGGGACCGCTGCAGCGCCTGCGCGCGCGTCGCGCCGGTGACAATCAGCTTGGAGAGCATCGAGTCGAAGTTGCCGCTGATGACGTCGCCCTCCTCCACGCCGGAGTCGATCCGGACGCCCGGGCCGGTGGGGTTTTTCAGCCGCGTGATGGTGCCCGGGGCGGGCATGAAGTTGCGGCCCGGGTCCTCGCCGGTGATGCGGAACTCGATCGAGTGGCCGCGGACTTCAGGGTCGCCGTAGCCCAGTTCCTCGCCGCGGGCCAGCCGGAACTGCTCGCGGACCAGGTCGATCCCGGTGACCTCTTCGGAGACGCAGTGCTCCACCTGGAGACGGGTGTTGACCTCCAGGAAGGAGATGGTGCCGTCCTGTCCGACGAGGAATTCGCACGTGCCGGCGCCGAGGTAGCCGGCTTCCTTGAGGATGGCCTTCGAGGACTCGTAGAGCCGCTGGTTCTGCTCCTCGGTGAGGAACGGTGCCGGGGCCTCTTCGACCAGTTTCTGGTTGCGGCGCTGCAGCGAGCAGTCGCGGGTGGAAACCACCACCACGTTGCCGTGGGCGTCGGCGAGGCACTGGGTCTCCACGTGGCGCGGGGCGTCCAGGAAGCGTTCGATGAAGCACTCGCCCCGGCCGAAGGCGGCCACGGCCTCGCGCACGGCGGATTCGAACAGTTCGGGGATTTCCTCGCGGGTACGGGCCACTTTGATGCCGCGCCCGCCGCCGCCGAAGGCAGCCTTGATGGCCACCGGAAGGCCGAACTTGTCCACGAACTCGAGGATTTCCTCGGCGGATTCCACTGGGTCGGCGGTGCCGGGCACCTGTGGGGCGCCGACCTTTTCGGCGATGTGGCGGGCCTGGACCTTGTCGCCGAGGGCGGAGATCGCGGCGGGGGAGGGGCCGATCCAGGTGATGCCGGCGTCGATCACCTTGGCGGCGAATTCGGCGTTCTCGGCCAGGAAACCGTAACCGGGGTGGATGGCATCGGCGCCGGAGCGGCGGGCCACCTCGATCAGCTTGTCCATCACGAGGTAGGACTCCGCGGCGGTGTTGCCACCGAGTGCGTAGGCCTCGTCGGCAAGCTTGACGTGCAGGGCGTCGCGGTCCGGGTCCGCGTACACCGCCACGGAGGCGATGCCTTCGTCGCGTGCGGCGCGGATGATGCGCACCGCGATTTCACCACGGTTGGCGACCAGCACCTTGCTCAGGGAGTGGGCGCCCGGCGCGGCTGCGGCGGTGCCTTCCTGGGCGGATCGCTGCAGGGGATTTGCGGACTGCTCCGAATTTGCTGACAAGGCGTCTCCTTCTTTCCTTCAGGGAGCCTAGCGCGGTTTTGGAGGTTCCGCCGATATTACTTGCGGATTCCGCGCGTAAAGCGCCCAACCTTTGTAGGGTTTCCACAAGGTGCTGCGAAATAGCTCACTCAGCCCGGAGAAGTGCGGGATCGGCGGCGCCGGTGGTCCACAGATCGGTGATGCCCACCCGGGCCTGGCCCAGAAGGCCGCGGAGGGTGGAAATAGACAGGCCGACGACGGCGTGCGGGTCGCCGTCGACCTTGCGGATGAAGGCCCCGCCGTAGCCGTCGATGGTGAAGGAGCCGGCGCATTGGAGGGGCTCGCCGGTGGCGATGTAGGCGTCGATTTCTTCCGGCGCCATCTCCATGAAGTGGACCTCGGCAGAGGTGACGTGGCCCAGCGTGGCGCCGGAGCCGGCGGCGCCCGGCTCGGCGTCGTCGGTGTCCCGGCAGTCCACCAGCCAGTGGCCGGTGTGCAGCACACCTTTACTGCCGCTCATGCGGAGCATGCGCTCCCGGGCGACGTCGGCCGTGTACGGCTTGCCGTGCGCCTCGCCGTCGAACTCGAAGACGGAATCGCAGCCGATCACCAGCGCGCCTTCGGCCTCGGGCAGGGAGGCGACGGCCTCTGCCTTCGCCCGGGCCAGGAGCAGGGCGGTGTCGTGCGGATCGGTGACGCCATAGCGGGCCTGGACGGCGTCCTCATCCACGTCGGAGACAAGGACCTCGTGCCGGATGCCGGCGTCGGTGAGCAGCTTGGTGCGGGCGGGGGACTGGGAGGCAAGAATGAGGCGGGTCACGGCTCCAGCCTAGTTCCCGGGGCCGGATGCTGCCGTGCATTTTTGTCGGAGGTCGCTGGGAGAGCTGGTTCATGGATGAGAACCAGGGGCTAAACCGGGGACCACGTCATGGAACAAGCAAGGGGCCAGCCCAGGAAGAGGGAGACGAGTTCCGTGACCTGATCGCCAAGTGCGGTGCCGCGCTTGATCAGGTGCCCGAGCCCACGAGCGCGGCAGAGTTTCTTGAAACTATCCGGCGGCTGGACGAGCTCAGTGCAGCGATGGATGGAGTCAAGACCCGGTTGGAAGTGGCGGTGATTCTTCGGAGTGCGCCGAAATTTACGTCAGGTATGGGGGCCTCGCCCATGGCCACGGAGGCAGCCGACCGGCTGCGGCTGGCCATCAATAATGTCATAGCTCTCCGGGAGACTTGAACCATGAACGGTACGGAGTCAGCCACGGCAACACCGGCAGCAGCCGGGTGCAATTGCGACTGTCGTTGCGAGAAGGGTGTGGCAGCCGCAGCGCCGCGCAGCGTGGTGCCGGAGTTGGATGGGGCTCAGCCGGAGATGCAGGAACTGGATGGGCCCAGCCTGAACGGTGCTGAGCCGGACGGGGCATCGTTGATTGCTGAGATCCGGGAACTTGAGGATGAGAAGTCGGCCCTGTCTGCCCGGCAGGCCCGCCTGTCCGTCGCTTTCGATCTGGTCCAGCGTCGTGAGCAGGCCGCCGCGGGGGTGCCGGCGGATCAGCTCGGCGCCGGGGTCGCGGCGCAGATCGCCCTGGCCCGGCGCGAGTCCCCGGCCAAGGGCGGCCGGCTCCTGGGTTTGGCGAAAGCCCTGGTCACGGAGATGCCGCGGACCCTGGCGGCACTGGAGGCCGGGCAGGTCAATGAATGGCGCGCCACCCTGATCGTGAAGGGAACCGCCACCCTGTCCGCAGCGGACCGGGCCGCCGTCGATGAGGAACTCGCCGCCGACACCGGAACCTTTGACGGCGCCGGGGACCGGCAAATCATCGCCGCCGCGCGGGCCGCCGCGTACCGGCGGGACCCGCGCACCGTCACCCAGCGCGCCGCCCACGCCGCGACCGAACGGACCGTGACCCTCCGCCCGGCCCCGGACACCATGTGCTACCTCACCGCCCTGCTGCCCGCCTCGGCCGGGGTCGCTGTGTACGCAGCGCTCACCCGGCACGCCGACACCGCCCGCGCCGCCGGAGACCCCAGAACCCGCGGCCAGCTCACCGCCGACGCCCTCGTCCAACAAACCACCGGCGCCCAGCCGGCGGGATCACCGGCGTCGAAATCCAGCTCGTCATGACCGACCGCACTCTCCTGGCGGCAGACGCCGAACCGGCCCGCCTCCCCGGCTACGGCATCGTCCCCGCCGGCTGGGCCCGGGAACTGCTCAAAAGTGGGGAAACCGCCGCGGGACCGGGAACCGGCACCGGCACCGACCCGCACGAGGACCTGCGCATTTGGCTCCGAAGGCTATACACCGCGCCGGGCACCGGGGACCTGGTCGCACTCGACTCCCGCGCAAGGCTCTTCCCGCCCGGACTCCGGCGGTTCGTGACAGTCCGCGACGGCACCTGCCGCACCCCTTACTGCGACGCGCCCATCAGGCACCTGGACCACATCGTCCCCTGGCACGACGGCGGCGAAACCACCGCCGCCAACGGCGCCGGGCTCTGCGAAGCCTGTAACCACACCAAAGAAACCCCCGGCTGGCGGGCCCAACCCCGCCCGGGACCGCGGCACACTCTCGAAATCCAGACCCCCACCGGCCACACCTACCACTCCGCCGCGCCACCACTGCCGGGGATGCCCGCTAGCAGATCGGCGCTGGAAAACCCGGTGGTTCACCACCAACACCACCGCCGCCAATTCCGCCGTCGATGCAAGACCCACGTGCGCCCGCGGCAGCTGGGATGGCTCGCGGCATGATCGGGCCGCTACTTGAGAAGGCCGTGTGCACGGCCGGAGGGTGGTCGGCACATAGACCCCACGAAATATTCGTGGGGCATCAACTGCCAGTCACATCGCCGCTAGCTTGATTGCCAGCGGCGCGACATCCACGGGCGCTGAGGTGTCTACTTTGACAGTCTGTCCCAGACCCAGCGGAACTGCGTTTCTGCGAGGCTTTCCTTGATTCTGTCCTTAGATACAACTGGCACGCCGAGCTCTCCACCGAGCTGCATGCTCAGAGTGCTGTTACCCGCTCCAGGAAGGCCATTTATGAGGATCACAGATTTAGCCATGCTTGGGCTTTTCGCGGATGCGGCAGTTGGCTGCATGGACGGTCACGGCGATACTGACCACCAAACTCAGGAACAGGGCCAGGAAACCGGATGCGGCGGCGACATAGTAGCTTGCCGGATCAGGCACTGTATCGACCACTGGCTCCATGTAGAACCAAATCGTGGAACCGGCGCTCACTCCTAGCAATGCGATCACGCCAGTCAGAAGCCACGCAGTTATCGCCAGAGCGACTTTTTTCATATTTCCCCCAAATATGCACCGACTGCGATCCGTTGTGCCCCGATCTTAGCCGTGGAGCACGATTTCGAGGTTGGGTCACTCACCAGCGCCTCATCGGAGGGCGAGAATTGCCCCATGGGATCTTTGGCCGATGGTTGTCCTTGCGTGCGTCTCGATCACATCAAAGCCCGCCGCCACCACCTCGTCGCAAAGATCACTCATCGGCCACTGGTATGCCGGGACGACCTCATGCTTGAACTTCTCGACAATGTGGCCCTCGAAGAAGCCGATCAGGAGGGAGCCCCCGGGGCGAAGCACTCGACTGAACTCCAAGAGAGGAACGCGGATCGTGTCTGGCTGATGGTGGATCAGTGAGTACCAAGCGATGACCCCACCAGCTGTCCCGGTGCTGACATTCAGGGCGTCGAGGCTGCCTGTCCAAAATGGAATGCCGGGATAGGAACCCCGGGCATGCTCAATAAACTCCGGAACCAGATCCAGTCCGACGACAGGAATCCCAGATTGATTAAGAAAGTTTGACCATTGGCCCGGACCGCAACCGGCGTCGAGTACCGCGCCCTCGACACCATCCGCCCAAGTCGCTACCAGTTGTCGATCTGATGGGTGCAAAGCACTAGTCGAAGCAAAGCGTTCGACGTATTCCGCCGCCCGCCGCGAATATGCATCGCTAACGGCGTTGACCATGCGTTCGAGTCTACGTCTGATCGGACGCCGATCTCCCGGTGCGGCAGCCGCTCCCTGCAGGTCGCGCTGACCGGCCTACCCGGAGATGCGGACTCGTGGGGCAACGGTGCCCACAACAAAGCCGCCCGCCGATCGCAATGATCGACGGGCGGCTGGGGTGTGACCCGGTGGCGGCAACCGGCTGAGGCTAGCGCGCCGCGACTTCCTCGGGTTCGGGCTCGGCGACGTCCGCCGTCGGCGTTGCCTGGGTGCGGAGCTTTGCGCCCTCCACATCGACGTCGGGCAGGATGCGGTCCAGCCAGCGCGGCAGCCACCAGGCCTTCTCGCCCAGCAGGTACATCACGGCCGGAACAATCGTCATGCGGACCACAAAGGCATCAATCAGCACACCGAACGCCATGGCGAAACCGAGCGGGCGGACCATGTTCAGGTGCGAGAAAATGAAGCCGGAAAACACGCTGACCATGATGATCGCGGCGGCCGTGACCACCGCGGCAGCGTGGCTGAAGCCGGAGCGGACCGCGTGCTTGGCGGATTCTCCGTGCATGTACGACTCGCGCATGCCGGAGGCGATAAACACCTGGTAGTCCATGGCCAGGCCGAACAGCACACCGATCAGGATGATCGGCAGGAAGCTGAGCACGGCTCCGGGATTCTCGACGCCGAAGACGGTCCCCAGCCAGCCCCACTGGTACACGGCGACAACGGCGCCGAACGCTGCGGCGAGCGAGAGGAGGAACCCGCCGGTGGCGAGCAGCGGCACCCAGATGGAACGGAACACCAGCAGCAGCAGGATCAGCGAGAGCCCCACCACGATCGCCAGGTACGGCGGGAGCGCGTCGCCCAGCTTGGTGGACACATCAACGTTGCCGGCAGTCTGCCCGGTGAGGCCGATGCTGACGCCGGTGCTGTCCTCGATCTGGTCCTTCTCGGCGCGCAGCTGGGAAACCACCTGCACGGTGCTGGCGCTGGCAGGGCCCTCGTCCGGGATGACCTGGAACACCGCGGTGCGACGGTCCTCGCTCAGGGCCAGCGGAATGGCGGCGCTGACGTTTTCCGTGCCGCGCAGGATGTCGGCGACGTCGAACTGCTTGGCCTGTGCCTCTTCCTCGCTGAGGCCCGCGGGGAAATCGCCCACCACAATGATCGGGCCGGTCATGCCTTCGCCGAAGCTCCGTTTGGTGGTGTCGTAGGCCTGGAACGCCGTGGAGGCGACGGGCTCGGAGCTGGCATCCGGCAGGGCGAGCCGCAGCTGGCTGGCAGGCAGCGCCACGATTCCCAGCAGCAGAACCCCGGCCAGGAGGGCCAGCCACGGGTGCTTGGTGACGATCCCACCCCAGCCGTGGCTGCTCCGGTATTCATCCCGGGCGCGGTCTTCGGCGTCGTGGCCGGGAGCGGCGTTGTGCTCCTCCGCCCTGGCCCACGCGCGCTTGGAAATCAGCTTCCGGCCCACGAGCGAGAGGACTGCCGGGGTCAGGGTCAGGGCGACGACGACGGCGACTGCCACCGTGGCGGCGGCCGAGAGGCCCATCACGGCGAGGAACGGAAGGCCCGGGACCACCAGGGCCGCAAGGGCGATGATGACGGTCAGGCCGGCGAAGAGCACGGCGTTGCCGGAGGTTCCGGTGGCCAGCGCCACCGATTCTTCCGCGTCCATTCCGGCCAGCAGCTGGCCGCGGTGCCGGTTGACGATGAACAGCGAGTAGTCAATGCCGACGGCGAGGCCCAGCATGAGGGCCAGCATCGGGGAGATGGAACTCATGTCCACAGCCCCGCTGAGGGCGAAGGTGCCGCCCACGCCGACGGCGACGCCGACCAGTGCCATCAGCAGCGGAAGGCCGGCGGCGATCAGGGTGCCGAGCATGATGATCAGCACCAGTGCCGCCACCGCGATGCCGATAATTTCGGCGGTGCCAAAGAGTTCCGAGATGTCCTCGCTGATCTCCTTGCTGGGCAGCGCGGTCACGTCGGCGGCGGAGACCTCGCCCACGATCTCCTGGACCTGCTGGCGGACCTCGGGGTCGAGCCCGTTGATCGAGGTGGTGAACTGGACCTGCGCGATCGCGGCCTTGCCGTCCTCGGAGACGAAGCGAAGGCCCTCCGAGGCCTCCAGCTGGCGTGCACCCAAGGCCAGCTTTGCCTCGCCGGCCGCCAATTCCTGGGTGCCGGCGTCGAGCTTCGCCTGGCCCTCGGCGAGGGCCGCCTTCTGCTGGCCCAGGCGGGCCTCGATCGCAGCGGGCGGCATACCTGCGGCGGCCATCTGCTGCTCGGCGGCGTCCAGCTGGGCCTTACCGGCCGCGAGCTCGGCGGCGGCGGTCTCCAGCTGCGCCTTGCCGGCGGCGGATTGTTCCTTGCCGGCGGCGAGGTCCGCCGCGGCCTGGTCCAGTTGCGCCTGCGTGGCGAACGGGTCCACCGTCCCCTGCACGTCCGGAAGGGTCTCGAGCTTGGTCAGCGCCGCGGACACGGCGTCCTTGCCCGCCTGGCTGAATTCCTCGCCGTTGGCTTCAAAGACGACGCTGGCGGAACCGCCCGAGGCGGAGGGCAGTTTCTCCTTGAGCTTGTCTGCCATCTGCTGGGTTTCAGTGCCCGGAATCTGGAAGTTGTTGGACAGGGTGCCGTGGAAGGCGGCTGCAGCACCGCCCACCGCCACCATCACTGCGAGCCACAGTGAGATGACGAGCCAGCGGTGGCGGTAGGAGAACTTGCCGAGGCGGTAGAGCAGTAGGGCCATGTCAGTGCCGATCTGGGGAAGGGGTGGGGGCGGTGGTCGGTGCGGCCGGGACGGCGTCGGGGAGGGCGAACCCGGAGCCCAGCAGGCTCATGGAATCGATCAGGAGCTGGCGCAGGCTGGACAGGGAATCGGCGGTGAGCGAACCGCCGCAGCGGGCGAACCAGACGTCCATGGCGGCTTTGCCGCAGGAGATGACGGACCCGGCCAGCGCGCGCAGGTACAGTTCGTCGAGCTCGACGCCGTCGCTGGGACGCTCGCGGGCGGCGGCAATGATCTGGTCGGTGCAGTGGTCCCAGGCTTCCAGCTCAGACCGGCTGAGTTGGGGGTTGGCCTGGCCGAGGCTGTACAGCTCGGCCAGCGGGGCCACCGTCATGGGATCCGCGAGTTCCACGAGCGCTGCCCGGGCCGATTCCAGGAAGGGTTCCCCGGCCGGGCGCAGCCGGAACTGCTGCAGGGCTTTGTCCAGGAAGCCGAAGGTCACGGCGGCGATGGCCGCCTCGGTGCTGCTGAAGTAGTTGAAGAACGTGCGGCGGGAGATTCCGGCGGCGTCGGCGATGTCCTCGACCGTGAAATTGCCGGGGCCCTTGGACCGGAGCAGCGCCAGGGCGGCATCGGTGATGGCTTGGCGGGTGGCCGCCTTGTTGAGTTCGCGGCGCGACGGTGCCTCGGGCTGTGGCTGGGTCTGTGAGGGGGGCACGCTTTTACACTACGTGCATATTTGCACTCCGGGCAACTTTTTATCCACGTTGGTTCCAGGGACGAAAACCCTCACAGGAAGATGAAAGGTTCCGGACAGCTCTTGCAGAAGCGGTCCTCGCAGACTGGGACTACGTCTTGAACAAGACACCATCGAGAGGGCCGTGGCCACACGGCCGGACCAGGAGGCAGTACATGTCACGCACCAAGAGAATGACGCTCGCCGTTTCCGCCGGGGCTCTGGCCCTCGGCGCCGGACTTGGCGTCACCGGGATGGCGTCCGCCGCCACCACGCCGACGCCGACCCCCAGCTCGACGGCGGAGGCCACCCCCGGCGCCACCGACGGCCGGGGCATGCACGGCGGACATGGCCGGGGCGGGGACCGCGGGGTGGCCCGGGCCTCGGAACTGGCCGCCAAGCTCGGCGTCGATGAGGCGAAGGTGACCGAGGCCCTGCAGGCCTTCCGGGAAGCCAACAGGCAGGCGACTCCGCCGGCCGAGGGAACCAAACCGGACCGCGCAGAGCGGGAAGCAGCGCTCGCCAAGTCCCTGGCGGAGTCGCTGGGGATTGAGGAATCCAAGGTCACCGCGGCGCTGGAGGAGCTTCGGACCGAGGCCCAGGCTGACCGTGCCGGTGCGTTGAAGACCAAACTGGACAAGGCCGTCGCCGACGGCACCCTGACCCAGGCCGAGGCGGACGCCGTCACCAAGGCGGTCGAGAAGGGCGTGATCGGCGGACGCGGACACTAGACCCGCGGTCGCCGTCGTCCGTGACGCGGCCCAACGCCAAAGAAGTCCCCGGGAATTCTCCCGGGGACTTCTTTCGTGGAACGAGTGTGCCTGCGGCTATGCCTTGGCGTCGGCCAGCTCGCGGCCGTCCCGCCCAGCGGCGGGAGCAGCCGTCGCGGCGGAGCCGCCGTCGGCTGTGACCTCAGCCGTGTTCTCAGTGTCGTCGCTGAACGGGTCGCCGGTGCGCGGTGCGTTGTACAGCGACTCGTCCAGGATGCCCTGGCGCTTGGCGACGATGGTGGGGACCAGGGCCTGGCCCGCCACGTTGACCGCGGTGCGGCCCATGTCCAGGATCGGGTCGATCGCCAGCAGCAGGCCGACGCCGGCCAGCGGCAGGCCCAGCGTGGAAAGCGTCAGGGTTAGCATGACGACGGCGCCGGTGGTCCCGGCGGTCGCGGCGGAGCCCAGCACGGAGACCAGGGCGATCAGCAGGTACTGGGAGAAATCGAGCTGGATGCCGAAGAACTGGGCCACGAAGATCGCGGAGATGGCCGGGTAGATCGCGGCGCAGCCGTCCATCTTGGTGGTGGCGCCCAGCGGGACGGCGAAGGAGGCGTAGCCGCGGGGGACACCCAGGCTGCGCTCGGTCACGCGCTGTGTCAGGGGGAGGGTGCCCACCGAGGATCGGGAGACGAAGGCCAGCTGGACGGCCGGCCAGACGCCGGAGAAGTACTGCTTGACGGACAGGCCGTGGGTGCGGACCAGCACCGGGTAGACCACAAAGAGGACGAGGGCCAGGCCCACGTAAATGGCGAACGTGAACTTGCCGAGGGAACCGATGGTGTCCCAGCCGTAGATTGCCACAGCGTTGCCGATCAGACCGACGGTGCCGATCGGGGCGATCCGGATGATCCACCAGAGGACCTTCTGGATCACGGCGAGGGCGGAGGCGTTGAGGTTCAGGAACGGCTCGGCCGCTTTGCCCACCTTCAGCGCTGCGATGCCGACGGCGACAGCGATCACCAGGATCTGCAGGACGTTGAAGCTCACCGAGGTGGTGGCGACGCCGTCGGTCACGGTGGTGCTGGCCCCGAGGCCCAGGAAGTTCTTCGGGAACAGGCCGGTCAGGAAGGCCCACCAGCTGCCCACCTTGGACGGTGCCTCGCCCTGGCCGGTGATGCCGGTGTTGGCGCCCGGCTGCAGGAGCACGCCCAGGCCGATGCCGATCAGCACGGAGATCAGGGCCGTGATGGCGAACCAGAGCAGCGTGTTCCACGCCAGCCGGGCGGCGTTGGAAACCGCGCGCAGGTTGGAGATGGAACTGACGACGGCGGTGAAGATGAGGGGCACGACGGCGGTCTGCAGCAGCGAGACGTAGCTCGAACCGATGGTCTGCAGGGTGGCGCCGAGGGCGTTGGGGTTCGCCTTGGTGCTGCCCGTGTACTTGGCCAGGAGGCCAAGTCCCAGGCCCACGATCAGGGCGGCGATGATCTGGAAGCCGAACGAGCCGGCCCATTTGGGCAGCTGGAAGCCGGTCTTCCCGGCGGGTGCGGGGGTGCTTGTCTGAGTGGTCACCGGATCACGCTAGGACCGGGACGACTATCACGACGAACGCATGTTGAGAAATATTACGTGGACGGGATTGCGGTCCGGCCACAAAATCCCCGAAACTACGCCGCGGAACGGCCTGTTTGTGAAGTTATTCCAGCTCCAGGTGTGGCGATTGTCTCGCCAGCAGACCTGGGGGAGGCGGCCGTGCCGCTGCACGACCGCCTCGGGTCCCGGCTTACCCCAGGAGCGCCCGCTTCAGCGTGTCAAGCCCCACCGACCCGATGTTGAGGGCCTTGGTGTGGAAAGCCCTCAGCTCGAACCCGGGGCGGGACTCGAGTTCGGCGCGGATCTGCTCCCACAGCCGCTGGCCCACCTTGTACGACGGCGCCTGGCCCGGCCAGCCGAGGTAGCGGGTGAACTCGAAGTTGAGCTGGCCCTCGCTGATGGCGAGGTTCTGCTTCAGGAACCCGAAGCCCTTCTCCGGGGTCCAGGTGCCGGAACCCCAGCGTTCGGGGACCTCCAATTCCAGGTGGACGCCGATGTCGAACACCACCCGGGCCGCGCGCATGCGCTGCATGTCCAGCATGCCCATGTGGTCGCCCGGGTCCTTGAGGTAACCCAGTTCCTGCATCAGCTTCTCGGCGTAGAGCGCCCAGCCCTCACCGTGCCCGGAGGTCCAGCAGACGTTCCGGCGCCACTTGTTCAGCAGTTCGCGGCGGTAGGTGGCGGTGGCGACCTGGAGGTGGTGGCCCGGGACGCCCTCGTGGTAGACGGTGGTGGTCTCCGCCCACGTGGTGAACGTGTCCTCGCCCGGCGGAACGGACCACCACATGCGGCCGGGCCGGCTGAAGTCATCCGAGGGCCCGGTGTAGTAGATGCCGCCCTCGTCGGTCGGAGCGATCTTGCATTCCAGGGTCTTCATGACGTCCGGGATGTCGAAGTGGACGCCGGCGAGGTCGGCCACGGCCTTGTCCGAGAGCTCCTGCATCCACGCCTGAAGTGCGTCGGTGCCCTTGAGTTGCCGGGCGGGGTCGTTGTTCAGGATCTCCTTGGCTTCCTCGATGGTGGCGCCGGGGCGGATCTCTTCGGCCACGCGCTCCTGCTCGGCGATCAGGCGGTCCAGTTCCTGCACGCCCCAGGCGTACGTTTCCTCGAGGTCCACCGTGGCGCCGAGGAACGCGCGCGAGGCCAGCGCGTAGCGCTCGCGGCCCACCGCGTCTTTTTCGGGGGCCACGGGCAGCAGCTCGGATTCCAGGAATCCGGCCAGCCGGGAGTAGGCCACCCGCGCAGCGGCAGTGCCGGCGTCGAGCCGGGCCTGGACGTCTGCCGGCAGCGGGCCGTCCGCGGTCTTGGCCTCCTGGGCCAGCCTGGCGAAGAAACCGTCCTCCGCGGCGTGCTTGGTGGTCTGTTCGATCACGATTTTGACCTGCCGGGCGGCGGCCACTTTGCCGTCCTCCTTGGCGGCGCGCAGCGATTCGATGTAGCCGTCCAGCGCGGCAGGGACGTTGTGCGCACGCCCCGCGATGTGGTCCCACTGCCCGGCAGTGTCCGTCGGCATGAGGTCGAAGATTGCCCGGATCTCCTGGGCGGGCGAGGCGATGTTGTTCAGGTCGCCAAGGTCCCAGCCGGATTCGTGGAGCTCCAGCTGCAGGCCCAGCCGCTCCCGCATGGCATCCAGGGTGACCGCGTCGACGTCGTCCGCCGGCGCCAGACCGTCCAGCGCCGCGAGGGCCTCCCGCGCGGCAGCGGCGAACTCCTCATGCCCCGCGGGGGAGAAGTCCTGGTACTCGGTCTCGTGCCCGGGAAGGCCGAGCTCGGTGGCGAAGCTGGGGTTAAGCCGGATCAGGGTGTCCGTGAAGGCATCGGCAACGGCATCGATGGCGGTCTGCGGGCGAGCGCCGTCCTGGCTGGCGGCGGGCGTGTTCTCAGTGGTTTCGTTAGTCACCCGACGAGACTAGCCCGGCACCGGCTGTTATGAAAGGGTTGCTGAACTTTAGTTAGCCCCGGCTGCGCCGCCACGAACCTGGCCCGGGCTTCGGCGCCAGCTGCAGTTGCTGGCGGCGGATCCACTGCCGGGCACTCGGCTTCTCCGGCGCGGCCGGGCCGCCGCTGCCCAGGGCAAGCACGACGGCGGTGAGCGCCGCGAGCTCTTCCGGCGTCGGCTCGCCCTTGGCGACGGCGAACAGGGACTGCTCCGGGCCGCCGGCGGCACCGTTTCCCGGGACTGCGTTTTCCGGGACTGCGGAGCCCGTCACAGCGGGATGTTCCCGTGCTTCTTGGCGGGCAGGCTGGCCCGTTTGTCCCGCAGGGCACGCAGGCCCTGGATGATCTGGACCCGCGTCTCCGACGGGGCGATAACGGCGTCCACGTAGCCGAGCTGCGCGGCCTGGTAGGGGTTGAGCAGCTCTTCCTCGTACTGCCGGATGACGTCGGCGCGCTTGGCCTCGACGTCGCCGCCCTCCTGGGCGACCGCGGCGAGCTCGCGGCGGTACAGGATGTTGACCGCGCCCTGGGCGCCCATCACACCGATCTGGGCCGTGGGCCAGGCCAGGTTGATGTCCGCGCCGAGCTTCTTGGAGCCCATCACGATGTACGCCCCGCCGTAGGCCTTGCGGGTAATAACGGTCAGCTTCGGCACGGTGGCCTCGGCGTAGGCGTAGAGCAGCTTCGCGCCGCGGCGGATGATGCCCTGGAACTCCTGGTCCTTGCCGGGCAGGAAGCCCGGGACGTCCACCAGCGTGATGATGGGGATGTTGAAGGCATCGCAGTGCCGGACAAAGCGGGCGGCCTTCTCCGAAGCGGCGATGTCCAGGGTGCCGGCGAACTGCATCGGCTGGTTGGCAACGATGCCCACCGTGTGGCCCTCCACCCGGCCGTAGCCGATGATCACGTTCGGGGCGTACAGGGACTGCATCTCCAGGAAGTGCGCGTCGTCCACGATCTGCTCGATGACCTTGCGCATGTCGTAAGGCTGGTTGGCCGAATCCGGGATCAGGACGTCCAGGGCCAGGTCGTCGTCGTCGAGCTCCAGCTCCTGGGAGTGCTCCAGGACGGGGGCTTCGGCAAGGTTGTTGGACGGCAGGAAGTCCAGGAGTTCGCGGACAAACTCGACGGCGTCGGCCTCGTCGGAGGCGAGGTAGGTGGACGTTCCCGTGGTGGCGTTGTGCTGGCGGGCGCCGCCCAGGGTTTCCATGTCCACGTCCTCGCCCGTGACGGTCTTGATGACGTCCGGGCCGGTGATGAACATGTGGGAGGTCTTGTCCACCATCACCACGTAGTCGGTCAGGGCGGGGGAGTAGGCCGCGCCGCCGGCGGACGGGCCCATGATGAGGGAGATCTGCGGGACGACGCCGGAGGCGTGCACGTTGTTGCGGAAGATGTCCGCGAACATGGCCAGCGAGGCGACGCCTTCCTGGATGCGGGCGCCGCCGCCGTCGAGGATGCCCACCACGGGGCAGCCGTTGCGCAGCGCGAATTCCTGGACCTTGACGATCTTCTCGCCGTTGACCTGGCTCAGCGAACCGCCGTACACGGAGAAATCCTGGCTGTACACGGCCACCGGTCGGCCGTCCACAGTGCCGTAGCCGGAGACCAGGCCGTCGCCCAGGGGCTTCTTCCTCTCCATGCCGAAAGCGGTGGAGCGGTGCACGGCGAGGGCATCAAACTCGACGAAGGAGCCGGCGTCCAGCAGCAGGTCGACGCGCTCGCGGGCCGTGTTCTTGCCGCGGGCGTGCTGCTTTTCGATCGCTTCCGGGCCGGAGGGCTGCTCAGCACGGGCCTGGCGGTCGCGGAAATCGGCAATCTTTCCCGCGGTCGTGGTCAGATCGTGGCTCATCAAGTGTCTCCGGCTCTGTAGGTCATGGCGGCTGTGTACGTTCTCGCTGGCCTGTGCGGGGGCGCTTAAGTGGGTTCCACACAAAAACATGGCCGTGGTGGCAAGTCTAGTGACGCTATTCGCCCGAGCCGCTGTAGAAAACCTACAATTTTCACACCGGATGCCCGCGGCCTGCTCCGCGCCGGGCGGGCCGCGGCTGCGTCCCGGTCCGCACGCCCCGGGTATGTTACTGGCGAGTAACATCGGTTAGAGTGTCTCCATGACTTTGAGCAACGACGCTTCCGACACGAGCCAGCAGCCGGACACCGCCCAGCAGCCGGGCCCCTACCATGGGTCCGGCTCCCTGCAGGGCCGCACCATCCTCATCTCCGGCGGCAGCCGCGGGATCGGCCTGGCCATTGCCACCCGCGCCGCGCGCGACGGCGCCAACATCGTCCTCATGGCAAAGACCGGCCAGCCGCACGCCAAGCTGGAAGGCACGGTCTACTCCGCGGCCGAACAGATCGAGGCGGCCGGAGGGCAGGCCCTGCCGCTGGTGGGGGATGTGCGCAACGACGTGGACGTCGCCGGGGCAGTGGACGCCGCCGTCGAACGCTTTGGCGGCATCGACGTGGTCATCAACAACGCCTCCGCCATCGACCTGTCCACCACCGACGACGTCGACATGAAGCGCTACGACCTGATGCAGGACATCAACGTCCGGGGCACGTTCCTGCTCTCCAAGCTGGCCCTGCCGGCCCTCCGCCAGTCCGACGCCGGCCACATCCTGACGCTCTCCCCGCCGCTGAACCTGGACCCCAAGTGGGCCGGCCTGCACCTGGCGTACACCATGGCCAAGTACGGCATGAGCCTGACCACCCTGGGCCTCGCCGAGGAGCTGAAGGCCGACGGGATCTCCGTGAACTCCCTGTGGCCCCGCACGCTGATCGACACGGCCGCCATCCGCAACATGCCGGGCGGGGAAAAGATCGTCCAGGGCGCCCGGGGGCCGGGGATCATGGCGGACGCAGCCCATGCGGTGCTGACCGGCAGCCACGCCGTGCCGGACTCCGGCAGCCGGACCGGCAACTTCTACACCGACGAACAGGTCCTCGCCGCCGCCGGCGTCACGGACTTCAGCCCCTACAGCCTGGGCGCTCCGGAAGACCGTCTGATTCCCGATATCTTCCTGTGAGTTTCCTGCGGATTCCGCACCGGAGGCACTTCCCGCCAGTGCGGCCGGAGCCGGGCACCGCGTAACTCGGTAGGATTCAAAGCATGGAAGCCGCGCAGGAATCCCCGGACCGTCCGCCCCTTGATGTGAACGCCCTCAGCGATGAGGCGTTCCTCTCAGCCAACGGCATTCCGCGGCTCACCGTGGTGGAGTCCACCGGCTCCACCAACGCGGACCTGCTCCGCGGATCCGGCGAAGATCCCTTTGCCCACCCGGATCTGACGGTGCTGGCTGCCGAATACCAGAGTGCGGCGCGCGGCCGCCTCGACCGCCGCTGGGAGGCGCCCGCCAGGAGCTCGGTGTCCGTGTCGCTGGTGCTGCGCCCGGTCAACGCGGAAGGGCGGCCCCTGCCGACCCAGAGCTACTCCTGGCTCTCGCTGCTCGCCGCCCTCGCCCTCTGCGAGGCCCTGGTGGACACGGCTGGCCTCCCGGCGGAACTGAAATGGCCCAACGACGTCCTGGTCCGGGGCCGGAAGATCGCCGGCATCCTGGCCCAACTCGGCCCGATGCAGGGCGGCGCCGTGCCGCCCGTGGTGCTGGGGACCGGACTGAACGTCACGCTCACCGAGGCCGAGCTTCCCGTCCCCACCGCCACCTCCGTCCTGCTGGAAAACCCTGCCTCGGTGGACCGGACCGCGCTGCTCAAGAGCTACCTGTCCCGCTTCACCGCGCTCTACCGCAGCTTCTGCAACGCCGACGGCGACCCCACCGCCGGGATGGCCGGCGGGCCCTCCCTGCACAAGCGGCTGGAGCACCAGCTCACCACGCTGGGCAAGCAGGTCCGCGCCCAACTGCCGGGCGACCACGAAATCATCGGCCATGCCACCCGCCTGGACGACTACGGATCGCTCCTGGTGGTGGACTCCGGCGGGCACGAGCACGTGGTGACGGCCGGCGACGTGGTGCACCTGCGGCCCTGGACGCCTCCCGGCCAGAACGCGGGTCATGAAAGCGGTTATGCGTAAAGAGCTCCTGCCGGGCGAACAAGTGATTGTGGTGACCCGGCCGCAGCCCCGGACGCTGATCTTCCCGGCGCTGCTGTTCATCCTGGTGCCGGCCCTGGCCGCCTACGCCAGCGCATGGATCGTCAAGGGCGGCCCCGGCCACCTGGTGCCGGTGGTCAGGGACTCGGCCAGGCAGTGGACGCCGTGGCTGATCGGGGCGTGCATCGGACTGGCGGCCTGGGTGCTGCTGGGCTACTGCCTGCCAAGGGTCCTGTCCTGGCAGGCCACCAAATACACGCTAACCAGCCAGCGGCTGGTTGCCCGGTACGGCATGCTCCGGCGGCGCGACCAGCAGGTGTGGCTGGCCGCCGTTCGTAATGTGGAGATCCATCAGTCGTTGCTCCAGCGCATATTGCGGTCAGGGAACATATCCTTGGATACCGGGTACCCGGCCGGCACCGTGGTCCCCGACGTTCCGGAAGCTGCGACGTTCCGCAGCTTCATTTTCGACGCCATCAACGAGCTCCCGCAGGGCGGGGTGCTGGGCGCCGGGGAACTGCCCTACGATAACGCCAGCCCCTGGCAGATAGAGCCCTGGCCTTTGGAGAAGAGAGAAGGTGGAAGAGATGAGCGCTGACAACGGTCACCGTGACACGGGACTGCTGGCCGACGGGCCGGCGCACGTTTCGGATGCCTTTGTGGAGGCGGCCACCCTCGAAGCCGCCGTCCTCGACACGATCGCCGAGAACCCCGACTCCAACGGCGAGAACCCCGACTCCAGTACGGCAGGTTCCGCCGCGGCGGAACCCGCCGATGCCAATTCCGACCCGGCTGACGCCGACGCCGTCGATGCCGATTCCGACCCGGCTGACGCTGACGCCGACGGCAGCATTCCCGCTGCCGCTGATGCCCCGGCGGCTGCAGGGCCGCCCACCGGCGCCATGTCCGCCGAACGTCTTGCCCTCAAAGCCCTGGAGCAGCGGCTGCTGGGCGGCGAACGCAAACTCCGCCGCCGCGAGGTGGCCTCCGGCGCCGGGCTGTCCCTGCTGTCCGCCCGGAAACTCTGGCGCGCCCTCGGCTTCCCCAACATCGGGGACGAGGATGTCGCCTTCACCGAACGCGACCAGTCCGCGCTGAACACCATCGTGGACCTGGTCCGCGCCGGCCAGCTCACCGAGGAAGCCGCGATCTCCGTGACCCGGGCTATCGGCCAGATGACGGACCGCATGGTGGTGTGGCAGATCGAAGCCCTGGTGGAGGACATGGTCCAGAACCAGGGCGTCACCGATGCCGTGGCCCGCAAGCGTCTGGTCGGCGAACTGCCGTCCCTCGTGGACGCGCTGGAGGAAATGCTGGTCTACTCCTGGCGCCGCCAGCTGAACGCCGGGATCCAGCGCCTCGCTGTGCGTGCCGAGGCCGGGCTGGCCTCCAGCGAGGAAGGCCGCGAAGGCGACGAAGACGACGCGCCGCTGCCGCTGGCGCGGGCCGTCGGCTTCGCGGACCTGGTTTCCTATACCAGCCTGTCCCGCCGGATGAACGAAAAAACCCTGGCCCAGCTGGTGCAGCGCTTCGAGAACAAGTGCGCCGAAATCATCTCAGTCGGCGGCGGGCGCCTGGTCAAGACCGTGGGCGATGAAGTCCTCTACATCGCCGAGACCCCCGCTGCCGGCGCCGAAATCTCCCTCGCTCTGTGCCAGGCCTTCACGGACGACGAGATCCTCCCGCAGGCGCGTGTGGCCATGGTGTGGGGCCGGATCCTGTCCCGGCTGGGTGACATCTACGGCCCCACGGTCAACCTCGCTGCGCGGCTGACCGCACTGGCGGATCCGGGCACGGTGCTGGTGGACTCCATGACCGCGGCGGCGCTGGAGAACGACGAACGCTTCGTCCTGCAGCCGCGCCCGGCCGAGGACGTCCGCGGCTTCGGCGAAATCCACCCCATCCTCCTCCAACGCGGCAGCGGCCGCGGCTTGGTCCTGGATTAACAGCGCCTGAACTGGGGCGATGCTGACCCTGCCGGATTTGACGCCGCCAACGTTTCTCTAATCGATGGCTAATATGCGATAGTCGAAGCTATCTGGCACCACCGCGGGCGACGCCTCGTGTGCGGAGCCGTGACTTTCTGGGGGACACAGCACACATGAACACCTTCCTCGCTGCCCTGCGGCCGAAATCCCGCCGGCAAGCTAACGTGCGCCCCCTCACCGCCCGCCGCCGGCGCTTCCTCTCCGGTACCGGTCTTGCTGTGGCGGGTGTGGTGTTGGTGACGGGTGCTGTGGTTTATCCGGGGTTTAAGACCACTGAGGTGGAGTTGAATGACGGTGGTGTGTGGGTGGTGTCGAAGTCGAAGAATGCGGTGGGGCGGTTGAATTATCCGTCGCGGGTGTTGGATGGGGCGGTGACGCCGGCGTCGACGACGTTTGATGTGTTGCAGGATGCCGGGACTGTGTTTGTGGATGACAGTGCTGGTTCGACGTTGAATCAGGTGTCGGCGGCGCAGATGCGGTTGGGCGGGGATAAGCAGTTGCCGGGGTCGGCGGAGGTGAGTTTCGGCTCGGATGTTATTGCGGTGACGGACGCGGCGAAGGGCACGGTGTGGGCGTTGTCGCCGTCGTCGGTGAGTGGTTTTGATGCGGAGAATTCCGAGCCGGTGTTGCAGGGGTCGGCCGGGACGGTGTCCGCGGTGGGTGCTGATGACCGGATTTATAGTGCGGATCCGACGTCGGGGCAGGTGACGGTCACGTCGGCTGGTGCTGATGGTGTGGTGGCGGATTCGTCGGTGGAGACCTGGGATGGGTTGAAGGGTGCCGGGGATTTGCAGTTGGCTGTGGTGGGGGATGCGCCGGTGGTGCTGGATGCGGGGCGGGGGAAGTTGTTCCTGCCGGGCGGGCGTGAGTTGGCGTTGGCGGATGCGCGGGAGGCGAAGCTGCAGCAGTCCGGGCCGGCGGCGGATGCTGTGGCGGTGGCGACTCCGAAGGCGTTGCTGGTCCAGCCGTTGGATGGTTCGACGGCGAAGACGGTGGGCTTTGGCGGGCAGGGTGTGCCGGCGGCTCCGGTGCAGCTGGGTGGTTGTGTGCATGCTGCGTGGTCGGGGGCGAACAAGTATGTCCGGGACTGTGTGGATGATGCCAATGACAAGAACGTGGAGGTGCCGAAGGCGTCTGCGTCGCCGAGTTATGTGTTCCGGGTGAACCGGGACCTGGTGGTTCTTAATGATGTGAATTCCGGGAATGTGTGGCTGGTCAACCAGAACATGCAGCTGGTCAACAACTGGGACGACGTCATCCCGCCGAAGGAAACCTCCGACGACGCGGACAAGGACTCCGCCGACGAGGTCCAGCAGACCGTCCTCCCGGACCGCACCAAGCCCAACAGCGCCCCCGCGGTCAAACCGGACACCTTCGGCGTCCGCGCCGGCAAGACCACCATCCTTCCGGTCCTGGACAACGACACCGACCCCGACGGCGACATCCTCACCGTCCGCGCCCCCGATCCGATCGGCTCCGGGCTGCTGGCCCCCATCTACGGCTCCACCGGGTTCCAGGTCAGCGTCCCGGCGGACAAAACCGGCTCCGAAACCTTCAAATACTCCGCCGACGACGGCCGCGGGCTCTCCGCGTCCACCGACGTCACCCTCAACATCATCCCGGCGGGGGAGAACTCCGCACCGCGGCAGAAGCCCAACCGGAACACGTCCCTGGTGGTCCAGTCCGGCAAGCTCGTCAGCCAGAATATCCTCACCGACTGGATCGACCCCGACGGCGACGACCTCTACGTGGTCAGTGCCGCCAGCAGCGACCCCCGTGACCAGGTCAAGGCACGGCCCGACGGGCTCCTGAGCTTCCAGGACGCAGGCTCGGAGCCCGGCCGCAAAGTCCTGACGGTGACGGTCTCCGACGGCCAGTCCAGCACCGAGGGAAAGATCACCGTCGACGTCCGGGCGCCCGGCGCCCTGCCGCCGATCGCCAACGCCGACCACCTCGTGGCCGTGGCCGGCGT
The DNA here is from genome assembly GCF_052245515.1 of Pseudarthrobacter sp. 1C304. Classification (NCBI taxonomy): domain Bacteria; kingdom Bacillati; phylum Actinomycetota; class Actinomycetes; order Micrococcales; family Micrococcaceae; genus Pseudarthrobacter; species Pseudarthrobacter sp. 1C304. The sequence continues at coordinate 206,534 of NZ_JBQQCH010000004.1, read as the reverse complement.
GGACACCGTCATCGCCCCGCTCAAGAACGACTCGGACCCGCAGGGCGGCGCACTCCGACTCGCCCAGGTGACCCCGGACGGCAACTCCACCGCCACCATGGGCGCGGACCAGCAGACGTTCACCTTCGGGTCCGCAGCCCCGGGCACCCACTACGTCACCTACCTCGTCACCAACGGCCCGGCGAGTGCCCAGCAACTGGTCCGGGTCGACGTCGTTCCCGGCAACGGCGACGGCGCCCCGGTGGCCGTGCGGGACACGGCCCTGCTGCCCAGCGGCGGCAGCGTCCTGGTGGACGTCCTGGGCAACGACTCCGACCCCTCGGGCGGCGTCCTGGTGGTCCAGTCCGTGACGGCCGCGGACGGGCAGCCGGTCAGCGTCTCGGTGCTGGACCACTCGGTGGTCCGGATCACCGACGTCCGTGCCGAGGGCCAGCTCAGCGTCAAATACACCATCTCCAACGGCACCTCCTCCGCCAGCGGGGAGATCGCCGTCCTGGTGGTCCCCGCTCCCGCGAAGCTCCAGGCGCCGCAGGCCAAACCGGACGAGGCAACCGTGCGGGCCGGGGACGTGGTGACCATCCCCGTCCTCGACAACGACACCGACCCCAACGGCGGCCAGCTCATCCTGGAACCGGTCCTGGCCCAGGAACCCGACGCCGCGGACGGCCGCATGTTCCGCTCCGGCGGCACCTTGCGCTTCATCGCCGGGGACGTCCCCAAAACCGTCTACGCCATCTACAAGGTCACCAACGACTCCGGGCAGTCGGACTCACAGCAGGTCACCATCCGGATCAACGCCCGCGACGACGAGCGGAACACCCGCCCGGAGCCGAAGAACCTGACGGCCCGTGTGGTGTCCGGCATGGTGGTCCGCATCCCCGTCCCGCTGGATGGTATCGATTCCGACGGCGACTCCGTCCAGCTGATCGGCGTGGACAAGGCGCCGGAGATGGGCACCGCCGTGGTCAGGGACGGCTACCTCGAATTCACGGCCACCGGCACCGCTGCCGGCACGGACACGTTCAGCTACCGCGTCCGGGACAGGATCGGCGCCGAAAACACCGGCACCGTGATTGTCGGCATCGCGCCGCCGGAAGCCAACAACCAGAAACCTATCGCCCTCGACGACGCCGTCGACGTCCGCCCCGGACGCAAGATCGCCGTCGACGCGCTCACCAACGACTCGGACCCGGACGGGGACCCGATCAGCCTGGCCTCGAACGCCTTCGAGGCGCGCCCCGAACTGCAGGTGGAGGCGGCCGACGGCGGCAAGGTGCTCCTCACCGCCCCCGGAACCGCCGGCAACGAGAGCGTCAGCTACACCATCCAGGACGATAAAAAGGCCCGGGGCAGTGCTGTGATCCGCGTCCGGATCAGCCCGGACGCCGCCCTCAAGCCCCCGGTGGCCAAGGACGACGTCATCACGCCCGCCGAGACCCTCGGCAAGACCGCCGTCGACGTTCCGGTCCTGAAAAACGACTCGGACCCCGACGGCGTTGCCGCCGACCTCAAGATCTCCCTGCCGGACGGCAACCCGAACGCCCGCGTGGGCGGCGACGGCAACGTGGTGGTGGCCCTCGCCCCGACGGACCAGCTGGTCCCGTACACCGTCACCGACGTGGACGGCCAAAGCGCGACGGCGGTCATCTGGGTGCCGGGGCAGGGCGAACAGCACCCCACCCTGGCGCGCACCGACGTCGTCGAAGTGATGGCCGGCAAGGAGATCACCCTCGACCTGAACGACTACGTCCGGGTCCGGGAAGGCCGCGCACCGCGGATCACGCAGGTGGACAAGATCCGGGTGCAGGGAGCCTCCGCGGACAACGTCGTGGCCGGCAACGGGACCGCACTGCGCTACGCCGCGCTCCAGGACTACGTGGGCCCCGGCTCCGTAACCTTCGAAGTGACGGACGGCACCGGGCCCGAGGATCCGCAGGGCCTGAAATCGACCCTCACCATCATCACAAAGGTCATCCCGGATCCGAACGCCAACCACGAACCCACCTTCAGCGGCACCGACCTCGAGGTGCCGAAGGCCGAATCGGTCAGCCTCGACCTGGGCGACCTCGCCAAGGACGTCGATCCGGGGGACCAGGAAAAGCTGAAGTTCGAACTCGACGGCACCCTGCCCGAAGGGCTCAAGGCCACCGTTGACGGACAGACGCTGCAGGTCAGCGCGGAGCCCACCACCCCCACCGGGCGGAAGGGTGCCATCCCGTTGAAGGTCACCGACGGCCGCTCCGAGCCCGTCAAAGCCACTGTCGAAGCCACCGTCGTCGCGTCCAACCGGCCCCTCCCGACGGCCAACGAGGACGTGATCGAGAAAGCCAACGCGGGCCGGGCCGAGACCATCAACGTCCTGGCCAACGACTTCAACCCCTTCAGCGACACGCAGCTGTTGATCATCTCGGCGACCGTTGAGACCGGCTCCGCCGCGGGCGCCCCCGCCGTGAACGGCGACTCCATCACGGTCACTCCCGCCGACGGTTCCAAGGGCGTGATGGTGATCCGCTACACCGTGCTGGACAAAACCGGGGACCCCACACGCCAGGCGAGCGGCCGGCTGCGCATCACCGTCCGGGACAAGCCGGACACCCCTCCGGCCCCGTCAGCGACGGACGTCCGCAGCCGCACCGCCGTCCTCAAGTGGGCTCCGCCCTCGGACAACGGCGCCGCGATCAGCAAATACACCGTCCGTTCCAGCGGCTTCAGCCAGGACTGTCCCACCACCACCTGCACCCTCACCGGCCTGACCAACGACGTCAAGTACGTCTTCACGGTCACCGCCACGAACGAGGTGGGCGAGTCGGCGCCCTCGGTGGCGTCCAATGAAATCCGGCCGGATGAGAAACCGTCCCCGCCGGAGGCCCCGGCCGTCAAGGCCGGTGACAAGAACATGGTGATCAACTGGGCTCCGGCGAAAACCGAGGGCTCCGCCGTCAAGAGCTACAACCTGGAGATCTCCCCGCCGCCGGCGTCCGGCATTGCCGTGAAGAGCGGGGTCACCGGGCTGACTTACACGTGGCCGGGACTGACCAACGGCGTCCGCTACAAGGTGCGCGCCCAGGCCGTCAACGAGCTCGGCCCGTCCGAGTGGGGCATCTACTCCGCCGAGGACAACCCCGCCGGGGTCCCGGCCGCTCCGGCCGCCCCCACCACCACCGTGGCCTCCGCGGTGGGGTCGTCGAACCAGCTCAAGGTGAACTGGACCGAACCGAACACCAACGGCGATGCCATCAGGAACTACTACGTCACCATGAGCGGCGGCGGAGGAACCTCCCAGACGCAGATGGTGGCCGGGACGGTCCGCACCGCGACATTCACCGCCAACAACTCCGAGGCGTCCTACACCTTTACCGTCCAGGCCGAGAACAAAGCCGGAAAGGGCGGCGTCAGCGCCCCCTCGGCCCCCCGGCGCGCCACCGGCAAACTGGCACAGCCGTCCGGCGTCAGCGCCACCGAGGCCAACACCGGCGGCGCCGGCAAGGCCGTCACCATCAACTTCCGGGAACTCACTGGCGCTGAGCGCAACGGCTCGGCGCCCAACGAGGTCAGCTACACCTTCCGCGCCACCACCGGGCAGTCCGGGCCCATCCGGCCCGGCCAGACCGTGGGAGGGTTTACGAACGGGGCCGCCACCACCATCACGGTGACCGCGAACTCCACCGTGGCGCCCAGCTCCGACGCCAGCACCGGCGCCACCGCCACACCCTACGGTGCGCCCGGAACCCCCTCGGCATCGGGCCAGAACGGCGGCCAGAACCAGAAGTCGCTCAGCTTCAGCTGGAGCTCGCCGTCCACCTCCACCAACGACGTCGCCTACACCCAGATCAACATCGACGGGCGGGGCTGGGAACGGGTGGCGGCCTCCGGCAGCCGGACCGTGAACACCGGCGGCTTCGACGAGCGGCACACCATTCAGGTCCAGACGGTCAACTCCCGGGGGACCGGCGGCGGTGTCGCCACGGCTGCAGCCCAGTCCGGACCACCGACACGCGAATGGACCACCCGGATCAAGACGTCCGATCCGAATTTTGTCCGCAGCTGCACCTACACCCGCGGCGGCTCGGACTACCGTCCCAACCCTTACTTTGACTGCGGCGGCGTCAACAACGGCGATACGCCTCCGTGGTTCTACAAGAACAGCGGCGAGACCATCGTGGTGAAGTGCTACATCATCCAGAACGACAATTGGACGAACTCGCCGGACACCGAGTGGTACCGGGTGGAACTCGGATCCAACCGAAATGTGGGCCGGTACGTCATCGCAGGACACACGCAGCTTGGCGCGCCGTACAGCCACGGGATCCCGCCATGCAGCTGACAACCGGGCCCGGGACCGCCACTTCCCCGGGTACCGCAGGGAAGTCCTCCCCATCGCACGGTCCCGGAACGTTCGGTAGGCTGTCGCGGGAAGTGAGGGCCCGGTACCGGGTCCGGCACGCGAATCATGACGCCATCTTGAAGGAAATCTGAAGCTGTGACACGACTTTTCTCCGGCCTAGGGGCCATCAAGCGAGGCTTCATGAAACCGCGGTCCACCACGCGCCGCAAAAACCTCATCAGCGGTACCGGTCTTGCTGTGGCGGGTGTGGTGTTGGTGACGGGTGCTGTGGTTTATCCGGGGTTTAAGACCACTGAGGTGGAGTTGAATGACGGTGGTGTGTGGGTGGTGTCGAAGTCGAAGAATGCGGTGGGGCGGTTGAATTATCCGTCGCGGGTGTTGGATGGGGCGGTGACGCCGGCGTCGACGACGTTTGATGTGTTGCAGGATGCCGGGACTGTGTTTGTGGATGACAGTGCTGGTTCGACGTTGAATCAGGTGTCGGCGGCGCAGATGCGGTTGGGCGGGGATAAGCAGTTGCCGGGGTCGGCGGAGGTGAGTTTCGGCTCGGATGTTATTGCGGTGACGGACGCGGCGAAGGGCACGGTGTGGGCGTTGTCGCCGTCGTCGGTGAGTGGTTTTGATGCGGAGAATTCCGAGCCGGTGTTGCAGGGGTCGGCCGGGACGGTGTCCGCGGTGGGTGCTGATGACCGGATTTATAGTGCGGATCCGACGTCGGGGCAGGTGACGGTCACGTCGGCTGGTGCTGATGGTGTGGTGGCGGATTCGTCGGTGGAGACCTGGGATGGGTTGAAGGGTGCCGGGGATTTGCAGTTGGCTGTGGTGGGGGATGCGCCGGTGGTGCTGGATGCGGGGCGGGGGAAGTTGTTCCTGCCGGGCGGGCGTGAGTTGGCGTTGGCGGATGCGCGGGAGGCGAAGCTGCAGCAGTCCGGGCCGGCGGCGGATGCTGTGGCGGTGGCGACTCCGAAGGCGTTGCTGGTCCAGCCGTTGGATGGTTCGACGGCGAAGACGGTGGGCTTTGGCGGGCAGGGTGTGCCGGCGGCTCCGGTGCAGCTGGGTGGTTGTGTGCATGCTGCGTGGTCGGGGGCGAACAAGTATGTCCGGGACTGTGTGGATGATGCCAATGACAAGAACGTGGAGGTGCCGAAGGCGTCTGCGTCGCCGAGTTATGTGTTCCGGGTGAACCGGGACCTGGTGGTTCTTAATGATGTGAATTCCGGGAACGTGTGGCTGGTGAACCAGAACATGCAGCTGGTCAACAACTGGGACGACGTGGTCCCGCCCAAAAACCAGTCCGATGACCAGGACCAGGAGTCGGCGGACAACAACACCATCAACATCCTGCCCGACCGCACCAAACCCAACCGTCCGCCGGAAACCACGCCCGACGCCGTCGGCGTCCGCCCCGGCCGCACCACCATCCTCTCCGTGCTGGACAACGACTCGGACCCCGACGGCGACGTCCTCACCGCCTCCGTCGGAGGCAACGGCCCGCAGGCCGGGAGCCTGGAGAACATCTACGGCGGCACCGCCTTCCAGGTCACCGTCCCGGCCGACGCGAAACCCGGCACGGAAACCTTCGCCTACAACGCCGCCGACGGCCGCGGGCTCTCCGCCGCCGGCAGCATCACGCTCAACGTCGTCGGCCCGGACGAAAACAAGCCTCCGCTGTTCAAGCGCGGCGAACCCACCACCATGCTCGTCGAACAGGGCAAAACGGTCAGCCAGAACATCCTCACCGACTGGACCGACCCCGACGGCGACGACCTCGTCCTGATGGACGCCAAGGCTGACAACGACCAGGACCAGGTCAAGGTCCGCCGCGACGGCCTCCTGACCTACCAGGACTCCGGCGCCGCAGCGGGCAAGAAATCCGTCACCGTCACGGTCTGGGACGGCCGCGCCACCACCACGGGCAAGGTGGTGATCAACGTGCAGCCGCCCGGAGCCCTGCAGCCCGTGGTCAACGCCGACCACGTGACCGCCGTCGTCGGCCAGGACCTGGTGATCGCCCCGCTGAAGAACGACGTCGACCCCAACGGAGGTGCCCTGCGCCTCGCCCAGGTGGAGGCCGCCGGCCCCGCCCAGCTGGGACCCGTGACCGACGGCGGAACTTTCACCTTCCGCAGCGACACCCCCGGGCCCGTCTACCTGACCTACATCGCCAGCAACGGCCCGCAAAGCAGCCAGGGCCTGATCCGGGTGGACGTCGAGTCCGGCAAGGACGTGGGCAACCCGGTGGCCGTGCACGACGTCGCCCTCATGCCGGTCGGCGGCAGCGTGCTGCTGGACCCGCTGGCCAACGACTCCGACCCGTCCGGGGGAGTGCTGGTGCTGCAGTCCGTGCAGCTGGCCGACAATGCCACCGCCTCGGTGAGCGTGATCGACCACAGCGTCCTGCGGATCACCGACGTCGTCGGCACGAAGGAACCCTTCACCTTCCGCTACACCATGTCCAACGGCACCAAATCCGCCACCGGCAGCGTCTCCGTGGTGCCGGTCCCGGCCCCGGCCGTCGTGGGGGCGCCACAGCCCAAACCGGACGAGGTCAACGTCCGCGTCAACGACGTCGTCACCATCCCGGTGCTGGCCAACGACACCCACCCGCAGGGCGAAAAGCTCACAGTGGACCCCGTGCTGCCCCAGGCCGTCCCGGACGTGGACGGCAAGAGCTTCGTCTCCGAGAACACCCTCCGGTTCATTGCCGGGGCCGAGCCGAAGACCGTCCGCGCCATCTACAACGCCGTGGATCCGCAGGGCCAGAAGAGCGCCGCGGCCGTGACCATCCACATCCTGCCGCTGGAGGGCGCGGAGAACTCCCGCCCGCAGCCGAAGAACCTCACCGCCCGCGTGGTGGCCGCCGGGAGCGTGCGGATCCCGGTGGAGCTCGACGGCATCGACCCCGACGGCGACTCTGTCCAGCTGACCGGCATCGACAGCACCCCGGCAATGGGCACCGCCACGGTCGGCAGCAACTTCATCGACTTCACGGCAGCCGGTGACGGCGCCGGCACGGACACCTTCCGGTACAAGGTGGTGGACCGGCAGGGCGCCGTCAACACCGGCACCGTCACGGTGGGCATCGCCCCGCGCGGGGAAACCAACCAGAAGCCCACCCCGGTGGACGACGAGGTCAAGGTCCGGCCCGGCCGCCAGATCGCCATCGATGCCACCGGCAACGACACCGATCCGGACGGCGACCCGATCCGGATCGTCAGCGACGGGATTGAGGCCGCCCCGGAACTCCAGGCCAGCGTCAGCAAGCAGAGCTCCCGCATCCTCCTGCAGGCGCCCGGCGAGGAAGGCACCGTCAACGTGCGCTACTCCGTCTCGGACGACCGCGGCGCCACGGCCCAGGCAGCCATCGCCGTCAACGTCCGGAACGACGTGCCCCTGCAGGCGCCGATCGCCCGCGACGACCGGGTGACCTCCGCCCAGACCCTGGGCAAGACCGCCGTCGACGTGCCCGTGCTCAAAAACGACGAGGACCCCGACGGCGTCGGCGAGAACCTCAAGATCGCCACCGAGGCCACCACCGCCCGGCCCGGCGCCGAGGGCACCATGATCGTGGAACTGACTGAGCAGCCGCAGCTCATCCCGTACACCGTGGAAGACGTGGACGGGCAGAAATCCACCGCGATCATCTGGGTCCCGGGCCTGGGCCAGCAGGTCCCCACCCTGGCCAAGGACGACGTGATCGAACTCGTCGCGGGGCAGTCCGTCACGGTGGACCTCAAGGAATGGGTCAAGGTCCGCAACGGACGGTCGCCGCGCCTCACCCAGGCGGACCGGATCAAGCTGATCGGCGCCGATGGCGCCGATGGCTCCGACGCGGTGGCGGACAACGGCACCGCCCTGAGATACACCGCGGGCAAGGATTACGTGGGCCCCGGCTCGCTCAGCTTCGAGGTGACCGACGGCTCAGGCCCTGACGATCCAGCCGGCCTGAAATCGACCCTCAGCATCCGCACCAGGGTGCTGCCGGACCCCAACCGGAACAACCCGCCTGTCCTGCTGGGCAGCCAGGTGGACGTGCCCATGGCGGACTCCGCCAGTACCGACCTGTCCCGGCTCACCACCGACCCGGACGACGGCGACGTGGACCGGATGTCGTACGAACTGGTGGGCGGCGTGCCGGCTGGATTCGATGCCGGCATCGAGGGGAAGACCCTGAAGGCCGCCGCGAAGGACGGCACCGCCGCCGGGACGCGCGGTACCGTCCAGGTCAAGGCCAAAGACCCCAGGGGCCTCGAAGCCACGGCAACGTACCAGCTGGCCGTCACCGCCTCCAACCGGCCCAAACCGGTGGCCAACGACGACCTCGAACCCGACGCCGCGGCCGGCAAGCCCGTCACGGTCAACGTGCTGGCCAACGACGCCAACCCGTTCCCCGAGACGCCGCTGAAGATCGTCACCGCCGGGACCGAAACGGGCCAGGGCACCGCCGAGGTCGCGGGCGACTCCGTCACCGTCACCCCGGCCGAAGGGTTCTCCGGCACCATGATTGTGTCCTACACGGTGGCCGACAAGACCGGCGACGCGTCCCGTCAGGCCACGGCCCGGATCCGGCTCACCGTCAAGGACAAGCCGCTGGCGCCCACCACACCCCAGGCCGCCAGCGTGGGGGACAGCACCGCCCTGCTGAACTGGACCGCCCCCGCGGACCGCGGCTCGGCCATCACCAAGTACACGGTGTACGGCGAGGGCGGCTACCGCCAGGACTGCCCGGCAAACTCCTGCACGCTCACGGGCCTGACCAACAATTCCAAGTACCACTTCCAGGTCACCGCCACGAATGCCCTCGGCGAATCCGAGCGGTCCCCGGCCTCTGCGGAGGTGCGCCCGGACGTCAAACCGGACACCCCGGTGGCGCCGTCGCTTAAGTTCGGCGACAAGCAGCTCACGGTCACGTGGGCGGCGCCGGCGTCCAAGGGCTCCCCGGTGAAGTCCTACGACCTGGAGATTTCGCCGGCTCCGGCCGGGCAGAACGCCCAGATCCAGAACCTCACCTCAGTGAGCTACGTGTGGAAGGGCCTCCAGAACGGTGTGGCCTACAAAGTCCGCGTTTTGGCCCGCAACGACGCCAAGGAGCCCTCCGAGTGGAGCGCCTACTCGGCGGCGGAGACCCCGGCCGGCGTGCCCGTAACCCCGGCGCCACCGAGCGCGACGGCGGCGCCTTCGGTGGGCAGCCAGAGCCAGCTCAAGGTGACGTGGACGGCGCCGAACAACAACGGTGACGCCATCTCCAGCTACACGCTCACCACCCTGCGCGGCGGGGCTGCCATTGCGACCCAGCAGGTCTCCGGGACCACGCAGAACGTCACTGTGGACAACTCCGAGGCCGGCTACACGTTCACCGTCTCCGCCACGAACAAGGCAGGAACGTCAGGGACGTCCGGCGAGTCGGCCGCGGTCCGCGCCGTGGGCAAACCGGCGATGGTGGGAGCGCCGTCGGCGACGCTGAGGGACACCGGCGGCGACGGCGGCAAGATCGACGTGCGCTTCGCCCCGCTCACCGCGGAGCAGCGCAACGGCTCCAGTGCCGGAGAGATCACGTACAAGTACAAACTCACCTCCGGCAGCGGCAGCGGCGACATCCCGGCCGGCGGCGGGGTGGTGGCCGCCCCGAACGGCACCGCCACCGCCGTGGTGGTCTGGGCCGTCTCGTCGCGGAGCTCCGCCGCCGGCGATGCCAGCCCCGCGTCTAACTCGGTGAACCCTTACGGGCTCGCCTTCGCCCCGAAGGTCACCGGCAGCGGAAGCGGCGGCGTGGGCGACAAGACCGTGTCCTGGACGTGGAACGAGCCCAACGGCAACGGACGTCCCGTCTCCGGCTACCAGTACAGCCTCGACGGGGGAGGCTGGCAGGACACCCAGCAGCGCTCCTTCTCCAAGAGCGTGGGCTTCAGCGAAACCCACGAGCTGCGGGTCCGCGCCATCAGCGCCGGGCAGCCCGGCCGGATCGGCAGCGACACGTCCCGCAGCGGGGCGGAGCCGCCGCCGCCGGCGCCGCCGACGTCACAGGTCCAGGTGGAGGCGACCACCGTCAGGACCTGCCCGGGCAAGCCGAACCAGACCGATACTTTCTCGGAAGGGCCGCCGAAGACCTGCGGCGCCGGCTGGGTGGAACGGTCCGAGGGCAGGCTCACCATCAACTGCACCAAGGACATCTACGGCAACGGCACCCCGTGGTTCCGCGTGACCGAAGGCAGCCACCCGGGCTGGTTCGTCAAGTCCACCACCGTGGACCTGTACGGACCCCGGCCCGGCGGCTGCTGATGACCGCACCACATCCCAGCACGGGCCCCGGCCGGAACCTCCGGCCGGCGGCTCGCCAGACTTTCCACCCAGAACAGAAGAGGACCACACCATGACCATGACCACCGAACAGGCCGAATGGTTTGCCGGCACCTTCGAGAAGCTCGTCGACAACGTAGGCCAGGCCGTCCTGGGCAAGTCCCACGTCATCCGCCTGACCTTCACGGCGATGCTGGCCGAGGGGCATGTCCTCTTCGAGGACGCCCCGGGCACCGGCAAAACCTCCCTGGCGCGGGCCCTCGCGGCCACCGTCCAGGGCTCCAACAACCGCATCCAGTTCACCCCGGACCTGCTGCCCTCCGACGTCACCGGCGTCACCATCTACGACCAGAAGACGCAGAAGTTCGAGTTCCACAAGGGCCCCATCTTCAACAACATCGTCCTGGCCGACGAAATCAACCGCGCCTCGCCCAAGACCCAGTCGGCGCTGCTGGAGGTCATGGAAGAATCCCGCGTCACCGTGGACGGCACCACCTACGCGGCCGGCCGGCCGTTTATGGTCATGGCCACCCAGAACCCGATCGAGCAGGCCGGCACCTACCGGCTGCCCGAGGCCCAGCTGGACCGCTTCCTCATCAAGACCTCCATCGGGTACCCGGACCACGCCTCCACCGTCCAGCTGCTGGGCGGCGCCAACCTCAAGGACCGCTCCAAGGACATCACCGCCGTCATCACCACCCAGGCCGTCGCCGACATGGCGGACCTCGCCGCCACCACCCACGTGGACACCGCCGTGCTGGAATACATCTCCCGGCTCTGCGAAGAGACCCGCACCGCGCCGGAAACCCGCCTCGGCGTCTCCGTCCGCGGCGCCCTCGCAATGGTGCGCGCCGCCAAGGTCTGGGCCGCCAGCCAGGGCCGCAACTTCGTGCTGCCGGACGACGTCAAGGACCTCGCCGCCGTCGTCTGGACCCACCGCCTGGTGATGGACCCGGAAGCCGAGTTCTCCGGCGCCACCGCCGACGCCGTCCTGACACGAGTCCTCGCCGAGGTGGCCGCCCCGCAGCAGCGCGCGTCCGTCAGCTAGCCTGCACCCTTCGCCTGCAACCCCGGCACCACCACACCCCAGCACGAACAAAGGCCCCCATATGTCCTCCAGCACTGCCCTGACCCGGCTTGCTGAACACCTGCAGCGACCCTTCCACCGGGACGGCAGGCCCACGCGGCTGCATCCCGCGTCCCTCTGGGGCGAGGCCGCCAGCACTGCCGGCCTGGCCCTCGCCCCGGCCGGCCGTGCCGTCCGCAAGCTCTGGCTGGGCTACGTGTGGCCGGTGCTCTCCGTGGTGAGTGTGCTGGGCTGGTCCGTGCTGGCAGCCGCGATCCTGCTGTGGACGGTGGGCCAGGCCTTCGGCTGGCAGGAAGCGAAAGCGGCGGCGATTGCAGCCTTTGTGCTGTTCGCCCTGGCCGTCGGCTTCATCCTGGGCCGTTCCTCCTACGGCGTGGTCCTGGACCTGGCCCGCACCCGGGTCGCAGTGGGGGACAGCGCCGTCGGCAGCATCGCGGTGTCCAACACCTCCGCCCGGCCGCTGCTGCCCGCGGACCTGGAACTCCCGGTCGGGGCCGCCACCGCCGTGTTCCACCTGCCGCGGATGAAACCGCAGCAGGTCCACGAGGACCTGTTCACCATTCCCACCGCTCGCCGTGCCGTGATTGTGGTGGGCCCGGTGCGCTCCGTCCGTGCCGACCCGCTGCACCTGCTCCGCCGCCAGGTCCTCTGGACTGAACCCGAGGACCTGTTTGTGCACCCCAAGACCACGGCGCTGGCCGGCTCGGCCGCCGGGTTCATCCGCGACCTCGAAGGCATGCCCACCACCGACCTGTCCAGCGCCGACGTGTCCTTCCACGCCCTGCGCGACTACGTGCCGGGCGATGACCGGCGGCACATCCACTGGAAGACCACGGCCCGCACCAACAAGCTGATGGTCCGCCAGTTCGAGGAGACGCGCCGCGCCCACCTCGCGATCGCACTGTCCATCAACACCGACGAATACGCCTCCGAGGAGGAGTTCGAACTGGCCATCTCCGCCGCCGCCTCGATCGGGCGGCAGGCCATCAGCGAACAGCGCGACCTCGACGTCCTGACCCAAAAGGGCCCGCTGCGCTGCGAGACCGGCCGCAACATGCTGGACGACATGACCCGGATCGTCGGCGCATCGCACCGCAAGAACGCCGTCGACCTCGCCCGGACCCTGGCGGACACGGTCCCCAACGCATCCGTGGTGTTCCTTGTGGTGGGCAGCAACGTCACTGCCGCCCAGCTGCGCTCCGCCGCGGCGTCCGTACCCCTGGGGGTCCGCAGCCTTGCCGTCCGGCTCCAGCTGGGCGCCGCGCCGGCCCGGGCCAACATCGGGGACCTGACGGTCCTGACCCTCGGGGACCTCTCCGACCTGGCCATAGTGCTGAGGAAGGCTGCCGCATGAGTTCCGCACCAGCAACCCGCCGCCGCAACACCGCCGCGCAGCGCAGCGGCTTCGCCGACGGCCAGCCGGCCTGGCACTACGCGCTCGACGCCGGTGCCCTCACCGCGCTGCTCGGCCTCGGCGTCCTCGGCTTCAGCCTCAGCTTCGGCGGGGACCCCTACTACCTGGTGGCTGGCTTCGGCGGCATCCTGCTGGGCCTGGGCCTCGCAGCGGCCAACGTGCACTACCGCCTGGGGCTCCTGATCACCGCTGCCCTGACCCTGGGCGCCTACCTCGTCTTCGGCACCGCCCTGGCCGTCCCGGAGGCTGCCATCGCGGGCGTCCTGCCCACCCTCGAGTCGCTGCGCACCCTGCTCCTCGGCGTGGTGTTCGCCTGGAAGGACATGCTGACCGTCGGGGTGCCCGTGGGCACCGCCGGCGGCACGCTGATTGTGCCGTTCCTGAGCTCGCTCCTCACCGCCCTGGCCGCCGGGCTGCTGATCTGGCGGCGCAAGAGCCCCTACTGGCCGCTGCTGCCGGTGCTGGTGCTGTTCGTCACCGGCATCGCCTTCAGCACCAGCGCCGGCTTCCTCACGGTGGAACGCGGCATCGCACTCACCGTCATTGCCATCGCCTGGGCCACCTTCCGCCGCGATGCACTCCGCCGCAGCGACACCCGCAAAATCTCCGTCAACCGGCTGGAAAAGGACGAGGCCACCGCCCGCGCGGCCAAGGCACGCCGGCTGGGAACAGCCGCGGCGGTGATCGCGGCCGCCGTCGGAATCACCGCCGTCGTGTCCCCGATCGTCACCGCGGACGACAACCGCAGGGTGCTGCGCAACACGATCGTGCCCCCGTTCGACCCCAAGGACTACGTCACCCCGCTGGCGAGCTTCCGGAACTTCGTCAAGGACAAAAAGGACGACAGCCTCTTCGTGGTCAAGGGCCTGCCCAAGGACGCCCGGGTGCGCCTTGCGGCGCTCGATTCCTTCAACGGCACCAACTACACCATGGACCCGAACGGCTCCGGCAGCTTCAGCAAAGTGGGCGACGCCAAGTCCCTCAACACCCTCGCCGACTCCACCGGAATCGTCCCCACCACCAACTACACCCTCGACATCACCATCGAGGACTACCAGGGCTTCTTCCTGCCGGGCGGCACCAAGACCACGGGGATCAGCTTTGCCCGGGACGGCTCGGGTGCGGCCACCGGGCTGTACTTCAACGCAGGGACGGACACGGCCGTGACCACCAAGGGCCTTGCCCGGGGCGACGCCTACCAGGTCCAGGTGGCAGACCCCGCAACCCTGGAACACGGGCAGCTGACGCAGTACGACTTCGCCAAGCTGTCCCTGCCGGACCCCGCGGAGGTGCCCCCGGTGGTCGGTTCCCAGGCGAACGACCTCTCCGCCGACGCCCCCACCGCCATCGACCGGGTGCGCCAGATCGAGGCGCACTTCCAGAAGACCGGCGCCTTCAGCAACGGCCTGATCGCCGAGGGCCAGCTGCCCAGCGTCTCCGGCCACGGGGCCAACCGCATCCGGAGCCTGCTCACCGCCAAGCAGATGCTGGGCGACGACGAACAGTACGCAGTTGCAATGTCCCTGATGCTGCGCCACCTCGGCATTCCCTCCCGGGTGGTGATGGGGTTCTACCCGGATCCCAAGAGCCCGGAGAACGGCGCCGGCGAAGTGAAGATCACCGGCAAGGACGTCCACGCCTGGGTGGAAGTCGCGTTCGACCGGGTGGGCTGGGTGTCCTTCGACCCCACCCCGCCCAAGGACAACGTGCCCATCCCGCCGGACCCGGAGAGCAAATCCAAGCCCAAGCCGCAGGTCCTGCAGCCGCCGCCCCCGCCGCAGGAGCCGGCGGACCTGCCGCCGGATTCCTCGCCGGACGCGCTGGACGCAGATGAGAAGAAGAACAACCCCTGGCTGTTCTGGGGCCCCCTCCTCACATTGATCGGCATCGCGCTGATCCCGCTCGGGATCCTCGCGCTGCCGCTGCTCCTGATTGCGCTGCTGAAGTCCCGGCGCCGGAAGTCCCGTTTCAGCGACGGACCTCCCGCGCAGCGCGTCGGCGGCGGCTGGAACGAGGTTCTCAGCCTCGCGACGGACCTTGGCGCCGGCGTCGACACCCGCGCCACCCGGCGCGAGTCCGCCGTCGTGCTCGCCGACGCGTTCCCGGCCGCCGGGGGGACCACCACGCTGCTCGCCAACCGGGCCGATGCCGCGATCTTTGGTGCGGGCCAGCCGAGTGAGGACCAGGTGCGGCAGTACTGGGAGATCGTGGACGGATCCCTCAAGGAGATGACCGGTAGCCTCGGGTTCTGGGGGCGGCAACGCGCCCGGTTCTCGCCGCGTTCCCTGCTTGCCGACGGCAGGGCGGTGCTGAAGCTGCGGGGACTCCGGCCCGTGCTGCCCGGCAGGAAGGGCGTGGCAGCAGGTGGGCAGGAATCGCCCGCAGGTACAGTGGAACCCGGTCCGGCCGCAGCAGAACCCAGTGACGGTGCTGCCGGCGCCGCAGCCGGGACCAGCCAGACCGCCAGGAAGACTGCCAGGAAGAGCCGCAACGAGCCATGACCGACGACGCCGAGCGCTGCCCGCGCTGCCAGCAGCCGCTCCGCCCGGGCGCAGCCTTCTGCACCTCGTGCGGGACGCCGCTGAGCAACCGTTCCGCGCGGAACGCCCGCAACGCGCGGGAGCATGCCCAGATCCCCGGTAGTATCCCCGTAACGCCGGGCCCGGCCGCGGGCCACGGACAAGGGGGAGGTCCTGCTGTGCCGAGCAAACTTGAGCTGGTTCCCGCGACTGCCGGGAAACGGCTGGCCGCAGCCGTGCTGGACTGGCTGCCGCCGGTCACTGTCCTGACGATTCTCCTGGCGCTCGGGTTCGCCGGAATCACCCGGACCCAGCGCGGAGGGTTCATCGTCTACGACACCTCCTCCCTGGTGCTCTTCGGCGGCATCGGCGCGGGCGTCACCCTGGTCTACGTGGTGGTCCTGGCCATCCTCGAAGGCCGGTCCGGCGCCACTCCCGGCAACCGCTTGATGGGCATCCGCAGCACGGACGCCGACGGCTACGCCCCGGGCGGCGGCGCGGTGTTCCTCCGGGGCCTCATCACCGGTGCCGGCGTGCTGCTGGCCGTGGTTGCCGCCGCCGCCGTGGTGGTTTTCCAGTGGTTCGGCGCAGCCCTGCTGATCCTCGGCCCGCTCCTGTTCCTGGGCGCTGCCTGGGCTGTCCTGGTGGTGCTGTCCTGCACCTGGGACCGCAACGGCAAGCTCCGCGGCTGGCACGATACGGCCGCCAAAACGCTCGTCTTCGATGTGACGGCCGGGCGCAACCCCATCACCACCGGCGGCATCGCCGGCCCGTACAGCTTTGCCCCGCTGGACCTCCCGCCGGTCCAGCAGGTGGCCTCCCCGCTGGCTGCGGCCGCTGCGGCTGCCGCCGTCCCTGCCGGCCCAGCCGCTCCGGCGGTACTCGACCCCAACCAGTGGCAGCCGCCCGCGACGCTCCAGCCGCCCGCCGCCGTCCAGGCCGCTGCCTCCCAGCCCGCTGAGGTCCTGCCGGCTGCCGCCCAGCCCGCCCGGGTCGCCGTCGAGAGTGCCCCGGTCCAGCAGCTGCCGCATCCGGATGACGACCACGACCGCACGCAGGTCCGCGGCGACACCCACGCCCCGGTGACCGTGGCCATGCTCCGGATCCGGCTGGACGACGGCCGCGACATCGAACTGGACCGTACGGTGCTGATTGGCCGGAACCCCGCCGGCCACCCCGGCGAGGAGTCCGTGCAGCTGATCCCGGTCGCCGATCCGGGCCGCTCGATCTCCAAAACCCACCTTCACCTGCTCGCCGGCAGCGGGGGAGTCTGGGTGACGGACCGCAATTCCACCAACGGCAGCGCCGTGACCACCCCGGACGGTATCCGTACCGCCCTCGCGGCCGGGGAGCCCACCCACGTCCGCCCAGGTTCCACCGTCCACTTCGGTGACCGCTCCTTCTACCTAGGACAGGCATGAATCCCTCGCCGGCAGCTGTTCCCTCCGCCCCCGGTCCCGAGACCGCTCCCGTACCGGCCGCCACGCCCTTGGACGAAGCCGCGAATGCTGCCGGGGCTGGCCCGGCCGCCAGCGCTGACGCGGCCGCCGGCGCCGCGTCAAGCCTGCGGCTCAACTGCGGCTACGGCACTGACCGCGGCCTGCGCCGGGAGATGAACGAGGACTCCTTTATCGCCTCCGACCCCGTGTTCGCGGTGGCGGACGGGATGGGCGGGCACGAGGCCGGGGAGATCGCCAGCGGCATCTGCGTCCGGACGCTCGCCCGGATCCCGCAGCTGGCCAGCGGCAAGCGCGACGCGACCGCCGGCGTCGTGCAGGAACACCTGCTGATGGCCGACGAGAGCATCCGCGAGGCCACGGGCTCCCGCGCCGGGACCACCCTCTCCGGAGTTGTGGTGGTGGAACAGACGGGCGTCCCGTACTGGCTGGTCCTCAACATCGGCGACTCCCGGACGTACCGGCTGAGCCAGGGCAAGCTCACCCAGGTCAGCGTGGACCACTCCGAGGTCCAGGAACTGGTCGACGCCGGGCAGATCAGCCCGGCCGAGGCCGCCGTGCACCCGCGCCGGCACGTCGTCACCCGCGCCCTCGGCACCGGCGACGAGATCGAGGCAGACTACTGGCTGCTGCCCATGGACGAAGCCGACCGGATCCTGGTCTGCTCCGACGGGCTCAACGGCGAACTGGACGACCAGCACATCGCCAACATCCTGCGCGCCCACACGGACCCGCAGGCGGCGGTGGACGAACTCATCCAGGCCGCCCTCCGCAGCGGCGGCCGGGACAACGTCACCTGCATCGTGCTGGACGCCACCAACGTCACCCACCACGACGCTGCCGCCCAGACGGCGCCGCGCAGCGCGGCCGCAGCGGAGGACGAGGACACCCTGCCCCGCACCGATGCCCTGGATCTGGCCCCCAACGGGGACCTGCTCCCCGGGACGGACACGGCTGACGGGGAGCCGGCCGCGGCGGTCGCCCCCGAAGCTTCGGCCCCCGAAGTGCCGGCCGCTGGAGAACACGCTGCCGCCGACGCTGCGGCAGCCGCAGCCGCTGGGGCAGACAAAGTCAAGGACTCGAATGATGGCAAGCAGTAACCCCGCCGCTGCCGTGCGCTACACCCCCGGCAGCTGGCTCGGTGTGGTGCGCTCCGAGACCGTGGTGCTGCTGCGTCCGGACAGCGGGGCGGACCTCATCGACTCACTGTGGGAACTCCTGGCCACCGGCCCCGAGGCCCATGAGGTGCTCGACGCCGTCTCCGCCGCCTCGGGCGGTTCCCTGGCCCGGCTGCCGTGGTTCGCGATTGTGGCGTGCCGCGGCTCCATCCAGGTGTTCCTCCGCGGCGAGATTGACCTTACCGTGGACCTGCCCTCGGGCCCGGCGGAATTGAGCGGCCGCGACGTCACCACCTGGACGGAACGGCGCTTTGCCGCGGCCGACGGGTTCAGTCTGACAGTCCCCGGGGACGAAACCGCCGCGGCGTCCGGTACCGCCGGAGACCAGGCACAGAACCTGGCGCAGGACCTGCCGCTGACTGACGGGGTGGTCCTGCTGCGGGGTCTGCGGATGGACCTCACCGGCGCCGCACCGTGGGCCGCCCCGGACCGCGCCGAAGCCGCGCCCGCAGAACCCGCCGGCGACGCTGTGTCTCTTCCCGCGGCGATCCCTCCGGCGGCGACAACGGCGGCCCTGGCGGCCGGTCCGGCCCAGCCGGGGGCCGGGGCAGCCGCCCCTGACGAGGCAGCAACGCAGGATGAAGTCCTCGCGGCCGCCGAAGCCGACATGGCCGCCGGACTGACCGACCACGGCGCTTCCGCGGAGACCGTGCTGGAGTTCCCCGAAGAGGATCTCGACACCGGCGCGCCGGATGATTCTGCGCAGGATGAACCCGCACCGCAGGACGAAGCTGCGCCGGGCGACGAGCCTGCGCCGGACGCCGGCGCAGGCTCGAAAGCCGCGGAAGCTGCTGCGCCGTCCGCGCAGCAGCCCGACAGTGCCCCGGAGCCTGCCGCAGCCCCGGAACCGGCCGAGCAGGAGCCGACCAGCAGCTACGACCACCTCTGGGAACAGACAGTGATGCGGAGCATCGAAGACGCCGCGGTCCGCGAGGACCCCGACGCCGAACCAGCCATCGAACCCGCCGCCCTGCCCACAGCGGACTCCGAACACCGCACCGGTCCCGGGGGCGATCCGGCGGGCTCCCCTGAAACCGCGGGCCCGGACACGTCGCCGGACGCTGCGGAACCGGACAACGCTGACTCCGCGCCTCCTGCTGCTTCCGCGCCGGAACCGCCAGCGGCACCACGGCCCCCGCTGCCCACCGGGCTCATCGACTCCGTGCCGTGGAACACCGGCGGCGACCGGCTGTCGTCGGCGGCGGCGTCCCCGGTGTCCCCGCCGGCGCCGCCAGCGGTCTTCGTGCCGCCAACGGCGTTCATCCCGCCGCCTGCCGCGCAGGCCTCCGCCGTGCTGCCGTCCGCACCGCAAGCGTCCGCCCCGCAGGCACCCGCCCAGCAGATGCCCGCCGACGCTGACCACGACGGCCAGACGATCATGAAGGGCGATCTTGCCGGCGGGCGGTCCCGGCCGGCAGCCGCCCCGGACCCGGGCGCCGCGCCGTCCACCGGGCCCATGGTGCTGGCCAGGGTCTGCCCGCAGGGACACGCCAACCCCTCCACCTATTCGCAGTGCGGCCGCTGCGGTGCGCCGTTGCCCGGTGACGGCATCCAGGTCCGGCGCCCCCGGCTGGGCCGGGTGCGGCTGTCCACCGGCGAGCTCATTGACCTGGACCAGTCGCTCATCGTGGGACGCCAGCCCTCGGTGTCGCGCGTCCAGGGCGCCGTCATGCCGAAACTGGTCCAGGTGGCGAGCCCCAGCGGGGACATTTCCCGCTCGCACGTCGAAGTCCGGCTGGAAGGCTGGCACGTGATGCTGTGCGACCTCAAGGCCACCAACGGCACCGTGCTGATCCGCGAGGGACAGCCGCCGCGCCGGCTGGCCCAGGGCGAGATGGCCATCCTGCTCGACGGCGACATCGCCGACGTCGGGGACGGCATCTCCCTGCGCTTTGAGGAGATCCCGTGAGCACCAAACGCCCCGTCGCCCCGCCGCCGGCGATCCCCGGATTCACCTACATCAGCCTGCTCGGGTCCGGCGGGTTCTCCGATGTCTACCTCTACGAGCAGGACCGGCCGCGCCGCAAGGTGGCCGTCAAGGTGCTGCTCTCGGACCTGAAAACCGAGGGCGCCCGGCGCCGCTTCGAATCCGAAGCGAACCTGATGGCGCAGCTGTCCTCGCATCCGTACATCGTGACGATATTCGAAGCGGAGATCACCGACGCCGGGCACTCGTACCTGGCCATGGAGTACTGCTCGCGGCCCAGCCTGGACGTCCGCTACCGGCGCCAGCGCTTCAGCGTGGACGAGGTCCTCGCTGTCGGCATCCAGGTGGCGTCCGCCGTCGAGACCGCCCACCGGGCCGGAATCGCGCACCGCGACATCAAGCCCGCCAATATCCTGGTCACGGACTACAACCGGCCCGCCCTGACCGACTTTGGCATCTCCGGGACCCTGGCCGGGGACGCCGACGAGGACGCGGGCATGTCCATCCCGTGGTCCCCGCCGGAACAGTTCACCGGACACCAGGTGGACGGCGTCCTGGTGGACGTCTGGGCGCTCGGTGCCACGCTGTACACCCTGCTGGCGGGCCGGTCCCCGTTCGTCCTGCCGGGAGCGGACAACTCCCAGCGCGAACTGATCTCGCGCATCACCAACCTGCCGCTGCCCAGGTTGGGCCGGGCCGACGTGCCGGAGTCCCTTGAGCTGGCGCTCTCGACCGCCATGGCCAAATCCGCCTCGTCCCGGTACTCCTCGGCGCACGCCTTCGCCCTTGCCCTGCAGCGGATCCAGGCCGAACTGAACCTCTCCGTGACACCGTTCGAGGTCCTCGAGGAGCCGCGGGCCGAGGAAAGCCACCCCGACGACGGCTTCGAGGAGACCCGCGTCCGGAGCGTCGCCGCGATCGACCCGGACGCCACCGGCAACGCCCCCACCTTCCCGGCCCGGCTCCCCGCCGGTGACACCGGCCCCACGGCCGACAACGCCACCACGTTCAACAACCGGACGGTCCAGCGGCCCCGGGCGCTGCCCGGGTTCGACACCCCCGCACCGCGGCGGCCGGCGCCGGACGACGACGACGACATCGCCGCCACCGTCAACCGCTCCAGCGCAGCCCCGTCCCCGGACACGGCCGGCAGTGACGAAGGGGACGGCGCGGCGGGGGAGGAGCCCGCCGGCCACGGCCGCCGGAACCTGCTGCTGGCGGTCGTCGGCGGCACGGTGCTGGTGGCCGCCGTCGGGCTGGGCATCGTGGCGGGGACCACCCGGCCCGATCCGGCGCCGAAAGCCACGGACCAGGTCAGCAAGCCGCCCGCGGACGCCTTGGACAACGGCACGGTGCCGGATGTCACCGGGCTGACTGGCGCGGCCGGGCCGGCGGGAAAGGTCAGCTTCACCTGGACCAATCCGCAGCCCAAGCCGGGCGACAGCTACAAGTGGCGGGTCCACACCCTCACGGGCGACGGGCCGTACCAGGCCGCCGACGGACCGGCCGCCGAAATGGCGGCGAACCCGACCGAACCCAGCTGCATCCAGGTGATGATCGTCCGTAGCGACGGGGCCTCCTCGCCGCTGGGACCGGATTCGATCGCCTGCGTCCCGAAGTAGCAGGCGTCGCGAAGTAGCAGGGCCCCGGCGGCACCGGTGCGCCAACCAATCCAGCGGTGCACGGCACCGGCACCACACACCAACGACTTCCCGGAAAGGTACGGATGATGGGGGATCTGGCAATAGATTTCTGCGGCGAATGGCATGAGCCCTCGGACGAGGACATCTTCAGCATCGGCCGCGAGGGCGACCTTGAGGTGGACGACAACCCCTACCTGCACCGGCAGTTCCTGCAGATCGCCCGCTACGACGGTATCTGGTGGCTCAGCAACGTGGGCAGCATGCTCTCCGCGACCATCGCCGACGCGTCCGGCGGAATGCAGGCCTGGCTGTCGCCGGGGGCCCGGATCCCGCTGGTCTTCAGCCACACGAACGTCATCTTCACCGCCGGCCCCACCACCTACGAATTCGCCGTGCACCTCCGGACTCCGGCGTTCCGGCAGGAATCGCGCGAGGAGGACAGCGGCGGGGACACGACTATCGGCCCGGTGGTGTTCACCGACTCGCAGAAGGCGCTGATCGTGGCCCTCGCCGAACCCGTCCTGCGCCGCGAGGGGACCGGCTTCAGCGCCATCCCGTCCTCCGCCGACGCCGCCAAAACCCTGGGCTGGGCCCTCACCCGGTTCAACCGGAAGCTGGACAACGTCTGCGACAAGCTGGACCGGGTGGGCGTGGCCGGCCTCCGCGGCGGCGGCGGAAAACTCGCCACCAACCGCCGTGCCCGGCTGGTGGAGCACGCCGTCACCTCGCACCTGGTGACCCCGGCCGATTTGTACCTGCTGGAAAAGTACCGCACCGGCGGATCCGCCCCGGACGACGCAAACCCGGACCAAACAGGCCCGGACAACACCAGCCCAGACCAGAAGAAGGGTGGCCGAGGGTGAGAATCCGACTGACGCTGCGCCGCGACCCAGCCGAGGCCAAAGACCTGGCCGTCACCGTGGACGGGCTCGCCACCGTGGCGGACATCGCCACCCAGCTGTGGGCCGCCGACCCGGCACGCCGGGGGACCCCGCCGCCGTCGAACCTCTCCCTCAGCATCGAGGAAGCCTTCGCCGCCGGGGGACTGAAGGGCACCACCCTGGACCGCGGGGACAACCTGCTTGAATCCGGCCTGCGGCCCGGTTCCATCGTGTCGCTGACGCAGGTCAGCGAGCAGTTCGGGGCGCCGGCAGCCAACCGCGGCCCGGCCGCCGCGACGCTGCGGGTGCTGTCCGGGCCCGACGTCGGGCGCGAATTCTCGCTGCCGTCCGGCACCAGCTACATCGGCCGGGGACGCGACGCCGACGTCCGGCTCACGGACCCGCTCACCTCCAAGCGCCACGCCCGCATCACGGTCGGTGAGAGCGTCGAGATCGTGGACACGAATTCGGCCAACGGCCTGCTGATGGACGGTCTGCCGGTCACCCGGGCCACCCTGAACTCCTCGGACACCGTGGCCCTGGGCGACACCACCGTCGCCGTCGTGCAGCTGGGCACCGGGCACGGAGCCGGGCCAACCTCCCCGCTGATCGACTTCAACCGCTCGCCCCGCGTGGTGCCGCGCTTCGAACAGCAGAAACGGATGCTCCCGGTCGGGCCCAAACGCCAGGACCACCACGCGTTCCCGTACATCATGCTGCTCGCGCCGCTGATGATGGGCGGCATCCTCTTCGCCGTCACGCAGAACGTGCTGTCCGTCGTGTTCATGCTGATGATGCCGCTGTTTATCGTGGGCCACTACGTGGACCAGAAGCTGCAGGCCAAGCGGGAACGCAAGGAACAGCTCAAGCAGTTCCGCGAATCCATGGCCGCCTTCCGGACGGACATCACCCGGCTGCAGAACGTGGAGCGCTCGGTCCGGCTGCAGGAAGCACCCTCGGTCAGCGACACGGTGGACTCGATCTACAAGCTGGGCCCGCTGCTTTGGACCCACCGGCCCGAGCACACCGGGTTCCTGGGCCTGCGCTTCGGCCTCGGCACCGCCCCCTCGCGGATCCAGTTCGAGGAGCCCAGCAGCAACGACACCGAGGCCGAGTACCAGGCCGAAATCCGCGAGTGCATGGCGCAGTTCCAGGACATCGAAGGTGTGCCGATCGTGTCGCAGCTGCGCACCGCCGGGTCCTTCGGCCTCGCGGGTTCCCGCGGCCTCGTCGACGACGTGGCCCGCGGCATGGTGCTGCAGCTGGTGGGGCTCCACTCGCCCGCGGAAGTGGTGGTGGCTGCCATCACCTCGGCGCAGTCGAAGGACCGCTGGGAGTGGCTGCAGTGGCTCCCGCACGTCGGATCCGGCCACAGCCCGCTCAGCGGCGACCACCTCGCGGCAGGACCGGCGGGCGGCTCGGCGCTGCTCTCCCGGCTGGAGGACCTGATCGACCAGCGCGAGGCCGCAGCACAGGAACCCCGCCCGGCCCTGCGGCCCGGCCTCGACCCGCTCAGCACCGACCTCCCCGAGCCGCTGGTTCCCACCGTGCTGCTGGTGGTCGAGGACGACGCCCCCGTGGACCGCGGGCGGCTCACCCGGGTCCTCGAACGCGGCCCGGACTCCGGGGTGCACGT
The DNA here is from genome assembly GCF_052245515.1 of Pseudarthrobacter sp. 1C304. Classification (NCBI taxonomy): domain Bacteria; kingdom Bacillati; phylum Actinomycetota; class Actinomycetes; order Micrococcales; family Micrococcaceae; genus Pseudarthrobacter; species Pseudarthrobacter sp. 1C304. The sequence goes on along the minus strand of NZ_JBQQCH010000004.1, from coordinate 182,150 downwards.
GATGTGGGTGGCCTCCTCCGTCCAGCAGCTTCCGGCCGCGTGCCGGGACTTCATGGCGGTCGACGGCGACCACGGCACCACCACCGGCCAGGTCCGGCTGGGCCGGCACACCTTCCCGGTGAGCTGCGAAAGCCTTGACGCCGGCCTCGCCGCCCAGCTGGCACGGATGCTCTCGCCCGTCGTCGACGTCGGCAAGCCGCTGGAGGACGACTCCGACCTGCCGCGCGCGGTCTCCTACGCGACGCTGATCGGCAAGGACTTCCTGGACAACCCGGCGGCCGTGGCCGAGCGCTGGACGGAAAACAACTCCGTCCACGCCTCCGCAGTCCCCAACCGCAAGGACAACGGCACCCTCCGGGCGCTGGTCGGGTCCAAGGGCATCGAACCCCTCTACCTCGACCTCAAGAACGAGGGGCCGCACGCGCTGGTGGGCGGCACCACCGGCGCCGGCAAGTCCGAGTTCCTGCAGTCCTGGGTGATGGGCATGGCCGCGGCGTACAGCCCCGACCGGGTGAGCTTCCTCTTCGTCGACTACAAGGGCGGCGCCGCGTTCGCGGACTGCCTGCACCTCCCACACACCGTGGGCCTGGTCACCGACCTGTCCCCGCATCTGGTCCGCCGCGCGCTGACCTCGCTGCGGGCCGAACTGCACTACCGCGAACGGCTGCTGAACCGGAAGAAGGCCAAGGACCTGCTGGAACTCCAGCGCGAAGCGGACCCGGAAGCGCCGCCGTACCTGGTCATCATCGTGGACGAGTTCGCCGCCCTCGCCACTGAGGTGCCGGAGTTCGTCGACGGCGTGGTGGACGTCGCCGCCCGAGGCCGTTCCCTGGGCCTGCACCTGATCCTGGCCACCCAGCGCCCGGCCGGCGTCATCAAGGAGAGCCTGCGCGCCAACACCAACCTGCGCGTGGCGCTGCGGATGGCCGACGAGGACGACGCCGTGGACATCCTCGGTGTGCCCACCGCAGCCTACTTCGATCCCTCCATTCCCGGGCGCGGTGCCGCCAAGACCGGCCCCGGCCGGATCCAGGGCTTCCAGACCGGGTACGCCGGCGGCTGGACCACGGAGAAGCCGCAGCGGCCGCAGATCGAGATCGTCGAGATGGCCTTCGGCTCCGGCCCGGCCTGGGCCGCCCCGGCCCCGGAAACCCCGGTGCGGGAGGAAGCGGCGGGCCCGAACGACATCGCCCGCATGACGGCGAACATCATCCGGGCCGCCGACGTGCTCTCGATCGAGCCGCCCCGCAAACCCTGGCTGGACGAACTCGCCACCACCTACGACTTCTCCAAGCTGCCGAACCCCCGCACGGACGAACGGCTGCTCCTCGGCGTGGCGGACGACCCCGCGCACCAGGACCAGCCCACGGTGTTCTACGAGCCGGACCAGGACGGCAACATGGCCATCTACGGCACGGGCGGCTCCGGCAAGTCCGCCGCCCTGCGCGGCATCGCGATCGCCGCCGCGGTCACCCCGCGCGGCGGGCCGGTGCACGTCTACGGCATCGACTGCGGCTCCTCGGGGCTGAAGATGCTCGACGAGCTGCCGCACGTCGGTGAGATCATCAACGGCGACGACGTCGAACGCGTCGGCCGGCTGCTGCGCTGGCTGCGGGACCTCGCCGACGACCGGTCCGCCCGGTACGCGGAGGTCCGCGCGTCGACCATCGTGGAGTACCGCACCCTGGCGAACCAGCCGGAGGAGAAGCGGATCTTCGTGCTGGTGGACGGCATGTCCGCCTTCCGCGAAGCCTACGAATACAGCAAGCTCTCAGCGCTGTGGGACATCTTCCTGCAGCTCGCCACGGACGGCCGCCCGCTGGGCATCCACCTGGTGGTCAGCGCGGACCGGCCCAACTCGGTGCCCGCCTCGCTGCTGGCCTCCATCCAGCGCCGGCTGGTCCTGCGGCTTTCGTCCGAGGACGACTACCTGTCCATGGACGTGCCCAAGGATGTGCTGGGCCAGGCCTCGCCTCCGGGCCGCGGCCTGCTGGGCAGCCACGAGGTGCAACTCGCGGTCCTCGGCGGAAACTCGAACCTGGCCGTGCAGGCCCGCGAGGTGCACAAGCTCGCCGAGGCCATGCTCCGCCAGGGCATGGAACGCGCACCGCGGATTGAACGCCTCCCGGACCAGATCGACCTCGAGATCCTGCCCGCCGGCAGCCCCGACCTGCCGGTGATCGGCGTCGACGACGAGACGCTCCAGCCGGCCGAGATCCTGGCCAAGGGCCCGCTGCTGCTGGCAGGCCCTCCCGGCTCCGGCCGCACCGTGGCACTGGTGACCCTGGCGTACGCGCTGCGCCGCTCCAACCCCGGCGTCGAGCTGATCTACCTGGGCTCCCGGCGCTCGGCCGCCGCGTCCCTCAAGCTGTGGGACCGCTCCGTGGTGGGCGCCGACGACGTCGAGGAAGCCCTGGACGAGCTGGTGGACTACTCGACCGGCACGCCGGGCAAGCTGGCCATCTTCATCGAGGGCCTGACCGACTTCACCGACACGGGCGCGGAATCCGGAATCGAACGGCTCATCACCTCCTCGATCAAGGCCGAACAGTGGGTGGTGGGCGAGTCCGAGACCTCCACCTGGTCCTCGGCGTGGTCCCTGGCGCAGCCGTTCAAGTCCGGCCGCCGGGGCCTGCTGCTCAACCCCGGGGACATCGACGGCGACAGCCTGCTCAGCACCTCGCTGGGCCGGATCAGCACCGACTTCATCCCGGGCCGCGGCTACATTGTGGGCCGCGGGAAGGTCCGCAAGCTCCAGGTGGCGCTGCCGCCGGAGAACCGGAACTAGATGGGGAGGGGTCCCCATCGACACTGTTTGGCCGGGCAGGATAGTTTGGGGGCACTGGATCTTCCGGAACGACCGGGGGCCTTTGGGGGACGCCGACCTGGAACGGGTCCGTTTCACTGACGACAGAAGGAGATAACGCATGGCTATTTGGGGTGCTGACATTGCTCAGCTGAAGACGCTGGGGACCAAGCTGCAGTCCGGTTCGTCCGAGATCGACAAGCAGAAGTCGCTGCTGACCAAGGTGCTCGAGGGCACCGACTGGAAGGGCCCGGACGCCGACAAGTTCCGCAGCGAGTGGAACGGCCAGCACGTGGCGGCCCTCGCGAAGGTCTCCCAGGCGCTGCAGGAGGCCGGCAAGCAGGCCAGCCGCAACGCCACCGAGCAGGAGAACGCTTCCCGCTAAGCCGTGCCATTCAGCTGGCTTTCCGCCGCAGGGCCCGGACGCACCCGCGTCCGGGCCCTGCCCGGTTAAGCCGGGACCGGCCCGATCAAGCCCGGACCGATTAAGCCCGGCCCGGGCCGCGCAGCGCCCCGCGAATCCTGACCGGACAATGTCGGCGATCTAAGGCAGGATAGGTCTGTGAGCACAGGGAACGCAGCAGCTGAAGCCGAGACCGCCACGCCCTCCGAGGCCGTGCGCGAGGAATACGAGGTCCTGGTCGAGGAGGTCCGCAAACACCGGTTTGCGTACTACCAGGAGGACGCGCCCATCATCTCGGACGCCGAGTTCGACGAGCTGTACCGGCGGCTGGAAACCATCGAGGCCATGCACCCGGAGCTGGTGGCCAACGATTCCCCCACCCAGGAGGTGGGCGGCGAGGTGTCCGCCGCCTTTGCCGCCGTCGAACACCTGCAGCGGATGTACAGCCTGGAGGACGTCTTTTCCCTCGACGAGCTGGAGGCGTGGATCGCCAAGGCAGAGGCCAACATCAGCAAGCTCGGCAACGGGACCCCTGCCTGGCTCACCGAACTCAAGATCGACGGGCTCGCCGTGAACCTGCTCTACCGCGACGGGGTGCTCATCCGGGCAGCCACCCGCGGCGACGGGACCACGGGGGAGGACATCACCCACAACGTGCTCACCATCAAGGAGATCCCGCAGCAGCTCAGCGGGGAGGGTTTCCCGGCCGAGATGGAGGTCCGGGGCGAGGTGTTCATCCCGTCCAAGGCGTTCGCCGAGTTCAATGAGGCGCTGATCGAGGCCGGCAAAGCGCCGCTGGCCAACCCGCGGAACGCCGCCGCCGGCTCGCTGCGGCAGAAGGACCCGGCGGAAACCGCCAAGCGGCCCCTGCGGATGTACGTGCACGGCATCGGCGCCCGCGAGGGCCTGGACACCGTCAGCCAGTCGGACACCTACCGGCGGCTCGCGGAGTGGGGGCTGCCCACCAGCCCGTACTTCGAGGTCCTGCCCGGGCTCAAGGACGTGCTGGCGTTCATCACCCGCTACGGCGACAAGCGGCACAGCCTCACCCACGAAATCGACGGCATTGTGGTCAAGGTCGACGACTTCGCCACCCAGCGGGCCCTCGGCTACACCTCCCGGGTTCCGCGCTGGGCCGTCGCCTACAAGTACCCGCCTGAGGAAGTCCACACCAAACTGCTGGACATCGCGGTCAACGTGGGCCGCACCGGCCGCGTCACCCCCTACGGCGTGATGGAACCGGTCAAGGTGGCCGGGTCCACCGTGGAAATGGCCACCCTGCACAACCAGGAAGTGGTTAAGGCCAAGGGTGTGATGATCGGCGACATCGTGGTGCTCCGCAAGGCCGGGGACGTCATCCCGGAAATCGTCGGGCCCGTCCTGGCGCTGCGGGACCAGCAGGAGCCGCCGGTCCGGGAGTTCGTGATGCCCACGGAGTGCCCCGCCTGCGGCACCCCGCTGGCCCCGGCGAAGGAAGGGGACGTGGACATCCGCTGCCCCAATTCCCGCTCCTGCCCGGCGCAGCTGCGCGAACGCGTGTTCCACCTGGCCGGCCGCGGCGCTTTCGACATCGAGGCCCTGGGCTGGGAGGCGGCCATCGCCCTCACCCAGCCGGCCGAACCGGACACCCCGCCGCTGACCACCGAGGCGAACCTGTTCCGCCTGACGCCCGCTGACCTCGCCGGGGTGCGGATCCGGCGGGAAAAGCGGTCCAAGGGCGTGGCCACCGGCGAGTTCGAGCTGGTGCCGTACTTCTTCAGCAAGGGCACGGCCAAGACGCCGTCCAAGCCCACGGCCACCACCGAGAAACTGTTCCGCGAACTGGAGAAGGCCAAGACCCAGCCGCTGTGGCGTGTCCTGGTGGCGCTGTCCATCCGGCACGTCGGCCCGCGGGCCTCCCGCGCCCTGGCGACGGCGTTCGGCAGCATGGCCGCCATCCGGCAGGCCTCGGAAGAGGAACTCGCCCACGTCGACGGCGTCGGGCCCGTGATCGCGGCGGCTCTCACCGAATGGTTCGCCGAGGACTGGCACCGCGAGATCGTGGACACCTGGGCGGCTGACGGCGTCCGGATGGAGGACGAGCGCGACGAGTCCACGCCGCGCACCCTGGAAGGGCTCACCATTGTGGTGACCGGCAGCCTGGAGGGCTTCAGCCGGGACGAGGCGAAGGAAGCCATCCTGGTCCGCGGCGGCAAGGCGGCTGGCTCGGTGTCGAAGAACACCAGCTACGTGGTGGCCGGCGAGAACGCGGGCACCAAGCTGGACAAGGCCGAGCAGCTCGGCCTGACGGTCCTGGACGAGGACGGCTTCCGCGAGCTGCTGGCCAACGGCCCGGCGGAGGGCGCCGCCGGGGCGGGGGAGCCGGCAGAGGACCAGCTGGAAGCCGCGGCCGAATGAGCGCCATTCTCCCGGACAGTGCCGCCCTGCCGGCCGCCCTGCTCGAGCTCGCGCAACGGGCGGCTGCCGCCGGCGCCGCTGTCCTGGCCGGCCGGAACGCCGCCGAGCTGGACGTCAGCAACAAGGGCGACTCCGGGGACTGGGTGACCGCCTTCGACCTGGCCGCGGAGTCCGCCGTCCGGGATGTCATCACCGCGGCCAGGCCCTTTGACACCATCACCGGCGAGGAAGGCGGCACCGTCCTTCCCGCGGAACCCAGCGGCTACCGCTGGTCCATCGACCCGCTCGACGGCACCACCAACTTCATCCGCAACATCGTCTATTACGGCACATCGGTGGCGGTGGCGGACCCCGACGGCGTGTGGCTGGCCGGCGTCGTCAACGCCCCGGCGCTGGGCCGGGTGTACTACGCGCTGCGCGGCCACGGGGCCTGGCTTGAGGAAAACGGGCGGCGCACGCAATTGGCCGGACCGGTCGCCGGGCGCACCGGACAGATCCTGGCCACCGGATTCAGCTACGACCCGGACGTCCGGGCGGAACAAGCCGGCGCCATGGGCAGCCTCATGGACGGCTTCGCGGACGTCCGCCGGCTGGGCAGTGCCGCCCTGGACCTCTGCCTCGTGGCCGACGGCACCCACGACGCCTACGGTGAGCGGGGCCTGAACGAACACGACTTCGCCGCCGGCGCCCTGATCGCCGAGGAGGCCGGCTGCTGGGTGCGCCGCCCGCGGCTGACCAGCCCGCTGGCCGGCGGCCCGTCCGACGACGATCGCCTCGCGGCCTGGACCTGCGCCGCAACCCTGGAGCTCTCCGGCAAGTTCCCGCTCTGACTTGGCGGCCGGCTGGCGGCTCGCGGCGTTCCGGGGGCACTTTGGCGCGGACACGCCGTCAACTAAGGCTCCGACGTCGAACACGTCGCCCAAAGTGCCCCCGGAGGCAACCGGTCACAGCAGAGGAGCGCCGGCCGCTGATGCCGCCCTCGACCCTCGGCCAGCGGCTCACCCGGGGCCGCGGCGTTCCGGGGGCACTTTGGCGCGGACACGCCGTCAACTAAGGCTCCGACGTCGAACACGTCGCCCAAAGTGCCCCCGGACGGAGGCAACCGGTCGCGGAATCGGACCGCCGGCAGTCTTTTGGCCCAGCCCGGGCCGCACACCCGGGTGCCGGGTTCTTCTGATAGTTCAGTCACGGAAACGGCCGTTCCGGTGCCGGGCGGCCGTCACCGCCCGTAACATTGACAGGTGCATCCCCAGATCCTCATCCGACCCGCAGTTCCGGCCGACTACGACGCCATCGCGCGCATCACCCGGGACGCCTACCTGGCGGCAGGCTACTTCGAGAGCGCCGACCACCCGTACATGCGGCAGATCCAGGACGTCGCCCGGCGCGCGGCCGCGGCCACCATCTGGGTCGCCGAACGCGGCGGCAGCGTCGTCGGCTCTGTGACCTTGGCTGTGGCCGGGGAGCCCTATGCGGACATTGCCCTCGGCGACGAGCTGGAGTTCCGGATGCTGGTGGTGGACCCGGCCGTGCAGCGCAGCGGTGCCGGCAGGGCCATGGTGGAAGCCATCCTGGACCACGCCCGGTCGCTGCCCGGGATCAACGCCGTGGCTCTGACCACGGGCCTGACGTGGGAGAGCGCCCACGGGCTCTACGCGAAGACCGGCTTCCAGCGGGCCCCGGAACGCGACTGGCTGGTGCCGGACACGGACATCAGACTGCTGGTGTACCGCCAGGAGCTGTAGGGCCCCCGCGCCGGTATTTCCGGTGCATCCCGGCCGGCGCCGTGTAGGGTTTTGGTCAACCAAAGACGTTGGCAAAGGCACTCTGGAGGATCCATGGCACCGCACATCCCAGGCTCAATCGACGGTAAGCTTCTCGGCCTGTACCTCTCCGACCATCTGACCGGCGCCACCGCCGGTGTGTCCCGGATCCAGCGCATGGCTGAGGCGTTCGCCGACACCCCGGTGTCCGCCGACCTCTCGCGGGTCAGCGGGGAAATCACGCGGGAACGGGACATGCTCCGCGACCTGATCCACGACCTGGGCGTGAAGCAGCGCCCGCACCGCCAGGCCGCGGCCTGGCTGGCCGAGCACGCCGGCCGGCTCAAGCTCAACGGCCGCATCGTCCGCCGTTCCCCGATGACCATGGTGCTCGAAGCCGAACTGATGCGCGCCGCGATCCTCGGCAAGCTCGGCGGCTGGCAGACCCTGGAAGAGCTGGCCCCCGACCTCGGCCTGGACCCGGCCACGTTCGCCAGGCTCGGCGCCGAGGCCCGGTCCCAGATCGAGGCCCTCAGCCGCGTCCACGAGCACGCCCGCCGCAACGCATTCCGCGAGAACCGGGACATCAGCAGCTGACCGGTTAATGCCGTATCGCGCGCCGCGAGCTGCAGTCCGGGGGCACTTTGGGAGCAGTATTCGACGACGGCGCCTTAGTTCACGGCGTGTCCGCGCCAATGTGCCCCCTGCACGCCGACACCACAGTGAGACGACGGCGGCGGCGGACCAGCCACGCCCGTAGCCGACACATTTCCGCCGGTTTGCCGCCGTCGGGGTCCCGCCGCCCTAGAGTGGTGCCGACTCTCCGCCACACTGCGAAAGGCACTTCCATGCGCAAGACATTCGGCACCGGTTCCGTCTGGGAACAGAAGGTCGGCTACTCCAGAGCGGTCCAGGTGGACAACACCCTCTACATTTCCGCCACCGCCGCCAGCGGCGAAGACGGCGTGGTGGGCGAGGACTTCTACACCCAGACCCGCTACATCCTCGACAAACTGGGCAAAGTCCTGGCCGACGCCGGTTTCGATTACGCCGACGTCGTCCAGTCCAAGCTGTACCTGACGGACATCAGCCAGTGGGAGGAAGCCGGACGCGCCCACGGCGAAGTCTTCGGCGAGATCCGCCCCACCCTGGCACTGGTCCACGTGCTCCCGTTCCTTGACCCCAAGATGCTGGTCGAGATCGAACTGGTCGCCCAGAAAAGCGCCAGCTGACTCCAACGCGGGGTCACTTACGGCCGGTCCGGGGCCTCCGGATGGACCGTAGGTGACCCCGCGTTGCTTTTCTGGGCGGGGGTCAGATGCCGGCTGCCGGGGGCAGCCCGTAGCGGTGCTCGGGCCGCCCGGTGGTGCCGTAGCGCAGCTGGATGTCGACGGCGCCGTCGTCCGCCAGCGCGGACAGGTACCGCTGGGCGGTGGCCCGGGAAACGCCCACCCGGGTGGCCACCTCGGCTGCGGAATACTGCTCGCCCGGTTCCAGCGATTCCAGCACGGCGGCCTCCGTGGCGGACCGGGGCTTGGCCGAGGCAATGACGTCCCCCGGGATGAGCGCGCGCTTGGCCCGCTCCACCGTCTCCTGGGCGACGTTCCCGGGTTGGGCCAGGATCCGCCGGTACCGTGCGTAGGAGCGCAGCTGCTGGGAGAGCGATTCCGCCGTGAACGGCTTCAGCAGGTACCCCAGGGCTCCGCGCCGGAACGCGAGCCGGAGCGAGGCGGTGTCCGAGGCGGCGCTGAGGATGATGGTGTCCACGTCCAGCTGGTGCAGCAGATCCAGGCCGGACGCATCCGGCAGGTACACATCGAGCAGCACCAGGTCCGGGCGGAGGCTGTGGATGGCCTGGAGCGCCTGCGACGCCGATCCGGCCGGCGGGAGCGCCAGGAATCCCGCCACCGAATCCACATAGGCCGCATGCAGCTTGGCGACGTGGAAATCGTCGTCCACAATCAGCACCCTGAAGTCCTCAGGCATCGTTGTCCCTTTCACTGGGTTTCTTCTCGGTGGGCGCCGTGGTCCCCGGGAGGGTGGCCATAAACACCGCTCCCGGCCCGCCGGGGGAGCCCGGGTCCAGCACCCGCACGTCCCCGCCGCGGCGGCGCGCCAGCTGCCGGGCCAGCGCCAGCCCCAGGCCGTGCCCGGCCCCGGCGCGGGCCGGCCGTTCCGAGGTGGTGAATCCTTCCGTGAACACCGCTTCGGCCGCCTCAGGTCCAACCCCGTCCGGTCCAGTCCCGTCCGGTCCGGATGCCGGAAGCCCGTCCCCGGAATCCCCGACGACGATATGGAGCGTGCCGCCGTCGGTCCCCGTGCCGGGCGCGTCGAGCACCTCCACCTCAACCCAGCGCTCCGGCGCCGAACCCGCGACGGCGGCGTTCACGGCGTTGTCGATCAGGTTGCCGAGGACCGTGGTGACCTCCTGCGGCTCGGTGACCTGGCCGCGGACCAGGGTTTCCGGGCCGAGCCGCAGGATCACCCCGCGTTCGTCCGCTTCCACGCCCTTGGCACCGAGGAAGGCCTGCAGGTACGGGTCCTGCAGCAGTTCGGCCTGGTCCACCGGGAACTTCAGCGGCCCGGTGGCGGCCAGCCGTGCCAGGTAGTCGCGGGCCTGCTGGTGCTGGCCGATGCTCATGAACCCCGCGATGGTGTGCAGCTGGTTCGCGAACTCGTGCCGCTGCGCCCGGAGCGCGGTGGACATGGTGCCCACGGCATCGAGCTGGCGGGTCAGCTGCTGGAGCTCGGTCCGGTCCCGCAGCATCACCACCCAGCCCAGGTCCTCGCGGCCGTGCAGGGCCTTGCGCGCGCTGGCCACCAGCACCCGGCCCCCGGCCACCAGCTCCACCGCGTCGCCCTCCGCGGCGTCCGCCCGCGTCAGAGCATGCAGCGCCTCCGGCACCGGCGCCCCGGCCCACGGCGTTCCGGTGAGATCGGGCTGGTCCAGGAGGCGTTGCGCCGCGGCATTGAAAACACTGATCCGGCCGTCCGCGGCGACGCCGATCACGCCGTCGTCAACGCCCTGCAGGACCGCCACCTGGTCGTGGACCAGGGTGCTGATTTCCTCCGGCTCCAGGCCCAGGGTGAGCCGCTGCAGCCGGCGCCGGAGCAGGAACGAGGCCAAGAGCCCCACGAGCAAAGCCCCGGCGGCGGTCAGGACAATCGGGACGACGTCCCGGGCCAGGCTTTGGCCGATGGTCTCGGTGGAGTAGCCCACGCTGACCTCGCCCACCACTGTCCCGGAGTCCGGGGCGAACACCGGGACCTTGGCACCGGCCGAGGGGCCGAGCGTTCCGGTGTTCCGGGTGGTGACTTCCCTGCCGGCCAGGGCCTCGGACGGGTCCGTGCTGACCCGCTCGCCGAGCCGTTCGGCGTCGGGGTGGGCCAAACGCAGGCCGGTCTCGTCGGTGATGACCACAAAGAGGGCCCCGGTGCGGGTGCGGGCGCCCTCGGCGGCGGCCATCAGGGGCCCGGCCAGCAGTTCGGCGGCCGGAGGTGTTCCGGGCAGGGCGCTGATCTGCTGGACCTGCGCCCGCACGTCCGGGTCCGACGCCACGGTCCGGGCCAGCGTGAGGGCCTGGTTCTCCGCCTCGCGGCCCAGCCGGTCGTAGGTGAGCCAGGCATGGACGGCGCTGGTCAGGAGCACCACCAGCGCCACCACCGCCAGCTGGAGCAGCAGGGTCTGGGTGGAAAAGCGCAGGGGAGGGCGCCCGGTCAAAGCCCTGCCGGTCACGCTGGCCACGGTGGCCCTCCTTCAAATGTGAGCAGAATGCGCAAAATGCGTCCAACAAGCAGTATGCCAATCAAATGAGGCAAAGACCCAGCCGTGACGTGCGCCACTCTAACGTCTGTAGTGCGCATCACACCGGGGTGGTGCCTTTCAATGAAGAAGGAGCCGGCCGTGCTGGTATTACTAGGATTCGCCATGATCGCGGTGTTCATGGTGCTGATCATGACGAAGAAACTGACGCCCGTGCTGGCGCTCATCATCGTCCCCACCGTCTTTGGGCTTTTCGCCGGCGCAGGCCTCGGCATCGGCCCCATGGTGATGGACTCCATGAAGTCGATGACGTCCACCGCGGCGCTGCTGATGTTCGCCATCATCTACTTCGGCCTCATGATCGACGTCGGGCTCTTCGACCCGCTGGTCCGGTTCATCCTGCGCAAGCTCGGCAACGACCCCGCCAAGGTGGTCCTCGGCACGGCCATCCTCGCTGCGGCCGTGTCCCTCGACGGCGACGGCTCCACCACCTTCATCCTCACCACCGCGGCCATGCTCCCCGTGTACCTGCGCCTCAAGATGAGCCCCGTGGTGCTGACCTGCGTGGCCGGCCTGGCCAACGGCACCATGAACATCCTGCCCTGGGGCGGACCCACGGCCCGTGCCGCCACCGCACTGAACCTCGACGTCAACGACGTCTTCGTCCCCATGATCCCGTCGCTGATTGCCGGCCTCGTTGTGGTCTTCGCCTTCTCCTGGCTGCTCGGCCTGCAGGAGCGCAACCGCCTCCGCGCCGTCGCCCCGGAAATCTGGAGCGTCCCGGATTCTGCCGAGTCCCTGGTTGACGGCGACGGCGGCACGGCGGCCGGTTCCGGCAACGGCGGTTCCACCCGCACCGCAGGCAAGCCCGGCACCGGCGGCGCCGGCGTCGCGGTCCTGGATCGCACCGAAACCCTCGTGGACGACCGCGATTCCGCCATGGCAGACACCGCACTGGACCCCAACCGCGCCACCCTGCGGCCGAAGCTGTTCTGGTTCAACCTGGGCCTGACGGTGGCAGTCATGGTCACGCTGGTCGCCAACATCATCCCGCTGCCCTTCGTCTTTATGGTCGGCTCCGCCATCGCGCTGCTGGTCAACTTCCCGAAGGTCAAGGACCAGGCCGCCCAGCTGATCGCCCACGCACCCTCGATCGTCGCCGTCGTCAGCATGGTCATGGCCGCGGCCGTCCTCACCGGCGTCCTCAACGGCACCGGCATGGTCAAGGCCATGTCCGAATGGCTCGTCGCGATCATCCCCGCCGACATGGGCCCCTTCATGGCCGTCATCACCGGCGTCCTCAGCATCCCGATGACGTTCTTCATGAGCAACGACGCGTTCTACTTCGGCGTCCTGCCGGTGCTCAGCGAGACGGCCGGCCACTACGGCGTCGGCGCAGCCGACATGGCCCGGGCCTCCATCACCGGCCAGCCGTTCCACCTGCAGAGCCCGCTGGTCCCGGCCATCCTCCTCCTGGTCTCCCTGGCCAAGGTGGACCTGGGCGACCACCACAAGAAGGTCCTCTGGCGCACCGCCGTCATCTCCCTGGTGATGCTCGGAGTAGGAGTCCTCACCGGAGCCATCGGCATCGGCTAACCAAACCAACAAGCAACGCGGGGTCACCTACGGCCCATTCGGGACCTCCGGATGGGCCGTAGCTGACCCCGCGTTGTTTGGCCCGGCGTCGGAAAGTAACAGCAGCTCAACCCACGTAGACTGGGACGGAAAATAATCCGTACCTTGCAGGGGAGATCCATGGCTGCGATCAACCGCGACGACGTCGCGCATCTCGCGCGTCTCGCGCACATCGAGATGAGTGCTGAAGAGCTCGACAGGATGGCCGGCGAACTCGCCGTCATCGTCGATTCCGTGAAATCCGTGAGTGAAGCCGCCGGTGACGACGTCCCGGCCACCTCGCACCCGATTCCGCTGACCAACGTGTTCCGCGAGGACGTGGTGGGCCACACGTTCACCGCCGAGCAATCCCTCTCCGGCGCCCCCGACGCCTACGAAGGCCGCTTCAAGGTCCCGGCAATCCTGGATGAGGACTAAGACCATGACTGAGAACAACGAACTGATCCGCTCCTCCGCCGCAACGCTCGCCGCCAAGCTCGCCGCCGGCGAGGTGTCCGCCGTCGAGGTCACCCAGGCCCACCTGGACCGCATTGCCGCCGTCGACGGCAAGGTCCACGCCTTCCTGCACGTCAACACGGACGAGGCGCTGGCCGTCGCCGCCGAGGTGGACGCGATCCGCGCCGCCGGCGGCGCCGCGGCCGAAGAACTCCACGCCCTCGCCGGTGTGCCGATCGCCGTCAAGGACCTGATCGTCACCGTCGGCCAGCCCACCACGGCCGGCTCGAAGATCCTCGAAGGCTGGCACAGCCCCTACGACGCCACCGTGGTCAAGCGCCTTCGCGCGGCCAAGATGCCGATCCTGGGCAAAACCAACCTGGACGAATTCGCGATGGGCTCCTCCACCGAGCACTCCGCCTTCGGCCCCACCCACAACCCCTGGGACCTGGACCGCATCCCCGGCGGCTCCGGCGGAGGTTCCGCCGCCGCCGTCGCGGCCTTCGAAGCCCCGCTGGCCCTCGGCACCGACACCGGCGGCTCCATCCGCCAGCCCGGCGCCGTCACCGGCACCGTCGGCGTGAAGCCCACTTACGGCGGTGTGTCCCGCTACGGCGCGATCGCCATGGCGTCCTCGCTGGACCAGATCGGCCCGGTGTCCCGGACCGTGCTGGACTCCGCCCTGCTGCACCAGGTCATCGGCGGGCACGATCCGCACGACTCGACCTCGCTGCCGGACCCGCTGGAGGACCTCGTGGCCGCCGCATCGGTGGGCAACGTGCGCGGCATGAAGATCGGCATCATCAAGGAACTCCACGGTGAGGGCTACCAGGCCGGCGTCGAGAAGCGCTTCAACGAATCCCTGGAGCTGCTCAAGGAAGCCGGCGCGGAAATCGTCGAGGTCTCCTGCCCCAACTTCAAGTACGCCCTGGGCGCCTACTACCTGATCATGCCGTCGGAGGCCTCCTCCAACCTCGCCAAGTTCGACGGCGTCCGGTTCGGCCTGCGGGTCCTGCCGGAAGAGGGCCCGATGACGATTGAACGCGTCATGGGTGCCACCCGCGCCGCCGGCTTCGGTGACGAGGTCAAGCGCCGCATCATTCTGGGCACCTACGCGCTGAGCGCCGGCTACTACGACGCCTACTACGGCTCGGCCCAGAAGGTGCGCACGCTGATCCAGCGCGACTTCGACGCCGCGTTCGCCAAGGCCGACGTGCTGATCTCTCCGACGGCGCCCACCACGGCGTTCAAGCTCGGCGAGAAGCTCAACGACCCGCTGGCGATGTACCTCAACGACGTCGCCACCATCCCCGCCAACATGGCCGGCGTCCCGGGGCTGTCCCTGCCCGGCGGACTGGCCGACGAGGACGGGCTGCCGGTCGGCGTCCAGCTGCTGGCCCCGGCCCGCCAGGACGCGCGGCTGTACCGCGTCGGCGCGGTGCTCGAATCCCTGCTCGAGGCGCAGTGGGGCGGCCCGCTGCTCGCGAAGGCCCCATCCCTGACGGCTGCTTCTTCTGCGCCTGCTTCTTCTGCGGCTGGCGCCGCCCTGAGCCACGGAGGTTCCCACTAATGTCTGACGCAACCCTCAGCTTCGAAGAGGCGATGGAGAAGTACGATCCCGTCCTGGGCTTCGAGGTTCACGTGGAGCTCAACACCAAGACCAAGATGTTCTCCTCCGCACCCAACGTGTTCGGCGACGAGCCCAACACCAACGTCAACGAGGTGGACTTGGGGCTTCCCGGCGTCCTGCCCGTGGTGAACAAGACCGCGATCGAGTCCTCGATCAAGATCGGCCTGGCGCTCAACTGCAAGATCGCCGAGACCTGCCGCTTCGCCCGGAAGAACTACTTCTACCCGGACACCCCGAAAAACTTCCAGACCTCGCAGTACGACGAGCCCATCGCGTACGACGGGTACCTCGACATCGAGCTCGCCGACGGCACCGTGTTCCGCGTCGAGATCGAACGGGCGCACATGGAGGAGGATGCCGGCAAGCTGACCCACATGGGCGGCGCCGCTGGCCGCATCCAGGGCGCTGACTACTCTCTGGTGGACTACAACCGCTCCGGCGTGCCGCTGGTCGAGATCGTCACCAAGCCGATTGAGGGCGCCGGCAGCCGCGCCCCCGAACTGGCCAAGGCCTACGTGGCCGCGGTGCGCGAAATCGTGAAGAACCTCGGCGTCTCGGACGCGAGGATGGAACGCGGCAACGTGCGCTGCGACGCCAACGTCTCGCTCCGCCCGCACGGCCGCGAACGCTTCGGCATCCGCTCCGAGACGAAGAACGTCAACTCGCTGCGCGCCGTCGAGCACGCCGTCCGCTACGAAATCCAGCGGCACGCCGCCGTGCTGGACTCCGGCGAGCCGGTGATCCAGGAAACCCGCCACTGGCACGAGGACACCCGCTCCACGACGTCGGGCCGGCCCAAATCCGACGCCGACGACTACCGCTACTTCCCGGAACCGGACCTGGTGCCGGTCGTCGCCTCCCGCGAGTGGGTCGAGGAGCTCCGCGCCACCCTGCCCGAGCCGCCGGCCGCGCGCCGCAAGCGCCTCCAGGCCGACTGGGGCTACTCCGACCTGGAGTTCCGCGACGTCGTCAACGCCGGCGTTCTGGACGAGATCGAGGAAACCATCGCCGCCGGAGCCACCGCCACCGTGGCCCGCAAGTGGGGATGGGCGAGATCGTGGGCCGTGCCAAGAACGCCGACGTCGATCCCGGCCAGCTGGGCGTCGCCCCGGCCACCATCGTGGAGCTGAACAAGATGGTGGAGGACGGCAAGATCAACAACAAGATGGCCTCCGAGGTCCTGGACGGCGTGCTCGCCGGCGAGGGCACCCCGGCGGAGATCGTGGAGAAGCGCGGCCTCGCCGTGGTCTCCGACGACGGCCCGCTGCTCGAAGCCATCGACGCGGTCCTCGCCGCGCAGCCCGGCGTCGCGGACAAGATCCGCGCGGGCAAGGTCCAGGCGATCGGCGCGATCGTCGGCGGCGTCATGAAGGCCACCCGCGGGCAGGCCGACGCCGGCCGCGTCAAGGAACTGATCCTGGAGCGCCTCGGCGTCGAAGGCTGACCCTAGCCGCCCACCAAATCGGTCATGATGGTCTGCAGCGCCTCGCAGACCATCATGACCGATCTGCGTTTAAGGTTCTCCGGCCGGGCCAGGATGTCGATCCGGCGCCGGGTGCTGATGCCCTCGAGTGGCCGCAGCACAATGTCCGGATTCAGCACCGGCTGCGCGGTGTGCCGCGGCAGCAGCCCGATCACGCTGCCGGTCGCCACCAGCGCGGCCACCGTGGAGTAGTCGTTGATCCGGTGCACGATGTTCAGCTCCCGGCTGGACACCGCGGCGACAGCGGAGAGCACGTCCGCGGGGGAGTACCCGGCGCGGCTGGTCACCCAGGGTTCGCCGACGACGTCGTCCGCCGTCACCGCCCGCTGGCCCGCCAGCCGGTGCCCGGCAGGCAGCGCGACGTCCAGCGGCTCGTGCGCGAGCGGGATCACCGCGACCCGTTCCTCCGGCCAGCGCGGGCTGTGGTCCATCCGGTGCGCCAGCACCAGGTCATACCGGGCCGTCAGTGCCGGGAAGTCCTGCTGGGCCACGTCCTCGTCGGAGAGCAGGATCCGCGGCTGCCCGGGACCGGCCAGCAGCCGGGCCAGTGGCGCGAACAGGGCCTGGCCCGCGCTGTGGAAGCCGCTCAACGTCACCGGCGCCACCGGGGAACCGTGGTAGGCGCCGATCGCCGTGCGGGCGTCCGCCATGGCGGACACGACGGCGGCCCCGGCATCCGCGAGCACCTGGCCGGCCTCGGTCAGGACCAGGTTGCGGCCCTCCTTGCGGGTCAGCGGGACCTCAACGGACTTCTGCAGCGCGGCGAGCTGCTGCGACACGGCCGACGGCGTGACCTCCAGGGTCTCGGCGACCGCCTTGACGCTGCCGAGCGCCCCCAGTTCGCGGAGCATCTCCAGCTGGTGGATTTCCATGCCGCCCAGTCTATGCGCAAGCTATAACTAAATCGTCGATTGAGAAAAATCCGGTTGTGCTAACGCTTTGCGCGGGCTTGAATGGGGTGAGTTGTCCCACAGAGCACAGTTAGGAACGCCCATGAAGGCTCTCTACAAGGCCGGCGCCCACGCAGGATTTGAACTCGTTGACCGCCCGGAGCCCGAGACCGGCGCCGGAGACGTCAAGATCCGGGTCATGACGACGGGCATCTGCGGCACGGACCTGCACATCCAGTCGTGGGACGCCTGGGCGCAGGGCATCATCAACGCCCCGCTGATCGCCGGTCACGAGTTCTATGGCGAAGTGGTGGAGGTGGGCGAGGACGTCCTGGACGTCAAAGTCGGAGACAGGGTCTCCGGCGAGGGCCACATTGTCTGCGGCATCTGCCGCAACTGCCGCGCCGGCCGCCGGCAGATGTGCATCAACACCGTCAGCGTCGGTGTCCAGCGTGACGGCGCCTTCGCCGAGTATGTGGTGATCCCCGAAACCAACGTCTGGGTCCACACCGACCCGTCGGTGACGCCGGAACTCGGCGCCATCTTCGACCCCTTCGGCAACGCCGTCCACACCGCGCTCAGCTTCCCGCTCGTCGGCGAGGACGTGCTGATCACTGGCGCCGGGCCCATCGGCCTGATGGCGATCGCCGTCGCCCGCCACGCCGGGGCCCGCAAGATCGCCATCACGGATGTCTCCGCCCCGCGGCTGGAACTGGCCCGCGCGCTCGGCGTCGACCTCGCCATCGACGTCTCGAAAATGCGCGTCAAGGACGCCCAGCGTGAACTGGGCATGCGCGAGGGGTTCGATATCGGCATGGAAATGTCGGGACACCCCACCGCCCTGCCTGAGATGATCGACAACATGAACCACGGCGGCCGGATCGCGATGCTGGGACTGCCCAGCCAGTCCATCGACATCGACTGGGGCAAGGTGGTCACCCACATGCTCACCATGAAGGGCATTTACGGCCGCGAAATGTTCGAGACCTGGTACGCCATGAGCGCCATGCTGTCCTCCAACCCCGCACTGCACGCCAGCATCTCCGCCGTCGTGACCGACACCCTGCCCGCCACCGACTGGGACAAGGGCTTCGAGATCGCCCGCGCCGGTGTGGGCGGCAAAGTGGTCCTCGACTGGACCTGCTTCTAACCCGCCACCGGCCCACCGACCCACCCAGCCCAGGAGCACACCGACATGTATTCAGCCATCAAGGACCAGCTGCAGCGCGAACTGGACGAGATCCGCAGCGCCGGACTCTACAAGACCGAGCGGCACATCGACTCCCCGCAGGCCAACCACATCAAGGCCGGCCAGATCGGCGAGTCCAGCGCGGACGTGCTGAACTTCTGCGCCAACAACTACCTGGGCCTCGCGGACCATCCGGAGATTATCGCCGCCGCCAAGGCCGCCATGGACGACCGGGGCTTCGGCATGGCCAGCGTCCGCTTCATCTGCGGCACCCAGGACCTGCACCTGGCCCTCGAGGAACGCGTCTCGAAGTTCCTCGGCACCGAGGACACCATCCTCTTCTCCAGCTGCTTCGACGCCAACGGCGGCGTGTTCGAGTCGCTCTTCGGCCCGGAGGACGCGGTCATCTCCGATGCGCTGAACCACGCCTCGATCATCGACGGCATCCGGCTGTGCAAGGCCCAGCGCTTCCGCTACGCCAACCAGGACATGGCGGACCTTGAGTCCAAGCTGATCGAGGCCACCACGCGCGAGAACCCGGCCCGCCGCAAGATCATCGTCACCGACGGTGTGTTCTCCATGGACGGCTTCCTGGCCCCGCTGGAGGCCATCTGCGACCTCGCCGAAAAGTACGGCGCCATGGTGATGGTGGACGACTCCCACGCCGTCGGATTCATGGGTGCCACCGGCGCCGGCACCCCGGAACACGCCGGCGTCGCGGACCGGGTGGACATCTACACCGGTACCTTCGGCAAGGCCCTGGGCGGCGCCTCCGGCGGCTACGTCTCCGGCCGCCGCGAGGTCATCGCCATGCTCCGGCAGAAAGCCCGCCCGTACCTGTTCTCCAACTCGCTGGCCCCGGCCATCGTCGCGGCCACGCTCACGGCCCTGGACCTCGTGGAGAGCTCCGGCGAACTGCGCGCCAAGCTGTTCGCCAACGCGGAGCTCTTCCGGTCCCGCATGACGGAGGAGGGCTTTACGCTGCTCCCCGGCGAGCACGCGATCGTCCCGGTGATGTTCGGCGATGCCGTGATGGCCGCCAAGGTGGCGGATGCCATGCTGCATCACGGCGTCTTCGTGACGGCGTTCAGCTACCCGGTGGTGCCCAAGGGCGCCGCCCGGATTCGCGTCCAGCTGTCGGCCGCGCACAGCGCCGAGGATGTGGAGGCCTGCGTGCGGGCCTTCGTGAGCAGCCGCGAGGCGGTTGCCGCCGCCTCGTAGGACTCTGCGGTCTCCGGTGCGGAAAGTGCTGACGTGACCTCCGGTCGGGTGCAAGGATGGAGGCATGTCAGCTAATTACGATGTTGTGATCGTGGGCGGCGGGATTGCCGGCCTGTCCCTCGCCTCGGCCCTCGCCGGCAAGTGCAGCGTGGCCCTGGTCGAGGCCGAGCAGTCGCTGGGGTACCACACCTCGGCCCGCTCGGCCCGGCAGCTCATTCCCAGCTACGGCCCGCCGGTGGTCCAGGAACTGACCATGCGCACGCTGGAACTCATCGGCATCCGCGAGGGCACCCGCCCTGAACCCGTGCTCTCGCCGCGCCGGTTTATGCTGATCGGCGACGAGGAAGGTGTCCGGCAGCAGGCCAGCGGCTTTATGCAGCCCATCAGCCATGCCGAAGCCCTGAAGATCTGCCCGGCGCTGAAACCGGAGTCCTTCTCCGCCGCCGGCCTCGACTCCGGTTCCTTCGCCTGCAACGCGTCCCTGCTCCTGGAGGACCACCGGGAGTGGGCGGTGGAGGGCGGCGTGGACATCATCACCGGCGCGCGGGTCCACTCGGCGCAGCGGCTCGGCTCCGGCTGGGAACTCGGCGCCGGGCAGGAAGCCCTCCAGGCCGCCGTCGTGGTCAACGCCGCCGGCCCCTGGGCGGATGAGTTCGCGGTGCTCAGCGGCGTCGAAAAGGTACAGCTCCAGCCCTACCGCCGCACCGCGGCGATTGTCGACGTCGAGCATCCGCTCCCGCACGGCTGCCCCATGGTGGCCGCCGCGGATGAAAGCTTCTACTTCCGGCCCGATGGCGCCCAGGTCCTGATCTCGCCCTCGGAGCACGTCCCGAGCGGGCCCGAGGATGCCCAGCCCCACCCGGGCGACATCGAGGCCCTGATCGCCCGGCTCAACGCCCTGACCACAATGGGGATCGGCAGTATCCGTCGGGCGTGGACCGGGCTGCGGACGGAAGCCGCTGACGGCCTTCCGGTGGTGGGGTTCGACGCCGAGGCCCCCGGATTCTTCTGGCTCGCCGGCCAGGGTGGCTACGGCTTCCAGACGTCCTCCGGGATCGCGGAACTGGCCGCCGGGCTGATCCTCGCCGGGCAGGGCGCCGGCGCCACGGTGGACGGTCCGGCATCCCGGACAGCGGAGGCGCTGGCGGCGACGCGCTGGTCCATCCGGCGCTGAAGAATGGACCCATGAGCACCCTCATCACCAACATTGCCGAACTGATGACCCAGGACGCGGACCACCGCGTCCTGAAAAACGCGGCCGTGGTGGTCGAGGGCGAGCGGATCTCCTGGCTGGGGCCGGCAGCGGACGCGCCGGCCGCCGATGAGGCCGTCGACGCCGGCGGCCGCGCCCTGCTGCCCGGCTGGGTGGATTCCCACACCCACCTCATCTTCGCCGGCGACCGCACCGCCGAGTTCGAGGCGCGGATGGCGGGGGAGAGCTACAGCGCCGGCGGCATCGCGGTGACTACGGGGGCAACCCGGACCACCGGCGACTTCGACCTCACCCGGCTCGCTTTGGGCCGGGTGGCGGAGGCCGTCTCGCAGGGCACCACGTACCTGGAGACCAAGACCGGGTACGGCCTGGACGTCGAGAACGAGGCCCGCAGTGCCCGGATCGCCTCCACCGTGGCGGACGAGGCCACCTACCTCGGCGCCCACCTGGTCCCGGCCGGGATGGACGCCGAGGAGTACACGGACCTGGTCTGCGGCCCCATGCTCGCCGCCGTCCGGCCGTTTGTGCGCTGGGCCGACGTCTTCTGCGAACGGGGCGCCTTCACCGAAGAGCAGTCCCGCCGCGTGCTCCAGGCCTGCCGGGACGCGGGGCTGGGCCTGCGTGTGCACGGCAACCAGCTGGGCGAGGGGCCCGGCGTGCGGCTCGCCGTCGAGTTCGGCGCCGCGAGCGTGGACCATGTGAACTATCTGGCGCCCGCGGATATCGACGCGCTGGCGGGGACGTGGTCCGGCTGGGACGGCTCCGCAGGGCGCGGCACTGGTCAACGCGGCACGGTGGCGACGTGCCTGCCGGCCTGTGATCTGTCCACCCGCCAGCCGCTGGCCCCCGGGCGGGAACTGCTCGACGCCGGGGTGCAGGTGGCGCTGGCCTCCAACTGCAACCCCGGCACCTCGTACACCAGTTCCATGGCCTTCTGCGTCACCACCGCTGTGCTCCAGATGCGGCTGAGCGTCCACGAGGCGGTGCGCGCGGCGACGTACGGCGGCGCGCTGGCCCTTGGCAGGGAGTCCGGGGCCGACGTCGACGGCGAACGCGCAGTCGGCTCGATCGCCGTCGGGCACCGTGCGGACCTGCACCTGCTCAACGCCCCCTCCGCCACCCACCTGGCCTACCGGCCGGGTATTCCGCTGACCCACGCCGTATGGCGGGCAGGGGTCCGCGCCCGCTGACTCACCGGCCGCCCAGGCACCCTTGGCCGGGGGAGGCTGCCAGTCCATCCAGGAGGTCATAATGGAAAGGCTGTTGGAGCAACTGGGCTCCGCCCTGCACCAGCTGCGCGCCCAGCGCCAGGGGCCGCAGGGCCTGGCCCGGCGCCGTGAGGCCCGGGTCACGCTTTCACGCCGTCAACCGGGACTTGACGCGGCGCCACTGGGCCGTCAACGTCCGCAAGTTCGTCGTGAAGGCCAGCAGGCTCGAACACCTGGTGGAGCTGGGAAAGGCTGACCGTGCAGGCAGCCCGGTTCCTCAGCGCTGCCGTTGCCAGCCGCCTCAACATCCTGGTCTCCGGCGCAATCCAACCCGAAGGGATCAGGTATGTTCCGAACCCGCACTAGGTTGGTGACTACCCACGGGCCGCGGCCAGTTGAGCATTGCTCCGTTGATTACGTTATTGATCAGACTTTCAATGAAGATAACCGTCTCCTCACGGGCAACGACATACTTCGTAGGGTGGCCACAGCGATTGCGGAGATCCAACTTCTCGGACAGCAGTAGACGGGCGTTCCTGTTGAACAAGCCAGCGTCTTCGCAGATCATAAAGAAGTTGCTGTCGGTGAGGTACAGCAGGTCGTCCCGCTTTTTTATCTTCTTGTAGTTGTGTGCGTTGCCGAAACGGGCTGAGTTCGCAGATTCAACCGTTTTGATACCACCGACTTGTGCCTCGATGGTTTGGTAGAGGTGTTCCATAACGGCAGACCAAACCATGAGCACGGCACCGCGATAGCAACGATTCTCGTAGCAGTCCACCGCTTCGTTAAGGTACTCCCGATACTCGGGCCTACTCTGACGAGTGGTCTCACGTAGGGAGTGCAGTGCCTCAGTGGGATTCTGCCGGGAAAGGTCTCTGACTGGGATCGCATATGCCTCCTGTAGCGAGCGGAGGCCAGTGATCCGTCGGGTGAAGTCTTGTTCAGTCGTCGACATGCTTATCGAGGACATACCTGGCCATGTTGCGGAAGATCTCCTTGACGGTGTCAGCAGTAGCGTTAGCCGCGATATGAATTTCGACGTTGACGTGGACATTCGGGCTGGCCGACACTTGGACGCTCGGAGGCGCAGGAGGAGTGGTGTTGGGTGCCGCGCTCGCACCGAAGGGGGACGGGATCCCCTTGTCGGCGGCTGCTGGAACGGTGTCGACGGCAGTCTCTACCTGTGAGTCCTGGTCGTCAGAAGTATCAAGGAGGGCCGAAACCTGGTCCAGCGACGTCATGAACCGAGTTTCCTTGCCACCCCTTCCGATTTTGAGGGAACCGAGGTTGGCTCCTTCGGCTACCCGGAAGAAGAAGACAGCGCCATCTTTCAGGCGTTCTCCGGTGACTTCGCCGACACTATCTCGATGCTGCGCTTGCCAATACTGGCCAACTTCTACAGCTGTCACTTCCGACCTTGTTCCGAAGTGGATCCAGTCGACGGTATGCCGATACAGGTCGCTGTGAAGGATTCCCTCTCGGAGAGCGCCGACGCGGTCACCGCCTTGGAAGCGCATGCCGTTGTCGGCCGCTTTCACATTGGTGCCATCTCGGTCAATCATCTTGAGATAAGCCATGGCTCCGATTTTGCGGTCGTCCAGAAGTTTGGCGTCCAGTGATTTCTTCGCCTTGTCGACCGAGACCCAGCCGATTTGGCGGCTCAGGTAGGCGAGAACTGCCTCGATGTCTTCAATACTTGCTCTAATCGGTATCATGTGGCCCCATTTTCGATGAAGAAATAATCTTGTCCAGTATCACCGAGGGCCGTGGACGATCTGTTTAGACACGCCTGCAATTGGGCACTAAGTGGCCCCTGACCTGCGGGTTTGCCGAGTCGAGAGGCGTCCAGAACTGAGCCGACTCCCGGCACCGTCGCCGTGTTTCATGTGGGAGCGTAATCTTTGCCTAGCCAGAAGGTCCCCAGATCCCTAGGTCCTTAGGTCCGGTCGTCCGGCTGCGGTGGGGCAAGCATCCCTTCGACCCTCCCCGATTCCGTGGCCGGCTGTCGGCGAATCGGACTTCCGAGCTTCCGTTGCCTTACCCCTCCCCGCCCGCAGGGCGGGGTGTCGGTGTCAGCGCCGCGGAGGTATAGCCGACGAGGCCGTCCGGGCTCTTCGACTTTTACCGGGCCACCATCACGAGCGACCGGCACGCCGATCCATTACGCAACGGCTCCTCGGCGGGAATCACCCAACGCTACGGGGCAGACAACACGAGCAGGGCGGGTGGCTGGTCCGTGTTCTACCCGGAGGAGCTCCTGCCGTGGCGGACCGCCCTTAGCACCAGCGATGACGACAACGAAAATCACGGCGTACTTTACCAGATCGAAGTCCCCCTCACGTCTTTCCGTGCCGAGCGCTCCTCGTTGGTTGCCTCACGAGCGGGGCTTGAGTCCACGCAGCGTCGGTGAGATGGCGTGATCCACTGTTTCTGGACCTCAACCTCGACTCGGAGGGCCTTCTGGCCAGGCGGGATTTGAACTCCCACTGTGGTGTAGTAGGGGCATGACTCCTGTTGCTTTGATGCTATTGCAGCTCATCGATGCTAACGAACAAGCTCAGCGCGCCGCCGATGCTGGCTGGGAGACGGCGAAATGGACGTTCTGGCTAGTTTTGGCCACTTTCTTGCTCGTCGCTGGCGCGGCAGCAGCCGCCGTCTACGCCAAGCAGACTTGGGAGACTGCACAAGGGCAACTACGGGCGGCCGAGGCAGAGCGAGACAACTCTAACGCTCAGTTGAAGCTCGCCCAGCAAGCCGATAGGGAGCGGGAGGCGACCAACGTGTCAGCATGGTTGCGAGTTCACCGACCGTATATTTTTGTCTATGTGCGGAACGGCAACGGTGGGCCCGTTTATGACGTCCGATGCAAAGTTTCAGCCAAGCCCGACGGCGCTCTTCCAGAGCCCTCGCTTGATGTCTGCACATGGGACCAGATGGCTCTCGCGCCGGCTGCCGCAGCCGTTGATAACGATCTGCGCGCACAGGTGCACGAGGACAGTGTTGTCTACGAATACACGCGTGACGGCATCCGCCGCACAAGATCCGGATCTGATCGAATCGGTCTGGCTAAAACTGCGGACTTCAAGTCGTGGGACGGTGACCCGAAGTCCGTTGGGCTGGCTGTGGAACTGACCTTTCGCGACTCCTCAGGCAGGGGTTGGCATCGGGCTTGGAACGGCTACCTGACCCAGATAGATGTGCATGGTAGGTCTCTAGAAACAGGCAGGTGAACCGGGCGGCAGGGCCATCGGAAACACTGAGTCGAGGTGCAACCGTCGGTGGGTCCGTTTGACCCAGCGAGCGGCAGTGCCTTAGAGCTGATCGTTACGACAATTGGAGCGGACATAAACTGTCCGGTTCGGCTGATAGGGACCCAAGCCGGCGCAGATTGACACTGACCGCGGGACATAACCACGGGATGACAGAACCGTCCGGATACGAGCTCAACGCATGGCGTGACGTTGAGCTGTTCAAGGGCCGCCCCATCTCCTGGTCGATGCACTACGCCGGCGAGCAAGTGATCAGCGGCGCCGCGAACCTTAGTGAACGCGCCGCGCAGTACTTGGATGACCGCCCGGGAGCTCGCGCCGTCGGTTAGCGAGGCCAAGAATTTACGGCCAAGGGTGCTCAAAGCTTCAGCAATGGGGCACGAAAAACCCAAAGAGGCCCTCCGGGCGGCGTCGTCGGCTGGAGCGGTGCAGCCGTCGGGTCCGTAAAAACAAATGGGGGGAGGGGTCGCACGGGCGGGGCTGACGCCCAACGGTGTGGTCAAGAAGCACAAAAAGCGCGGGCATGACGTCGGTCGCTTTTCTCGCCGGGCTGGCATTGGGGAACGTCGACGTCGTCCGCGCCGAGGAACCGCCTAAACAGGGCGGCCCGGGCGGAAAGTTCCGCCAGGTGATCGCCCGGGTGTCCGGGTGAGGCTAGGGGCCTAAAAGAACATTGGCGGGGCGTCCAGCACGGTCTCGTCGACCCGGCGGTCCACCCACTGGCTGAACGGCTTGTCCAGTTCGTACTTGCCGCGCCCGGTCCGCAGCAGGGTCCGCACCTCGGCGTTGTCCGGGTTGTTCAGCGACTCAAAGTACTCCACCGACCAGTGGAACCAGCGCATGCAGAACAGCCGCATGGTGAGCCCATGCGTCACAAACAGCGCATTCGGGGCGTAGCCGGGCTTGGACCAGTGCCGGTACAGGGTTTCCATGAAGGAGGAGATCCGGTCGTAGACATCGGAGCCGGACTCGCCTTCGCGAAAGCGGTAGAAGAAGTGGCCGTAGGCGTTCCGGAGTTCCTTCTGGTCCTCGATCTCGCCGGCGATCTGGAAGTTGGCCCAGTCCTGCTCCCGCAGCCGCGGTTCCTCGATCACCCGCTCCACCAACGGCCCGAGGTCCAGCGCCTCCAGGGTCTGGTAGGCGCGCAGGTAGGGGGAGACGTACACGCAGACCGGGCGGCCGTCCAGCAGCCGCCGCACCTCCTCGCCGGCGGCCCGGGCCTGCTCCACCCCGAGGGCGGTCAGCGGAATCCGGTAATCAGGTACGCGGTTGTAGATCGAGGTGTCGGCGTTGGCGGCGGACTGGCCGTGCCGGATCATGATGATTTTCCCGGGCGCACTCATAAAACCCAAGCATAGGGCCCGGCCGCGCGGCGGCCCCGGATTCAGGAAACTACCGGCAACTGCGGGCAAGATGGGAACATGCTGGTTCCCTCCCGCCGCCGCCTGCGGATTGAAATGTGGATTGTCCTGGGCCTGTCCTTGGGCCAATCCGCCGTGTATTCGGTGGTCCAGCTGCTGGACAAGATGACCCGGGCACCGCTGGCCGAGGGCACGTCGACGCTGAACCGCTCACAAAGCAGCCGCGAATACTTCGACCTCACCTACCAGCTGCTGGACATCATCTTCGCCCTGGTGCCCGTCGTCCTGGTGATCTATTTCCTGACCGAACACCGCCCGGCCGGCCTGGCCGGGGGAGGCAGCCACGGCGGAACGGCCTTCCAGCGGCTCGGCCTGAACTTTGACCGACCCGGCCGGGACCTGCTGCAGGGCTTCGGGCTGGCGGCGCTGATCGGCATCCCGTCCCTGGGCCTCTACGCGGCGGGCCGGGCGCTCGGCATCACCACGGCGATCATCCCCAGCGCGCTGGACGCCTACTGGTGGACGGTGCCGGTGCTGGTCCTGTCCGCGGTCCGGCACGGGATCGTGGAGGAAGTGATCGTGGTGGGCTACCTCCTGGACCGGCTGGGCAAACTCGGCTGGGCCATGCCCGCGGCGATCTTCGCCAGCGCCATGCTGCGGGGCAGCTACCACCTCTACCAGGGCTTTGGCCCGTTCATCGGCAACGCCATCATGGGCGTCATTTTCGCCGTCGTCTACACCCGGACCCGCAGGCTCATGCCGCTGGTGATTGCCCACGCGGTGCTGGACATTGTGGCGTTCGTCGGTTTCAGCCTCTTTGGCAAAGCCATCGGCCTCGGCTGAGCCCCGCAACGGGCCGGACCGGGCCCGGTTGGGGCTTAAAAGAATTCGGCCGCCATCGGTGGGTGACGACGTTGGCACCCGCTGATGGCGGCCGAAGTGTGGGGCGGTGGAGCGTCAGATGGTGACGGCTCCGGAGGCCGTCTCAAACGTGACGGAGAGGATGCCGGGCGTCCCGCGGGGAGCCAGCCAGTTCACGGCCACATCCTCCAGCGGCTTTTCCACCGGAACACCCAGCCATTCGGTGACGCGCTCGGCAGAGCCGGCAATGGTGAGGGCGGACATCTTGACCTGGCTCTCGTAGGCCTTGGACGGGTGGAGCTCCGGGTCGCCCTCCCACTTGAGCATGTACGGGACCTGGGGATCGGCGATGAGCCCCAGGATGCCGATCTGCTTCCAGACCAGTTCGCGGCCGTCCGGGAACTTCCGGTTGCCGTTGACGGCGGCGCGGCCCAGGCGCTCCTCGAACGGGGCCAGGTCGTCCACCTCGACGCACCAGCCCATCCAGCCGCCGCCTGCCTCGGACCGGGCGCGTACGGCCTGGCCGAAGGGGGCCTTGTCGGATGCCGGGTGGTTCAGGACCTCCACGACCTCCAGGTATTTGTGTCCCGCGAGCGGGATGATCATGTTGCGGGTCCCAAAACGGGGGTGTACTCCGCCCTTCACGGCTTCAACGCCGAGGGCGGACGCAATTCTTTCAGTGGTGGCCGCGAGGCCATCTTGTTCACAGGCGTAAGAGACGTGATCCATGCGCATGCCCTCATCTTGGCACTTTGTGATGCGGCTCTCAGCTTAGGTCATCCTTACCGAGATGGGATGTCATTTTCAGAAGCCTTCCGGAGGGCACTTTTCCGCGCCGTTGCAGGAAACCCAGGCGTCCGGCGGGGCCCGCAGCCCGCCCCGCTTCATGTTCGTCATAAAGCTATCCAGAGCCCGGAACCGGTTCCTAGACTGGGCTCAGGTCATGAGTGCCAGCACACAGCCCCGGCTTGCTGGCCGGCAACCCTCGTATCGCGGTGGGGTGCCCCGGGTGAAGACCTGGCCCTCCGGCGCCCGCCGGTAGGCAAGCGCGGCACCAGCACTGACCCCGGCCTCTGGGCCCCGGGCCGGTCTGGGCCCAGTCCCCAAGGAGTTTCCCGATGTCCAATGCCTGGTCCTTCGAAACCCGCCAGATCCACGCCGGCCAGGAGCCGGACAGTGCCACCGGCGCCCGGTCGCTGCCGATTTACCAGACGACGTCGTTCGTCTTCCCCAGCGCCGAAAGCGCCGCCAACCGCTTCGCCCTCGCCGAGCTGGCGCCCATCTACACGCGGATCGGCAACCCCACCCAGGACGCCGTCGAGCAGCGGGTGGCCAGCCTGGAAGGCGGGCTCGCGGCGCTGCTGCTGAGCTCGGGGCAGGCCGCGGAGACCTTCGCGATCCTGAACATCGCCGAGGCCGGCGACCACATCGTGGCCAGCCCCAGCCTCTACGGCGGCACCTACAACCTGCTGGCACACACGCTGAAGAAGTTCGGCATCTCCGTAACCTTCGTCGAGGACCCGGACAACCTGGCGCAGTGGCGCGACGCCGTGCAGCCCAACACCAAGCTGTTCTTCGGCGAGGTGGTCTCCAACCCCCGCCAAGACGTGCTGGACATCGGGGGCATCTCGGCGGTGGCGCACGGGGCCGGCGTTCCGCTGATCGTGGACAACACCCTCTCCACGCCGTACCTCATCCGGCCGATCGAGTGGGGCGCGGACATCGTGGTGCACTCCGCCACCAAGTACCTCGGCGGCCACGGCGCCGCCATTGCGGGCGTCATTGTGGACTCCGGCAACTTCGACTTCGGCAGGGACCCGGAGCGGTTCCCCGGCTTCAATACCCCGGACCCCACCTACAACGGGCTGGTCTACGCCCGGGACCTCGGCGCGGACGGGGCCCTTGGCGCCAACCTCTCCTTCATCCTCAAAGCCCGCGTCCAGCTGCTGCGCGACCTTGGCTCGGCGGTCTCGCCGTTCAACGCCTTCCTGATCGCCCAGGGCATCGAGACCCTGAGCCTGCGCATGGAACGGCACGTCGCCAACGCCACCCGGGTGGCTGAATGGCTCGAGGCCAGGGACGACGTCGAATCGGTCGCCTATGCGGGGCTGCCATCGAGCCCCTGGTACGAACGCGGGCGCCAGTACGGCCCCCGGGGCACCGGCGCCGTCGTGGCCTTCAACCTCGCCGGGGGAGCGGAGGCAGGCAAACGCTTCGTCGATGCCCTGGAGCTGCACTCCCACGTGGCGAACATCGGCGACGTGCGCTCGCTGGTCATCCACCCGGCGTCGACCACCCACAGCCAGCTCTCGGCGGAACAGCAGGCGGTGGCCGGGGTGACCCCGGGCCTCGTCCGGCTCTCCGTCGGCCTGGAACACATCGACGACATCCTGGCCGACCTCGAAGCCGGGTTCCGGGCAGCCAAGGACGCCTAGGCCGGGAGGGGGCAGCCGTCACATGGAAGTCACAATCTTCGCCACATCGCCGCCCTCTTTCGTAAACTCAGTGCAGGTCATGAGTGCCAGCGACAGCCCCGGCTTGCTGGCCGGCAACCCTCCATTTGCGGCGGGGTGCCCCGGGTGAAGACCTGGCCTGCCGGTCAGCTGACGGTGGGCAAGCGCGAAGTTAGGTCTACACATGACGATTGCCGCCACCCGCCAGGGTGCCCCTGCCAGCACCACCACCGCCCTCCCCGCCACAGCGGCGCCGGACGGCACAGTCCAGTACGTCCGGATCGGCGACCTGGAGCTTGAATCCGGTGCCCGGCTGCCGGACGTCACGCTGGCCTACGAAACCTGGGGAACCCTCAACCCGGAGGCCACCAACGCGGTCCTGATCGAACACGCCCTGACGGGGGATACCCACGTCACGCGCGGCGCCAGCGAGGAGCCGGGCTGGTGGGAGCAGCTGGCCGGCCCCGGCGCCCCCGTGGACACGGACAAGTACTTCGTCGTCTCGATCAACATTCTGGGCGGCTGCTACGGCTCCACCGGGCCGTCGACGGCGGCGCCGGACGGCCGGCCCTGGGGCTCCCGGTTCCCGCTGGTCACCCTGCGGGACACGACGGCGGCCGAGGCCAGGCTCGCCGATGCCCTCGGAATCCGCGCCTGGCACGCCGTGCTGGGCGGCTCGCTGGGCGGGGCCCGGGCCCTCGAATGGGCCGTCAGCTATCCGGACCGGGTGCGGCGCTGCGGCGTTTTTTCGGTGGGCGCCAGCAGCACCGCCGAGCAGATTGCCTTCGCCCAGGCCCAGACCCTGGCCATCCGGCAGGACCCGAACTTCAACGGCGGGGACTACTACGGCGGGCAGCAGCCGGAAGCGGGCCTGGCCCTGGCCCGGCGGATAGCGCATATCACTTACCGCTCCGCCGCGGAGCTGGACGGACGGTTCGGCCGGAAGGCCCAGGGCGCGGAGGCCCCGCTGGAAGCCGGCTCCCTCGCCGGGCGCGGGCGCTACCAGGTGGAGAGCTACCTCGACCACCAGGGCAACAAGCTGGTCCGCCGCTTCGATGCGAACAGCTACATTGCCATCACCGAGGCCCTGATGAGCCACGACGTCACCCGCGGCCGCGGCCCCCTTGCGAAGGCACTGGCCCCGGCGACGGCGCAATTCCTGCTGGCCGCCGTCGACTCGGACCGGCTGTATTTTCCCGCGCAGACCCGCGCGCTGGCCGACGCGCTGCCGGGCGAGGTGGCCGTGCACACCATCGAGGCGCCGATCGGGCACGACGGCTTCCTGACCGAGATCGGCCAGCTCAGCAGCCAGCTCAGGCAGCACTTCTTCGGCTAGCCGGGCGTGTGCCGCCGGGGCGCACGTGTGCAATTTTGCAGATGGGCTCTGCACTAATGGCCGTTGAGGCCCAGGGCGTGAGCGTCCATACTCGTTGGGAATGATGCCCCAGTGTCACAAATCACAGGTATCCCATTGCCCAGAGTTCCATAGGGCGTCGACGGAGACGCCAAAGGAGTCGAAATGAGTACGCAAAACGCCGCCGCCAGGCGTCCGGAAGAGGAAGACGTCAAAGCGTCCGGCCTCAAAAAAGTAGTAACGGCCTCCATGGCCGGCACCGTGGTCGAGTGGTATGAATTCTTCCTCTACGCCTCCGCCGCCACCCTGGTCTTCGGCAAGATCTTCTTCCCGAACTCCGGCACCGAACTGGACGGCATCATCGCCGCGTTCCTGACCTACGCCGTCGGCTTCGTTGCACGCCCCATCGGCGGCATTGTCTTCGGCCACTTCGGCGACAAGTTCGGCCGCAAGCAGCTGCTCCAGCTCAGCATCATCCTGGTGGGCGTCTCCACCTTCCTGATGGGCTGCCTCCCCACCTTCCAGCAGATCGGCTACTGGGCTCCGGCCCTCCTGGTCTTCCTGCGCTTCGCCCAGGGCTTCGCCGTCGGCGGCGAATGGGGCGGCGCTGTCCTCCTCGTCGCCGAGCACAGCCCCAGCAAGTCCCGCGGCTTCTGGGCCAGCTGGCCGCAGTCCGCCGTTCCGCTGGGCAACCTGCTCGCCACCGGCGTGCTGTTCACACTCTCCGCCACCCTGTCCTCCGCTGACTTCCTCAGCTGGGGCTGGCGCGTGGCCTTCTGGCTCTCCGCCGTGATCGTCCTGGTGGGCTACTACATCCGCACCAAGGTCACCGACGCCCCCATCTTCCTGGAGGCCCAGAAGGAAGTTACCGAAGAGAAGAAGGGCTACGGCGTCGCCGAAGTGTTCCGCCGCTACCCGCGTGGCGTCTTCACCGCCATGGGCCTGCGCTTCGCGGAGAACATCCTCTACTACCTTGTGGTCACGTTCTCCATCACCTACCTGAAGGTCATCGTCCAGACGGACACCTCCCGGATCCTGCTGCTGCTGCTCGTGGCACACGCCATCCACTTCGCAGTGGTGCCGATGGTGGGCCGCATGTCGGACCGCTTCGGCCGCAAGCCGGTCTACATGGCCGGCGCCATCCTGGGCGGTACCTGGGGCTTCTTCGCCTTCCCGATGATGGACACCAAGAACGACTTCATCATCCTCGCCGCCATCACCATCGGCCTGCTGTTCCACGCCCTGATGTACGCCGGCCAGCCGGCCATCATGGCCGAGATGTTCCCCACCCGGATGCGCTACTCCGGCGTCTCCCTGGGGTACCAGGTCACCTCGATCGTGGCCGGTTCGATGGCCCCGATCATCGCCACGGCCCTGCTGAGCCAGTTCAAGTCCTCGACGCCGGTGGCCATCTACCTGCTCGGCGCCTGCCTGGTGACTATGGTGGCGGTGTACTTCCTCAAGGAAACCCGCGGCGTCTCGCTGCGCGACATTGATGCCGCCGATGCCCAGGGCACCGCGGACCTGCTCGCCGCCTCAAGAAAGTAGGCAAGCAACAGATAAGCAGCACCACCAGCAACGGCAACAGCCCGGGCCCCGCACTGCGGGACCCGGGCTGTTGCCGTTTGGCTCTCGCCCGTCCGTTCGGGCAGAGGCTCTCAGCCCGCCAGGACGGCTCAGCCTGCCAGGACGGCTCAGCCTGCCAGGACGGCCTGGCGGGCGGCAATTTCGGTGCGGACGGCGGCAAGAACGGCCTGGACGGGGGCCGAGCGCAGCGACTCAGCGCGTGCCACCGCCCAGATGGGCAGCTGCCGCTGGAAGTCGTCGGGCAGCACCGGCAGGAACGCGGGGTCGCCCACCACCAGGAAGTTGGGCAGCAGGCCGATCCCTGCCCCGCGACGGACGGCCTCGAGCTGGGCGAAGATGCTGGTGGCCTGGAAACTGGACCGGGGAACGGGAAGCTGGGTGGAGCGGTGGCCCAGTTCGGCGACCTGCAGCGCCGACTCGACGTACGAGACAAAGCCGTGCTGCCGGACGTCGTCGAGCGTTCCCGGCAGCCCGTGCTCCCGGGCGTACTGCGGGCTCGCGTAGAGCCGGAGGAAATAGTTGGACAGGAAGATGGTCTGCGCGTTGCTGACGTCCAGGTTGCCCACCACCACCTCCAGGTCCACTCCGGAACGGTTCTGGCTGACCTTGCGGGTGGCGCTGAGCATTTCAACGTTGAGCAGCGGGTGCTCCCGCTGCAGAAGCACAAGGGCGGGCGCGACGAAGCCGGCGCCGAAGCCGTCCGGGGTGCTGATCCGGACCAGGCCCGAGAGGGCGTCGCCGGACTGCGCGATGCTGCTGGTGAGGGCGCCGAGGGTTCCCTCGATGGCCTCTGCGGCCGCCACCGCCTCGTTGCCGAGGTCCGTCAGTTCCCAGCCGTGCGGGCTCCGCTCGAGTGTCCGCCCGCCCAGCTGCCTGTCGAGGGCCAGGATCCGGCGGGAGATGGTGGTGTGCGTGGTGCCGAGGGTTTCCGCCACGGCGTTGAACCTGCCCAGCCGGGCCACCGTCAGCAGGATCAGCAGATCGTCAGGACTCGGGAGCCGCCTCAGGTCCACCGGCACTCCTTCGGAATCGGGAATGTGCATCCATGCACATACCATCTGTAATTTTTTGCCTTGATTGCACTGTAACAGGGTGTGATGCTGGACACTCAAAGACGCTGGAAAACGACGCAAAGCAAAGGAGCTTATGCCATGGCAGTAATCGCTTGGATCGGACTGGGGAACATGGGCGGGTCCATGTCGGTCAATCTCGCCAAGGCCGGCCACGACGTCCGCGGCTTCGACCTCAACGCCGAGGCCGTGGCCGCCGCGGAGGCAAGCGGCGTCAAACCCGCCGCGAGCATCGCCGACGCCGTCGACGGCGCCGACGTCGTCTTCACCATGCTCCCCAAGGGCGAGCACGCCCGCGCCGTCTACCTCGGCGAGGACGGCGTCCTGGCCCACGCGGACACCCGCACGCTGCTGGTGGATTCCTCCACGATCGACATCGCCTCCGCCCAGGCCCTGCACGACGCCGCCGCTGCCGCCGGCTTCCGCTTCGTCGACGCCCCGGTTTCCGGCGGCATGAGCGGCGCCAGGGCCGCCACCTTGACCTTCATGATCGGCGGCGAAGCCGGCGCCGTGGCCGAGGCCACCGAGTACATCAAGCCGATGGCCGCCAACATCATCCCCACCGGCGGTGCCACCACGGGCCAGGCCGCCAAGATCTGCAACAACCTCATGCTCTTCATCAACCTCGCCTCCACCGCGGAAGGCGCCGTCCTGGCCGACCGGCTCGGGCTGGACAAGCAGGTCTTCTGGGACATCGCGTCCGTCTCCTCCGGCGACAGCTGGGCCCTGCGCACGTGGTACCCGGTGGCCGGCGTGGTCCCCACCGCGGCCTCCAACAACGACTTCGCCCCGACCTTCACCACCGAACTGGCCAACAAGGACATTGGACTGGCCATCAGCGCAGCCCGCGACACCGGCACCCCGCTGGAAATCGGCGAGCACGTCCAGCAGCTTTTCCAGCGCCTGATCGACTCCGGCCAGTCCGGCATCGACTGCTCCGCGATCGTCAAGCTGGTCGACGGCTCCCTCGACGCGGCCAAGTAGCCCCCTTTCTGAGAAAGAGAACTCCCATGGAACGCATTCCGCACTTCATCAACGGCGCCCTGGTGTCCGACGCCGAGCGCTATGGCCCGGTGTTCAACCCGGCCACCGGCGAACAGGAAAAAGAGGTGGCACTGGCCTCCGCGGCCCGTGTCGAGGAGGCCATCGCCGCCGCCCGCGCCGCCCTCCCCGGCTGGCGCGCCACCAGCCTCGCCAAGCGCACCAACATCTTCTTCAAGGTCCGCGAACTGCTGATGCAGCGCCGGCCCGAACTGGCTGCCCTGCTGACCAGCGAACATGGCAAGGTCCTCTCCGACGCCGAGGGCGAGATCACCCGCGGCCTGGAGAACATCGAATTCGCCACCGGCCTGTCCCACATGCTCAAAGGTGAGCGCTCCGAGCAGGTGGCCGGCGGCGTCGATGTCCACTCCGTCCGCCAGCCGGTGGGCGTGGTTGCCTGCATCACGCCGTTCAACTTCCCGGCCATGGTGCCGCTGTGGATGATCGGCAGCGCCCTGGCCTGCGGCAACACCGTGCTGCTCAAGCCCAGCGAGAAGGACCCGTCCTCGGCGAACTTCATTGCGCAGGTGTTCGCCGAGGCCGGGCTGCCCGCCGGTGTGCTCAACGTGGTGCACGGTGACAAGGAAGCCGTGGATGTCCTGCTGGAGCACCCGCACGTCAAGGCCATCAGCTTCGTCGGTTCGACGCCGATCGCCCAGTCCATCTACAAGCGCGCCGCCGACCACGGCAAGCGCGTGCAGGCCCTCGGCGGGGCCAAGAACCACATGGTGGTCCTGCCGGACGCGGACCTGAACATGGCCGCCGACGCCGCCGTCTCGGCAGCCTACGGCTCCGCCGGGGAACGCTGCATGGCAGTCAGCGTGCTGGTGGCTGTCGGGAACATCGCCGATGACCTGGTCGAGGCCATCACCACCCGGATGGCCACGCTCAAGATCGGCCCCGGCACGGACCCCGCCTCGCAGATGGGCCCGCTCATCACGGCCGAACACCGCGACAAGGTGGCCTCCTACGTCGCCGGCGCGGCGCAGGAAGGCGCCACCGTGGTGGTGGACGGCCGGGACCAGGCCTTCGACTCGAACGGCTTCTTCATCGGCGTCAGCCTGGTGGACCACGTCAAGCCCGGCATGAAGGTCTACGACGACGAAATCTTCGGCCCGGTCCTGTCCGTGGTCCGCGTCGAGACCTACGCCGACGCCGTCCAGCTGGTCAACGACAACGAGTTCGGGAACGGCGTGGCCATCTTCACCCGCGACGGCGGCGCCGCGCGGCAGTTCGAATTCGACGTCGAGGCCGGCATGGTGGGCGTCAACGTGCCCATCCCGGTTCCGGTGGGGACCTTCTCCTTTGGCGGCTGGAAGAACTCGCTCTTCGGCGACACCCACATGTACGGCCCGGAAAGCATCCGCTTCTACACCCGCGGCAAGGTGGTCACCACCCGCTGGCCGGACCCGTCCACCTCGGTGATCGACCTCGGCTTCCCCCAGGTCGACTGACCACCCGCCCGCCAAAAGCAACGCGGGGTCACTCCCGGTCCATCAGCGCCTGCTGGATGGACCGGGAGTGACCCCGCGTTGTTGTGTCTGGGAGGTCAGCCCTTCATGATCTCGTCGCGCTGGGCCATGTAGTCCTCCATGGTGATCTCGCCCCCGCTGTACTTCTGGTCCAGTTCGGCGAGCCTGCGTGCCCGGTAGCCCTGCGGGGCCGACGGCGACGGCGGCGGCGGTACCGCGGGGCCCGACGGCATCTGCCCGCCGGGCTGCTGGCCGTCGAACTGCTGCGGCGCCTGCTGCTGGAATGGCTGCGGCTGGTTGCCGGGGTAGCCCGGGCTGTCCTCATAGGGGACGGGGGACTGGTATGGCTGGCCCGGATACTGCTGGTTGGCTGGCGGGGCGGGAGGCCGCGGGGCGCCGAGCTGGCCAAAGGCCCCGAAGTAGTCCCGCTGGGTCATGCCGTCGCGCGGCTGTTTGTTCTGCGGGCCCGGGTAGGGGCCGGCGCCGTAGCCGGGCTGGTCGCCGGGGAACTGCCCGCCCTGGCCCGGGAAGCCGCCCGGCATGCCCTGGTTCTGGTCCCGCCCGCGCACCGACCTTTTGTAGTAGCGCATCGCGATGGGGATCAGGAATGACAAGATGATGATCCAAAGGAACAAGTTGCTCACGGTACCGGGCCTCTCAGGAAGTGTCTCTTCAGCTTAACGCCCACGTTCCGCGCAGCGTGCCCGGGGCAGCGGTCAGGAACGCACCGGCTCCTCGGAGGCCGGCGGGCCCTCGCCCGAGCCGAGCGGCATTCCCGGGCCAAAGACCGGCCCGGGAAGGGGCCGCTTGGCCGTCACGCCGTCGCCGGAGGACCGTTGCCGGATCCGGCGGACCACCCACGGCACAAAGTGCTCGCGGGCCCAGACCAGGTCGCCGGAGCGCGCCTGCCGCCAGCTTTGCTGTGGCAGGGGCTTGGGGGAGAGGGGCTCCAGGGTGTGCTCGACGTTCAGCGAATCCAGCACCATGGCCGCGATGGTGTGATGGCCCAGGGGTGAGAAGTGCAGGCGGTCGGCGTCCCACATCTGGGGATCGCCCAGCTGCCGCAGGGACCACATGTCCGCGATGATGGCGTCGTGCCGGGCTGCGACGGTGCGGAGGTTCTCGTTGTAGATGGCCACTTTGCTGCGCACACGGCTTAGCACCGAGGACCCGGTGTCCGGGCCGTTGAACAGCACCACCGTGGCGCCGGCCAGGCTGAGGATCTGCACCACCGAGTCCAGCTTTTCCGCCAGGGCATCCGGATCCCCGCCGGGACGGATCAGGTCGTTCCCGCCGGCGGACAGCGTCACCAGGTCCGGACGGAGGGACAGGCAGTGTGCCAGCTGCTGGTCCACGATCTGCTGCAGGAGCCGGCCCCGCACAGCCAGGTTGGCATAGGCAAAGCCCTCGTGGCCGCGGCTCAGTTCCTCGGCCACCCGGTCCGCCCAGCCCCGGTGTCCGCCTGGGCTCGCCGGCTCGGGGTCGCCGATGCCTTCCGTGAAGGAGTCTCCCATGGCCACATAGCGGGTCCAGGGGTGGGGGACGGGGTTCTCCGGAAAATTCTCCGCGGCTTGGGTTTCGCTCACCTTTATATCGTGCCCTGTTCCGGCAAACCTACGCCACCGTAGGTTGTTACCTCCGGGTAACTGTAAGAATGGTGCCATGACTTCCGCCGTTGCCTTCCCCGCCCCTGTCGTCCTGTGGTCCAAGCCCGAGGAGGAGCGCGCCGGCAAGCCGCTCCTGGTGTTCCTGCACGGCTACGGCGCCAACGAAGAGGACCTGCTCAGCCTGGCAGAGCTGCTGCCGCAGGAATTCGCGGTGGCCTCGCTGCGCGCTCCGATGGTGTCCGGCGCCGGTTTTACCTGGTTCCCGCTGACCGCGTCCATCGACTACTCCGTCGACGCGGTCAAGGACGCCGCCGCGTACGCGGAGGACTGGCTGGACACGGTCCGTCCGAACCATCCGTCCGTGACGCTGCTGGGCTTTTCGATGGGGATGGCGCTGGCAACCACGCTGCTGCGGCGCCGGCCCGCGGACTATGCCGCCGTCGTCGGGCTGTCAGGCTTCGCCGTCGACGCCGGCGGTGACCCCAGCTTCCGCGACAACGAGCTCGATGGAACGGTGCCCGTGTTCTGGGGACGCGACCAGCAGGACCCGGTCATCACACCGGACAAGATCGAGTTCACCATGGGCTGGGTGCGCAAGCACGTGAAGCTCACCAAGGTGCTCTACACCGGCATGTGGCACGGGATTAACCAGCAGGAGATCGGCCACGTCTCCGAGTTCCTCACCCACGTGGTGCTGGCCAAATAACTGCCCGACGCGGGGCGCTGGCTGCCCAACGCCCGGCACCATACCCTGGCTTAGGCGCCGTCCTTAGCACTGTCCTTAGGCGCCAGCGGGGGTGCTGATCCGCACGGTCTGTCCGTTCACGGTCACGGTGTCGCCGTGGCGGAGCTGGCGGCCGCGCCGTTCGTCAATCTCGCCGTTGACCTTGACCAGCCCGGCCTTGATCAGCTCAGCCGCTTCGACGCCGTCCTCCACGAGGCTGGCGAGCTTCAGCAACTGACCCAGCCGGATCATGTCGTCGCGGATGGAGATGTCTTCAATTTCCGGGTTGCTCATACAAGCAATGATGCCTGACGTAAGGGAACAGCTATGACGCACACACCCCGGCTTCCGTTCATCGCCGGGCTGCCCCTCGCGGTAGCGGCGGGGCTGCTGATGCCTGTGCAGGGCAGGATCAACGGTGCCCTCGGGGCGGCGCTCGCGGACGGGATCGCCGCCGCCGTGGTGAGTTTCACCACGGGACTGGCGGTGATGGTTGCTGTGTCGCTCGCGCTGCCGAAGGGCCGGGCGGGACTGGCCCAGATCCTGCCGGCGGTCCGGGAGCGCAGGTTCCCCCGCTACTACCTCCTGGCCGGCTGCATCGGCGGGTTCTTCGTCTTCACCCAATCATTCACCGTAGGCCTGCTGGGCGTCGCCCTCTTTACGGTGGCGACCGTGACCGGGCAGACTCTCAGCGGCCTGTTCGTGGACCGGATGGGCATCGGACCCGCCGGCAAGCGGTCCATCACCGGCATCCGGGTGCTGGGCAGCATCCTGACCGTGGCCGCCGTCGCCTGGGCTGTCTCGCCGCGCTTCACCGGCG
This sequence comes from Pseudarthrobacter sp. 1C304, assembly GCF_052245515.1. Classification (NCBI taxonomy): domain Bacteria; kingdom Bacillati; phylum Actinomycetota; class Actinomycetes; order Micrococcales; family Micrococcaceae; genus Pseudarthrobacter; species Pseudarthrobacter sp. 1C304. Next base: position 142,495 of record NZ_JBQQCH010000004.1, on the reverse strand, counting down.
CCGGCCCGGGCCCGGGGGAGCTGCTGGTTCCCGTGCTCCTTCCCGTGCTGGCCGGATTCCTGATGAGTTTCCAGCAGGCCATGAACGGCACGGCCGCCGTGCACTACGGCACGCCAATTGCCGCCACCTTGATGAACTTCATCACCGGAGCCCTCCTGCTGTGGGCCGGCTGGCTGGTCAAGGTGGCCGTCGCGGGACCGGGCAACCCGCTGCCGGGCGAATGGTGGTACTACCTTGGCGGGCCGATGGGCTGCGTCTTTATCGGCGTTGGCGCGCTGCTGGTGCGCAGTCTCGGCGTCCTGGTGACGGGACTCGGGATGATCGCCGGGCAGCTGCTGGGTTCCCTCGGGCTGGACCTCGCCTTCCCGGCGCCCGGCACCGTGGTGGCGTTGCCCACGGTGCTGGGGACCCTGCTGACGCTCGCCGCCATCGTGCTGGCCAGCCTGCCCTGGCCGAAGGGCGCCCTGAAACGGTGACCGGACCTTTGTGACCGGACCCGCGTGACCGGACCTGTGTGACTCGGACCCCGGGGCCGGGCCCCGGTCGCTGCCGCCCGCCGGAACCCGGCAGGCCGGTAGGCTAGGAGGCGCAGCTTCCTGCACCGCCATCATTGTGTCCGCCTCCCGGAACGCGTGTTTGAGTGTGTGCTGTTTTAGGGATAAGTTGTGCGTTTTTGTAGTGCCCCGTCCGGCAACCAGCCGGGGTTCCGGGGCTGAGACCGCGGACCGCACCCAGCGGCCCTGTAGAAAGTGGAGTTTCCATGGCAGCAAAATCCGTACTCGACCAGATCATCTCCCTCGCCAAGCGACGGGGATTCGTCTTCCAGGCCGGTGAAATCTACGGTGGCTCCCGCTCTGCCTGGGATTACGGGCCCCTCGGCGCCGAACTGAAGGAAAACATCAAGCGCCAGTGGTGGCAGTCCGTGGTCCGCGGCCGCGAAGACGTCGTCGGCCTGGATTCCTCCGTCATCCTGCCCCGCCAGGTCTGGGAAGCGTCCGGCCACGTCGAGGTCTTCTCCGACCCGCTGGTGGAATGCCTGTCCTGCCACAAGCGCTACCGCGCGGACCACCTCGAGGAGGAATACGAGGAGAAGAAGGGCCGCCCGGCCGAGAACGGACTCAAGGACATCGCCTGCGCCAACTGCGGCACCCGCGGCGAATGGACCGAACCCCAGGAGTTCTCCGGCCTCCTCAAGACCTACCTCGGCCCCGTGGCCAGCGAAGAGGGCCTGCACTACCTGCGCCCCGAAACGGCCCAGGGCATCTTCGTGAACTTCAACAACGTGCTCACCACCTCCCGCCGGAAGCCCCCGTTCGGCATCGGCCAGATCGGCAAGTCCTTCCGCAACGAGATCACGCCGGGCAACTTCATCTTCCGCACCCGCGAGTTCGAGCAGATGGAGATGGAATTCTTCGTCGAGCCCGGCACGGACGAGCAGTGGCACCAGTACTGGATGAAGGAACGCATGGCCTGGTACACGGGCCTCGGCATCCGGGAAGAGAACCTGCGCTTCTTCGAGCACCCGCTGGAGAAGCTCAGCCACTATTCCAAGGGCACCACGGACATCGAATACCGCTTCGGCTTCCAGGGCTCCGAGTGGGGCGAGCTCGAGGGCATCGCCAACCGCACCGACTTCGATCTTTCCACGCACTCCAAGGCGTCCGGCCAGGACCTGAGCTACTTCAACCAGGCCACCAACGAGCGCTACACCCCGTACGTGATCGAGCCCGCCGCCGGCCTCACCCGCTCCTTCATGGCGTTTATGATCGACGCCTACACCGAGGACGAGGCACCCAATGCCAAGGGCGGCGTGGACGTCCGCACCGTCCTCAAGCTCGATCCGCGCCTCGCCCCGGTCAAGGCCGCCGTGCTGCCGCTGAGCCGCAACGAGGACCTGTCCCCGAAGGCCAAGGACCTCGCCGCCCAGCTGCGCAAGAGCTGGAACATCGAGTTCGACGACGCCGGCGCGATCGGCCGCCGCTACCGCCGCCAGGACGAGATCGGTACACCGTTCTGCATCACCGTGGACTTCGACACCCTCGACGACCAGGCCGTCACCATCCGCGAACGCGACACCATGAGCCAGGAACGCGTCTCCCTGGACAAGGTGGAGGGCTACCTGGCCGCACGGCTGATCGGCGCCTGAGAATGGCCATCGCATACCGCGAATGGCGCGACGGCGACGACCTCGCGCTGCTGGAAATGTGGGGCGGGCCGGAAACCGAGCAGGCCCGGCAGTTCCGCGGCACCCTGGCACCGTCGGTCAACGCCCCCTGGCGCCGCTGCATCGTGGCTGAAGATGTCATCGACGGCGTCGCCATCCCCGTCGCAGCCGGCGTGGTCCATGAGGCCTCGCTGCATCCGGAACGCCTCTGGGTGTACGTCGAGGTGGCCCGCGACCACCGCCGCACCGGCATCGGCTCCACGCTGCTGGCCATGCTGCGGCACGAGGCCGCGCAGTCGCCGTCGGGAGTGTCCCGGCTCCGGACCAAGGTGGAACCGGGCACGCCCGGTGCCGCCTTCGCCGAAGCCGCCGGCCTCGCCCCGATCCAGCGTTCCCGGCTGGTGGTCGTGGAGCCGGGGGCGCTCAAGCTCCCGGTCTTCGGTGACGGCTCGGAGGCGGCCGCCTCCGAGCAGGTCGAGGACCTAGCCACGGGGTCGGTGGAGCTCAGCGACGTCGTGGGCCGGTACTACACGGCCGTGCATGGCTGGGACAGCCCCGGCGAACTCAGCATCGCCACCGTGCAGCGGTTGTTCCTGGACGATCTCAGCGGCGCCCACGGCGCGATTGTGCTGCGCGCCCCCAAGGCCAGTGCCTTTGGCCAAGGGGTTCCCGCCAGCAAAAAGGGCCGGCTGCAGGCGTTCGCGGTCAGCTACGCCCAGGGCGGGCCGGACGTGGGCGGCCCCGACGCCGTCCAGGGCAACGGCCCCGCGGGCACGGCCGGCAAACCGTCCGACGTGTTCCTCGGCCACGAGCCGGAACTGTCCGCCGGGGACGCCCAGGCCGCTGTCCGGGACCTGCTGGCGCTCATCGCGTACCAGTACCCGGTGCTGCTGGAACTGGACGATTCGATGACTGCCCTGCGCGCCGTCGTCGAGCCGCTGCTGGAAACCGGCAAGGCACGCCTGGCCGGCGCGGAAACCCTGGTGGTCTCCGACCCCGCCTAGCCCCATACAGGGACTGGCCCGCACACGGCACCGCGAGGAATCCTCGCGGTGCCGTGTGCTGTGGCGGTAACCGGGCTTACCGGCGCCGGCCTCCTGCGCGCCGCGGGCCTTCGGCCTCGTCCAGGCGCTGCCGTTCCTCGTCACTGGGCGCCCCGCCGCCCAGGTCCGCCGGCATCCACCACGCGCCCGGAGCCGGGTCCAGGGGAAAGTCCGCGATGCAGGCATCGATTCCGGCCTGAAGGGTTGCACGCAGCGCCTCGGTGGCCGCCTGGGCATCCTGGGACGAGGCTACAATTCCCGGTTCAGGGGCCACCGGCTTGCCGACATGGATCCGCACTGGGGCGCGCCACGCGCGGGCCGGGGAGAACCCGCGGCCGCGGGTCATCAGCCGGTGGGCGCCCCAGACGGAGACCGGAATGACAGGCACACCGGCCTCCGCCGCCATCCGCACGGCGCCGGTCTTGCACTCGCGCACACGGAAGCTGCGGCTGACGCCTGCCTCGGGCAGGACTGCGACGTACTCGCCCGCGCGGAGCCGGGCAACGGCAGCCGCGTAGGCGTCGGCCCCGCTCCCGTAGCCCACCACCACGTGGCCGGCCGCGCTGACGGCGGGCCCGGCAAGCCAGTGGTCGGCCGCGGCCTGGGTGACGAGGAAGCGCAGCTGGGCCCTCGAGTGCCGCCACAGCAGCAGCTCGGCAAAAGCGAAGTCGAGGTAGCCGAAGTGCGTGATCGCAACAACAGCGCCCCGGCCCGGCACCACGTGGCGGGACGGCCCGGCCGCGGCAGTGCCGTCCGGTGCGCCGGGCGGCACCGGCGGGAGGTGCTCCTGCCCGGTCACGATGACCCGGATCCGGAACAGCCGGACCAGCGCCAGCCCGGTGCGGACAATGACGCGGTAGAAGCGCTCGCTGGGCCGGGGAAGCCAGGGCATGTCAGCGCCCGCCCGGCTGGTGCAGGCCCGGCTGTGGCCGGCCACGCCGGCGCGGCGGCAGCGGCAGGAAGCCCGAGGTGGATTCCACGTACTCCTTGTAACCGGGGCGGGCGGACATCGCCTTCTCGGTGAGCGGCTTGCCGGACTTGCCGGCGAGCAGCCAGATCATCAGCGCGGGGGACAGGACGGTCAGCACGCCCGGCCAGGAGTCAGCGGCCACCAGGAAAATCCCGGACCAGACGGCGGCATCGCCGAAGTAGTTCGGATGCCGCGTATACCGCCAGAGCCCGGTGTTGAGCACCGTCCCGCGCCGCGACGGATCGGCCTTGAACTGTGCCAGCTGCCAGTCACCGACCGTTTCGAAGACAAAACCGACCCCCCACAGCACCACGCCCAGCCAGGCCAGCCAGCCCAGGGTTCCGGTGCTGAACATCCCCACCTGCACGGTCAGGGAGACGAAGAACAGGATCACGCCCTGGGGCAGGTACACCTTGCGCAGCGCGTAGGTGTTGCGGGAGCCGGGTGCGGAGGAGAGCATGTCCGCATACCGCGGGTCCTCGTGGGCGCCGCGGGCGCGCAGGCCGATGTGCACAGCGAGGCGCAGGCCCCATACCGCCACGAGCGCCAGCAGCAGCAGGCGGCGGCCGCCGTCGCCGTGCCCGGCGGAAAGAAACCAGGAGATAGCGGCCGCGACCACGAAGCCGAGCCCCCAGACGGTGTCCATCACCGAATGGCGCCGCTGGCGGACGCCGACGGCGAACGTGGCGGCCAGCAGGACCGCGATCCCGGCCGCGACCCAGGGCAGGCTGGCCAGGAAAGGCCCCAGAGGGAAGTCGCCGAGGGGCAGGCCCGGCATCACAGCACCACAGGGAGGCGGGCGCCGGACGCGGGCAGGAGGCTGCGGAACGCGTCAGCGTCGCCGTCGACATTCCGGCCTGAACTGGAGGCGAAGGCATCAAGGATGAACCCGTTCGCGAGGGAGTTCCACAACCCCACCCGCCGGAACATAAAGTGCCCGGCCCCCTTGAGGGCGACGTAATCCACGGACTCCGCGACGCCGTCGGCCCGGCGCGCGTAGGCAAGCGAATTCGCGGGGCTGGTCCAGCGGTCCTCGGTGCCGTGGACGATCAGGACCCGGCGGCCCGCCACGCGTTCGGCGGGAGTTGAGCTGTCCAGCCAGGGGGCGAGGGCGGCGACGGCTTCAACCTGCGGGTGGTCAGCCACGGACAGCGCGGTGAGGCCGCCCATCGAGTGGCCGAGGAGGTAAACGGGGACGCCGGGGTGTTCGCGGCTGATGTGGGACAGTGCCCAGCGGGCGTCCTCGACAGGGGACATGTCCTTTCCGTTCCAGCCCCGGTACCGGTTCCGGAGGGTCCAGACGGCCAGCCCGTCGCCCCCGCCCCCGCGCTGGAGGGCCCGGGCGAAGGGGATCATCCGGGCGGGGCTGAGGTGTGTCCCGCGGACGGCGTCGTAACTGTTCGCGCGGCCGCCGTGCAGGACCAGGGCCACGCCGCGGGTTTCCCCGGCGGCCCCGGCAATGCTCAGGACAGCCTTGGCCGCCGGCCCGGGGATCCCCTGCGCAGGTTCGCGGTCGTCGATCTTGCGTATGGCCACGCTGTATCCTCCACGTCTCGTCCGTCATTTCCAACCATAGGGTGCGCGCGGCACCCGCAAAATATTCGGAGCGGTGCCTCCGGGAGATTGGCAGGGATTCCTGCGGTTCCTGCCCCGGGCGGGCCGGATGGTCTTGACGGTGCGGGAACGCAGGAGTAGGCCTGTGCTCGTAAACCTCCGGACGTCTCGCCGGCTGGGAGCACAATTCACCGTCCGGGTCGGAACTCACGACGAAATCGACGGTAAAGAAAATGAACGGAACATCTTTGGACAGCCTGCGCGAGCAAGTCCGCGGGCCTGTCATCACGCCTTCAGACGCCGGCTACGATGCGGCGCGTGCGGTCTTCAACGGCATGATCGACAAGCGGCCGGCCGCGGTGGTGCAGGTATCCCAGGTGGCTGATGTGATCTCCTGCGTTAACTTCGCCCGGGACAACTCCCTGGATCTGGCGGTCCGCGGGGGAGGGCACAGTGCCCCGGGGTTTGGCACCTGGGACGACGCGCTGGTCATCGACTTCTCCCAGACCACGGGGGTCCGGATCGATCCCGAAGCGGCCACGGCGCGTGCAGAGGCTGGGGCCACCTGGGCCGACTTCAACCACGCCACCCACGCCTTTGGGCTGGCAACCCCCGGCGGCATTGTCGGCTCGACCGGCATTGCCGGCCTGACCCTCGGGGGCGGCATCGGCTACCTGAGCCGCAAGTACGGGCTCAGCTGCGACAACCTCCTCTCGGCCGATGTCGTCACGGCCGACGGAAAGTTCCTGACCGCCAGCGAAGGCCAGCACCCGGATTTGTTCTGGGCGCTGCGCGGTGGCGGCGGGAACTTCGGCGTTGTGACCTCGTTCGAGTACCGGCTGCACCCCGTGGACATGGTCCACGCCGGCATCATCATTTACCCCATCGCGCACGCGCAGGCGGTGGCCACGTTCTACCGGGACTACATGGCCTCCGCCCCGGAGGAGTTTGGCGCGTTCCTGGGCTTCCACCAGGGCCCGCCGGTGCCGTTCCTGCCGGAAGAGTGGCACGGCAAGCCGGTATGCGTCGTCGTCGGGATGTGGACCGGCGACCCGGCGGAGGGTCCGGCACGCTGGCAGCCCTTCCTGGACGCCGCGCCAGCGGCCGGATCCATGGTGGGGCCGATGCCGTACCCCGCGCTGAACTCTGCCTTCGACCCGCTCCAGCCCCCGGGCATGCAAGCCTACTGGAAAGCGGATTTCCTGGCGGAACTCAACGACGGCGCCATCGCTGCGCACATCGAGCACGGCAGCAGGGTCCCCAGCGTGCAGACCGCGGTCCACATCTATCCCATCGACGGCGCTGTCCAGCGGGTGGGCGCCACGGACACGGCGTTCGCCAACAGGAACGTCCGGTTCTCCCCGGTGATCGCGGCCCAGTGGCTGGACCCCGCGGAAAACGAGGCAAACATCGCCTGGGTGCGGGACTACGCGGCCGCCCTGCGGCCCTATTCGGCTCCCGGCGGGTACATCAATTTCATGGACAACGACGATCTGCCCCGGATCGCGGAAAACTACGGGCCGAACTACAACCGCCTGCGGGAGGTCAAAGCCACCTACGATCCGCAGAACCTCTTCCACGTCAACCAGAACATCATGCCGGTGTAGCCTGTCTGGGCTTCCCTGCGGGGCTTCCCGGCGCGGCATTAGCCGGGGTTCCCCGGCACGCCACGAGTCGGAACGGCACCGCAGGACCCAGTAAAGTCTTCGGCATGAGGTTGAACTGCTGATGGGCACCGGACATTCACATACCCCTTCGGGGCACGCGGATCTGACGCCCCGGGCGCTCGCCGCACGGAAGAAAGCCAACCTCATCCTGGCCGCCATTCTGATCCCCCTGACGCTGCTGACCCTCGTGGCGATGGCCCTGCTGTGGCCCTCAGGCAGCAAGGAGGGGATCACCCTCGCCAGTCCCTATGCGGCAGCGCCGGGCGTCACGTTCGATACCGGCAAGATCCAGCGTGTGGTCACCGGCCCCTGCATGGACGCCCTCCAAGAGGGCGGGGCAGAGGCGGGAGCCGCGCCGCAGCCCGGGTCCGAGTGCACCTTCGCGTTCACAGACCCGGACAAGGGGGGCAACCCCGTCAAAGTGGTGATCAACCCCGACGTCGCCAAATCCCATGGTGTGAAGCCCGGCGACAACATCCGCTACCTGAACCTCTCCAAGGTCCAGGGCGCCGAAGCCCAGGGCACCCCCGCCTACGTGTTCGTCGACTTCGTCCGGACCCTGCCCATCATCTTCCTGGCCGTCCTCTACGCCGTCGTGGTGATCGCCGTCGCCCGCTGGCGCGGACTGCGCGCCTTGATCGGGCTGGTCGGCGCCTACTTCGTGCTGGTCTCCTTTATGCTGCCGGGGCTGGTGGAAGGCAAGCCGCCGCTGCTGCTGGCGCTTGTGGGGTCCACAGTGATCATGATCGGGGTGCTCTACTTCGCCCACGGCTTCTCCGCCCGGACGTCGACGGCGCTGCTGGGTACCATGTTCGGCCTGGCGATCACGGCGCTCCTGGCTGCCTGGGCCACCGACGCCGCCAACCTCGCCGGCGTCGGCAGCCACGACTCGGCAAGCCTCGCCAACATTTCGGACAACATCTCCATCTCCGGCATCATCCTGTGCGGGCTCATCATCTCCGGGCTGGGCGTCCTCAACGACGTCACCATCACCCAGTCCTCGGCCGTGTGGGAACTCTGGGAACTGGCCCCGGAAACATCCGCCCGCCAGCTGTTTGCCTCCGCCATGCGGATCGGGCGGGACCACATCGCCTCCACCGTGTACACCATCGCGTTCGCGTACGCCGGCGCGGCACTGCCCGTGCTGATCCTCGTGATGCTCTACGAACGGCCGCTCGGGGACGCCCTCACCAGCGCCGAGCTGTCCGAGGAAGTGATCCGCACCCTCGTGGGTTCGGTGGGCCTGGTCCTGGCCATCCCGGTCACCACCCTGATCGCGGTCCTCGTGGTGAAGGCGACCGGAATCAAAGCCCGCGGCAGCGCGGCGGGCGGGGACCGGAGCGCCGTCCTCCAACCCGCCGCCGGCCCGGCCCGTTCTGCAGCGGCCCGTTCTGCAGAGGACGACGGCGGCCGGCAGCGGGAGGGCGCCGACGACGGGTTCGACTCCGGGTTCGATGCCTATGACCCTGAGCCCGAACCCGTGCCGGCCGGGCGCCGCGGGCGCCGTGCCGCGGCGCGGGACTGACGCCGGATTTTCCACATAGCCGGCGCGCATCCGGCCGATTTGCCCGGCTTTGAGACAATAAACGGGTGACTGTTGTAGCTACCCCTCCCGCCCCCAAGCTGGAACTCCCGCCCCTGAAGCTGGGTCCCCTCACGGTGGACACCCCCGTGATCCTGGCTCCCATGGCGGGCATCACCAACTCTGCGTTCCGCAGGCTGTGCCGTGAATACGGCGGCGGCCTGTACGTCGCTGAGATGGTCACCTCCCGTGCCCTCGTCGAACGCACGCCGGAATCGCTGCGCATCATTTCGCACGACGACGACGAGAAAGTCCGGTCTGTCCAGCTCTACGGCGTGGACCCCGTCACCGTCGGACAGGCTGTGCGCATGCTGGTCGAGGAAGACCGCGCAGACCACATCGACCTGAACTTCGGGTGCCCGGTGCCCAAGGTCACCCGGCGGGGCGGGGGGTCGGCCCTGCCGTGGAAGACCGACCTGTTCACCTCGATCGTGCAGACCGCGGTGAAGGAAGCCTCCAAGGGCAACATCCCGCTGACCATCAAGATGCGCAAGGGCATTGACGAGGACCACCTCACCTACCTTGACGCCGGCCGGATCGCCCGCGATTCCGGCGTCGCCGCCGTCGCGCTCCACGGACGCACCGCCGCGCAGTTCTACTCCGGCCAGGCCGACTGGTCCGCGATCGCACGGCTGCGTGAAGCGCTGCCGGACATCCCGGTGCTCGGCAACGGAGACATCTGGTCCGCCGAGGACGCCGTCCGCATGGTCCGCGAGACCGGCGTCGACGGTGTGGTGGTGGGCCGCGGCTGCCAGGGCCGGCCCTGGCTGTTCGGTGACCTGATGGCTGCTTTCGAAGGCAGCGACGAACGCCACAAGCCGAGCCTCGGGCAGGTGGCGGAAGGGGTGTACCGCCACGCCCAGCTGATGGTGGAAACGTTCGGCGGCGACGAAGGGAAGGCACTGCGGGAAATCCGCAAGCACATGGCCTGGTACTTCAAGGGTTACGTGGTCGGCAGCGAGCTGCGGACCAAGCTGGCGATGGTGACCAGCCTTGAGGTGCTCCGCGGAACGCTGGACCAGCTGGACCTCGAATCGCCGTACCCCGGAGTGGACGCGGAAGGTCCCCGGGGCCGTGCGGGCTCGCCCAAGAAACCCGCCCTGCCCAAGGACTGGCTGCTGGACCGCACCCTGGACGCCGAGCAGTCGCGCGAGATCTGCCACGCCGAACTGGACGTGTCCGGTGGCTGAAACCAGAACTTCCGCTCCCGTGCTGGACGGCTACGTGGCCCGCGACGCCGCCCGCTGGGTGGAGGAGCCGCCCAAGTCCACATACCGCTCCGACTTCGAACGCGACCGCGCCAGGGTGCTGCACTCCTCGGCGCTGCGCAGGCTGGGAGCCAAGACCCAGGTCGTGGCCCCGGACACCGACGACTTCGTCCGCACCCGCCTCACCCACAGCCTTGAGGTGGCCCAGGTGGGCCGCGAGCTGGGGCGCGCCCTGGGCTGCGACCCGGATGTTGTGGACACCGCCTGCCTCAGCCACGACCTGGGCCACCCGCCTTTTGGCCACAACGGCGAATCGGCGCTGAACGAGGTCGCCCACGCGATCGGCGGCTTCGAAGGCAACGCCCAGACGCTGCGCCTGCTGACCCGGCTGGAGCCCAAGGTGCTCGCCGCGGACGGGCGTCCCGCCGGGCTGAACCTGACCCGTGCCAGCCTGGACGCCGCCGCGAAGTACCCGTGGTCCGCCGAGAACGCCCCCGTCATCCACGGCCAACGGACCAGCAAGTTCGGCGCCTACGAGGACGACCTTCCCATCTTCGACTGGATCCGCGAGGACGCCCCCGCGCACCGCTCCTGCCTTGAGGCACAGGTCATGGACCTGGCCGACGACATCTCGTACTCCGTGCACGACGTAGAGGACGCGATTGTCGCCGGGCACTTCCAGCTGCGCTGGATGGACAACCCGGACCACCGCGCCCGCGTGGTGGGCTACGCCAAGCAGTGGTACCTGCCGCACAACGACCCCGCCGCGATTGATGCCGCCCTCGCCCGGCTGGAGGCCACCACCGTGTGGGTGCGCGAGGCCGACGGCAGCCGGAAGTCCATGGCGGCGCTCAAGGACATGACCAGCCAGCTGATCGGCCGGTTCTGCCAGAGCGCGCTGGCGTCCACCCGCGCCGTCTACGGCCCGGAGAACCTGACCCGCTACAACGCGGAACTGATTGTTCCGGAGGAGACCGTGCTGGAGATCGCGGTGATGAAGGGCCTGGCCACCACCTTCGTGATGACCACCGAACACCGGCAGCCCATCTACGAACGCCAGCGGGAGGTCCTGCACGCCCTCGTCACGGCCCTGAACGCCACCGGGGACCGGCACCTGGAGCCCATGTTCGCTGCCGACTGGCAGGACGCAGCCGACGACGGCGCGCGGCTGCGCGTTGTGATCGACCAGGTCGCTTCGCTGACCGACGGATCGGCGCTGGCCATGTACGAGCGGCTCGTGGGCAGCCTGCCGTCGCTGTGGTGACGGACGCCATGACCGGGCCGTCGGCGTCGTACCCGGGGACTAGGATGACATTGTGGCCGGCCTGATCAAACGCGAAGACATTGACGAAGTACGCCAGCGGACGGACATCAAGGAAGTAGTCGACGGCTACGTCACCCTCAAGGGTGCCGGGCTGGGCTCCTTCAAGGGTCTGTGCCCCTTCCACGACGAGCGTTCGCCCTCGTTCACCGTCCGCCCCCAGGTGGGCAGGTACCACTGCTTCGGCTGCGGCGAGGACGGCGACGTCATCTCGTTCGTGCAGAAACTGGACCACACCACGTTCCATGAGGCCGTGGAGAAACTCGCCGCCCGGATCGGTTACGAACTCCGTTACGAGGACGGTGGCTCCGGCCCGAACCGTGAAGAGGTGGGGCGGCGGCAGCGGCTGCTCGATGCGCACAAGATTGCAGACGAGTTCTTCCGGGCCCAGCTGCTGACCCCCGGCGCCACCGAGGGGCGGAACTTCCTGCATGCCCGCGGCTTCGACCGCGCCGCGGCGGACCAGTTCGGCGTCGGCTATGCCCCGCAGGGCTGGGACTCGCTGCTCAAGCACCTCCGCGGCCGCGGCTACACGGATCCTGAGTTGAAGCTGACGGGCATGTTTTCGGAAGGTGGCCGGGGAATCTACGACCGGTTCCGCGGCCGGCTGATCTGGCCCATCCGGGACATTGCGGGGGACACCATTGGCTTCGGCGCCCGCAAACTCTACGAGGACGACCAGGGCCCCAAGTACCTCAATACCCCCGAGACCGCGCTCTACAAGAAGTCGCAGGTCCTCTACGGGATCGACCTGGCCAAACGGAACATCGCCAAGGACCGCCAGTTGGTGGTCGTCGAGGGCTACACCGACGTGATGGCCTGCCATCTCGCCGGGATCCCGACTGCCGTCGCCACCTGCGGAACCGCGTTCGGCACCGAGCACATCAAAATCGCCCGCCGGCTGCTCTCTGACGACGGCAGCGGCGGGGAAGTCATCTTCACGTTCGACGGCGACGCGGCCGGCCAGAAGGCCGCCCTGCGGGCCTTCGAGGAGGACCAGCGCTTCGTCGCCCAGACCTACGTGGCCGTGGAGCCCGGCGGGGCCGACCCCTGCGAGCTGCGCCAGTCGAAGGGCGACGCCGCCGTCCGGGACCTGATCGGCACCCGCCGCCCGCTGTTTGAATTCGCCATCCGTGCCGCCCTGAAACGGCACAACCTGGACACCGTCGAGGGCAGGATCGCTGCGCTGCGCGAATCCGCGCCCGTGGTGGCCCAAATCCGGGACGCCGGCATCCGCCCTGCTTACGCCCGCGAGCTCGCCGGCTGGCTGGGCATGCCGGTCGAGGAAGTCAGCCGCACCGTCGCTGCCGCCGCCAAACGGTCGGCGCAGCAGCCGGCCGGCGGAGGTTCCGCGCCGGGAGTGGCGCCCCTGCCGCCGTCGCCCGTGCTGCCGTCCTTCAACCGGCCCGACCCGCGGGACCCCGTGGCCGCCATGGAGCGGCAGGCGCTTGAGGTTGCCCTGCAACAGCCGGGAATGCTCGAAGGCGAGACCTGGCAGCGGTTCTCCGAGGCCCGGTTCTCAACCCCGGCGTACCTCGCCATCCAGGAAGCCATCCGGGCCAACGGCCTGGCGCTCACGGGCGACCCGGTGCGGTGGGTGGAACAGCTGTTGCAGGAGGTTCCCGAGCCCCTGCGCCCGCTGGTGTCCGAACTGGCCGTGGTGCCGTTACCGGCCAGCACTGCCGACGGCGTGCTGCGCTACTGCCGGGACATCCTGGCGCGGCTGTTCGAGCTGCAGATCACCCGGGTCAAGGCCGAGAAAATGGGGCAGCTGCAGCGGCTGGACGCGACGTCCGACCCGGAGGCGTTCCAGCGCTTGAACCGGGAACTGATGCAGCTGGAGATGCAGCGGCGGTCCCTCCGCGCGGAGGGCTAGCGGCTTCAATTTCACTTCCCGGGCGGGTGTTTGCTAGGCTTATACCCGCTTCATTCCTCCTTAGCTCAATTGGCAGAGCATTCGACTGTTAATCGAAGGGTTGCTGGTTCAAGTCCAGCAGGAGGAGCGCGCAGTCCCCGTTCCGGGTTTCCGGAACGGGGACTTTTTTATACCCGGAGGGGGTATTCCCGGGCGGTGCGGGGGAGGGCATGGCGCCGATTTCCTAAGCGGCAAAACCTTTGCTAATGTCATACCTGCTTCATTCCTCCTTAGCTCAATTGGCAGAGCATTCGACTGTTAATCGAAGGGTTGCTGGTTCAAGTCCAGCAGGAGGAGCGGACAGGTCCCGCAGCCGGTGTTTCACCGGCTGCGGGACCTTTTTTGTGCCCTCGTACGGCGGCCCGGTACGTCCTTAGACGAAGTACATTTCCACTTGGAGGAACCTCTCGGCTTCCGCCACCGCCCCCTGGAACGCCTCGAACTCGGTGGGGGACTGGCGGGGTTCGCGGGGATGCCACTCGTGCGGGGCGGAGTGGATCTGGGTAAACCCGCCGCCGGGCGGGGCGTAGAAGATGCCAAACCGCTGCACGGGCCACTCGGGGGAGGTCTCCGGGGCCACCAGGAGGGCGGAATCGTCGGCCTTGTTGCACCACTGCGCGATGGGGCGCCGGCGGTCCTCGGTGAACAGGCCGGCGGCGAAGAGCGCCGCCGACTGCTGGCTGGTCTGACTGCACAAGCGGTCCCACCACAGAGGCAGGATTCCGGTGTCACACCGCTGCCACGTGGCCGGGAGGGGAGGATGTTCCTGCCAGTGGGGCACATCTCCAACTTTATCGCCAGCGATGGGACGGGAACAGGGCCGGTCCCGGGTGAAAAGCGGTGTGTGCCGGCTACTGGATGGGCGGGACGGTGCGGGGCCGGACCACCAGCCACAGGGCAGCGGCAGCCAGGAAGATGCACCCGGCCTGGACGGCGCCCATCGGGGTGGCGGACGTGACGCCCAGCCAGCCCACCACAGGCGAGATGAGCCCCGCCATGAGGAACGTGGCGGCGCCGAGCAGGGAGGCTGCGGTACCGGCCTGGGCGCCGTGCTTGGCCAGGGCCAGCACCTGCACGCACGGGAACGTAAAGCCCGCACCGAGGATGTAGAACCACAGCGGCACCATCACCCCCCACAGGCCGAAGCCCAGCTGGTCGAAGACCACAATCAGCACTGCCATCAGGAACATCCACGCCGTGGAGCAGGCCAGGATCCACTGCGGCGGGACCTTGCGGATGAGCCGTGAGCTGGTCTGCACGCCGGCGACGATGCCCAGCGAATTCACGCCGAAGAGCAGGCCGTACTGCTGCGGGGTGAAGCCATACACGTCCTGGAAGAGGAACGGGGACGCGGAAAGGTACGTGAAGAGGCCGGCGAAGTTCATGCCGCCCACCAGCAGCAGCCCGACGAAGATGCGGTCAGCAAACAGGACGCCGTAGCGCTGGCGGGAGGTCATGCCGGACTTCCCGCGGAGTTCCCTGGGCAGCGTCTCACGCACCACGAACACCGCGGCGATGAGGACGGTCATCCCGTAGGCGGCCAGAAAGAGGAAGATTCCGGGCCACGGCATAAACAGCAGCAGTTGCGAGCCGATCACCGGCGCCAGGATCGGAGCCAGGCCGTTGACCAGCGCCATCCGGGAGAACATGCGCACCATCGCGTACCCGCTGAACAGGTCACGCACCATCGCCATCGCCACCACGCCGCCGCCCGCCGCGCCGATGCCCATGAGCACGCGGAAGAACCCCAGCGTCGTGATGTCTGTCGACAGGGCCGCACCCAGGGACGCCATGATGTGCACCGCCGTCGCCAGGATCAGCGGCATCCGCCGGCCGAACTTGTCGCTGAGCGGTCCCACCACAAGCTGGCCCAGGGCGAAGCCGAGCGTGGTGCCGGCCAGAGTCAGCTGCACGGCCGCCTCGGACACTCCTAGGCTCTCCTCCAGCGCCGGGAAAGCGGGAAGGTACAGGTCCACCGTAAAGGGGCCGAGGGCGGTCAGGGCGCCGAGCATCAGGATGTAGAGCAGCTTGCGGCGCCGGCTCAGGGAATCGCCCGGATTGGTGGGTGTAGTCACAGAGGTCCATCCTAGGGCCGGCGTCCCCGCCCACCGGCCCTGAAGCGGGAGGCGCGCCACAGCCCGCGGCCGCGCCCGGGCCGCAGCCTGAATGGTAGTTTTGACACCGGGGTGTGCGTGAAGCTGCGCAGACCGGCAAGCCCGCGGAAGCGGAATCACGGATGAACCAGTTAGGCGGGACCGATGAGCGGACGTCACACCGGCGGGACAAGCACGGGGTTGCGCGTCGCTGCGCTGCCCAAGACACTCAAGCTGATCTTCAAGCTTGCACCCCGGCAGCTCAATGACGAGATCGCCCTTGCCAAGGTCGAGCTCAAGCGCAAGGGCATTGCGGTCGGGATTGCCTCCGCGTTCCTCGGCGTCGCGCTCGTCTTTGTGCTGTTCCTGGTCATCGGCCTGATCGTCGCCGCGATCATGGGCCTGGCCACGATCATGCCTGCGTGGCTCGCAGCGCTGCTGGTCTCCGCCGCCTTCCTGCTGATCGCCGCGATCGGTGCCCTGATAGGTGTCAGCAAGTTCAAGAAGGCCATGCCGCTTGTTCCGGAAGACACCATCCGCGGACTCAAGTACGACCTCGGCATCGCCAAGGAGGGCTCCGCCTTCGATCCTTCCGTGCTGGACCCGGACTCCGAGGCGTACAAAGCAGCCAAGGCCGCCAAGGAAGAGGCAGCAGCCAAGGCCAAGGCCGAGAAGGAAGCCAAGCAGGCCGCCGAGCCGGACTTGGGTCCGCCGCCCACTGAGGCGGAACTGCGGCGCCGGCTGGACCAGCGCCGCACGCACCTCACCGGCGTCCGCGACGAGCTCAACGAGGAACTCGACGTCAAGACCCAGGCCCAGGCGCTGCTGGCCGCGGCCCAGGTGAAGCTGCAGGACGGCAAGGAACAGCTCAGCGGCAAGGTCGCCGGCTTCCGGTCCGCCGCAGGCGACGCCGCGGGCAAGAGCGGAGTGCCCGGCCAGCTGGGCCAGCGCTGGCAGCCCCTGGCCGTCCTCACCGCCTCCGCCGCGCTGCTGGTCTTCCTGCTGCGCAGACTCCTCAAGGGCTAGGCAGCCCGCTGAACTGCAGCCCCCGATCGTTGCCGGCCACGGAAAGGCGGACAGGATGAAGTTCATTGGCGCCGGTGCCCGGCCCGGCCAGGCCCAGATCCATCACGACAGGATCTTCACCGTCCCCAATATCCTGACCGTGGTGCGGTTCCTCGGGGTCCCGCTCTTCATCTGGCTCGTCCTGGGGGTCCAGGAATACGGTTACGCCGCCCTCGTCCTCGCGGTCATGGGCAGCACGGACTGGGTCGACGGTTACGTCGCCCGCCGGTACAACCAGATGTCCAACCTGGGGCGGATCATGGACCCCATCGCGGACCGGCTCTCGCTCATCGCCGTCGCCGTCACGCTCGTGATCGCCGGCGTCCTTGAATGGTGGTACCTCGCGGCCCTCCTCATCCCGGACGCCATCCTGCTGGCCCTGTCCCTCTACTACTTCCACGGCCACCCCGACCTGCCCGTGAGCAGGATTGGCAAGATCCGGACGGCCCTCCTGCTGCTCGGTACTCCGCTGCTGGTCCTCTCGAAGCTTCCGGTCCCCGGCACCGAGGTGTACTTCGTGGCCGCCTGGATCTGCCTGGGACTCGGACTCGTGGGGCACTGGATCGCCGGCTACAACTATTTCTGGGCCATCATCCGCAAGGGCAGGAGCGTAAAGAGTTCCGGGTCCGACGCCGACGGCGGCACCCGCTGATGGTGTGGTTCGCTGTCCTGCTGGCTGTGCTGGGCGCGTTCTGCCTCGCCATCGGAGCCCAGCGCCAGGGCAGCGCCGTCAAGGCGGACACCGGGGGACTCGCCCTCAGCAGCCACGGCCTGCTGCGCCTGCTCCGCAATCCCCGCTGGGTGTTCGGCCTGCTGCTGCTCACGGTGGGCATGGCGATGAACGCCGTCGCCCTGGTCATGGCCCCGTTGACCGTGGTGCAGCCAATCGGAGCGATCGCACTCGTCATCACCACCATCGTCAATGCCAAGGACCAGGGCCTCAGCATCAACCGGGCCACAGTGGTCGCCATTTCCGCGTGCGTCACGGGTTCTGCCCTCTTTGTCATTCTGGCGGTCAATGTCACCCAGGAAAACCACCAGGTCAGCTCCTCCGACGAGCTGACCGTCGTGCTGCTGCTGGCCTTGGCCGTCGGCCTGTTCGGGACCCTCGCCCTGGTGTTCAAGCACCGGATGAGCGCGTTCATCTACATCCTCGGCGCAGGCATCCTCTTCGGCTTCGTTGCCGTCCTGACCCGCATCATCGGCAAGCACTTGCTGGACCCGAACGGCCTGGGCGTGCTGAACGTGCCCTGGTATTCGGTGGTAGCGATCGCGGCCGCCGGCGTCCTCGGCTCGTGGTTTGTCCAGAACGCCTACGCGGGCGGCCCGCCCGACCTCGTGATCGCCGGCCTGACCGTGATCGACCCGATCGTCGGCATCGCGATCGGGATCACCATCCTCGGCGAACTGCGCCCCGATGTCCACGCCGTGACGGCGATTGCGATGGGGGCGGCCGGTTCGCTTGCTATCGTGGGAGTGATCGCTTTGTCCAGGCACCACCCCGAAGTCACCAAGCGCAAGAAGGAAGCGCGGAAGGCAGCGGGACGGGTGTCCTAGGGCGACCAGACGTCAGCAGCAGGCCCGTCAGGCCTGCGCCGACGGCCGGCAGGCCGCGCCAGTCCCAGCGGCCCGCACCGTGACCACCAGGAGTTCTCCACGTGACCATGCCTGACAACCAGCGCCCCCTGACCATCCTGATTGCCGCGGACACCTACCCGCCCCACGTCAACGGTGCGGCCATGTTCGGCTACCGCCTGGCCAAGGGAATGACGGCCCGCGGCCACGATGTCCACGTCCTGGCCTGCCGTGCCGACAAAGGCAAAAGCTTCTCCGAGTTCAACGCCGAAGGCACAGTCCACCGGATCCGGTCGCACTCAGTTCCCACGCACGAATACTTCCGGATCACGTTCCCCTGGGAGATCAAGAAGGAAATCAGCCTGCTGTTCGACCGGATCCAGCCGGACGTCGTGCACATCCAGAGCCATTACATGATCGGTGAGCACGTCCTGTACGAAGCCGTCCGGCGGGGCGTCCGGATTGTGGCGACCAACCACTTCATGCCGGAAAACCTCAACCCCTTCCTGCCCTTCCCGCAGTGGTTCAAGGACATTGTTGGACGCATCTCCTGGAAGGACATGGGCAAGGTGATGGGCCAGGCCGATGTGGTCACCACTCCCACCCCCCTGGCGGCCAAGGCCATGCACCAGCACGCCTTCCTGCGCCAGGTGCTGCCGCTCTCCAACGGCATCGACTCCGCCGCCTACGAACTTGAGCCGGGGGAGGAAGTGGAGCGCCACAGCAGCCCCACGGTCCTGTTCGCCGGCCGCCTCGCGGAGGAAAAGCACGTCGACGTGCTGATCGACGCCGTGGCCAAGACGCCCAAAGAGCTGGACGTGCACGTGGAAATCGTCGGCGGCGGCGAGGTCAGGCCGGCCCTCGAGGCCCAGGTCCGGCGGCTGGGCCTTGAGGACCGGGTCAAGTTCCTGGGGCTGGCGAGCGACGCTGAGCTCCGCCGCGCCTACATCGCCGCGGATCTGTTCTGCATGCCCGGCACGGCCGAACTGCAGTCCCTGGTGACGCTGGAGGCCATGTCGGCCTCCACGCCGGTGCTGCTGGCGGACGCCATGGCGCTGCCCCATCTGGTGCGCGACGGCGAAAACGGTTACCTGTTCACGCCGAACGACAGCGACGACCTCGCGGCCAAGATGGTCCGCGTGCTGTCCCTTCCGGCGGATGAGCGTGCGGCGATGGGCAAGGCGAGCCGCGGGATTGTGGAGAGCCACAGCCTGGAGCGCACCCTGCAGGCTTTTGAGGACATTTACCGCGGGGCAAGCTACGACGACCTCGTGGTCTGAAACGGGCCACTACTATTGCTAGAGTGATTTCCGCCCGGAAACCACCCGGCCCGGCCGGGCGGTTTCCGGGCCCACGGGGCTATAGCTCAGCTGGTTAGAGCGCGGGACTCATAATCCTAAGGTCCTCGGTTCAAGTCCGAGTAGCCCTACTTTCCTGCGGACCCGTTCCGGAAATCCGCACCCACGGGAGCCGTGGCTGACGTCCGACGTCGGCCACGGCTCCTTCCGTTTTTCTCACTTCCTATGGTGCGCGTCACTTGCGGTGTCCGTCCGGGGTGCGGTAAGTTACTGGTGAGTAACATCCCGCTGGCGCGAAGCCCGCGCCATTCTGGTCGCTGCTGATCACACGTGAAGGAACACCATGTCCAAAGCTGACATCGACATCAACAACCTCCCTTACGCCGATGGCGACTTCTTCGCCTTCGAACAGCTGCTCAGCGGCAAGGAGCAGGACCGCCTCGCCGAGGTGCGCGCGTTCCTGGCCCGCGAGGTCAAGCCCATCGCCGTGGACTGCTGGAACCGCGGCGAGTTCCCGATGGACCTGATCCCCAAGCTCGCCGAGATTGACCTGGTCAGCCCGGTCCGCCGGCAGGGCTACTCCAACCTCTTCGCCGGCATCATGCATGCCGAGGCGACCCGGGCCGACACCTCCATCGCGACCTTCCTGGGCGTGCACGACGGTCTCTTCACCGGCTCCATCGAAGCCCTTGCGTCCCAGGAGCAGCAGGACGCCTGGCTGCCGGACATCTACTCGCTGAAGAAAATCGGCGCCTTCGGCCTGACCGAACCCCTCGGCGGCTCCGACGTCGCCGGCGGAACGCGGACCACCGCCCGCCGCGAGGGCGACAGCTGGGTCCTGAACGGCGCCAAGCGGTGGATCGGCAACGCCACCTTCTCCGACTGGGTGGTCATCTACGCCCGGGACGTCGCCGACAACCAGGTCAAGGGTTTCCTCGTGGACACCAAGACCGAGGGCTACAGGGCCACCAAGATCGAGAACAAGATCTCGCTGCGCACCGTGCAGAACGCCGACATCACCCTCGAGAACGTTGTGGTGCCGGACTTCTTCAAGCTTGCGAACGCGAACAGCTTCCGCGACACGAACAAGGTCCTGAAAGTCACCCGGCTGGCCGTCGCCTGGCAGGCGGTGGGCCAGCAGCTGGCCGCGTTCGACGTTGCCCGCCGCTACGCCGTCGAGCGCAGCCAGTTCGGCCGCCCGATCGCCTCCTTCCAGCTGGTCCAGAACCAGCTTGTGCAGATCCTGGGCAATGCGGTCAGCTCCATGGGAATGATGGTCCGCCTCTCCCAGCTGGAGGACCTCGGCCAGGCCAAGGACGAGCAGTCCGCCCTGGCCAAGGCCTTCACCACCGCTCGGATGCGTGAAAGTGTTGCCCTGGGCCGCAGCATCCTCGGCGGAAACGGGATTGTGACCGACTACGAAATGGCCAAGGTCTTCTCGGATGCCGAGGCCATCTACTCTTACGAGGGCACCCACGAGATCAACACCCTCGTCACCGGCCGGGCGATCACGGGAATCTCCGCGATCGTCTAGGAGGCGGCCGCACGGCGGAGCCGGCCCCAAGACGCTCCGTCCGTGCGGCCGGCACCCCCGCCGTCGTTCCGTCCCTGGGCGCCCTATCTTCACTCACCGGTGCCCCTCACTTGGGAGCGGGCGCCCTCACCCGGGAGCGGGATCGAGGGGCGGCAGCAGGACGGAGGGCCGGAGGTCAGTCACGAACGCCAGCGGGTTGAGGTATTCCCCGCCGCGGCGTACGCCCCAGTGGACGCACGGCGCCGGAGTGCAGTGGCCCGGCAGGACTGACCCCAGCACGTCCCCCTCGGCAACGGCGTCGCCCGCCGCAAGGTGGCTGCGCACCGCCTCGAAACTGCTCCGCAACCCGTTTCCGTGGTCGACGGTAATGACGGGACGGTCCACCACGACGCCGGCGAAGCTTACGGTCCCGGCGGCCGGCGCGGTGACCGGGACGCCGTCGTGCGCGGCCCCAAGATCCACGCCGCGGTGGCCGCTCAGCCACGGGCGGGCCGGCGGGTCAAAGGCGCGCAGGAGCGCCGGCCTGGGCTCCAGCGGCCAGCTCCACCAACCGCCGTCAGCATCCGGGCCCGCGGTAACGCCGGGGGCCACGGCCGGGCCGGAACCGCCCGGCACCGCAGGAGGGGACAAGGCCGGGGGCAGGACTGAGAGCAGGGCGGCAGCCACCGCGGCCCTGAATGCCGGAGTCTTCATCCACCCAGCCTGCCGTTGCCTGCTGATCTGAAGAAGCACCCGACCGCGTTATGTGGATAGCCAGGCGTGGCGAGGCCCCCCCGGAAACGGTGCAATCCGGCACCGGCCCTGTAGTACACTTGGTGGAGCAGTTTGCTGTGCCCTCACGCGCGGTCAATTTACTTGATCAATTCTTGATTGTCCACGCCGGCACGCCTCATTCAGGGGTGCGGGGGAGCAGCAGCTGACTACGCGTATCCAGCCCTCCTCATTCGAAGCCTGAACTCTTCAGATGCGGTGGACTGCGCCTCTTTCGGTCCGGGCCTGTGGTCCGGGTAAGTCGCGCAGTGGATGCCAGGAGCACCGCCCGCCTGGGTGTTGCTAATCAACCGTCAACTATTGGCAGGGTAAGAGTGCCCCAGGGCTCTCTCATGAATGACCTGCCGGAAGGAGCGCCGGCATGCCCGTCGTAACCATGCGCCAGCTGCTTGACAGCGGCGTCCACTTTGGACACCAGACCCGTCGTTGGAACCCGAAGATGAAGCGCTTCATCTTCACGGAGCGCAACGGCATCTACATCATTGACCTGCAGCAGTCGCTGTCCTACATCGACCGTGCCTACGAGTTCGTGAAGGCCACCGTTGCCCACGGCGGCACCGTCCTCTTC
This sequence comes from Pseudarthrobacter sp. 1C304, assembly GCF_052245515.1. NCBI lineage: Bacteria > Bacillati > Actinomycetota > Actinomycetes > Micrococcales > Micrococcaceae > Pseudarthrobacter > Pseudarthrobacter sp. 1C304. The sequence continues at coordinate 120,167 of NZ_JBQQCH010000004.1, read as the reverse complement.
GTCGGCACCAAGAAGCAGGCGCAGGAATCCATCGCCGAGCAGGCCACCCGCGTTGGCCAGCCGTACGTCAACCAGCGTTGGCTCGGCGGTATGCTGACCAACTTCCAGACGGTTTCCAAGCGCATCCAGCGCATGAAGGAACTCGAAGAGATCGACTTCGACGACGTCGCCGGCTCCACCTACACGAAGAAGGAACTGCTGCTCCTTCGCCGCGAACTCACCAAGCTGGAAACCAACCTCGGTGGTATCCGCAACCTGACCAAGGCGCCTTCCGCCCTGTGGATTGTTGACACCAAGAAGGAACACCTTGCCGTCGACGAGGCCAAGAAGCTGAACATCCCGGTTGTTGCCATCCTCGACACCAACTGCGATCCGGACGAAGTCGACTTCCCGATCCCGGGCAACGACGACGCCATCCGCTCCGTCAACCTGCTGACCCGCGTTGTTGCTGACGCCGTTGCTGAGGGCCTGATCGCCCGCAACCAGCGCGCCACCGGCACCACGGAAGCTCCGGAAGAGCCGCTGGCCGAGTGGGAGCGCGAGCTCCTCGAAGGCAGCAAGACCGAAGAGGCTGCTGCCGCTCCGGCTGCAGAGGCCGCTCCGGCTGAAGAGCCCGTTGCTGCCCCGGCTGCCGACGACGCCGCCGGCGAAGCCAAGTAGCCAGACCCGCCAGCCTGCTCCCGGGCTGACAAATAAATCCGGATCTCCCTCCGCGCCCGCAACGGCGCCGGGGAACTGACAGGATGGCCGCTCACCAGGTGAGCAGCCGTCCTGTCAGTCCGTACACCACACTAAATTTCTAGACAGAGGGGTTCACATGGCGAACTACACTGCTGCTGATATCAAGGCTCTGCGCGAGCGCACCGGCGCCGGCATGATGGATGTCAAGAAGGCTCTTGACGAAGCCAACGGTGACGCCGAGAAGGCCATCGAAATCATCCGCATCAAGGGCCTCAAGGGCGCTACCAAGCGTGAAGGCCGCTCCACCGCTGAAGGCCTGGTTGCTGCCAAGGTCGCGAACGGCGTCGGCGTGATGATCGAAGTCAACTGCGAGACCGACTTCGTCGCAAAGGCTGACAAGTTCATCCAGCTCGCCGACAAGGTCCTGGCCGTTGCCGTCGAGTCCGGCGCTGCCGATCTCGAGACCCTGCTGGCCACCGAGGTCGACGGCAAGCCGCTGTCCGAGGTTGTCGTCGAAGAGGGCGCCGTTCTCGGCGAAAAGGTTGTTGTCCGCCGCATCTCCCGCATCGAGGGCGCAACGGTCGACGCTTACCTGCACAAGACCTCCAAGGACCTCCCGGCCCAGGTCGGCGTCCTGTTCGCTGTTGACGGCGAAAGCGAAGCCGCTGCTACCGCAGCCCACGACGTTGCCGTGCACATCGCCGCGATGTCCCCGAACTACCTCTCCCGCGAGGACGTTCCGGCCGAGCTCGTTGACTCCGAGCGCCGCATCGCCGAGGAAACCGCCAAGGCTGAAGGCAAGCCGGAAGCTGCCATGACGAAGATTGTGGAAGGCCGCGTCACGGGCTTCTACAAGGGCGAGGTTCTCCTCGACCAGGCATTCGCCAAGGATGCCAAGAAGTCTGTCGCCCAGGTCCTCGAAGAGGCCGGCGTCAAGGGCACCGCATTCACGCGTTTCCGCGTCGGTTCCTAGTCAGACACCAGTCGGGCATTAGCCAGACACGCTGAGGGGGTGGTCACTGCGGTGGCCACCCCTTTTGCATGCATCCGGGACGCCGTCCCGGGAGGGACGGTCCGGTAAGGCCGGGCAAGATCCGAAAAAGCCGGGACCGGGCGGAAATGACGCCTTTGGTCCCCGGCACGATACCCTTTTTCAGAGTTCACCAACGGGAAGGCACCATGGAAACCGTCACCACTTCAGCCCAGCCAAAGAAGAGCCGGCGCCGAGTCCTGTTGAAGCTTTCCGGCGAGGTCTTCGGGGGCGGGAAACTGGGCGTCGACCCTGATACCGTCCGCGGCGTGGCCAAGCAGATCGCCGCAGCAGTTCCCGACGTCGAAGTTGCGATCGTCGTCGGCGGCGGAAACTTCTTCCGCGGCGCCGAACTCTCCCAGAGCGGCATGGACCGCTCCCGCGCCGACTACATGGGCATGCTGGGCACGGTGATGAACTGCCTGGCGCTCCAGGACTTCCTGGAGCAGGCCGGAGTCGAAACCCGTGTGCAGAGTGCCATCACCATGGGGCAGGTCGCCGAGGCCTACATTCCCCGCCGCGCCATCCGCCACATGGAAAAGGGCCGTGTCGTCATCTTCGGCGCCGGCGCCGGACTGCCGTACTTCTCCACTGACACCGTGGCCGCCCAGCGCGCCATGGAGGTCCATGCCGACGTCGTCCTGATGGCCAAGAGCGGCGTCGACGGCGTCTACACCGCCGACCCCAAGAAGGACCCCACGGCCGAGAAGCTGCACCGCCTCAGCTACGACGACGCGCTGCGCCGCGACATCCGCGTGATGGACCAGACTGCCATGACCATGTGCAAGGACAACAACCTCACCATGGTGGTGTTCGGCATGGAAGGCGAAGGCAACGTCACCCGGGCCATCCGCGGCGAGGACCTGGGCACCGTCGTCACCCCCTAGCAACGGCTAGGATGTTTTCAGGACATTTCCGCACCTCGAAGCCCGGGGTCCGGAACGCAATCAAGACCGTGCAGCACCCCGCCAGCGGCGGGTGCACCAATTTCTGAGGAGAGACCGTGATCGAAGAAACCTTGCTCGAAGCCGGGGACAAGATGGACAAGGCGGTTGAAGTAGCCAAGGAAGACTTCGCCTCGATCCGTACCGGCCGCGCCAACCCGGGCCTCTACAACAAGGTCCTGGTCGACTACTACGGTTCGCCCACGCCGCTGCAGCAGCTGGCATCGTTTGCCATTCCGGACGCCCGCACCATCCTGATCACTCCGTTCGACAAGACCGCCCTGCGGGACATCGAACGTGCCCTCAGCGACTCCGAGGTCGGAGCCAACCCGTCCAACGACGGCAACGTCATCCGCATCACCATTCCGGAACTGACGTCCGAACGCCGCAAGGAGTACGTCAAGATCGTCAAGTCCAAGGGGGAGGACGCCAAGGTGTCCATCCGCAACATCCGCCGCAAGGCCAAGGAAACCCTGGACAAGCTGGTCAAGGACGGAGAAGCGGGCGAGGACGAGGGCAGCCGCGGCGAGAAGGAACTGGACGCCATCACCAAGGCCCACGTCGACGGCATCGACGAGCTGCTCAAGCGCAAGGAAGCCGAGCTGCTAGAGGTCTGATGACGCAGGAACAGGGGGACCCCGGCGCGGACGTCCGGGTGCGGGGGAAGCAGCGGAGGAACCCGACGCCGAAGGCCGGAAGGAATCTTCCCGCCGCCATTGCCGTGGGCCTTGGCATGCTCATCGTCGTCCTGGGCGGACTGCTGTTCCTGCCGTTGGGGTTCGTGCTGATCGTCACCTGCTTCGGCGTCTTCGGCGTCTGGGAGATCTTCCGCGCCCTGGAGGCCTCGGGCACCAGGCTGCCGATCATCCCCGTGATGACCGGCACCGTGGCAATGCCGGTGGCCGCCTACTTTGGCGGGCCGGAGAGCCTCCTGTTCGCGATGATGCTCAGCAGTGTTGCGGTGCTGATCTGGCGGTCCCTCGAGGGTGCTGCCGGTTCGGCGCGCAGTATCTTCGCCGGCGTCTTTGCCCTGGCGTGGGTTCCGTTCTTCATCAGTTTCGCGGTGCTGCCGCTGCACACACTGGTGGGGGAGACCCCGGTGGGGTTGTGGCCCGACGGCGTCGTTCCCCCCGGGGCGTGGCAGATCGCCACGCTCCTGATGCTTGTGGTCGCCAACGACACGTTCGGCTACCTCGTCGGTGCGTCGCTCGGTAAACACCCGATGGCGCCGAAGATCAGCCCCAAGAAAAGCTGGGAAGGCTTCGCCGGGTCCGTGGCCGGCGCGACGGCGGTCGGAGTGCTCGCGGCCGTTTTCCTGCTGGACAAGCCGTGGTGGGTCGGTGTGGTGCTGGCCGTCGGCATGGTGGCCGCGGCCACCGCCGGCGACCTCGCCGAATCCATGGTGAAGCGCGAACTCGGGATCAAGGACATGAGCAGCATCCTCCCCGGCCACGGCGGGGTGATGGACCGGTTGGACTCGATCGTCTTCGCGTCCCCGGTGGCTTACATTCTCTACTCGGTCTTTGCCGGCGCGTAAGGCTTCTTGCCACCCACCCGCCGGGCCCTAGAATGGTGCCGGGCAAACCGGCCGAACGGCATTAAAGGAAACAATAGTTACAGTGGACATTCAACGGCAGATTCCTGCTTCCTTTGACCGCGTGCAGCGGAACCAGTACGGCTACAACGCCAAGCAAGTGGACCAGTTCATGCAGCGCGCACGGGTGTCGTTCGAATCCCCCAGCTCGGCAGCCAGGCCCGTCAAGAGCGGGGATGTCAGGAGCGTCTCCTTCGACCCGGTCAAGGGCGGCTACTCGGCAGCGGACGTGGACGCGGCGCTGGACCGGCTCGAGGATGCCCTGGCGCTGCGGGAACGCGACGAACTGGTCGCCGAACGCGGCGAGGAGGCGTGGCTTCGCGAGATCGGACGGCTCGCCGGCATCCTCCGCGGACGGCTGCACCGTCCCGACGGCCAGCGTTTCCGGCGCCCGGCCAAGGCCAAGGCGCGCAGCTACAACACCACCGACGTCGATGATCTCTGCCACGACCTGATCGGCTACCTCGAGGAGGACCAGCCACTCAGTGTGGACAACGTCCGGCGGGCAGTGTTCCGCCCCGCCGTCGGCAAGGACGGCTACGAGGAGAACCAGGTGGACGCTTTCCTGGACCGCGTCGTCGAACTCATGGCCGCCATCGACTGAGCGTCTTCAGCGCTCTGTGGCCAGCGGCCGCTCCGGGGTGTGCAGCCGGGTCATCAGCCGCGTGATGGTGCGCGGTACCCGGTCCCGGGTGGCCCGGGAGGCCAGGACCATCACGGCGAAGGCAGCCGGCACCGTCCACGCCGCCGGCTGCGCCAGCCAGGTCGGGGTTCCGCCGGCACCCAGCACCGCTCCGGCCACCATGGCCCCGCCGCACAGCGCGGCTCCCGTCACCATCCCGGCGATGGCGCCGGTGTCCGTGAGCCCGCGCCACCAGATGCCCAGCAGCAGAACCGGGCAGATCGTGGACGCGGTGAACGCAAACACCAGGCCAACACTTCCGGCCAGCGCCAGCGACCCCGTCATCGACGCGATGCCCAGCGGGACCACCGCCGAGATGACGGCGGCCCGGCGGAAACCCTTGACGCTGCCGCCGAAGAGATCCTGGCTGATCACGCCGGCCAGCGAGACCACCAGCCCCGAGGTGGTGGACAGGAACGCCGCAAACGCCCCGGCCACCACCAGCGCGGAGAGCAGGTCCCCGGCCGTCCCGCCCACCAGTTCCCCGGGAAGCAGGAGCACCAGCGCGTCCGCTTGCCCGCTTTGCGCCAGGTGGGGTGCGAACATCCGGCCCACCAGCCCGTACGCCGTCGGGAACAGGTAGAAGACTGACAGCAGGCCCAGCACGATCAAGGTGGTCCGGCGGGCCGACTGGCCGTCCGGGTTGGTATAGAAGCGCACCAGCACGTGCGGCAGCCCCAGGGTTCCAAAGAGCAGCGCCACGAGCAGCGAGATGTTCTGGTACAGCCCGGCCGGGGCCGCGCCGGTGGGATTCGTCGAGGCCGCCGCCACTGCCGGAGTTCCGGAGTCCGCGAGCACGAAGAGGATGAACAGGATGGGCACGGCCAGCGCCGTCAGCTTCAGCCAGTACTGGAACGCCTGCACAAACGTGATGGACCGCATCCCGCCGGCCACCACGGTGACGCAGACGACGGCGACCACCGCCACCTGCCCCACCCAGGCCGGCAGTCCGGTAGTGGCCCGGATGGCCAGCGCCGCACCGTGGAGCTGCGGAACGATATACAGCCAGCCCACCATCACCACCACAACGCTGGTGACCCTGCGGACCACCCGCGAATCGAGTCGCGCCTCGGTGAAGTCGGGAATGGTGTAGGCGCCGGACCGGCGGAGCGGTGCAGCGACGAAGAGCAGCAGCATCAGGTAGCCGGCGGTGTAGCCCACCGGGAACCACAGGGCGTCCGTGCCGGAGAGGAGGATCAGTCCGGCCACGCCAAGGAAGCTCGCGGCCGAGAGGTATTCACCGCCGATGGCCGACGCATTCCACCAGGGCCGCACGGTCCGGGAAGCCACATAGAAGTCCCCGGTGGTGCGCGAGATCCGCAGCCCGTAGAAACCGATGACGGCGGTGGCGAGCGACACGGCGGCAAACGCGGCGATGCCGACGGCCGGATTCACGGGCGCCTCACTTGTCGCCGAGGAGGTCCCGGTAGCGGGCCTCGTTCCGGGCCGCCGTCCGGATATAGAGCCAGGCGCTGAGCCCGATCACCGGGTAGATCCCCGCCCCCAGCAGGACCCAGTCGAACGGCAGGCCCGCCAGCGTGGAGTCGGCGAGGCCCGGAACGATTCCCAGCATGAGCGGGAATGCCGCCAGGATCAGCAGGAAACCCGCCGCTACCACCACCCCCAGCCGCAGCTGCGAGCGGATCAGCGAGCGGACAAACACCTGGCCGGCGTCGGATTCCTCGGCGGCTTCCCGGGCATCGGCGGGCTGCCGCCCGCCGGGAAGCGCGGTGGCGCTGCCTGCTGTGGCACTGCCGGCATTCACGCTTCGCGGCGCGGTGACGCGGACGCGGGTCATGACTGCGGCCGGATCCGGGTGGTTTCAAGCTTCTCCCGGACGGACGGCAGGTGCCGGCGGCTGATGGGCAGCTCGGCCCCCGCCACCGTGACACTCGGCCGGGTGGCGGCAAGCTTCATGTGGCTGACGTGGTTCAGCGCGATGAGGTACGAGCGGTGGATCCGGAGGAACCCTGCGTCGGCCCACTGCTGTTCCAGGTCGGCCAGCGGGACGCGGATGAGGTAGCTCGCGTCCGCGGTGTGCAGCCTCGCGTAGTCGCCCTGGGCCTGGACGTACGTGACGTCCTCGCGGCGGATCATCTTCGTGGTGCCGCCCAGGTCCACGGTGATCATCTCCGGCGGCGGGGCGCCGTCCTTGAGCAGTTCGCAGATCCTGCCGACGGACTTCGCCAGCCGTTCGGCCCGGACCGGTTTCAGGAGATAGTCGACGGCGGCCAGTTCGAAGGCCTCCAGAGCGCAGTCCTCGTCGGCGGTGACGAACACAACGGCGGGCGGTTTGCTGCTGCGCGAGATCACGCGCGCGATGTCCAGCCCGGAGAGCGCCGGCATGTGGATGTCGAGGAACACGGCGTCGACGTCCTCGGCTTCGAGGGCCCGCAGCGCCTCGGCACCGGAGGATGCGCGGTGAATGGTGCCGATCCGGTCATCCCTGCCGAGCAGGAAGGCCAGTTCCTCGACAGCGGGCAGCTCGTCATCGGCGACGAGGACGTTAATCATGGTTCAAGACTACTGCCGCGGGTACCGGGGCCGGCCGCAGGCTCAGGCGTCGTGGCGGGGCTGGGACTTGGGGACGCGCATGGTGATCAGCGTTCCTTCCCCGGGCGCCGTCTCGATCACCAGTCCGTGGTCGTCGCCGTAGACCTGCCGCAGCCGGGCGTCGACGTTGCGCAGGCCCACATGGTCGCCCTCGCCGTGCCCCGCGAGGACAGCCCGCAGCTGCTCCGGGTCCATGCCGACGCCGTCGTCCTCGATGGTCACCTCGGCGAAGGCACCGGAATCGTTGGCCGTGATGGTGATGTGGCCCGGGCCCTCCTTGGCTTCCAGCCCGTGCCGGACGGCGTTTTCCACCAGCGGCTGCAGGCTCAGGAAGGGGATCACCGTGCTGAGCACCTCCGGGGCGATCCGCAGGCTGACCTGCACGCGGTCGCCGAAGCGGGCCCGCTCCAGCAGCAGGTACCGGTCAATGCAGCGCAGCTCCTCAGCGAGGGTGGTGAAGTCACCGTGCCGGCGGAAGGAATAGCGGGTGAAGTCGGCGAACTCCACCACCAGTTCCCGGGCCCGCACCGGGTCGGTGTTGATGAAGGACGCGATCGCGTTCAGGGAGTTGTAGATGAAGTGCGGGCTGATCTGGGCCCGGAGCGCGCGCACCTCGGCCTCCATCAGCAGGGTGCGGGACGCGTCCAGTTCCGCCAGTTCCACCTGCGTCGCAACCCAGTCGGCCACCTCGCTGGTGGCCCGGACCAGCCCGGCGCCCGCCGCCGGCGCGAACGCCGCCACCACCCCCACCACCCGTGTCCCGGCCTTGATCGGGGCGATCACCGCGGCGCGTTCCACGTCCGGGCGGGTGGCGACGGCGCCCTTGCCCTGGGCGAGTTCCTGCACCTCGCCGGCCGGAATCACGGCCGTGTGGCCGCCGTCGAACACCCCTGCGGACAGGTCCATCAGCAACGGCTTGAGTTCCTCGCCGGCGCCGTCCCAGGCGAGGACCCCGGAGGCGTCCGTGATGGCCAGTGCGTCGCAGCCCAGCAGGCTGCGCAGCTGGCGGCTCGCCTTCGCGGCGCCGGCCGGATTGAGCCCGGTCCGCAGGTGCTGGCCGGCCCGGGAGGCCGTGTGCAGCGTCTTGTAGGTGGCCCGCTCCGCGTCCGTGCCGAGCTCCCGGAAGGAGCGGAGCACTTTGAGGCCGACGGCGACGACGACGGCGATTGCCGCGGCGATCACGGCGATTGCCGCGGCGGTGAACAGGGGAGAGTCGGGCATGGGCCCAGCGTATCGCGGGAGGTGCGGGCGGGAACCGCTGACTGCAGCATCGGAACCGCTGACCGCAGCATCGGGACCGCTGAGCGACGCAGGGCGCGGTGAATCTGGAATGTAAGCCACGTCACGCGAGACAGTGATTGCAGTCACATTGGCCGGAGGGCTGTACGGAGCAGGCCAGGGCAGCCGGTGTGGATTCGCCAGTCTCAATGAGGAGGAACGATGGGTCACGAAGCCCAAGAAACGGACGCTGCGGCGGCCGTGGACTTCAAGGAAGTCCAATCGACGCCGCGGTTCCAGCAACTGCGCACGCGCCACCGCAGCTTTGTTTTTCCGATGGCCATTGCATTTCTGCTCTGGTACTTCGCCTATGTCCTGCTGGCCGACTACGCGGTGGAGTTCATGTCCACCAAGGTCTGGGGCAACATCAACATCGGCCTGATCCTGGGCCTGCTTCAGTTCGTGACCACGTTCGCCATCACCGGCTGGTACGTCAGCTACTCGAACCGGAAGCTGGACCCCATCGCCGCCGAAATCCGTGAGGAAATCGAAGGCCACGAGTTCGACAAGCACGGCAACCGAGTGGGCGGATCTGCACAATGACAACATTTATGGTTCCCGCGGTCGACGTCGCCGCACTTAAAGACACCACCCTGCTGAACATGGGGATCTTTGCCCTGTTCGTGGCGGTCACCATGGTGATCGTGTTCCGCGCCAGCCGGAACAACAAGACCGCCGCCGACTACTACGCGGCCGGACGGTCCTTCACCGGCTCACAGAACGGCACCGCGATCGCCGGCGACTACCTGTCGGCCGCATCCTTCCTGGGCATTACCGGCGCCATCGCCATCAACGGCTACGACGGGTTTATGTACTCCATCGGATTCCTCGTCGCCTGGCTGGTCGCCCTGCTGCTCGTTGCCGAGCTGCTGCGCAACACCGGCAAGTTCACCATGGCCGATGTCCTCTCCTTCCGGCTCAAGCAGCGCCCCGTGCGCATCGCCGCCGCCATCTCCACCCTGGCGGTCTGCTTCTTCTACCTCCTGGCGCAGATGGCCGGGGCCGGCAGCCTGATCTCGCTGCTGCTCGGCATCAGCGACTGGGGCGGACAGGCGCTGGTGATCATCGTCGTCGGCGCCCTGATGATCATGTACGTCCTGATCGGCGGCATGAAGGGCACCACCTGGGTCCAGATCATCAAGGCCATCCTGCTGATTGCCGGTGCCGCGGTCATGACCCTCTGGGTCCTGGCAATCTACGGCTTCAACCTCTCCGCCCTGCTCGGCGGCGCGGTGGAGACCGCGGGCAACCCGAACATCCTCAACCCGGGCCTGCAGTACGGCAAGTCCGAGACCTCCAAGCTGGACTTCGTGTCCCTCGGCCTGGCCCTGGTCCTCGGCACCGCGGCCCTGCCGCACGTGCTGATGCGCTTCTACACGGTCCCGACCGCCAAGGAAGCCCGCAAGTCCGTGGTCTGGTCCATCTGGCTGATCGGCCTGTTCTACCTGTTCACCCTGGTGCTCGGCTACGGTGCCGCGGCCCTGGTGGGCGCCGACACCATCAAGGCCGCCCCGGGCGGCGTCAACTCCGCCGCGCCGCTGCTGGCCTTCCACCTCGGCGGACCGCTGCTGCTCGGCTTCATCTCCGCGGTGGCCTTCGCCACCATCCTGGCCGTCGTCGCCGGCCTCACCATCACGGCGGCGGCGTCGTTTGCGCACGACATCTACGCCAACGTCCTGGCCAAGGGCACGGCCGATCCCGACACCGAGGTCAAGGTGGCGCGGAAGACCGTCGTTGTGATCGGAGTGCTGGCCATCATCGGCGGCATCTTCGCCAACGGGCAGAACGTGGCATTCCTCGTGGCGCTGGCCTTCGCCGTGGCGGCGTCGGCCAACCTGCCCACCATCATCTACTCGCTGTACTGGCGCCGCTTCACCACCCAGGGCGCCATCTGGAGCATGTACGGCGGCCTGGGCTCGGCAGTCATCCTGATCGCACTGTCCCCGGTGGTCTCGGGAGCGAAGACGTCCATGATCCCGGGCGCCAACTTCGCGATCTTCCCGCTGAGCAACCCCGGCATCGTCTCCATCCCGCTCGCGTTCTTCCTGGGCTGGCTGGGCACCGTGCTGGACAAGAAGCTGGAAGACACCACCAAGCAGGCCGAAATGGAGGTCCGTTCCCTCACGGGTGTGGGCGCCGAGAAGGCCACCAACCACTAAACGGCGCCGGCCTCCCGCCGGCCCAACACAGCAAGAGCCACACAGCAGGAGCCCCCGTGCAACCGCACGGGGGCTCCTGCCGTTGTGTCCGGGAACCCTGCGGCTCCCGCGGGCCGCCCGTCAGCCTTCGGCCGAGCCGCGTTCCAGCAGCGGCTGGATCCGGAACGGGATCATCTCGCTCATGGCCAGGGCCGTGTCCGTCCGGTCCACGCCGTCGCAGGCCAGGATCTTGCCGTTGATCCGGAACAGGTCCTCGGCGTCGAGCGCCACCACCCGGAGCAGCAGGTCGGCCGAGCCGGTCAGGCCGTACCCCTCCAGGATCTCCGGAATATCGGCCAGCTCTCCGGCCAGCCGGCCCAGCTTCTGCTGCTGGACGTGCACCGAAATGAAAGCCATCAGCGGGTAGCCCAGCGCGGCCGGATTGATGCGGCGCTCAAAGGAGAGGAACACGTGCTTCTTCTCCAGCTGGGCCATCCGGGCCTGCACGGTATTCCGCGACAAACCCAGCTTCTGGGCCAGCGCCACCACGGTCCCGCGGGGGTCCCGGGCCATGGCCGACAACAGTCGGGTGTCCGTGCCATCCAAAGGTTGCATAATGCGCAAGATTAGCACGGTGCCAGCGCGCCCGGCGGTGCAGAATGCTCAATTTAGCCGCGGGTGGTTGTACCCAATGGGCATTGTGAGTAGGGTCACAACTATCCGGGGCAACGGCGCCCGGGCGGCCGGTGTGCACCGGGATCACGAGTCCCTGCGAGCAGCGGTCAGACGACGTCAGAAGGTGCGGACAACTGTGTTTACCGACGACGCGGGCAAGGGCGGCATTTCCGCCGGGTGCCCCGGGAACAGTGCAGAATCAAACAGGCGGACGGGCGGGGACCTCGTTCAGCTCATCACCCCCGGGGGTGAACGCGTCAGCCATCCCGAGTTCGATCCTTGGCTGCAGGACGTCACCGACGAACAGCTGGGCGCGCTCTACCAGGACATGGTGGTCATCCGCCGGATCGACGCCGAAGCCACGGCCCTGCAGCGCCAGGGTGAACTCGCCCTCTGGCCGCCGCTGCTGGGCCAGGAGGCGTCCCAGATCGGCTCGGCCCGGGCCCTTCGCGACGACGATTTTGTCTTCCCCAGCTACCGCGACAACGGCGTCGCCTACTGCCGCGGGGTCAACCCCGAGGACATCGTCAAGGCCTGGCGGGGCAACGCGCTGGCCGGCTGGGACCCCTACACGGTCAACGTCGCAACACAGCAGATCATCATCGGCGCCCAGACCCTGCACGCCACCGGCTACGCGATGGGGATCCAGAACGACGGCGCCGATTCGGTTGCGGTGGCGTACTTCGGCGACGGCGCCACGAGCGAGGGCGACGTCAACGAGGCCCTGGTATTCGCGGCCAGTTTCCAGGCCCCCGTGGTCTTCTTCTGCCAGAACAACCACTGGGCCATTTCCGAGCCCGTCCGGCTGCAGTCCCACATCCAGATCGCGGACCGGGCCGCCGGCTTCGGCATCCCCAGCATGCGCGTGGACGGCAACGACGTCCTGGCCGTGATGGCCGCGACCCGCATTGCCCTCGACCGGGCCCGCCACGGCGGCGGACCCACCTTCATCGAGGCCGTCACCTACCGTATGGGCCCGCATACGACGGCGGACGACCCCACCCGGTACCGGGACGCCAACGAACTTGAGGACTGGGCCGCGAAGGACCCGATCGCCCGGCTGAAAACGCTGCTGGAGCGCAAGGGGCTGCTCACCGCGGACCTCGAAACCGCCGTCGCCGGCGCAGCGGATGCCGTGGCCAAGGCGCTGCGCTCCGGCACCATCAACATGCCCGACCCTGCGCCGATGGACATTTTCAAGCACGTCTACAGCACGCCCAACTCCTCGCTGGACCGGCAGCAGGACCACTATTCCCGTTACCTGGCTTCCTTCGGCGATCCCGCAGAAGCCGCCACTGAAGAAGGTGCACGCTGATGACGCAGATGACCTTTGCCCGAGCCATCAATTCGGGCCTCCGCAAATCCCTCGAGAATGATCCCAAGGTAGTCCTCATGGGCGAGGACATCGGCGCGCTCGGCGGCGTCTTCCGCGTCACGGACGGGCTGCAGAAGGACTTCGGCAAGCACCGCGTCGTGGATACCCCGCTCGCCGAGTCCGGCATTATGGGCACCGCCGTCGGACTTGCCTACCGCGGCTACCGCCCGGTGGTGGAGATCCAGTTCGACGGCTTTATCTACCCGGCCTTCGACCAGATTGTCAGCCAGGTCGCCAAGATGCACTACCGCACCCAGGGCGCGGTCAAGATGCCCATCACCATCCGTGTGCCCTTCGGCGGCGGCATCGGTTCACCCGAACACCACTCCGAATCACCCGAGGCCTACTTCACCCACACCTCGGGCCTGCGCGTTGTGTCCGTCTCCAACCCGCAGGACGCCCACACCATGATCCAGCAGGCCATCGCCTCCGACGATCCCGTCCTTTACTTCGAGCCCAAGCGCCGCTATCACGACAAGGGCGAGGTGGACGAGACCCTTGACCTCGGCGCCGCCCTGTCCCTGGAGAAGGCCCGCGTTGTCACCGAAGGCACCGACGTGACCCTGGTGGCCTACGGCCCGCTGGTCAAGACCGCCAAGGACGCCGCGCTCGCAGCCGCGGACGAGGGTGTGTCGGTCGAGGTCATTGACCTGCGCTCGCTCGCCCCCGTGGACTTCGCCACCCTGGAAGCCTCGGTCCGGAAGACCGGCCGGCTCGTCATCACACACGAGGCCTCGCAGACCGGCGGCATCGGTGCCGAAGTGGCCGCCAGCATCACTGAACGCTGCTTCTACTACCTTGAGACCGCTCCGGTCCGCGTCACCGGCTTCGATGTCCCGTACCCCTACTCAAAGCTTGAAATGCACCACCTCCCGGGTCTGGACCGGATCCTGGACGGCGTCGACCGTGCCCTGGGCCGCCCCAACTCCCTGAGCGGGCTGGAAGGATGAGCGCCACCATGATCAAGGAATTCAAGCTGCCGGACCTCGGCGAGGGTCTCACTGAATCGGAAATCGTCGCGTGGAAGGTTGCGGTGGGGGATACCGTCGCGCTCAACCAGATCATCGCGGAGGTGGAAACGGCCAAGGCCGTGGTGGAGCTGCCCTCGCCGTTTGCCGGCGTCGTTGCGGCCCTGCACGAACAGCCCGGCACCGTCGTCGAGGTGGGCAAGCCTATTGTTTCCTTCGAGGTTGAAGGCGACGACGGCGGTACCGCCGCAGGTGGCGCAGGTGCCGCTGCCGGTTCCGATGCCGGGGCGCCGGCCAAACGCGAACCGAACCTGGTGGGCTACGGCGCCGTCCTGGAGAGTTCCGGCCGCCCGGCCCGCCGCGCCCGCAATTTTGCCGCGCCGGCGGTTCCGGCGGCCGCCGCCGCACCCGCTCCCGTGACAGCGCCGGCCGCCGCACCCGCTCCCGTGATCGAGCCGGTGGCAGCCGTTGCCGCCCCACCGCTGCTGTCCGAACGCCCGCGGTCCACGCCGCCGGTGCGGAAGCTGGCCAAGGACCTCGGCGTCGACCTGGCTGCCGTCACCGGCACCGGGGAGCACGGGCTGATCACCCGGGATGACGTCCGCAACTTCGTCGGCGGGGGAGACCTGCCCGTCGCGCCGCAGGACCTGGCCGGGGTCGCCCCGCAGTCCGCTGCGGACGGCGAACGGGAGACCCGGACCCCCATCAAGGGCGTGCGGAAGCACACCGCTGCCGCCATGGTCTCGAGTGCCTTCACCGCGCCGCATGTCACGGAGTTCCTGACTGTTGACGTCACGCCCACCATGGAGCTGCTGGCAAAGCTCAAGGCCAGCCGGGCGTTTGCCGGCTACAAGCTCACGCCGCTGACCCTGGTGTCGAAGGCTGTCCTCATCGCCCTGCGCAACCACCCCACGCTCAACTCGCGCTGGGATGAGGCGAGCCAGGAGATTGTCCAGTACAACTACGTGAACCTGGGCATCGCGGCTGCCACCCCGCGGGGCCTCACCGTGCCGAACATCAAGGACGCCCACCGGATGTCGCTGCTGGAGCTCTCCACGGCGCTGACCGCGCTGACGGACACGGCCCGGGCGGGCAAGACCGCCCCGTCCGAGCTGTCCGGGGGCACCATCTCCATCACCAACATCGGTGTTTTCGGCATCGACGCCGGCACCCCCATCCTCAACCCGGGCGAGGCCGCCATCCTGGCCCTCGGCGCCGTGCGGAAGATGCCGTGGGAGTACCAGGACGAGGTGGCGCTGCGCCAGGTCATGACGCTCAGCCTCTCCTTCGACCACCGCCTGGTCGACGGCGAACAGGGCTCGCGTTTCCTGCAGGACCTCGGCGCCATGCTCTCCGACCCGGGCATGGTTCTCGCAATGGTCTAGAACTACCGACTCACGGCCGCCGGCTGCCCCCTTGGGCGGCCGGCGGCTTTGCTGTACGGCGGGTTTGCTCTAGGGCGGGTTTGTCCGTCCGGGGGCACTTTGGGCCCCGATTCCGACGTTGGCGCCCTGGTTGCCGGTGTGTCCGCGCCAATGTGCCCCGCGCCGACGGGCACCCAGGCGGACACCTTGGGGAGCCGGCTACCGCGGCCCGGGCGCCACTGTCGTCGAGTGCCTGGTTTTGCGGCTGGTCAGCTGCCGTTCGGGGGCACTTTGGGGACGGATTCCGACGTCGGCGCCTGAGTTGCAGGGCGTGTCCGCGCCACTGCGCCCCGCGCCGCCAGCACCAAGTCAGACCCTTGGGGGAGCCGTAGGCCCTGCCAAGTGCCGCCGTCGAGTTTCCTGCTGGTCATCTGCCGACCGGGGGCACATTGGGGAGGATTCCGACGTCGGGGGCTAAGTTGCCGGCGTGTCCGCGCCAATGTGCCCCTGGAGCGCCGATGGGCGCGAGTCGCAAACCTTGGGGAGCCGCGGGCCCTGCCCCGACGCCGCCGTCGTTGAGTGCCTGGGTAGACCGTGGTTCTGCGTTTGCGCCGGGGCCCCCGTCCGTCCGGGGGCACTTTGGGGACGGATTCCGACGTCGGCGCCCTGGTTGCCGGCGTGTCCGCGCCAATGTGCCCCCGGAACGCCGGCCCTGCCGGGCTGCGGGCCGGGCTACTCGGGAGCGGCCGGGGCCATGAGGGCCGCGAGCGCCATGCTCTGCAGGAGCGGCCGGGCGCGCTTGACCGCAATCCGCCGCCCATGGCTGCGTACCGAGTGCGGGGTGGAGTTGATCAGGCCGAACGTGGCGTGGGCCCGCATCCGCAGTTCGGCGGCCTCGGTCCCGGGGTGCAGCGCGGCCAGGACGTCGACCCAGAGCTCCACATAGTTGCGCTGCAGGGTGCGGACCTCGGCCTGGTCGTCGTCGGCGAGGTTGCTGAAATCCTGGTCCTGCACGCGGATGACGTCGGGGTTGCTGAGGGCGAAGTCCACGTGGAATTCCACCAGCCGGTGCAGCGCCGCGGACGCGCCGCCGGAATCGGCAACCACCCGCCGGCCGCCGTCGAGCAGTTCCTGGCTGACGCTCAGCAGGAGCGCGCCCAGGACGGCCTGCTTGCCGGCGAAGTGGCGGTACACGGCCGGGCCGCTGACGCCGGCAGCCGCGCCGAGGTCCTCGAGGGACACGCGGTTGAACCCGTCGACGGCGAACAGGGCGGCGGCCGAGGACAGCAGCGCCTGGCGGCGGTTCTCCTTGGCCTGGCCGCGCTGCGTGGTCGGAAGCTCGGTCACCGGCGCATCCCTCATCTCGACTTATCAGCCCAGGCAGGCCGTGTTGGACATCACAGTTAATAGAGACTAACCTAAATCTCAGTTACGCGGTACTAACCGAAATGGCTGGGACGGGCGCAGGTCAGGTCCCCAGCATGAAGGCCCAGAACGGAAGCAGTCAATGGAGACAATCGCCAGCCAGGTGGACGCCGCGAGCGCCGCCTACGCCGCGAACCGCGAGGCCCAGCTGGTGCTGGCCCGCGAGCTGAAGGAACGCCTCGCCACGGCCGCGCTGGGCGGGCCGCAAAAGTCCCGGGAGCGGCACGTGGCCCGCGGCAAACTCCTGCCCCGCGAGCGCATCGACCAGCTACTCGACGACGGAAGCCCGTTTCTCGAGATCGCCCCGCTGGCCGCCGACGGCATGTACGACGGCGATTCGCCCGGCGCCGGCGTTATTGCCGGGATCGGGCTGGTCCACGGCCGCCAGGTCCTGGTGATCTCCAACGACGCCACCGTCAAGGGCGGCACCTACTACCCGATGACGGTCAAGAAGCACCTCCGTGCCCAGGAGATCGCGCTGGAGAACCGGCTGCCCTGCATCTACCTGGTGGACTCCGGCGGGGCTTTCCTGCCCAAACAGGACGAGGTGTTCCCGGACAAGGAGCACTTCGGCCGGATCTTCTTCAACCAGGCCAAGATGTCCGCGGTGAAGATCCCGCAGATTGCCTCGGTGATGGGCTCCTGCACGGCGGGCGGCGCCTACGTGCCCGCCATGAGCGACGAGACCGTGATCGTCCGCAACCAGGGCACCATCTTCCTGGGCGGTCCGCCGCTGGTGAAAGCCGCGATCGGCGAGATCGTCACCGCGGAGGAGCTCGGCGGCGGCGACGTGCACTCGAAGATCTCCGGCGTGACGGACCACCTGGCCGAGAACGATGAGCATGCCCTCCAGATCGTCCGCGACATCGTCTCCACCCTGCCGAAGCCGGCCGCCCCCGCCTGGGACATCGACACCGTCGTCGAACCGGTTGCCGACCCGGAGGAGCTGTACGGCGCCGTCCCCACCGACGTCAACGCCCAGTACGACGTCCGCGAGGTGATCGCCCGGCTGGTGGACGGCAGCCGCTTCCACGAATTCAAGAAGAACTACGGCACCACCCTGGTCACCGGCTTCGCCAGGCTGCACGGCCACCCGGTGGGCATCGTGGCGAACAACGGCGTGCTCTTCAGCGAATCTTCGCTCAAGGGCGCCCACTTCATCGAGCTCTGCGACCAGCGCGGCATCCCGCTGATCTTCCTGCAGAA
The DNA here is from genome assembly GCF_052245515.1 of Pseudarthrobacter sp. 1C304. Taxonomy (NCBI): domain Bacteria; kingdom Bacillati; phylum Actinomycetota; class Actinomycetes; order Micrococcales; family Micrococcaceae; genus Pseudarthrobacter; species Pseudarthrobacter sp. 1C304. Next base: position 102,254 of record NZ_JBQQCH010000004.1, on the reverse strand, counting down.
CCTCTCCGGCTTTATGGTCGGCAAGGATTACGAGCAGAGCGGCATCGCCAAGAACGGCGCCAAGATGGTCACCGCCGTCGCCACCGCCCGCGTGCCCAAGCTGACCGTGGTGATCGGCGGCTCCTTCGGCGCCGGGAACTACTCCATGTGCGGGCGGGCCTACTCGCCGCGCTTCCTCTGGATGTGGCCGGCCTCCCGGATCTCCGTGATGGGCGGGAACCAGGCCTCCAGCGTGCTCGCCACCGTCAAGCGGGACCAGTTCGAGGCCCGCGGCGAGGAATGGTCCGCCGCCGACGAGGAGGCGTTCAAGGCCCCGATCAAGGCCCAGTATGAGGACCAGGGCAGCCCCTACTATTCCACCGCCCGCCTCTGGGACGACGGCGTGATCGACCCCGCGGACACCCGCACCGTCCTGGGACTGGCGCTCGACGTCGTCTCCCGCACCCCGCTGCCGGAGACCTCCTTCGGCCTTTTCCGGATGTGAGCCAGCAGCCATGACCATTTCTTCCCCGACTGACACCCCGCTGACAGCCCCGACTGAAGCTTCCCCGACGCCGGAGGGCGGCAAGCCGCTGTTCGGCACCGTGCTCGTCGCCAACCGCGGCGAGATCGCCTGCCGCGTGATCCGCACGCTGCGCGCCCTGGGCATCCGCTCGGTGGCTGTCTATTCCGACGCCGACGCCGGGGCCCGGCACGTGCGCGAGGCGGATGTCGCCGTGCGGATCGGCCCGGCGGCCGCGGCCGAGAGCTACCTCAAAATCGAGGCCATCATCCAGGCCTGCCGCGAGACCGGAGCCGAAGCCGTGCACCCGGGCTACGGCTTCCTGAGCGAGAACGTTGACTTCGCCCGCGCCCTGGAGAAGGCGGACATCACGTTCATTGGCCCCGGCGTCGAATCCCTCAACGTCATGGGCGACAAGATCCGCTCCAAGAACCACGTCACCGGCTACGGCGTGCCCGTGGTTCCGGGCATCGCCGAACCCGGCATGACGGACGCGCAGTTGATCGACGCGGCGGCCGGCGTCGGGTACCCGCTGCTCATCAAGCCCTCCGCCGGCGGCGGCGGAAAGGGCATGCATATCGTCGAACGCCCCGAGGACCTCACGGACACCCTGGCCACCGCCCGCCGGGTCGCCGCCAGCGCCTTCGGCGACGACACCCTGTTCCTGGAGCGACTGGTGCTCACCCCGCGGCACATCGAGGTCCAGGTGCTGGCGGACAACCACGGCAACGTCATCCACCTGGGGGAGCGCGAGTGCTCCCTGCAGCGCCGCCACCAGAAGGTCATCGAGGAAGCCCCCTCGCCGCTGCTGGAGAACCTGCCCGACGGCGAGGCCATCCGCGCCCGGCTCGGCGAGGCCGCCTGCAACGCGGCCCGCAGCGTCAACTACTCCGGGGCCGGCACCGTGGAGTTCCTGGTCTCGGACAACGCCCCGGATGAGTTCTTCTTTATGGAGATGAACACCCGCCTGCAGGTGGAGCACCCCGTCACCGAGATGGTCACCGGCATCGACCTGGTCGAATGGCAGGTGCGCATCGCCGCCGGCGAGGAGCTCACCGTCCGCCAGGACGACGTCGTCCTCACCGGCCACTCGATGGAGGCCCGCGTCTACGCCGAAGTCCCGGAGAAGAACTTCCTGCCCTCCATCGGACAGGTCGTACTACTGGACGAGCTGCCCGGCCCCGCGCCGCGGCCCAGCGCCCCGGCCCGCAACGAAGTCGAAACGGCCGGCCACGGCCGCGTCCGGGTGGACTCGGCCCTCGTTCAAGGCCTGGAGATCTCGTCGAGCTATGACCCCATGATCTCCAAGGTCATCGCCTGGGGCGCGGACCGCACCGCCGCCCTGGAGACGCTGGACGGGGCGCTCGCCGGGTACACGGCGCTGGGCATCGACACCAACGTCGAATACCTGCGGCTGCTGATCAACGACGCCGACGTCCGCGCAGGACGGCTGGACACGGGCCTGATCGAGCGCAAGATGCCGGAATTCGGTTTCCGGCGGACGGACGACTTCGAACTGGTCGCCGCCGCTGTGTATGCCCTGGCCATGGAGGAGCACAACAGCGCCGCCGTTGACGGTCCCTGGCGGCGGCGGGACGGATGGCGCGTCGGCGCCCAGGCACCCAGAATGGTCACCCTGGGAACATCAGGCGGCGGCGTCACCTCCGTGTACATCCACGGCAGCGCAACCTCGGCCCAAGTGACCGTGGCGGTCGCGGACGGCCCGCAGCGCCGGGCGTCCCTGAAGTTCCGCGGGCGCGACGACGTGGTGCTGACCCTGGACGGGGCGGCCCGGACCTACCGCCTTGCGCCGGTCTACACCGGACCGGTCACACCCGCTTGGGATAACCCGACGCCGGGCGTCCCCACGGAGATCCTCCTCGGCAACGAGGGCTGGTCCTGCCGGCTCGAGGTGCTGACCCGCGAGGCCCGGCTGGCCCGGGTGCTGGCCGCCATCGAGAAAGAAGAAGGCGCCGCGGACCCCGCGGTGCGCTCGCCGATGCCGGGCACAGTGGTGTCCGTCTCCGTGAACAACGGGGATGCCGTCACCGCGGGGCAGGTCCTGCTCGCGGTGGAGGCCATGAAGATGGAGCACCAGCTCGTGGCGCCGCTGGACGGAACCGTCCACATCAGCGCCGCCTCCGGCGACCTGGTGAAGGCGGACCAGGTCCTCGCCACCATCCACCCCGCCCACTCAGGGGCAGCGGCTTCGCCGCAAAACGCAGCCGAGGACACCATCGAGGAAGCCGTCATCGCCATGGGCGCGGCGGACTAGATCCCCCAGTTTCACCGCATTTTCCAGACAGCACCACGTTCCCAGACAGCACCACGGACAGAATGACCGACAAAGGAGTCACCATGCCAGATTTTGAACTCAGCGAGGACTACCAGGACCTCAGCAACACCGTCCGCGAATTCGCCGACGAAGTGGTGGCCCCGGTCTCCGCCAAGCACGACGAGGAGCACAGCTTCCCCTATGAGGTTGTCTCCCAGATGGCGGACATGGGCCTGTTCGGCCTGCCCTTCCCGGAGGAATTCGGCGGCATGGGCGGGGACTACTTCGCGCTGGCCCTCGCCCTGGAACAGCTGGGCCGCGTGGACCAGTCCGTCGCAATCACCCTGGAAGCCGGCGTCTCCCTCGGGGCCATGCCGATCCACCGCTTCGGCAACGCTGCCCAGAAGGAGGAGTGGCTGCCGCTGCTGGCCTCCGGCAAGGCGCTCGCCGGTTTCGGCCTGACCGAACCGGAGGCCGGCTCTGACGCCGGCGGCACCAAGACCACCGCCAAGCTGGGTGGCGGCGAGTGGGTCATCAACGGCAATAAGGAGTTCATCACCAACTCCGGCACGGACATCACCCGGCTCGTCACGGTCACCGCGGTGACCGGCCAGGAGGAGCGCCCGGACGGCAGCATCAAGAAGGAAATCTCCACCATCCTGGTGCCCACCAACACCCCCGGCTTCAGGGCGGAGAAGGCCTACAACAAGGTCGGCTGGAACGCCTCGGACACGCACCCCCTGACCCTGGACAACGTCCACGTTCCCGAGGCAAACCTGCTGGGCACGCGGGGCCGCGGCTACGCCAACTTCCTCTCCATCCTGGACGAGGGCCGCATCGCCATCGCGGCACTGGCCGTCGGCGCCGCCCAGGGCTGTGTGGACCAGGCCGTGAAATACGCCAAGGAACGCAGCGCGTTCGGGCAGAACATCGGCAAGTACCAGGCCGTCGCGTTCAAGATCGCCCGGATGGAAGCCCGCGCCCACACCGCCCGGCTGGCCTACTACGATGCGGCCGCCCGGATGCTCGCCGGCAAGCCGTTCAAGACGCAGGCAGCCATCGCTAAGATGGTCGCAGGCGAGGCAGCCATGGACAACGCGCGGGACGCCACCCAGGTGTTCGGCGGCTATGGCTTCATCAACGAATTCACCGTGGCACGCCACTACCGCGACTCCAAGATCCTTGAAGTCGGCGAGGGCACCACGGAGGTCCAGCTGATGCTGATCGCCCGCGAACTGGGGCTCTGACCGGCCCGCTGGCCGCAACCGTCGAGAGAAGGATCAACGATGATTAACAAGGTTGTGGCCAGCGCTGCCGAGGCGGTGGCGGACATCCACGACGGTGCCTCGCTCGCCGTCGGCGGGTTTGGCCTCTGCGGGATCCCTGTGGCCCTCATCGAGGCCCTGCACCACAGCGGCGCCACGGACCTGGAGACCGTCAGCAACAACTGCGGAGTGGATGACTGGGGGCTCGGCATCCTGCTGAAGGACGGCAGGATCCGCCGCACCATCAGCTCCTACGTGGGGGAGAACAAGGAGTTCGCCCGGCAGTACCTCGCCGGCGAACTGGAGGTGGTCCTCACCCCGCAGGGCACGCTGGCCGAGAAGCTGCGTGCCGGCGGCGCCGGGATCCCGGCGTTCTACACCCCGGCCGGCGTCGGCACCCAGGTGTCCGACGGCGGCCTGCCGCAGAAGTACGACGCCGACGGCAACATCGCTGTCGCCTCTGAACCCAAAGAGGTGCGCAGCTTCCACGGCGCCGACTACGTCCTCGAGGAATCGCTCACCCCCGACTTCGGCCTGGTGCACGCCTGGAAGGGCGACCGCCACGGCAACCTCGTCTTCCACGCCACGGCGATGAACTTCAACCCGCTCTGCGCCATGGCCGGAAAGATCACCATCGCCGAGGTTGAGGAACTGGTGGAGCCGGGGGAGTTGGACCCCGAGCACGTCCACATTCCCGGCATCTTCGTCCAGCGTGTGGTGCTGGCCCCCGGCGCCGAGAAGCGGATCGAGAAACGGACGGTGGCCCTGGCGGCCCCGCCCGCCGGCACCGGAACCTCAGCCCCAGCCACCCACCAGTCAGGAGCCTAGGCCATGGAATCCAACAGCCTGCCGGAGCAACCGCCCCGCCCGGAAGCGGTGCGCCACGAATACCGGCCCGCCGCCGTCGAGCACCCTGCCGGTGTGGAGAGCAAGGGCTGGACGCGGAACGAACTGGCCGCGCGGGTGGCGAAGGAACTGCATAACGGGCAGTACGTCAACCTCGGCATCGGCATGCCCACCCTGATTCCCAACTACATCCCCGCCGGCGTCGAGGTGGTGCTGCACTCCGAGAACGGGATTCTGGGCGTCGGGCCCTACCCGGCGGAGGACGCGGTGGATCCGGACCTGATCAACGCCGGCAAGGAAACCGTCACGGTCAACAAGGGGGCCGCGTTTTTCGACTCCGCCGCCTCCTTCGGGATGGTCCGCGGCGGGCACGTGGACGTCGCGGTGCTCGGGGCGATGGAAGTTGCCCGGAATGGCGACCTGGCCAACTGGATGATCCCCGGCAAGATGGTTAAGGGCATGGGCGGCGCCATGGATCTGGTGTTCGGCGCCAAGAAGGTGATCGTGATGATGGAGCACATCGACCGGAACGGCCGGCCCAAGATCGTGGAACAGTGCACGTTGCCGCTGACCGGGAAAGGCTGCGTGGACCGGATCATCACGGACCTCGCGGTGATCGACGTGGTGACCGACGGCGGACAATCCCGGCTGGTGCTGCGCGAACTCGCCCCCAACGTGACGGCCGAGGACGTGGCGGCGGCCACCGGAGCCGAACTTTTCGAGGAAGACCAGGAACTGACGGTATGACAACTGAATCCCAGCCCACCACCGAACCCGGCGCCACCGAACCCCGCGCCACCGAGCCCCGCGTCATTGAACAGCGGGGTCTGTACTTCGATGAGCTCGAGGAGGGTGTGGTCTACGCGCACCGGCCCGGCCGGACCGTCACCGAGGCGGATAACGTCCTCTTCACCACCATGACCATGAACACCCAGGCGCTGCACCTTGACGCCGCGTGGAGCGCGGAGCAGCCCTTCGGCCAACGCCTCATGAACTCCATGTTCACCCTGGCCACCGTGGTGGGGCAGTCGGTGCCGCAGCTGACCCAGGGCACCATCATCGCCCAGCTGGGACTCACGGACGTGTCGTTCCCGCACCCGATGTACCACGGCGACACCCTCTACACGGAGACGGTGGTGACCGGAAAGCGCCTGTCCTCCTCCCGCCCCGGCCAGGGAGTTGTGACCATGAAGCACACCGGCCGGAACCAGCACGGCGACGTCGTCGCACTCGCCACGCGCAGCTGCCTGATGTGGACCCGGGAAGCGCACTCCGCTGACCAGAGCGCACACAGAGGGGCAGAATAGAGCCATGAGTTTCCTGATGGGCCCCGCCCTGCTGTTCTGCCCCGCCGACCGCCCGGAGCGCTACCAGAAGGCAGCCGAGCGCTCCGACGCCGTGATTGTGGACCTTGAGGATGCCGTCGCGCCGGCGGACAAGCAGCGGGCCCGCGGTGCGATCCTCGCCCAGCTCGGCGCCACCGGGGACGTCCCCGAGCTGGACCCCAGCCGCACCATCATCCGGATCAACCCCGCCGGCACGGAGGAGTTCGAGAAGGACCTCCACTGCCTCAAGCACACCCCATACCGGCACGTCATGCTGGCCAAGGCCGAGGGCGCCCACCAGCTCAAGGAGCTGGAGGGCTACAGCGTCATTGCGCTCTGTGAGACGGCGCTGGGGGTGGTCAACGCCGCCGCCATCGCGGCCGAACCCAACGTGGTCGGGCTGATGTGGGGCGCCGAGGACCTGCTCGCCTCGCTGGGCGGCACCTCCAGCAGAACGGACGACGGCGCCTACCGCGCGGTCGCGCTGCATGCCCGCTCCACGGTGCTGCTGGCCGCCCGCGCGTTCGGCAAGGAAGCCGTCGATTCGGTCTACGTCAACATCCCGGACCTGGACGGACTCGCCGTCGAGGCCCGCGACGCTGTCGCCTCAGGCTTCGGCTCGAAAGCGTGCATTCACCCGAACCAGGTGGCCGTGGTGCGCGGGGCCTACGCGCCGTCCGAGGCCGAGGTTGCGGCCGCCGCCGAACTGCTGGCCGCCGCGGCCGAGGCCGGCTCGGGTGTGTTCCAGTTCAACGGCAAGATGATTGACGGGCCCATCCTCAAGCACGCCGAATCCACCCTCCGCCGCGCCAGCCACTAGCGCCCGCTCCGGGGGCCGGCCCGCATGGTCGGGCTTCGTCGATTCACCACAAATGGCCGCTATGGAGGGTCTTTTAACGGCCCTTCGTGGCAAACGGATGACACGCTCAGCGCTTCCAGAGGTACCGGTTCTCCGGCCGGCCCGCAGCGCCGTAGCGGGGTGTGAGCCGGGCGAAGCCGTGGATCACCAGGTATTCGAGGTAGCGCCGCGCACTGACCCGCGAGAGCCCAAGCTGGAGCGCCATCCCGGCCGCGGAAACGTCCTCCGGGCTGGACTTGAGCGCCTCGATGACCGCATCCAGCGTGGGCCGCGACAGCCCCTTCGGCAGCCGGGCCGGGGCATCCGCCAAGGACCCCGCCGCCGGGGAGGCCACCGGATCCGCAGCGGCCCGGCGCGACGGCGCCACCAGACGGTCGATGCTGTCCTGGTCCAGCGGCCCGTCCGCCCCGCCCGCAGCCAGTTCGCGGCGCAGCTGCTGGTATTCGTCGAGCCGCTCGTTCAGGGCCTGGGACGTGAAAGGCTTCACCAGATAGTGCAGCACGCCGCCGGCCATGGCGCCGCGGACCGTGTCCAGCTCCCTCGAAGCCGTGATGACCAGGACATCCAGGGCCTGCTCGCGGCCGCGGAGCTGCCGGAGAACGTCCAGGCCGGACATGTCCGGAAGATGGATGTCCAGCAGGACCAGTTCCGGCCGCAGCTCGGCCGCCAGGTCGAGGCCCTGCTGTCCGGTGTGGGCGAGGCTAACGACGTCGAAGCCGCCGCGGGCCAGCAGGAACCCGTGGTGGATTCCGGCGACTGCCACGTCATCGTCAATGATGAGGGTGCGTATGGGGCTCATTGGTCTTGTAGTTCCGCCTCTTTTGTTTTCAGTACCACCGTAAAGCAGGCGCCGCCCCGTCCGGACGACGCCACCGATGCAGTGCCGCCCCGGCGCAGGGCCACGCGGTGGACCAGCGCCAGTCCGAAGCCGCGGGTGTTGATCCCTTCGGTCGGTTTGGTGGTCACCCCCGCTTCGAAGACGGCGGCGCGCTCAGGCACGGGGACGCCGGGCCCGTCGTCCTCGACCGTGATGGTGCGCCGGCCGTCGGGGGTTTCCTCCAGCCGGACGCCTATGGTGCTGTCATAGCCTGCGGCGTCCACCGCATTGTCGATCAGGTTCCCGAGGACGGTGATGACATCGCCGGTGCCATCAGGGGTGCAGGTCGACTCCGGGCTCACCAGGATCTCCACGCCCCGCTCGGCGCAGACAGTGGACTTCGCAATCAGCAGCGCCCGGACGTCGTGGTCGGTGATGCCTGCGGCCAGCGGGCGGTTGACGAAGGCCGCGTCGCTGTGGCTGCGGCCCAGGAACTCCACGGCCTTGGCATGCTCGCCGAGTTCCAGCAGGCCGGAGATCACGTGCAGTTTGTTGGCGAATTCGTGGGCCTGGGCCCGCAGTGCCTGCGTCACATCCAGGGCGCCGTCGCGGTCGCGGAGGATCGTGTGGAGCTCCGTCCGGTCGCGGAGGATCAGGACCTTGCCCACCTCCCGGCCGTCCACGGTGGCCGCGTTGACTTTGCCCAGCAGGATGCGCTCCCCGGAGAGCACCAGCTCCTCCGCAGCCGTCCCGGCGGTCAGCATCGCCCGGATCCCGGGCTCCAGGCATTCGCTGGCGGGCTGTCCGGTGACCTCCCCTCCCACGCCCAGCAGCCGGCGGGCTTCGTCGTTGACCAGCGCCACCTTCCCGTCGGCGTCGACGGCCACCAGCCCCTCGCCCAAGCCGTGCAGCATCGCGTCGCGTGTCTCCAGCAGGGCCGCAATATCTTCCGGCTCCAGCTTGTAGATCCGCCGCCAGACGAGCTTGGAGATGTACATCGCTCCGAGTGACCCGAGCAGCGCCGCTCCGAGGAGCCAGCCGAAGAGTTGCGGCAGATCCTCGTAGAGGTCCTCGGCCAGGGTGCTCTCCAGGACGCCCACCGAGGCTGAACCGATCACGGCGCCGGCGCCGTCGAAGACGGGAACCTTTACGCGCCAGGACTCGCCCAGTGTTCCTGTCTGGGTCCCGACGTAGATCTCGCCGGACAGCGGCACCGACGGATCCGTGGACACCGGCCGGCCGATCTCCGCCGGGTTCGGGTGGGACTGACGGACGCCGTTGCGGTCCGTCACCACCACATAGGTGACGTTGGAGGCCTGCCGGATGACTTCGGCGATGGGCTGGATGGTGGCAGACGGGTGCGGCGTGCCCAGGGCGTTCACCACGGAGGGCAGCCGGGCCACGCTCTCCGCCACCCCGATCAGCCGGCCTTTATAAGCGTCCCGGAGCTGCTGCTCCTGCATCCGGATGGTCACCACCCCCACCGCCGTCAGGACTGCCAGCACGATGGCGAGCTGCAGCGCCACCAGCTGGAAGCGTAAGGGGATCCTGTGAACCATGTCACAAGTTTCCCATCCTGCCGCCCGCATCACTGGCCAAATCCGGGCTCCGGGCCGTGACCAATATGACCACTACTACCTCTACGGCCAAATTCTGGCCCCCGGCCCGGGCCGCTCCTAGTCTCTGGGAAGTGATTCCGATGACGTGCGTCACATTTCAACAAGGAGAAACCATGACCTCCCCCTTCAATTCCACCCGGACCACCTTCACCCGCCGGGCTGCGCTCGTTGCCGGTGCAGCCGGCGTCGTCCTCGCCATGTCCGCCTGCGCAGGCGGTGCCAGCGGAGCCTCGGCAGGACAGGGCTCCGCCACGGATCCCCTCAAGAAGCTCAGCATCATTGTTCCGGCGAACCCGGGCGGCGGCTGGGACCAGACCGGCCGTGCGATGCAGCAGGACCTGCAGTCGAACAAACTTGTCACCTCCGCCCAGGTCAGCAACATCGGCGGCGGCGGCGGCACGAACGGCCTGGCCAAGCTGGCCACCGAAAAGGACCCCAACACGCTCATGGTGATGGGGTACGTCATGGTCGGTGCCGTGGAAACCAACGCGGCCAAGACCCGGCTGGAAGACACCACCCCCATCGCGCGCCTGACCGAGGAGCCCCTGGTCCTGGTGGTCCCGGCGTCGTCCAAGTACCAGTCCGTCAAGGACCTGGTGGATGACATCAAGGCCAACGGCAAGGCAGTGGCCATCACCGGCGGCTCGGCCGGCGGCGCGGACCACATCCTGGCCGGCCAGATCCTCAAGTCCCAGGGTGTGGCGTCCGACCAGCTGAACTACATCGGCTACTCCGGCGGCGGCGAATCGATCGCCGCGCTGCTCGGCAACAAGGTCCAGGCCGGCATCTCCGGCGTGGGCGAATACGCGGAGCAGGTCAAGGCCGGCAAGGTCCGGGCGCTCGCCGTCTCCGGCGAGTCCGAGGCGCCGGCCCTGCCGGGCGTCAAGCCGCTCAAGGACCAGGGCGTCGACGTGGTGCTGACCAACTGGCGCGGGGTTGTGGCACCGGGTTCCATCGACGACGCGACCAAGGCAAAGCTGACCGAGACGGTCACCAAGCTGGCCGAGTCGGAAGCGTGGAAGTCCACCCTGGCCAAGAACAACTGGGACGATGCCTTCCTGGCCGGCGACGGTTTCAAGACCTTCCTCACCGAGGACATCGCCAAGGTCAAGACCACCCTGACTGAGATCGGCCTGGTCAAGTAGCAATGTCCGTCCACGTCAGCACGTCCGCCAAACGGCCCACGGGGGAGATTCTCTTCGCCCTGGTGTTCGTCAGCGTGGGCGCTGCCGGCCTCCTGACGGCGGGATCCATCCCGATCCCGCCGTCAGAGACCGGCATCGGCCCGCGGGCCTTCCCCTACATTGTGTGCACCATGCTGGTGCTCGTGGGCACCGGCATCGTCGCCCAGGTACTCCGCGGCAAGGTGGGCCAGGCGGAGGAGAGCGAGGACCTCGACGCCGCCGCCAAGACCGACTGGGTGGCCCTCGCGAAGCTTGTCGGCTTCGTGGTGCTCCACATCTTCCTGATCGAGCCGGCCGGCTGGCCCGTGGCCGCCGCCGTGCTGTTCAGCGGTGCGGCGTGGTCCCTGGAGGCCAAGCCGCTCTGGAAGGCCATCATCATCTCCGTGGTGCTGGCGCTTGTCCTGCAGTACGTCTTCGGCGGGCTCCTTGGCGTATCGCTGCCGCCGGGCCCGCTGCTTGAGGGGGTGCCGTTCTTCAATGGATAGCTTTCTGATGCTCCTTGAGGGCTTCTCGACGGCGCTTCAACCGGTCTACCTGCTGTACGCCCTGGGCGGGGTCTTTGTGGGCACCGCAGTCGGCGTCCTGCCCGGCATCGGCCCGGCCATGACGGTCGCGCTGCTGATGCCCATCACCTACGCGCTGGATCCCGCCGCGGCGCTGATTGTGTTCGCCGGCATCTACTACGGCGGCATGTACGGCGGCTCCACCACCTCCATCCTGCTCAACACACCCGGCGAGTCGTCCTCGATCGTCACGGCGCTTGAGGGCAACAAGATGGCGAAGGCAGGCCGGGGTGCGGCGGCACTGGCGACGGCGGCGATCGGCTCGTTCATCGCCGGCACCATCGCGACCGTGCTGCTGTCCTTCCTGGCGCCGGTGGTCGCGGAACTCGCCGTCGGCCTGGGTCCGGTGGACTACGTGGCGCTGATGGTGGTGGCGTTCCTGACGGTCGGTGCCCTGCTGGGCGCGTCCGTGCTGCGCGGCCTCGCGTCCCTTGCCCTGGGCCTGTTCATCGGCATGATCGGCATCGACGACAGCACCGCGCAACAGCGGTTCACGTTCGACAACCCCACCCTGGTGGACGGCATCGACATGGTCCTCGTGGCCGTGGGCCTCTTCGCCCTCGGCGAGGCGCTGTACGTGGCGTCCAAGCTCCGGCACGGGCCCATCGAAGTCATCCCGGTCAGCAAGGGCAAGAACGGCTGGCTGTTCAAGGACGACTGGAAGCGGTCGTGGAAGCCGTGGCTGCGGGGCACCTTCATCGGGTTCCCCATCGGCACGGTCCCGGCCGGCGGCGCGGACGTGTCCACGTTCCTGTCCTACGCCGCGGAACGGAAGCTGGCCAAGGGCGCCAACAAGGCCCAGTTCGGCAAGGGCGCTATCGAGGGCGTGGCCGGTCCGGAAGCGGCGAACAACGCCGCCGCCGCCGGTGTGCTGGTCCCGCTGCTGACGCTCGGGATTCCGACGACGGCGACCGCGGCCATGATGCTCACGGCGTTCCAGCGGTACCAGATCCAGCCCGGGCCTCTGCTCTTCGAGAACCAGGGTGCGCTGGTGTGGACCCTGATCGCCTCGCTGTACGTCGGCAACCTGATGCTGCTGGTGCTGAACCTGCCGCTGGTGGGCCTGTGGGTGAAGATCCTGCAGATCCCGCGGCCCTACCTGTACGCGGGCATCCTGGTCTTCGCGGCCCTGGGCGCCTTCTCGGTGAACTTTGCCGCTGCCGACGTCGGGATCCTGCTGGTGGTCGGCATCCTGGGGTACTTCATGCGCCGCTACGGCTATCCCGTGGCGCCCATGGTGGTGGCGATGATCCTGGGGCCGATGTTCGAAGTGCAGCTGCGGCGCTCGCTGCAGCTCTCCCAGAACGACCCCTCGGCGCTGTTCTCCTCGCCGTTCGCGGTGGTGGTGTACATCTCCATGGCCCTGATCTTTGTGGGTTCCTGGTGGCTGCGCCGCCGCCAGGCCGCACTGGAGGCTGCTCCGGTGAAGGACAAGCTTCCCGTCTAGGCGGGACCGCCCGGTGGGGCACGGATGGCGGGCACGGATGGCCGGAATGGGAAAACCCGTTCCGGCCATCCGTCATGTCGGCCTCAGTCCTCCGGCGGCAGGGACAGCGGCGGGATGGATTCGTGCAGCGGGATCCGGATCCAGCGTTGCCCCGTGGCCCGGAACTCGGCCCGGGTGGCGAAGCGGTACAGGTAGCTCCGGGCCTGCACCCACCGGGGCCTGGCGCCGTCGAACGGATCGTGGCGCAACAGCCGCAATGTGGGCCGGTCCGCCTCCAGCAGCCTGGCGAGGAAGGCGTAAAACCACTGCTCATGCACGGTGCGCAGGGGGAGGAACCACATCAGCCAGTCAAGGCGCAGGTGGTAGGGAGCCCACTGGCGCGGGATGCGGCGGACGTCGCCGGGCTTGCCCCGGAACCCGTATTCCCGCCAGTCCGCGCCGTCATCGGGCTCCGCGTCGAGGGTTCCCTCCACCACGATTTCGACCCGCTGCTTCGTCACCGTGCCGAATGCGCCGTAGGTGTTCCCCAGCTGCCAGCGGTTGAAGGCGGCGTTCATGAGCTGGTAGTGGGAGAACAGGTTCTGCGCCGGGCGGTAGCTGAGCACCACCAGCAGCACGGTGGCCACCAGGACCACCACCAGCCACGCCACCGGCGCCTGGCTGCCGGCCGCCGCGGCCGGATCCGCAGCGCCGGCGTCCGCTGCGTGCCAGTCGAGCGGGATCGCCGGGACCAGGGCATGCGCCACCGGGTCGCTGACCGCTGCGAAGGCGAGCAGGATCGCTACCCAGTTAAGCCAGGCAAAGTTCCCGCTGGCCACCAGCCAGAGCTGGGTGAAAATGATGATCCCCGCGGCAGCACTGGCCACGGGCTGCGGGGCAAAGAGGAGGAACGGCACCACCAGCTGGGCGAAGTGGTTGCCGAGCACCTCCAGGCGGTGCCATGCCTTGGGCAGCAGGTGGGCCTGCCGGCTGAGCGGTCCGGGCATGGGCTGGGTCTCGTGGTGGTAGTACAGGGCCGTCAGGTCACGCCATTCCCGGCCGCCGCGGATCTTGATCATCCCGGCGCCGAACTCCAGCCGGAACACCAGCCAGGCCAGCAGGATCAGGATGGTCCGCGGCGGGGGAGTCTGGTCGGAGCCGAGGAAGGCCACAATGAACCCGGCCTCAAGCAGCAGCATCTCCCAGCCGAAGCCGTAGAACGTCTGCCCCACATTGACGATCGACATGTACAGCAGCCACAGCGCCAGGAACGCCAGCATCGGAACCCATGGCGGCCCCAGCTGCGGCAGGCCGAGGACAAGCGTGGCGGCGATTGCCATGCCGGCCCAGCAGACGGCCCGCAGCAGCCGGTCCGAGTAGCGCCAGCTGAATAGGGTGGGCCGGCGCAGGCGGCTGGAACGGGCCAGGAAGTCCGGGACCGGCAACAGCCCGCGCTCGCCGAGAAGGGCAGGGAACTGGTTGAGCGAGGACAGGAAGGCCACAAGGTAGATGGCGGCGATGCCGCGCTGCAGCACCTGCCGGGCGAACTCATACTCCGGCGCGTCGAGCCAAGCCGTCCACTCCACAGTTCCCACGTTACGTCGAGTGGACACTTCGCGGCAGTGTCTCACCAGCACTGCCGTGACCTGCCAACTCGATGGCGGACCCGGGCACCGGGCGGGTGCGGGATACTTAAGCCATGCAGCCGCGCAAGATCGTCCTCCTCGGGTCCACCGGTTCCATCGGTACACAGGCGATTGACGTCGTCGACGGCGCCCCGCACCTTTTTGAGGTGGTGGCGCTCAGCGCAGGCGGCGGCAACCTCGACCTCCTGGCCCGGCAGGCCGTCCACACCCGGGCGCAGGCCGTCGGCACCGCGTCCGGCGACGCGGGGGCCCTCCAGGCACTGATCGACGACGCCGCCGCCGCGGCCGGGGTGACCGGGTACCGCCCGCAGATCATCACGGGCCCCGACGCCTCCACCCGCATCGCGGAGGTCGGGTCCGACGTTGTCCTCAACGGCATCACGGGGTCGATCGGTCTGGCGCCCACCCTGGCGGCGCTCGCGTCCGGCGCCACCCTGGCCCTGGCCAACAAGGAGTCCCTGATTGTCGGCGGCGCCCTGGTCAAAGCGGCCGCCCGCGAAGGCCAGATCGTCCCGGTGGACTCCGAGCACTCGGCCATTGCCCAGTGCCTGCGTTCCGGCACCGCCGCCGAGGTGGACCGGCTGATCCTCACGGCCTCCGGCGGCCCCTTCCGTGGCAAGTCCCGGGAGCAGCTGCACGACGTGTCCCCGCAGGACGCCTTGGCCCACCCCACCTGGGACATGGGCCTCATGGTCACCACCAACTCCGCCAGCCTGGTCAACAAGGGACTGGAGGTGATCGAGGCGCACCTGCTCTTCGACATCCCGCTGGAGAGGATCGACGTCGTGGTCCACCCGCAGTCCGTGGTCCACTCCATGGTCCAGTTCATCGACGGCTCCACCATCGCCCAGGCCTCCCCGCCGGACATGCGCCTGCCCATCGCCCTGGGCCTCGGCTGGCCGGACCGCGTGCCCGGCTCGGCCCGGCCGTGCGACTGGAGCCAGGCCACCAGCTGGACGTTCGAGCCGCTGGACACCGACGCGTTCCCCGCCGTCGGGCTGGCCAAGGACGCCGCCCGGCAGGGGAGCACCTTCCCGGCGGTCTTCAACGCCGCGAATGAGGAAGCCGTGATGGCCTTCCATGCCGGCCGGATCCGGTTCACCGACATCGTGGACACCATCGACGCGGTCCTCAGCGAACACACAGGTTCCTCCGGGCTGACGGTGGACTCCGTGCTGGATGCTGAAAGATGGGCACGCGCCCGCACCCACGAACGTTTAGCCGTCAGAAGCGCCTAGTTTGCCCGTTTTCAGGAAGCAGCAGAGTCAAGCATGAGCCCCGTCCTCCTCTTTATCCTCGGTGTCGTCTTTGTGGCGATCGGCATCGCCGTCTCCATTGCCCTCCACGAGGTGGGCCACCTGCTCCCGGCGAAGCTGTTTAAGGTCCGCGTCACCAAGTACATGATCGGGTTCGGGCCCACGCTCTGGTCCCGCAAGAAGGGCGAGACCGAGTACGGGTTCAAGGCCATCCCGCTGGGCGGCTTCGTCTCCATGATCGGCATGTACCCGCCGAACAAGGACGACGGCACCGTGCGTCCCTCCAGCACCGGCATGTTCCAGTCCCTCGCCTCGGATGCCCGTTCCCTGGCGCACGAGGAAGTGGGCCCCGGGGACGAAAACCGCGTCTTCTACAAGCTTCCGGTGTGGAAGAAGATCATCGTGATGCTCGGCGGCCCGGCCATGAACATGCTGATCGGCCTCGCGCTCACGGCCGTGCTGCTGATGGGATTCGGCACCGCCACCCAGACCACCACCATCGCCGACGTCTCCAAATGCCAGGTCAAGGCCGGCGAAACCGTGGACCCGGACTCCGCGGACTGCAAGCTCACGCCTGCCGCCGCCGCGGGGCTGCTGCCCAACGACGTCATCACCTCCTTCGACGGCAGGGCCGTGACCAGCTGGGATGAACTCACCGGCTGGATCCGCGCCTCCGCTGACCGGCAGGTCAGCATCACGGTAGAGCGCGACGGCGCCCCGGTCACCACCACCGTGACCCCGGTCCTCTCCGCGCGGCCCGTCGTCGGCGAGGACGGTCGCCAGGCCAAGGGTGCCGACGGCACCCTCCAGTACCAGGACGTCGGCTTCCTGGGCATCGGCGCGCAGACCGCGCTGGTGCCGCAGCCGGCGTCGGCGGTCCTGCCCGTGGCGGGGGAGAACATCAAACAGATCACCGGCGTGGTGCTGAACCTTCCGGCCCGTGTTGCCGGCGTCGCGGAGGCCGCGTTCAGCGAGGCGCCCCGCGACCCCAACGGACCCATCAGCGTGGTGGGGGTGGGGCGGGTTGCCGGCGAGGTCGCCGCGATGGAGGAGGTGCCCATGCAGTCCCGGGTGGCCACCCTGGTGGGGCTGCTGGCCGGACTCAACTTCGCCCTGGCCGTCTTCAACCTCATTCCGCTGCTGCCGCTCGACGGCGGCCACGTGGCGGGTGCGCTGTACGAGGGGGCCCGACGCCGGATCGCCAAGCTCTTCGGCCGGCCGGACCCGGGCGCGTTCGACATCGCGAAACTGCTCCCCGTCACGTACGTGGTGGCAGTGCTGCTCATGGGCATGGGCGCCCTGCTGATCTACGCGGACATCGTCAAGCCGGTCAATCTGTTCGGCTGACCCGGCGGCGCCCGCATTCGTGCATCCGGCCAGCGGTTCCCTGCCGCCCGGGGGCACTTTGCCGCAGTCCGCCGTGGGAATGGACGATGGCGCCGGCGTGTTCGTGTCATAGTGCCCCCGGACCGCCGCAAGTCCCGGTTGAGCCCCAGCCGTGGCGGGCGGTCAGAAACCGGATTCCGCTGATTTTCTGCCATCAGCCTTTTGAGGCTTATTTTAGGTAATCAGTTGATAATGATTGATTATCTACAATCAGCCGTTTAGGGTGGGGCCATGTACGTGATGACGATCGACCAGCGCGGCAGCAGCTCCGACTCGGACCGCGTCCCCGCCCTCCTCAAGGAGCTGGCGGGCCTGTCCACGGCAGTGCGCTTCGAGCGGTCAGTGGGCGACGAAGTCCAGGGCGTCGTTGAACGCCCGGCCGAGGTCGTCGAGATCGCCCTGCACGCCCTGCGGAGCGGCCGGTGGTACGTGGGAATCGGCGTGGGGGCGGTGGACCAGCCGTTGCCGTCCAGCCCGCGGGAGGGGTCCGGGCCGGCCTTCGTGGCGGCCCGTGCGGCCGTGGAGAACGCCAAGTCCGGCTCCGCCCACGTGCCGGTCGCCGTCGTCTCCGGCGGACTGCGCAGGGGAGAGGCCGTGCCTTCGCCCGCAGGATCTGCCGGCGCCCGCGCCTGCGCCAATGCCGAGGCGGTGCTGCGGCTCATCGGACGGCTCGTCCAGGACCGGACCGCCGCCCAGTGGAAGGTGGTCGATGCGCTGCGCGCCGTGCAGCACGGCCAATCCGGCACCCACGGCACCCAGAAAATCGCTGCCCAGAAACTGGGAATCACCGAACAGTCGGTGAGCCGCGCGCTGCTCCGGTCCGGCTGGCAGGAAGAATGGGCCGCGAGGCCGGCGGCGGAAATGCTGCTGTCCTTCGCCCATGGCATCATCACGGGCAACCCCGACGCCGGGGAGCAGCCTCCGGGCCGCTCCCGGGACGCGGGCGCAGCCCGCCACCCCGATTCCCGCCCCCGGGACAGTCTGTAAGGAGAACGGTGGACGCCCTCTGGATCACCCTGGCCCTGCTCGTGGCCGGCTTTGGAGGCTGGCCCGTGACGGCGCTCGTCTTCCGGCTCGCCCGGACCATCGATGACCGGGCCGACGCCGGCGCCCCCGACCCCGCCAGTGATCCCTCGGCCGACGTCACTGTTGACCCGGAGCCCTCTGCCGGAGCAGGACCCGCCGTCGCGGTTGTGGCTCCAGGCCCGGCCGCCGTCTCGGTGAACAGCGCCCGCATCCTGCGGGGAGGCGCCATCATCGGTGTGCTGGAGCGCCTGGCGGTCTGCGTCGCGATCCTCGCCGGCGAGCCCGTCGCCATCGCCTACGTGGTGGCCATTAAGGGCCTGGGCCGGTTTGCCGAACTGAAAGAGACCCCGGTAGCGGCCGAGCGGTTCATCATCGGCACCCTCACGTCGCTGCTCTGGGCGGCCGGCGTCGCGGTTCTGACCAAAGTGCTCTTCCTCGGCTGACGGCACCCGGTGCCCTGACGGGCCCGGCGCGCGGTGGGTCCACGGCCGGCGGGGCGATAGTGTATCCGTATGACTGTTTTTGCTGTTGAGTACGTATACGGCGCCGAATCCGCCGAAATCCGCGACGCCACCCGCCCCGCGCACCGCGAATGGACCGCAGGGCTGGCCCAGGAAGGCACGCTTCTCGCGAGCGGCCCGTACGGTGACGGCGCCGGCGCCCTGCTCATCTTCAACGCCGAGGACGAACGCGCCCTGAACGAGCTCCTCCGCCAGGATCCCTTCGCCGCCGCCGGCGCCATCTCCGGCACCCGCACCATGGCCTGGGCCCCCGTGACCGGCCTCCTCGCCGGGCACGCCGCCTAACCGGCCCGCCAGCCTACTTCGATACGACCAGCCTTACTTCGATACAAGGAGTCCATGTGACCTCGGTCAGCCTGGGAATGCCGTCAGCACCGCCCCCCGTCCTCGCGCCCCGCCGCAAGACCCGCCAGATCAAGGTCGGCTCGGTGGGCGTCGGCTCCGATTCCCCGATCAGCGTGCAGTCCATGACCACCACGCCGACGACGGACATCAACGCCACGCTCCAGCAGATCGCCGAGCTCACGGCGTCCGGCTGCGACATTGTGCGCGTCGCCTGCCCGTCCGCCGACGACGCCGAGGCGCTGCCGATCATTGCCCGGAAGTCGCAGATTCCCGTGATTGCGGACATCCACTTCCAGCCGAAGTACGTCTTTGCAGCGATTGAAGCGGGCTGCGCGGCGGTCCGGGTCAACCCCGGCAACATCCGCAAGTTCGACGACCAGGTCAAGGAGATCGCGCGGGCGGCGAAGGACCACGGCACCTCGATCCGGATCGGCATCAACGCCGGCTCGCTGGAACCGGGCATCCTCAAGAAGTACGGCAAAGCCACGCCGGAAGCCCTGGTGGAGTCCGCGGTGTGGGAAGCCTCATTGTTCGAGGAGCACGGCTTCCGCGACTTCAAAATCTCGGTCAAGCACAACGATCCCGTGGTGATGGTCGCTGCCTACGAGATGCTCGCCGAGCAGGGTGACTGGCCGCTGCACCTCGGCGTCACGGAGGCCGGGCCCGCGTTCCAGGGCACCATCAAGTCGGCCACGGCGTTCGGGGCCCTGCTGTCCCGGGGCATCGGCGACACCATCCGGGTTTCGCTCTCCGCCCCGCCGGTCGAGGAGATCAAGGTCGGCAACCAGATCCTGCAGTCGCTCAACCTGCGCCCGCGCAAGCTCGAGATTGTCTCCTGCCCGTCCTGCGGCCGCGCCCAGGTGGACGTGTACACGCTCGCCGAGCAGGTCACCGCCGGCCTGGAAGGCATGGAGATCCCGCTGCGCGTTGCCGTGATGGGCTGCGTCGTCAACGGACCGGGCGAAGCCCGCGAAGCCGATCTCGGCGTCGCCTCGGGCAACGGCAAGGGCCAGATCTTCGTCAAGGGCGAGGTCATCAAGACTGTGCCCGAGAGCCAGATTGTTGAGACACTGATCGAAGAGGCCATGCGGATCGCTGAAGAAATGGGGGAGGCCGATGGCGAAGATGCTGTCAAGGGTAGCCCCGTGGTTAGCGTCTCGTAAGGACGGCGCCCCAGCCGGCGTCGTCGTCCGCGTACTGGGCGGCTCGGACACGTCCCGGCTCCGGGACCTGGCCCGGCAGGACGCCGTCGCCAATGTCTTTATCCTGTCCCACCTGGAGACCGCCGGTTCGGCTGCCCCCACCCCCGGCGGCGCCAGCATTCTCGGCGTGTTCGACGGCGGCACGCTGGTGGGTGCCTGCTGGGCCGGCGCCAACCTGGTGCCGGTGCAGCTGGACCCCGGGCTCGCCGGTGCGGTGGCGGCCGCCGCGCACCGCTCCGGACGCCGCTACGCCTCGATCTTTGGGCCGGCCGATACGGTGCTGGCGCTGTATGCCGGGCTGCAACAGTTCGGCCAGACGGCCCACGAGATCCGCGAGGACCAGCCGCTGATGACAATTTCCGGGCCCCCGGCCGTGGCCCCGAATCCGCTGCTGGGCCTCGGCCAGCTCGCCGATTTCGACAAGATCCTGCCCGCCTGCGCGGCGATGTTCGAAGAGGAAGTGGGCTATTCGCCGTACCTCGGCGGGCGGGAATACTACAGCCGCCGGGTCAAGGGACTCATCCGCGAAGGGCATTCCCTGGTCCACCTGGACGCCGGCGAGGTGGTGTTCAAGGCCGAGCTGGGCGCCGTCACCCCCGACGTGACGCAGGTGCAGGGCGTCTGGATGAACCCCGCACTGCGCGGCCAGGGCCTCAGCGCCGGGTACATGGCCGCCGTGGTGGTGCTGGCCCAGACCCGGGCCCCCGTGACCAGCCTGTACGTGAACAGCTTCAACACCCGGGCCCGGGCCACGTACGAGAAGGTGGGCTTCCGCCAGGTGGGGACGTTCGCGACCGTTCTTTTTTAGGACCCGGGCACTTTCAGGCCCAGTGCCTCTTGAAAATATCTGGATGCGCACTCTTGTTTTCGTGCCCCGCGTCACATAGGTTCGAGCTAGCCGTGTCGCATGGGCACGTGGTACCCCGGGTGCAATGGCCGGGGTGGCAGACGCCCATTGGGGGCAACAACAGGAGCCCGCTGCCAGATTTGGCGGTACTGGGGGCCGCAGAGCCACGTCATGACAGGATGACCAGCCGGAAACGGCCAGGGGCTTCCGTCAGTTATGGCGTGGCTCTTCTGCGTCCGGGCTGGCGGTAGATTAGTACCTAGCCTCGCGGGCCGGATTGACCGTTCCCAGTGATGACTGCTTTGCCCCGCACCTTCCCAGAAACGGATAGATACCCAGTGGTCCTTCGACTCTCCCAGCTGTTCCTGCGCACCCTGCGTGAAGATCCTGCCGACGCTGAAGTGGCCAGCCACCGGCTCCTGGTCCGTGCCGGCTACATCCGCCGCGCCGCCCCGGGCATCTACACCTGGCTGCCGCTGGGCCTGAGCGTGCTGCGCAAGGTGGAGACGGTCATCCGCGAGGAAATGGCGGCCATCGGCGCCCAGGAGGTGCACTTCCCGGCCCTCCTGCCCAAGGAACCCTACGAGGCCACCAACCGCTGGACCGAGTACGGCGAGGGCATCTTCCGCCTCAAGGACCGCAAGGGCAACGACTACCTGCTGGCCCCCACCCACGAGGAGATGTTCACCCTCCTGGTCAAGGACCTGTACTCCTCGTACAAGGACCTGCCGCTGAGCATCTACCAGATCCAGAACAAGTACCGCGACGAGGCCCGTCCCCGGGCAGGCCTGCTGCGCGGCCGCGAGTTCATCATGAAGGACTCGTACTCCTTCGACGTCGACGACGCCGGCCTGGACGCCAGCTACGAGGCGCACCGCGGCGCCTACCTGAAGATCTTCGAGCGCCTGGGCCTCGAGGTCGTTCCGGTCTCGGCCACCGCCGGGGCCATGGGCGGGTCCAAGAGCGAGGAATTCCTGCACCCCACCGAGATCGGCGAGGACACGTTCGTCCGGTCCGCCGGCGGGTACGCGGCCAACGTCGAAGCCGTCACCACGGTGGTCCCGCCGGACATCGACTTCTCCAACGCCCCCGCAGCTGTTGTCCGCGACACCCCGGACACCCCCACGATCGACACGCTGGTGGACGCCGCCAACGTGCTGGTACCCCGCGGCGAGGCCGACGGCGGCGCCTGGACGGCCGCTGACACGCTCAAGAACGTGGTCCTCGCCGTCACCCTGCCCACCGGTGAGCGCCAGATCGTGGTCATCGGCGTTCCCGGCGACCGCGGCGTGGACCTCAAGCGCGTCGAGGCGAACATCGGGGCGTTCCTGCCCATCGCCGGCGAAATCACGCTCGAGGCCGCCGGCGAGGAGGACCTCAAAAAGCACCCCCTCATCGTCAAGGGCTACCTGGGCCCCGGCATGTCCCTCGACGCGCCGCTGCTCGGTACGGAGGGTGCAGCCAAGCTGCTGTACCTCGTGGACCCCCGCGTGGTCCGCGGCTCCGAATGGGTCACCGGCGCCAACGAGGCGGGCAAGCACGTCTTCGGCCTCGTCGCCGGACGCGACTTCGGCTGGGACGGCGTCATCGAGTGCACCGAGGTGCGCGCCGGCGACGAGGCCCCGGACGGCTCCGGCCCGCTGGAAACCGCCCGCGGCATCGAAATGGGCCACATCTTCCAGCTGGGCCGCAAGTACGCCGCAGCCCTGGACCTGAAGGTCCTGGACCAGAACGGCAAGCAGGTGGTGGTGACCATGGGGTCCTACGGCGTCGGTGTCACCCGCGCCGTCGCTGCCCTGGCCGAATCCAACCATGACGACAAGGGCCTCGTCTGGCCGCGCGCCGTCGCACCGGCCGACGTCCACGTCGTTGCCGTCGGCCGCGGCGAGGAGATCTTCGCCGCCGCGGAGAAGCTCGCCTTCGAGCTTGAAGCCGCCGGCCTCGACGTGATCTACGACGACCGTCCCAAGGTGTCCCCGGGCGTGAAATTCGGCGACGCCGAACTCGTCGGCGTGCCCACCATCCTCGCCGTCGGGCGCGGTCTGGTGGACGGGGTCGTCGAGATCAAGGACCGCCGCACCGGCAACGCCGAGAACATCGCGGTCGAGAAGGCAGTCGACTTCTGTGTCGACGCCGTCCGCAACCACTAACCCGCGGAACCCGCGGGCGTGGTCTCCGGACTCGAGTCGATCGAGCTCAGTACCCTCATCCTGATTGTCGTGGCCGGCTTCGCCGCGGGCTGGGTCGATGCGGTCGTGGGCGGCGGGGGACTGATCCAGCTCCCGGCCATGCTGCTGGTGCCGGGCATCAGCCCGGTACAGGCGCTGGCGACGAACAAGATGGGGTCGATTTTCGGCACCACCACCAGTGCCGCCACGTATTACCGCCGGGTGCGGCCGGACCTGCGCACCGCGCTGCCCATGGCGGTGATCGCCATGGCGGGCAGCTTTGGCGGGGCGGTCCTAGCGGCCAACCTGCCGGCCAGCGTGTTCAAGCCCATCATCGTCGCCGCACTGGTGGCCGTGGCGCTCTTCACCGCCTTCCGCCCCAACGTGGGCGAGCTGACCAGGCTGCGGCACAACGGCCACCGGCACTACGTGCTGGCCTGCCTGATCGGCGGCGTGATCGGCTTCTATGACGGCCTGATCGGACCCGGCACCGGGTCGTTCCTGATCATCGCGCTGGTCTCCGCGATGGGATACGCGTTCCTCGAAGCCAGCGCCAAGGCCAAGATCGTGAACATGGCCACGAACGCCGGCGCCCTGCTGTTTTTCGTGCCCCACGGCGCAGTGCTGTGGGGCCTGGGGCTGGTCCTGGGCGCGGCCAACATGGCCGGCGGCTACCTCGGCGCCCGGACCGCCGTCAAACAGGGGAACAAGTTCATCCGCATCGTGTTCCTCGCCGTCGTCGGGGCCCTGATTGTGAAGCTCGGGTCCGACATCTGGCAGGACAGCTTCGCCTGACACCCCTGCCCGCGCTGCGGCAGCGGGCGTAGCATGCAGCTATGTCAGCACCCGAGGAACGCTACAGCGCCGCCCTGGAAGCAGCGGCCCACCACGCCCGCCGCTGGCTGGAGAGCCAGGAGACCCGGCACGTCGGCCCGCAGCTGACTGCGGCGGACCTTGCCGCAGCCTTCGGCGGCCCCATGCCCCGGGACGGTATGCCGGCGGCGGAGGTGGTGGACTACCTGGCCGCGAAGGCCGAACCCGGGCTGATGGCCATGCCCTCCGGACGGTTTTTCGGCTGGGTCATCGGCGGTACGCTGCCGGCCGCGCTGGCCGCGGACTGGCTGGTCAGCGCTTGGGACCAGAACGCGGTGCTCCGCTATGCGTCCCCTGCCGCGGCGGCCATCGAAGAAGCCGCCGGCACGTGGCTGCTGGAGCTATTGGGGCTTCCCGAAGAGTCCGACGTCGGCTTCGTCACCGGCGCCACGATGGCGAACTTTGCCGGGCTGGCGGCGGCGCGCTGGCGGCTGATGTCCGACGCCGGCTCGGACCTCGACGGCGACGGACTCCCCGGCGCACCCCGGATTCACTGCTTCGTAGGCAAGGAACGGCACGACTCAGTTGACCTGGCCCTGCGGTATTTGGGGCTCGGGCGGCCCACGGTAGTCCCCGCGGACCGGCAGGGCCGCATCAACCCGTGGGAGCTGGACCATGCCCTGCGCAGGGCCGTTGACCAGGCATCAGCAGCCGGCTCACCCAAGGCCCTTCTGCTGGTGTGCCTGCAGGCCGGGAACCTGCATTCGGGCGCCTTCGACCCGTTCGTGGAAGCTATTGCCATCGCAAAAGCCCACGGCGCGTGGGTCCACGTGGACGGCGCGTTCGGACTGTGGGCCGCGGCCATCCCCGAACTGGCCGCCCTGACGGCCGGGTTGCAGGGCGCCGATTCCTGGGGCACCGACGCGCACAAGACCCTCAACGTGCCCTACGACTGCGGGATTGCCGTGGTCCGGGACGCCCGCGCGCTGCGCTCGGCCATGGGCCTGCACACCAGCTACCTGATCCAGGACGCCGACGGCGCCGCGGACCCCTTCGAGACCGTGCCGGAGCTCTCCCGCCGGGCCCGCGGCGTCCCGGTGTGGGCCGCACTGAAGTCCCTGGGCCGGGACGGCGTCGCCGGCCAGGTCCGCGGGCTGGTGCAGCGCGCCCGGCAACTGGCGGAGCAGCTGTCCGCGCTGGACGGCGTCGAGGTCCTCAACGACGTCGACTACACCCAGGTGTCGCTGGCGTTTGGCGATGACGCCACCACCCGGGCGGTGACGGCGCGGATCATCGACGACGGCCACGTCTGGATGTCAGGTTCCCGGTGGCAGGACCGGGACATCCTGCGGATCTCCGTCAGCAACTGGAGCACGGACGACGCCGACGTGGCAGTGGCCGTCGAGGCCGTCCGGGACGCTGTGGCCGCCGTCCGCGGCTCGCGGCAGGAGTAACGCTAGCCCGCTGCTTCCCCCGGCGCCGGCAGGTCATGGGCCGCGGGAAGCTCCGGGAGCGTCCGGCCGGCGAGCGTGCTGGACACCCAGAGCGAGCGGGCAAGGTCGCCCCCGTGCCCGGGCTTCGAGGCGTACCAGAGCGCGTTCTCCACCTCGCGGGCCAGGCTCCATTGCCGGGCCACCTCGGCGTCCAGCCCGGCCGCGGAGCTGAGATTCCGGCAGCGCTCCTGCAGGCCCTCCTGGGGGTCGGCCCGGGGCAGCTCCCGGATCCGGTTCCACAACAGGGGCGCCACCGCGAATTCCGTCTCGCCCACCATGGGCTGCGGATCGATCGCGGCCCAGCTGCCAGCCTGGCTAATGCCGGCCTGGTCACTGCCGGCCTGGTCACTGCTGGCCGAGGGGACGACGGCGCCGGGCCGGGCCAGGACGTTCAGGTAATGCATGTCGGTATGGACCAGCACGTCCTTCCCCGAGCGGCGGCCGACGGCGCCCCGGGTCTGGCAGACCTCAAGGGCAGCCTCCAGCAGCCAGCGCGGGAAAGGCCGGCCCAGCCGTTCCCAGCTCTCGGGCAGCTCATCACTCCACTGCTCCGCCCGGGCCGCCACATGGCCGAACTCCTGCCACTCCGCCCGCCCGTCCGGGACCACGCCCAGCTGGCGGACCAGCGAGCCCCATACCGGCACTGCCACGTCCATGGGCTCGTCCTGCAGGGACCGCGCGCCGTCCAGGCGTTCCAGCAGCAGCGCTCCGGCGCCGGCGTCGTGGGCCAGCAGCCGGACGGCACCCGTGCCGTTCCAGATCGCGAGGGCGTGCGGTTCCACGAGGGCTTCGTCGTGCGGATAGGCGATTTTGAGCACTCCGGTGGCGCCGTTGGCAGTGCCGCGGACCGGGATCACAATCGCCCCGTGGCCGTGCCACGGCAAAGCGCCGGGGGCGAGGTCGGGTTCCAGCTGCCACCGGTCCAGGCAGTGCCCGGCCACCCGGGGGAGCGACGCCAGCCACGCGCGGCCGCTTGCGCTGCCGCCGTAGCGGCGTCCGAGGTCGGGCGGAATCGTGATGTCTGCGGGCTGGTTCATCGGCTCCAGCGTAGCTGGCCGTGTACCCTGCGCCGCGGACGGTCAGGCGGCGAGACTGTCAGGCGGCTAGACGGCGATGCCGCTGGCGCCGAGCCAGCTGCCGATCAGGAAGGTGGCGATGAGGGCCGCTGCGCCGCCGATCACCACGCGGACGGCGGCTTTCATCTTGGAGCCGCCGCCGATCCAGGCGCCCACGGCGCCGGTCAGGGCCAAAGCGACCAGCACGGCCACAAAGGTCAGCGGAACACGGATGTCCTCCGGGGGCAGCAGGATGGCAAGCATGGGGAGGATGGCGCCAACCAGGAAGGCCGCAGCGGAGGCGAACGCGGCGTGCCAGGGGCTCACGATGTCCGTCTCGTCAATGTGCAGTTCCGCGGAAAGGTGGGCGCCGAGGGCGTCGTGGGCCGTCAGTTCCTTGGCCACGGTCCGGGCGGTGTCCGCGCTGAGGCCTTTGCCCTGGTAGATGGCGGCGAGTTCCTCAAGCTCCTCCTCGGGCTGCTCCGCCAGCTCCCGGCGCTCCTTCTCGATCAGGGCCTTCTGGCTGTCCTTCTGGCTGCTGACGGAGACATATTCCCCCAAAGCCATTGAGATGGCACCGCCCACGACTCCGGCGGTACCGGCGATGAGAATGGGGCCGGACTCGGTGGTCACGCCGGCGACGCCCACCACAATCGCGGCAACGGAGACGATACCGTCATTCGCGCCCAGCACACCCGCGCGCAGCCAGTTGAGGCGGTGTGCGATGTCGTTCTGGTGCGGCTCGTTCTCATGCTGGATGGGGGAGGCTTGGCTGTCCATGGGTACAGCAAACCACCGTGTTCCCCGCCATGCCAGCCTGACGAGCCTAAGTTAGCCACAGCTTCCCCGGCCGGGAAGCCTGCTAGGGCCCTGGCGTCGGGGACGGCGGCAGCGGCGGGAACGCGTCCGGGTCCGCGGTCAGGCCCGGAAGGGCGCCTGTCTCCGCGCCCCAGAGGACGCTCCGGCGTGCAGCGCCCACCAGGCCGGCGATCGCCCATTCCCGCGTCTGTCCCGCGCCCAGGGCCACCAGGTCGCTGTAGACCGGAAGCGCCGAGGCCTCCAGGGTGCCGAGCCCGGCGGCAGGCGCGGCCAGGAACTCCGGCGCAATGTCGTACCCGGCCTCGCGCGGCGGCACCGGAGCGCACTGCGTCCGGCTCAGCTCTTCGGCCCCGGCCACAAGGTCCTCGTGCCGGGCGAGCTGCTGCGAGGCCGAGGCCGCCGCTTCGCCTCCCAGCCGGGTCAGGGCCACCTGGTAGCCGTACACGGCTTCCCGTTCGGCGCGGACGGCCGCCGCCAGCGCCCCGGGCAGGGTCGCGGCGCCGGAGCCAGCTGGGGCTGATGGGGATGATGCGGCGTCGGCTGATGCGGCCGGCTCAGCCGCGGGGGAGGACGACGGCGCCGCTGCTGCCGTGCCCGGGCACGCCCCGGACAGCGGGGGTGCGGCGGGGTCCGGCACGGCGGAGGCAGGCGCCCCCGCTGCCGCGGCGAGGGCCGATGCCTGCAGCAGCTGGGCTGTCCCGACGGCGGCGAGCAGCCGGGCCATACCGCCGTCGGCCACGGCAGCGTCGGCGAACCGTTGCCCGGCACTGTCCGCCAGTGCTGCAGCCAGCGCGGGCACCGTGGCGGGCAGGGGAGCTGCAGTGGAAGTGGGATTGGGAGCCGGCGTAGCCCCGGAAGCAGTTGCGGCCGGCGGGGTCCCTGCTTCGTCGGCGGGTACCTGGAGGGCCCGGGCCTGGTTTGTCAGCAAACTCACAGTCCGCTCCACGGCGGGTTGCCCGGTGCCGGCGGCGTCCCTGCCGAGCTCCTCGCCGGCAGCCCTCAGGCGCATGGTGTCAGTGAGGGCGGAAGCGCGTGCCTGCTCGGAAAATGGCGGTTCCACGGGCTCCTGGGGGCTTCCGGGGCTCAGGACCATGCCCAGACTGGCCACCACCAGTGCGATGCACGACAGCAGCGCGATCCGGGGGATCAGCTCCCGCCGCCGCTTTTGCCTGGTGTCGTCTTTCACAACAGACCATTTTGTCACGGGTGGCGTGAAGGCCGGGAACTGAAGTGCACCACGGCGCCTGGAAAATCGCTAGGCTAGTACTCACAACATCATCTAGCGGGAGGCGGCCGGCATCATGACCAACGCAGAAGCCACGACTTCAACAGACCGGACCGGGACGGGGAAGGCTGAAGCCGCACCCGCTCACAACTTTGAGGCCGAACGGCTGCACGCCCTCCTGGAGCCCGCGGTCCTGGCCAACCGTCTGTACCTGGAGGACGTTTCCATCCACGTTGCCGGCGCCAACCGGGTGGTCCACGTCGTGGTGGACCTGCCGCAGGAGGAGGCCGGCGGTGTTGGCCTCGACGTCATTGCCGAGATTTCCAAGACCCTTTCGGACATCCTGGACACCGACCCCACCATGGACGCCCGCCCTTACGAACTTGAAGTTTCCTCACCCGGCGTCGGCCGTCCGCTCACCGAAGAGCGGCACTGGCACCGGGCCCGCGGCCGGATGGTCAAGGTCAGTGTCCTGCAGGGCGAGAACGTCACCGGCCGCGTTATGTCCGTCGACGACGGCGGCGTGACGCTGGTCCCCGAGATCACCGTCAAGAAGGGCATGAAGCCCAAGCAGGGCGACCCCATCAAACTTCCTTTCGACAGGATCCGCAGCGGAAAAGTCGAGATAGAGTTCAGCCACCTCGACGAGGCCGGTCTGGAGAACGCACACAATGGACCTTCTGAGGAGGCCTGATGGATATTGACATGAGCGCACTGAGACTTCTGGAGCGTGAGCGTGAAATCCCGCTGGACCTCCTGATTCCGACCATCGAGCAGGCACTGCTGGTGGCCTACCACAAGACCCCCGGGGCCTTCGAGAAGGCCCGGGCGGAACTGGACCGCAAGAGCGGCCACGTGACCATCTGGGCCACCGAAATCGACGACGACGGCGCGCCGATCGGCGAATTCGAGGACACCCCCGCGGGTTTTGGCCGCATCGCCGCGAGCACCGCACGGCAGATCATCCTGCAGCGCCTCCGCGACGCTGAGGACGACAACGTGCTGGGCCAGTTCAAGGGCCGCGAAGGCGAGCTGGTGGCCGGCACCATCCAGCAGGGCAACAACCCGCACATGATCCAGGTCAACCTGGGCACGGTGGAGGCGCTGCTGCCCCCGCCGGAGCAGGTGCCCGGCGAGAAGTACATCCACGGCAACCGTCTCCGCGCCTTCGTGATCGACGTGCACCGCGGCACGAAGGGGCCGTCCATCACGCTGTCCCGGTCCCACCCGGGCCTGGTGCGGAAGCTCTTCGAAATGGAGGTTCCGGAGATCGCGGACCGCTCCGTGGAGATTGTCGCCCTGGCCCGCGAGGCCGGCCACCGCACCAAGATGGCTGTCAAAGCGAACAACCCCGGCATCAACGCCAAGGGCGCGTGCATCGGTGAAATGGGCTCCCGCGTCCGTGCGGTCATGAACGAACTCAACGACGAAAAAATCGACATTGTCGACTACAGCGAGGATCCGGCGACGTTTATCGCCAGCGCACTTTCCCCGTCGCGGGTGAATTCGGTCACCATCACCGACGAGGCAACCCGTTCGGCCCGAGTGGTGGTCCCGGACTACCAGCTCTCCCTTGCGATCGGCAAGGAAGGCCAGAACGCCCGCCTCGCCGCCAAGCTCACCGGCTGGCGGATCGACATCGTCTCCGACGCTGCGGTCAGCCGCGACAAATAGGCCCGGCGCGTGGCCCCGGCAGCGGGGCCGCGCCGCAGGCAGCTGTGCCCTTCCGCCGGCGCCACCGGTCCCGCAAGTTCGGGGCCCGGGCGCTTGAGGGGCTAGAATAGACATGACCGCGCCTAACGGCCGGTATCCGCGTGGTCCCCACGCGTCCGGGACCAGTCCGGCGAAGGTACTGTTCGCAGCGCCTTGGCCGCATCGGGCCCAGGAGGCCGGGGCCGGCAGATATGTACTGGCAGGAAGATACTCGTAAGTGGCACACGTGCAGCACCTCGAGCATCAGCCGCAGCGCACCTGCATTGGATGCCGGAAGAAAGGTCCGCGGTCGGAGCTACTCCGGCTCGTCGCCGGCGGCAGCGGTTCAACCGCCGTCGTGGTCGACGAAAGACGCCGGATGGCTGGCCGGGGAGCATGGCTGCACCCCAGCGACAAGTGCCTGGCACTGGCGGTCAAACGTCGAGCGTTCGGTCGCGCCCTCAACGGCGCTACCGTAACAGCCGACGTCGAGCGCCGGATCATGGCAGGCACGCAAGCAGTGGGCACCCCGGTGGCCGCAGCAAAAACCTTCCAACCTGAAAGCGGGTCAGAAAACTGATGGAAACCCGATGAGTTCCCACCGATGAGTGCGCAACGATGACAACTTTGTTGCGCTCTGCAATGGGCCTTTCAGCTGCACTCGCGGCGGAGGCCCGCAGTAAGAAGTAGACGGTTCGTGCCTGGCTCGGTGCGGACCGAGACAGGAGAAATGTGGCCAAGGTCCGCGTACACGAGCTTGCTAAAGAGCTCGGTATTACTTCCAAAGATGCAGTAACCAAACTGCAGGAACTGGGCGAATTCGTTCGCTCTGCCTCTTCCACCATTGAGGCCCCCGTTGTGAGGAAACTCCGCAACGCGTTCCCCGACGCACCGGCAGCTTCGAAGTCCGAAGCCCCCGCGTCCGCCCCCAAGGCACCCGCCAGCCCCGCGGCAACCCGACCGGCGCCCGCGCCGGCTCCGGCCCCCGCAACGCCTGCGGCTGCACCCAAGACTGAAGCTCCCGCGCCGGCAGCAGCGGCCCCGGCCGCAGCAGCACCCGCCGCACCGGCAGCACCCGCCGCCCCGGCGGCGCCCGCTGCCCAGGCTCCGGCCCCGTCGACGGGCGCCAAGCCCGGCGCACGCCCGGCACCCAAGGCTGAAACCCCCGCTGCTCCGGCACGCCAGGGCGGTTCGGCACCCCGTCCGGGCGGCCCCCGTCCGGGCAACAACCCGTTCGCCACCTCCCAGGGCATGCCCCGGGGCCGCGGCGGCGACAACGAACGTCCCTCGCGTCCGGGCAACAACCCGTTCGCTCCCTCCCAGGGCATGCCGCGTCCGGGCGGAAACCGCACCGAGGGCGAACGCCCCGGCGGTCCCCGTCCGGCAGCCGGTGCCGGTGGCCCCCGTCCGGGCGGTCCCCGTCCGGCAGCTGGCGCCGGCGGCCCCCGTCCCGGCGCACCGCGTCCGGCCGGAGCACCCGGCCGTCCCGCAGGTGCCGGCGGAAACCGGCCGACGCCGGGCATGATGCCTAACCGCACTGAGCGTCCCGCACCCGCAGGTGCCGGCCGTCCCGGCGGCGGCCGCGGACCGGGCCGTCCGGGCGCACCGGGTACCGGTGCTCCCGGCACCGGTGGCGGCGCTCCGGCCGGCGGCGGCTTTGGCAAGGGCGGCCGCGGTCGCGGCGGCACCCAGGGCGCCTTCGGCAAGGGCGGCGCAGGCCGCGGCAAGCAGCGCAAGTCGAAGCGCGCCAAGCGCCAGGAACTGGAGCAGATGAGTGCTCCGTCGCTGGGCGGCGTCAGCGTGCCCCGCGGCGACGGCAACACCGTTGTCCGGCTCCGCCGCGGCTCGTCCATCACGGACTTCGCCGACAAGATCGAGGCGAACCCCGCTGCACTGGTGACCGTCCTCTTCCACCTCGGCGAAATGGCCACGGCCACGCAGTCGCTGGACGAAGAGACCTTCGCCCTGCTCGGCGAAGAGCTCGGCTACAAGCTGCAGGTCGTGTCCCCGGAGGACGAGGAGCGCGAGCTGCTCTCCGGCTTCGACATCGACTTCGAAGCCGAACTCGAAGCCGAAGGCGACGAAGACCTCGAGGCACGTCCTCCGGTAGTCACCGTCATGGGTCACGTTGACCACGGTAAGACCCGACTGCTCGATGCCATCCGCAAGTCCGACGTTATGGCGGGCGAGCACGGCGGCATCACGCAGCACATCGGTGCCTACCAGGTCACGCACAACCACGAAGGCGCCGATCGCAAGATCACCTTCATCGATACCCCGGGCCACGAGGCGTTCACCGCCATGCGTGCCCGTGGTGCGAAGGTCACCGACATCGCCATCCTGGTGGTCGCAGCGGACGACGGCGTTATGCCGCAGACCGTTGAAGCCCTCAACCACGCCCAGGCGGCCAACGTGCCGATCGTCGTGGCCGTGAACAAGATCGACAAGGAAGGCGCCAACCCGGACAAGGTCCGCGGCCAGCTGACCGAGTACGGCCTGGTTCCGGAAGAGTACGGTGGCGACACCATGTTCGTGGAGGTCTCTGCCCGCCAGAACCTGCACATCGACGAGCTGCTCGAGGCCGTCCTGCTCACCGCAGACGCCGCCCTGGACATGCGCGCCAACCCGAACAAGGACGCCCGCGGTATCGCGATTGAAGCCAACCTGGACAAGGGCCGCGGTTCCGTTGCCACCGTCCTGGTCCAGTCCGGCACCCTGCACGTCGGCGACACCATCGTGGCAGGCACGGCCCACGGCCGTGTCCGTGCGATGTTCGACGACGATGGCAGCGCCCTGACCGAGGCCGGCCCGTCCCGCCCCGTGCAGGTCCTGGGTCTGTCCAACGTCCCGCGCGCCGGCGACACCTTCTTCGTGACCGCTGACGAGCGCACCGCCCGCCAGATCGCCGAGAAGCGTGAAGCTGCGGACCGCAACGCCGCACTGGCGAAGCGCCGCAAGCGCATCAGCCTGGAAGACTTCGACCAGGCCGTCGCCGACGGCAAGATCGACACCCTCAACCTCATCCTCAAGGGTGACGTGTCCGGTGCCGTGGAAGCCCTCGAAGACGCACTGCTCAAGATCGACGTCGGCGAGGGTGTCCAGCTGCGCGTTATCCACCGCGGTGTCGGTGCGATCACGCAGAACGACGTCAACCTGGCGACGGTCGACAGCGCCGTCATCATCGGCTTCAACGTCAAGCCCGCCGAGCGTGTTGCCGAACTGGCAGACCGCGAAGGCGTGGACATGCGCTTCTACTCCGTCATCTACGCAGCCATCGATGACATCGAGGCAGCCCTCAAGGGCATGCTCAAGCCGGAGTACGAAGAGCACCAGCTGGGCACCGCCGAGGTCCGCGAAGTGTTCCGTTCCTCCAAGTTCGGCAACATTGCAGGCTCGATCGTCCGCTCCGGTATCATCCGGCGCAACGCCAAGGCCCGCATCAGCCGCGACGGCAAGATCATCGGTGACAACCTCACCGTTGAGACGCTCAAGCGCTTCAAGGACGACGCCACCGAGGTCCGCACGGACTTCGAGTGTGGTATCGGTCTTGGGTCGTACAACGACATCAACGAAGGTGACATCATCGAGACCTTCGAGATGCGTGAAAAGCCGCGCGTCTAGTCTGAAGTCGATGCAGTAATGGTGCGGGGCCGTTGGATTCTTCCGGCGGCCCCCACTTTTCCGCCGTAGAGGGGGCCCCGCCCCTACGCTGGGTGGCCAACGTCTTACGACGTCGGCCACCCAGCTCCGGCAGGCCCGATGCCACTCCCGGGCCCCCTCCACGGCTCCAAAGGGCCGCCGGAAGAATCCAACGGGAGTCCGTCGTA
Source organism: Pseudarthrobacter sp. 1C304 (assembly GCF_052245515.1). NCBI lineage: Bacteria > Bacillati > Actinomycetota > Actinomycetes > Micrococcales > Micrococcaceae > Pseudarthrobacter > Pseudarthrobacter sp. 1C304. The sequence goes on along the minus strand of NZ_JBQQCH010000004.1, from coordinate 68,252 downwards.
GACTCGCCTTAGGCGCGTGGCATGAAAACCCAACAGGTGTACGTCGGTTGCCCAGGTGCCGTCGTACATCCCAAAATTTTTTAGGAGTGGAAATGGCTGATCCCGCACGGGCTGCCAAGTTGGCGCAGCGGATTAAGGTTGTTGTTGCTGAGGCGCTGGGCCGGAGGGTGAAGGATCCCCGGCTGGAAGGTGTGACTGTTACCGATGCGCGGGTGACCAATGACCTGCAGCACGCCACCGTGTACTACACGGTGTTCGGCGACGAGGTTGCACAGTCCGACGCTGCCAAGGGACTGGAGAAGGCCAAGGGTGTGCTCCGCCAGGAAGTGGGCCGGAACATCACCGTGCGGCTGACCCCGACGCTGGAGTTCGTGGCTGACCAGATCCCGGTTGTGGCCTCCAACCTTGAGGAGCTGCTGCGCGAGGCCAAGAAGCGAGACGCCGAGGTGGCCGCCCTCGCTGCCAGCGCCAAGCACGCCGGCGATGCAGACCCCTACAAGAGCGACGTTCCCCAGGACGTGGAACTCGACGAGGACGACTTCGACGAAGAGGACCTCGACCTCTCCGGCGACGGCGACGTCGATGAGGACAGCAACAAGTAGTCCAGCGTCGACGCAGTCCTGAAGACCAGCGCCCTGCGCTAGAAATGGCCGGCCCCGGCAGGGGACCGGCCATTTCTGTGTGGATTCACGGATGGTGCGTCAGCGGCCGCCCAGCTCCACGGAAATGACCTGCCCGTCGGGTGGCCCGCCCGGGCCGGGCAGGGCGTTGACCGTCGCGTAGAGGGTATGGCCGCGGAGGTCGACGGCGGCCGCGAACTTGGCCGCGAGCACCACTGTCGAATCGCCCGAGTCCGGATCGATCCGGAGCACACCCTCGCCGAACAGTGAGGCGACATACAGGTCCCCGTTATCCGCCACAGCCAGTCCCGTCGGCGTCATGATGTCCTCCGCCAAGAGCTCCACGTCGCCGCCGTCCGGGTCCACCGTGAAGACGGCACCCCGGGCGCCCAGCGTCGGGTCTTCCGGCCCGCCGGGGAGCGAGGTGACGTACAGCTGTCCCTCCGGTCCCAGGGCGACGGCGGTCGGGACGAACTCGAAATCATACGTCGACCCGACGACGCAGGCGGGCAGTCCGTTGGAAGCCGCGGCTTCGGCGGTGATCGTGTAGGGCCGCGGCGGCAGCACAGCCACCGTCTCGGTCTCGCCGGTCCGGGCGTCAACGGACACCACGCTGTTGGCCCCGGCATCGGCGACGTAAATTTGCCGGTCGGTGAGCGCGATGCCGTACGGATGCGAATCAATCTCACCTTCATACGTCTCGGGCATGTTGGGCGGCAGTTCGGCCGCGCAGCCCGCCGGCAGGTCCCGGAAGCCGTACCGGGTGCCGCCGTCGGCATTCTCCGCTGTCTCCAGGGCAGCGAAATCACCCAGGGTCTCCTGGCTGCCGTCCTCGTTGATGATCCGCACGTGGCCAGCCAGCCCTGCAGGATCGGGACCGGCGCCCTGGCTTTCGAGGAAGTACGTCCGCCCGTCCCGCTGGGCGTTGCCTGCCACGCTCCAGTCCGGGGTTTCGTAGAGGACACTGGGGGTCCCCGCCTCGTCCACCCGGGTAAGCCGGCCGGCAAAGGATTCGCTCACGGTCACGGAGCCGTTGCGGCCGGTGCTGAGGTGGAGCGGGCCCACCAGCCCGCCGGTGAGCACCACTGGAGCCTTGTCCCCGCCGTCCCCGCCTGATGGATTGCCCGGGGCGGCGCCGGCGGCGGTCCCGGTCGAGAGGAACACGGCGGCTGTGGCGGCCGTGGCGAGCAGTGACAATCTGGTTCTCATGGCTGGCTCCCGGAGCGTCTGGCTAAGCATCCACATCGTTGAGACCGTTGAAACCATTATTGGCGGCCGGGAAGATTCCACGGCAGCCCCCAGCGAATTTTAAGCCGCCGACGCTGCAAAGTCGATGCCTTTCGGGCGCCCAGGCCTTCCGCCGGGGCCGCTGCTGCTCGCTATGATCGGACCATGCCCATGCCGCCCGCAGCTTCCGACGTTCGCAGTTTCCTTGACCAGGCGATCCAGCTCGCCGCCGGGAGCGCTGCCGGCGGCGGCGGCCCGTTCGGAGCGCTGGTGGTCACCGCTGACGGGACGGTCCACAGCGGCGTCAACCGGGTGACACGGGACAACGACCCCACAGCCCACGCCGAGGTGGTGGCCATCCGCAATGCCGCGTCCGCGTCCGGCACCTTCGACCTCAGCGGTGCCGTGCTCTACGCCAGCTGCGAGCCGTGCCCGCTGTGCCTCGCCGCGGCCCTGTGGGCCCGGGTTGGCCGGGTCTATTTCGCTGCGGACCGCCACGCGGCGGCCGCTGCCGGCTTCGACGATGCACTGTTCTACGAATACTTCGACGGAACCCGGCCGGACCTGATGCCGGTCCGCCAGGCGGCGGTGCCGGCGTCGGACGTTCCCTTCGAGGCCTGGCGCGACAACCCCGACCGCGTGGAGTACTGAGGCGGGGCCCCGCCCGGGGCCTTTTGACTCTATGCCCGTTCCGCCCCGGGGCGTCCCATGGAACCATGACTGCGGGGACCCTGAATGGCGGTGGACTGTGGGCTCCAGCCTGATCAAGTGCCCCCAGTGCGGGACGACGAACCGGATCCCGGCGGCGGCGGCCGGCCATCCGCGGTGCGGCCACTGCCGTACCGACCTGCCGTGGATTGTGGACGCCGGCGACGCCGACTTCGCCGCCATCGCCGAACAGTCCTCGACGCCGGCCCTGATCGATTTTTGGGCAGCCTGGTGCGGCCCGTGCCGCATGGTCAGCCCGGTGCTGGACAGGCTGGCCCACGACCGGGCCGGCCGGGTCAAACTAGTGAAAGTCGACGTCGACAAGTCGCCCGCGCTCTCCCGGCGGTTCCAGATCCAGGCCATCCCGACCATGCTGCTGATCCGGGACGGAAAAGTAGTGGCCCGCCAGGCGGGAGCCCCGCCTGCGGCAGCCCTGCGCGAATGGCTCGACGGCGCCCTGGCCGCGGGTACACCGTGACCGGCCTGCGGGCGGAAGGGAGGACGCAGTGACCGAGATACTGCGCTACGAAGTGGGATCCGGAACGGTGCTTGTCGAGGCTGCAGAGAACAGCTTCGGCGTCGAACGGCCCGCAAGGAACGAACAGGGGATCACTGATGCCGGGCGGCGGCTGGAAGATGCCCTTGCTGCCGTCCGGCCCGCGGCCGCGGCGGCGGCCGAGGTGCTGAAGGAAGTCGGCGCCGAGCACATGGAGCTCCAGTTCGGAGTGAAGCTGGCCGGTGAGGCCGGGGCCATCATCGCCCAGAACTGCTCCGAGGCCCACTTCGTCGTCACACTCTCCTTCAGCCACACGCCGCCGGCGCACGCGGCGCCGGAAACGGAGATCATGCTCTGACGCAGGCGGGGCCGGGCCCGGCCCGTGCCGCACTTTCAGCGGCGCCGGCTCCGCGCGCCCTTGGCGCCCAGGCCGCCCAGAAACGGCGAACCCACCCCCAGCAGGAAGCCGAAGTCGTACCAGTTACCGGCCCGGGCCGAGTTGTAGAACGGGAACTCGCTCCACTGCCCGAAGACGTGGACGATCAGCACAATCCACGCGGTCAGCCCGTTCCAGATACCCCATAACAAGTCCTGCCACCACATGCGAACCTCCCAGGCCGAACCGCGGTCCCGGCCGGACCACGCGATGGGCTCAGGGTAGGCGCTGCGGATCCGCCGCGGTAGGGCACAGGGTCCCGGTGGCCGCGGCCGTCAGCCGTCAGCCGGGACCCTGGCGGGGAGCCGCCCGAGGCCCTCCACCAGTTCCGCCTGGCTGCCGCACAGCGCGATCCGGATCCAGCCCTCACCGATCGAACCGAAGGCGGTGCCGGGGGCCAAAGCCACCCCGGAGTCTGCGAGGAAGCGGCGGACCCAGGAACGGACATCGCCGCCGCTGACGTGGGACACATCGGCCCAGAGGTAGAAGGCGCCCTGCGCGGTCAGGAACGGGATCCCTTTGGCTTCCAGCACCGCAGAGGCGGCGTCCCGGTTGGCCCGGTAATGCGCGTGGGCGTGGCTGACGTAGTCCTGCGGGCCCGTGAGCGCTGCCAGCGCCGCGTACTGCGACGGCGAGGCGACGCAGGAGACGATCGCCTCCATCACGTTGCTCATCTTCTGCTCCAGGCCGGGCGGGCAGATCAGCGCGCCGATCCGCAGCCCGGTGAGGCCGTAGGTCTTGGACAGGGTCAGCGACGTGAACACGCGGGCTTCGCCGGGGACGTCACTGTCGAACCGGGCGGGGCTCACATGCGGAACGTCATAGGTGAACGCCTCGTAGCATTCATCCGAGATGATCCACAGGTCGTGGCGGACAGCCAGCGCGACGAGGCTGCGGGTGAGCTCCTCGCCCAGGACGGCGCCCAACGGATTCGACGGCGAATTGAGCACCAGGACCTTGGTGCGCGGGGTAATGAGCGCCTCGATGTCCGCGATCCGGGGCTGGAACTCATGCTCGGGATACAGCGGGTACCGCACCGGGACGGCGTGGAGCAGGCTGGACGTCATGGCGAAGGTGGGGTACCCCGGATTGGGGATCAGGATCTCGTCGCCGGGGGAGAGCAGCAGGCTCATCGCGAAGTGCAGGCCCTGCTGGGCGCCGTCGACGACGTACACGCGGTCCGCGCCGACCGGCGTCGCGTTGTGTTCGCGGAACCTCGCGGCGAACGCCTCGCGCAGGGCGGGGTAGCCGGCGTTGGGGGTGTAGTTCGTTTCGTCGCGGTCCAGGCAGGCCATCCCCGCCTCCAGGATGTGGCGGGGGACGGCGAACCCCGGTTCCCCGATGCTCAGCACGATCGCGCCGGGGGTGCCCCAGGCGGCTTCGGTGATCTCGCGGATCTGGTTGACGGGAACGTCGCGGACGTGGGCGGCAAGCTCGGGCATGTCTGCCATCCTAGCCGCCGCTGCCGGCGGCGCCAGGGTGCGGAAGAGGCCGCGGCGGGGGCCGGCCCCGGCGCGGATATACTGGGAAGCGTGCTTTCTGGACTGGTGATAGTGGACAAGCCGCAAGGCTGGACCAGCCACGATGTGGTTGGACGGATGCGGCGGCTGGCCGGTACCCGAAAGGTGGGCCATGCGGGGACGCTGGATCCGATGGCTACGGGAGTCCTGGTGGTCGGCATCAATAAGGCCACCCGGCTGCTGACGTACATCGTGGGCACCTCCAAGACGTACACGGCCACCATCCGCCTGGGCGAATCGACAGTAACCGACGACGCCGAGGGCGAGGTCACCGCCACCCGCAGCGCCGCCGCGGTCACCGAGGACGCCGTCCGGGCCGGCGTCGCCGCCCTGACCGGCGAAATCGAACAGGTCCCCAGCAGCGTCAGCGCCATCAAAGTCAACGGAGAACGCGCCTACGCGCGGGTCCGCTCCGGCGAAGAGGTCAAGCTCGCCGCGCGGCCCGTCACCATCCACCGCTTCGAGGTCCACGGGATCCGCCCGGCGCGCGGCGGCGAGGCGCTCGAGACCGACGTTCTCGATGTGGATGTCAAGGTGGAATGCTCCTCCGGGACGTACATCCGGGCCCTGGCCCGCGACCTTGGCGAGTCGCTCGGCGTCGGCGGCCACCTGACGGCGCTGCGCCGGACCCAGGTGGGCCCCTACACCCTGGACCAGGCCCACACGCTGGAGCAGCTCGCCGAGCACCTGGACGTGCTGGAAATGTCGCAGGCCGCCCGGGCACTGATGCCCAACCGTGAACTCAGCGACGAGGAAACCACCGAGATTTCCTTCGGCCGCAGGATCGCCGCAGGCGTGGCCGCGGGAACGCCGGACGCCGCGACGCCCGAGAACCCGGCCGCCGCGTTCGCCCCGGACGGGACACTCGTGGCGCTGCTCGCGGACAAGGGCAGCTACGCCAAACCGGTGCTGGTCTTCGCGCCGGACAACGAAAAACGTGCAGCCACGGAGCCGGCAGCGGAACAGCAGGCAGGGCAGTAGTGGACGTTTATTTCTACATCGTCCTGGTGGCCGGGCTGGTCTCCACTGTCATCTGCCTCACCGCCGGCATCCTCAAGAAGGCGCCCAGCGACACCACCATCCTCTCGGTGGCCGCCGTCGAACTCTCCCTCCTGGTGTATCTGGTCGGTTCGATCGTCCGGGTCGCAAGCGGGGAACAGATCGCGGGGGAGCCCTGGGAGTTCTGGGGCTACCTGCTGACGGCGCTCCTCCTGCCGGTCGGCGCGGTCTACTGGGCCATCCTGGAACGCACACGCTGGAGCAACTTTGTGCTGGCCGCCGTTGGCGTCACCGCCCTGGTCATGGCCGCCCGGATGAATCAGATTTGGTACTGACGTGGAAGAGGCTCAGAACGTGACGGCGAAACCTTCGCAGCAGAACCCCGGGACTACGCCGGGCCCGGCAACGGGCTCCTCGGCGGCGTCAGTGCCGGACCAGGAGACAAAAGATACCCGGAACACGGGCCCCGGCCGCCTCCTGATCGCTGTCTACGCCGTTTTCGCAATCTCCGCGACGGCCCGGGCGGGGTACCAGATCCTCACCAAGTTCTCCGAAGCCCCGGTGGCCTACCTGCTGTCGGCCTTCGCCGCCGTCGTGTACCTCGTGGCGACGGTGTCGCTCGCGAAGTCCGGCCGCACCTGGTTCAAGGTCTCCGTGATTGCGGTGCTGGTGGAGCTGGTGGGTGTGCTGGTGGTCGGGGCGCTCAGTGTGTTCGACTCGGTCAGCTTCCCGCACGAGACCGTGTGGTCCCTCTTCGGGCGCGGTTATGCGTTCATCCCGCTCCTGCTGCCCATCCTGGGCCTGATCTGGCTATACCGCCGCCGTCCGGCGTCAGTCGGGACCGTCGTCGAGCCCTGATAATCTGCGGCGCAGGCCGGGCCAGGCTGCCGCGAAGCCGGGATGCAGTGCCTTGCCGCCGACGCTCCCCATTGGCACCCATTGCAGTTCCACGCTCTCCGGGTCGCTGATTTCCGGTTCGAACGCCGTCACCACCTCGACGGCCACCGTGGTGTAGCTCCAATAGCCGACGTCGAACACCGTGGTGAACAGGACCCGGACGTTTTCCGGCGGGACGGCAGCTTCTTCCTGCGCCTCACGGAGGGCGCCGTGCACCGGTTCTTCACCCTGGTGCAGGGCCCCGCCCGGGAGCCCCCACGTGCCGCCCTGATCACTCCACAAAGCCCGGTGCTGGAGCAGGATGCCCTTGGCAGGGTCGTGGACAAGGAGGCCCGCCGAGCCAAAGCGCCCCCAAAAGCGCCCGCGGTCGCCCTCTACCCACGCATCTCCCGGGTCGCGCGGTCCGAGGGGCCGGCGCAGCTCAAAGGGCGGCTTGCCGGTCTGGGGGTCCACAGGGCTGTCCATGCCCCCAGTCTCCATCAGTAGTCGGGTCGAATCCAATCGGTGATTGGGGTGAAGTCAGGTGAGCTTTCCTTGGCAGGCGGCACCGGTTTTCATTCAAAAACTTGCTGCAGGTGTTCCCAGGTCAATCCAGTACCGGCGGAACAGCCGCCCATCTTCACCCGTCCGCACATCTTCGAGCCGCCCGTGGCAACGCTCGATGGTTTTAATCGACGCCGAATTGTCGTCATCACAGGTCAGCAGAACATAATCCGGCTCTCCCCGAGCGGCCAGACGGACCAGCAATTCCCGCAAAGCCCAGGTTGCCGCCCCCCTCCTGCGATCCGAGGGGCGGATCCCATAGCCGATGTGCCCGCCCGAGTTCAGGAGAGCCGGCGTCAGATGGTGCCGGAATGCAATCGCCCCTACGTAGCGTGAGCCCTCCGTGATCCAGAGATACGTGCACGGAACAATGCCATCCTTCTCGGGCGCGTTTTCAGCGTCCAACAACCTGCCAACCCAATCCGCGAAGCCCTCGGAGCTGGTGACGTCGTCCGCCATGAAGACGGCGGCACCGTCCTGATGGACGCCACCCCACTCACGGTGAGACTCAAGGAATGACTGGTGGAAGGCAACATTTGGCGGGACGAGTTCAAACATGCCCTCGACTCTATACCGCAAACGCCCTTACAGGGGCGTGCCGAAGCGACACGCAAAAAAGTAATCGACAGTATTGTCATGTCCATGACAAGCGTCGTAGATTTATTTAGTCAAATAAGTCAATAAACACAAGGGGGTGCGCACTGCGGCTTCGGTGCCGAAGGATACGGTCAGTGTATGAAAGCAGAACTTATCGACCCGCGGGATGAGACGCTCCAGGTCGCCGATCCGACGTACCGGGTCTATTTCTGGGCCGAAGGCGGCGAGGCAAAAGAGGAGTGGGAGCTTTCAGGAACCGACCTTGATGAGGTGCTCGAATGGATCCCCTCGCATTCCCTGGAGGAGCGGCTTATGCGACGGGACTCGGCAACCGACACCATGCGCTTGTCGTGGCATTGAGCAGTGCGTTGTCTTGTGCGCCAAGATGGCAGCATGCCTCTTAACGATCTGCTCGCCAGCCTTCAGGAAGTTCCTAACTTGGGTTCGCGAGACGCTTATCTAGAGTTCGTCAACTATGCGGGGGAGGCGGCGTTGCGTCGCGAAGGCGGCCGGGAGCACGTCACTGGGTCCTGTTTTGTTTTTTCGCCTGCCTTCGATCGTGTCCTTCTGTGCTTCCATCGCAAGGGGCAGTTTTGGGTTCAGTTTGGTGGACACATCGAGCCCAAGGACGCATCGGTGGCGGAAGCAGCGCAAAGGGAGGCACGCGAAGAGTCCGGGATTGCCGACCTTGTCCTGTTATCTACCGCGATCGTTGATCTTGACCGCCACGACCTGAATGCCGGATTCGCATGCACCGCCCACTGGGATGTTGGATTCGCGGCAACTATCGACCCTAATGTCGATATCGCCGTGAGCGATGAAAGCGAGGAAGTTCGGTGGTTCCCAGTCGACGAATTGCCCGATCAGGTGCCAACAGGCTTCGGTACCCGAGTTGAAAACGTCCGGCGCAGGGCTATGTCCCTGATTGGCTGACGCATCGGCCGGGAACAGCCGCGGAGGAGGCGTCCAATGCGCCTTCGGAGACAGCGTCCTTACTGCCCTGCGTGTTGGACGGCCGCGAGGTGTTCGGGGCGGACGGGGCTCATCCGCGACTGATAGTCAGGGTGTCTGCGCAGCCAGGCTTTCACGTAGGGGCAGACAGGGACGACGGCGACTCCGGCCGCAAGAGTGTCGTCCAGGGCGTCTTGGACGAGGCGTGCGGCGACGCCCTGCCCGGTGTAGTCATCGCTGACTGTCGTGTGGAAGAAAATCCGTTCTGGTCCCTTTGCCCCGTCGTGAAGCAGATAGTGCGCCTTGCCGATGACGGCGTCACCGTCGAGGACTTCGTAGCGACGGCGTCCCGGGGCGTTCCGGACGGTGATGGTGGCTTCGTTTCCCATGTGGTGGTCTCCTCGGTTTCATGTCTCAGCCGCAGGGCCGGAACTGGGCGTTGGGCAGCGCCAGTGCGGACAGCAGGCCTTGGACGATCTTTTCAACAGGCAGCCCTGGAGGCAATGGCCTGGTCCTACCGGTTGCGGGCGCGAGCGACGGCGGACAGCGGCGGATGCGTCCGGTCAGGACCCCGTCAGGCGGCCGATGACCGGTGCGATATTGATGACCCAGATGATTATGCCGGCGGCGATGAGTGCCAGGACGAGCCCGGCGACCAGCATGATCAGGGGAGCGTTGTCACGGTTCCAGATGCGTGACATAAGTGGCACCTTACTGTTCGGATCTTGAGTTGGCGGCGTTGCTGGACTGACTGACTGTGTCGCGTCCGGCGCCGCGGCAGCGGCTGCCCCAGTCCGTCCAGTTTGGGTCCGGGGGCTGTATCCTCCACACGGATCGCCTGTGGATTTGCTGTGCGATCGGGCCGGAGATCCCCGAGGGACAGTGCGCCCGACGAACCGGCGTGTCGGCCGGCACCTGCTGCGACCGCTAGGATCTCAGTTTACGCGCGGTGAGTGGGGGAAGCATGGGAAATTCTGGCGGCGGCCCAACGGCCACGGAGACGAAACTTCGCCGCCACCCGGCCTTTGTCAGGTTCTGGGTGGCCTCCACCGTGTCTGATTTCGGCACCTATATCACCACGTTGGCTTTGTCGGTCCTGATCCTGGTGACGATGAGCGGCACCCCGTTCGACCAGGGCCTGGTCAATGCTGCGAGGTGGACCCCTTATCTGCTCTTCGGCCTGGTTGCCGGAGTCTGGATCGACCGGTTCCCCCGGCGGACGGTCCTCATCGGCGGAGACCTGGGTCGCGGCTTGATCCTCGCCGGCGTGTGCGTGGCGGCAATGACGGCGGTCCTGTCGGTTCCGGCGCTGTTGATCCTGATGTTCGCCTTCGGGACCCTCGCACTGACCAGCGACGCCGCCTATCAGAGCTTCGTCCCCCGGCTGGTCCCCAGATCCCTGCTGACCCAGGCGAACGCCCGGCTCCAGCAAAGCGATACTGTGGCCCAGACGACGGGAAGTGCAGTAGCAGGCGGCCTGGTGGCCCTGGTGACGGCGCCCCTGGCTCTCTTGGTGGATGCTGTCTCATATTTCTTCTCCGCAGCGGTGCTCCGCACCCTGGACCTGCCATCCGACCAGGCTGCGGCACCGAGCCGCCAGAAACTGCGCCGCCAGATCGGGGAGGGCCTGCGGTGGGTCTACGGACACGTCCGGCTGGGGCCGCTGGCCTGGAGCACCCACATCTGGTTCATCGGTTCCGCCATCCTGGGGACGGTCCTGCCCACCGTGGTTCTGCATGACCTTGGTCTAGGTGCCCTGGGCCTGGGTGTGGTGATGGGGTGCGCCGGAATCGGTGCAGTCGCCGGGACCACACTGTCCACCCGACTGGGGCGCCGCTGGGGTACCGGCCGTGCGATCGTTGCTTCCCGCCTGGCCGAGCCGCTGGCCGTCGCGGTGGTGGCGCTGGCGCCCCTCGCTGCCGGGGCGGGACACAGTGCAGAGGCGTACGGCTCTCCGCTGCACTGGCCGTTACAGCTGTGGACGGCGTTCGTTCTGGCTGGCGTCGGACAAATGCTGTTCGGCATGGCCATGGGGGTCGAGGGGCCGCTTGAAATGGGGTACCAGCAAGCGGTGACGCCGGACCGGCTTATCGCCCGCATGAGCGCCACGAGGCGTTCGGTGAACCGGGGGATGATCGTGCTCGGGGCCCCCTTGGGCGGCCTCATAGCCACAGTTGCCGGCTCCGGCGCGGCACTGTGGGCGGCCGCCGCCGTCCTGATGCTGGCCTCCCTGGTGCTGCTCTTCTCCAGGTTCAGGGACGCGCGGATCGAGGATCAGCAACTGTCCGACGAGGAAGCGCTGCACCCCTGAACGAGCGGCCCTCGGGATGTCCTACCAGTCACTGAGGCCGTGGCGTCGGTGGCCCGCGACGATCCTGGTGGCGGCTGCTTCCGCTCCGGCCGAGAAGGGGCCGAAACGACCCTCGACGGCCCACCGGGTTTCCTCTTCGACGAGGTCTGCGTTGATCCCTGCCCCGGCCATGACACCTTCGGCCGCGGCGGTGATGACCTGGGCCATGAGGTTTGAGACGTTCCCCGCCGCATACACGCCAGGGACGGCGGTGGCACCTAGGGGGTCCGTCTCGATGAACCGTCCGGCCCCCGACGGGTGCACCTGCGGATGAAGCCCGAGGGATTCCAGGAGCGACGACCTGGCTTCCATCCGTGGTCCGACCGCCAGGGCCTGGACGTCGAACGAGGCACCCTGGCGGAGCGTGACCCCCGCGAGGATACCGCCGACGGCGTCAACAGCAGCCACAGCGCCGTCCACAACCTTCACGGACCGGGCAGCAAGTTTGTCCCACTCCTCTTCGGTGGGTTCCACGGTGTCGTTGAGGAAGAGTGTGATGTCCGGGGACCACTGCCTGAACAGCAGTGCCTGGTGGACGGACAGCGGGCCGCTGCCGAGCACTCCAATCCGCTGCCCGCGGATTTCCCAGCCGTGGCAGTAGGGGCAATGCACAACGCCCTGTCCCCATTGCTCCCGCAGCCCGTCGATGGGTGGCAGGCTATCGGTCAGCCCGGTGGTCACCAGGAGGCGTCGGCCGGAGAACCGGCGGGTATCCCCGAGGGCCACCTCGAACCCGTCAGGGGTCCGCCGGGCTGAGACGGCTTCAGCGTCGATGACCGTCCCTCCGTAGGACAGCACTTCGCTGCGTCCGATGGCCAGGAGTTCCCGGGGGTTCAGGCCGTCCCTCGACAGGTAGCCGTGGACCCCCGCCGCGGGTGCGTTGCGGGGTGTGCCCGAATCGATGACCAGCACCGAGCGCAGCGCCCGGCCCAGCGTCGTGGCGGCGCTGAGTCCTGCCGCGCTGCCGCCCACAATGACAACGTCGTACCGTGTGGTGTCCATCCTGTTTGTCCTTCGTCGAGTCCTGAAATGCTGCCGCCGGCATCGTCGGCCGGCTACTCCAGCCTCCGTCCAGAAACCAAATTTTGACAAAGAAGATTGCCACTATGGCAAAGTGGGGGCATGGCACAAGAACTTGATGATGTTCTCGGAGCGGTCGGGCCCCGGCTACGGGCCCTCCGCGCGGAACGGAACCTGACCCTCGGAGATGTGGCCGGCGCATCCGGAGTGTCAGTCAGTACCCTGTCCCGCCTTGAATCCGGCCAGCGCAGGCCCAACCTCGAGCTCCTGCTGCCCCTCGCGAGGCTGTACGGCGTTCCCCTCGATGACCTGGTGGGCGCCCCGCCCACCGGAGATCCGAGGATCCACCTCCAGCCCATCATCCATGCCGGCATGACGGCTGTTCCCCTCACCCGCCGACCGGGCGGGCTGCAGGCGTTCAAAATGGTGCTCGCCGGCGATGCCCGCGGAGCCGAGCCGGACCCGCGCGTTCACGAGGGCTACGAATGGCTCTATATCCTCAACGGACGGCTGCGCCTGGTCTTGGGGGACAAGGATTTTGAACTGCGCCCCGGCGAAGCCGCGGAATTCGACACCCGCACCCCGCATTGGTTTGCCAGCGCTGACGGCAGTCCGGTCGAGTTCATCAGTCTCTTCGGACAGCAGGGCGAGCGGATGCACGTACGCGCGCGGCCCAAGCGCTCCTAGCGGCCGGCCCTGGTGCCGCGCCATCAGGTCGCCGCAGGGAGAGGGGTGCTAGCGTAGCGCCGACGCGCCGCAGGAGCCGAGCCCGGCAGCGGCCAGATCCAGGGGACCACACATGAAGTCGACCAAGCCAGCCGGCAATCGCGAACCGCTCCCTGCGTCCGGTGCGGCAGGGGACCGGGACGCCGTCAAAGCAGCCCCCCGTGCGCCCTCGCGCGTCCTCTTCTACGGCGTGACCGGCAGCGGCAAGTCGTCCGCCGCCCGGGCCTACGCCGCGGCCACCGGGCTGCCCGAGTACTCGGCGGATGATGACATCGGCTGGCTGCCCGGGTGGCAGCAGCGCACCGTTGAGGAGCAACGGGACCTGGCCGCCGCCGTTGCCGGCCAGGACCGCTGGGTGCTGGACAGCGCCTATGGGGTCTGGCGGGACGTGGTGGTGCCGCGAGCGGAGCTCATTATCGGCCTCGACTATCCGCGCTGGCTCTCGCTGGCCCGGCTGGTGCGACGCTCGCTGCGGCGGGCCGTGACCCGGGAATCCGTCTGTAACGGCAACCACGAAACGCTGGCGCGGCTCTTCATCCAGGACTCGATTATCCGGTGGCATTTCCGGTCTTTCACGAGGAAACGCCAGGTGATGCGCAGCCTTCACTCCGACCCGGCGATGCCGCCGGTGGTCCTCTTCCGCCATCCCCGCCAGCTCGACGCCTGGCTCGCGCAACTTCCCGCCGGATCCACGGCCGCCGGGCAGGCCGAAAGCCTCTGACCGCCCGGCGGCCGGCAGCGCCTACGCTGGAGCCATGGCTGGACTCCTGCCCGGACGAAACGCTTCCCGCCAACTGTCGGACGCCAGGCGTGCGTTCCTGCTGCGGGCCGTGAAGGCATTCCACACGGTTGCCTGGTTCTCCATCGAGGCCTGCATGGTGTACGTCCTCTACGCCGGCGCCCGGGGCCGCACCGACAGAAGCGTGGGCCTGGCCGCCGGCGTCGTGACGGCCGAGACCCTGGTCTTTGCCGCCAACGGCTTTCACTGCCCCCTGACCGCCGTGGCCAGGCATCTGGGCGATGAAACCGGCTCCGTCACGGACATTTATTTGCCGCGGTGGTTCGCGCGGAACCTGCCGGGCATCCACGTCCCGCTGATCCTTGCGGCCGTGCTGCTGCACTGGCGCAATTACCGGGCTGCGGGCGGGCGCTAGCCGGGGGCGTTCTGCCTACTTCTTCCCGAACAGGCCGCCCAGGATCCCGCCGAGCCCGCCGCCGTCGTTCTTCCGCTCTTCCGGCTGGCTGTCCGGAAGGTCGACCTCGATCATTTCGCCGGGGCGCGGGGCGCCGCCGGCGGGCTGGCCCTGCGGGTAGGCCTGGGGCTGCAGCGACGAGTCCCGCCCGGCATCCGGGACAGCCGCGGGCGACGACGGCTGGCCGCCGCCCAGGATCCCGCCCAGCAGGTCGCCGAGTCCGCCCATTCCGCCCGCGCCGCCTGCGCCAGCGCCGCCGCCAAGAATCCCGCCAAGGATTCCGCCGAGGTCAATGCCGCCCGCCTGGCCGGAGCCTCCGTCGCCGCTTCCGGACGACTGGCCGCTGCCCCCGAGAACCTTGTTCGCAAGGTAGGACATCACGATCGGAGCCAGGATCGGCAGAAGCTTCCTGACCAGGTCCCCGCCCACACCGCTGAGCTGCGACGTCCCGGCCAGCTGGTTCGCCACCTGGTCCTGCTGCCCGCCGAAGACGTGGCTGACGATCTTCTCGCCGTCGGCCGTGTCCACCTGGGATGCGTCCACCCCGCCGTCCAGAAGCCCGTCCCGGTGCTGGCCGAGCGCCGACTGCAGCGACGCGGCGCCGTCGGAGGCCTGCGCATTGTTCTGCATGCCGGCCAGCAGCGTGGGCACCGCGGCCTCCACTGCGGCCTGGGCCGTCTGCCGGTCGGTGCCAAGCATGCCGGCGATCTGGTCTACCGGGATTTGCCGCAGGATGTCGTTGAGCTCTGTCATGGAATACTCCTTCAGCCGCAGTCGCTGCGGGCCTCGCTGGACACAGCGCCTTCACTGGCGCCACCGGTCGGTTGCCATTGCATCGTAGTCCGGGCGCCCTGAACGCGGAAGGACGCTGCCGCCGGGGGAGGGCCGCGCCGTCGGAGGCGGTCCGCGATTGCGGGTAATCTAGGAGAGTTCCGGAGCCGGCAGGATTTTCCGGACGCGCACCCAGCAGGCAGCAAAAGGCGAGGTTGATGGTCCACATCTGGAACGATCCGTCCGAAGTCCCGGCGGACTTCGGCCCATCGGTCGTGACCTTCGGCAACTTCGACGGTGTGCACCGCGGCCACCAGCAGGTACTGTCCCAGCTCATCCGCATCGCCCGGCTCAACCACGCCCGCGCCGTCGCCATCACCTTCGACCCGCATCCGGCGCAGGTCCACCGCCCCGAATCTGCCCCGGAACTGATCATGGGCCTGGAGGACAAACTGGTGGCGCTCGGCGAGCTGGGGCTCGACGCAGTGCTGGTGATGAAATACTCCCTCGAACTGGCCAGCCTCACCCCCGAAGAATTCGTCGCCGACATCCTCGTCGGCAGCCTCAAGGCAAGCCACGTGGTGATCGGGCACGACGCCCGGTTCGGCCGCGGGAACTCCGGCGACCTGGACACCATGCAAGAACTCGGCAAGAAGCTCGGCTTCGAGGTGCTGGTCATCAGTGAGTTCGGCTCCGAAGGATTTCCGCTGCACGGTGACCAATACGGTGACCAGAACGACGGCGGCAGCAAAGACCGCCGCTGCTCCTCCACCTGGGTGCGCGAGGCACTGCGCGAGGGCGACGTCGCCACCGCCGCGGCCGTCCTGGGGCGCCCGCACCGGATGCGCGGTGCAGTGGTCCACGGCGCCGCGCGTGGACGGGACCTCGGCTTCCCGACCGCAAACCTCGCCTCCGACTCGAGCGGCTACATCCCCGCCGACGGCATCTACGCCGGCTGGCTGGTGGACCAGGCCGGCACGCGCTGGCCCGCCGCCATCTCCGTCGGCTCCAACCCCACGTTCGACGGCGTCAGCCGGCAGGTGGAGGCGCACGTGATCGACCGCCCGGAAGAGGCGGTCGAGGATTTCGATCTGTACGGCCAGAGCGTGGTGGTCGAATTCGTCGCCCGGCTGCGCGGCATGGTGGCGTACCGTGGCCCTGAGGCCCTGGTGGACCAGATGCGGCTGGACGTGGTCCAGACCCACAACATCCTGTTTGCGCGCTGACCCGCAGCGCCGGCGGTTCTGCAAAGGCACTCTGCGCAAAAGATTCACAGCCATTTGGCAAGGAAGGCAAGACTGTGACCATTGAGAAGAACACGCGGGAGCTGGACAAGGAAATTGTCCGGGACTTCAGCTCGCGGATGAGCTACGCGTCCTATTTGCAACTGCCGACGCTCCTCAGCGCGCAGCAGCCGGTCAGCGCGCCGGAGCACCACGACGAGATGCTGTTCATCATCCAGCACCAGACCACGGAACTGTGGCTCAAGCTGGTCCTGCACGAACTCCGCAGCGCCGCGGCCTGGCTCCGGGCAGATGACCTCGGCTCGGCGCTGAAGGCGATCGCCAGGGTCAAGCACATCCAGAAAACCCTCACCGAGCAGTGGTCCGTGCTGGCCACCCTCACACCCACCGAGTACTCGCAGTTCCGCGGCTTCCTGGGCAACTCCTCCGGATTCCAGTCCAGCCAGTACCGCGCGGTGGAGTTTCTCCTTGGCAACAAGAACCGCAAAATGCTTCCGGTCTTCGAATCCGACCCCGAGGCCCACGCGATGCTGCAGGAACTCCTCGATGCCCCGAGCATCTACGACGACTTCCTCGCCTACCTCAAGCGCCAGGGCTTTGACGTGCCCGCGTCAGTGCTGGAGCGGGACGTCACCCAGGCACACGAATTCAGTGCAGAGCTGGTGCCGGTGTTCAAGTACATCTACGAGAACGCCGCGGACAACTGGGGCGCCTATGAGGCCTGCGAGGAACTGGTGGACCTGGAAGACAACTTCCAGCTCTGGCGGTTCCGGCACCTGCGCACGGTCCAGCGCACCATCGGCATGAAGTCCGGCACCGGCGGCTCCAGCGGCGCCGCCTTCCTGCAGAAAGCCCTCGAACTGACGTTCTTCCCGGAGCTCTTCGCCGTCCGGACGGAGATCGGCCAGTGAGCGCCCTGCAGCCGGAGACGGCGGGAAACCCGGCCATGGCCGCCGGCGGCACCACAGACCTCCTGCAGCGCGCCCGGGACCTGGATGCCGCCGATCCGCTGGCAGCCTACCGGGAGCACTTCATCGGAACCGACACGGACCTGTCCTACCTGGACGGCAACTCCCTGGGCCGCCCGCTCAAGCGCACCGTCACCGACATCAGCAGGTTCATCCAGGACAGCTGGGGAGGCCGGCTGATCCGCGGCTGGGACGAGGAGTGGCTGGAACTTCCGCAGGCCATCGGTGACCAGCTGGGCCGGGCAGTCCTGGGCGCTGCCCCCGGACAGACCGTCATCGCCGACTCCACCACGGTGGTGCTCTACAAGCTGATCCGGGCCGCGCTGGCCGCCGTCACTGACCCCGGCCGCACCGAAATCGTGCTGGACACGGAGAATTTCCCCACCGACCGCTACCTCGTTGAGGGCATCGCCCGCGAAGAGGGCCTCACGCTGCGCTGGATCGACGCCGACCCTGCCTCCGGCGTCACCGTCCAGCAGGTGCGCGACGCCACCGGCCCGGCCACCGCCGTCGTGGTCCTGAGCCAGATCGCCTACCGCTCCGGGTTCCTCGCGGACCTGCCGGGCATCACCGCTGCCGTGCACGACGCCGGCGCACTGGTGGTGTGGGACCTCTGCCATTCCGCCGGTTCAGTGGAGATCGACCTGGACGGCGCCGGGGTGGACTTCGCCGCCGGCTGCACCTACAAATACCTCAACGGGGGGCCGGGCTCGCCTGCATTCGCCTACGTCAACGCCCGGCACCTGCCCGGGCTCCAGCAGCCTATCTGGGGCTGGATGGGACGCAAGGACGCCTTCGAAATGGGCCCCGGCTACGAGGCCGCCACCGGCATCCGCGGGTTTCTCAGCGGCACCCCGGCCATCTTCGGGATGCTGGCCATGCGCGGCACCCTGGACCTGATCGAGGAAGCCGGCATGGCCGCCGTCCGGGAGAAATCGCGCCTGCTGACCGCGTTCGCCGTCGACCTCTACGATTCCTGGCTCGCCCCGGCGGGAGTGGAGCTCTCGACGCCGCGGGATCCGGAACTGCGCGGCAGCCACATCACGGTGGACCACCCGGCGTTCCGCGAGATGACGAAGGTGCTGTGGGAGCAGGACATCATTCCGGACTTCCGGGCGCCGCACGGCATCCGGATCGGGCTGTCGCCGCTCAGCACGTCCTTCGCCGAGCTGTACCAGGGCGTCGCGGCGATCCGCGGGCAGCTGCCGGGTTCCGCGTAAGCCGCCGCCCGCCCGGCAGGGCGGTTAGACACAGCCAGGGCGGTTAGACCCGGGCAGGGCGGTTTAGACAAGTCCGGCGGCGTGCCGGTAAACTGGACGGTGGATCCGGCTGCAGTCCGTGGCGGCTGGTTCCTGTTGTGTTCGGGACGCTTTCCTTACGGGAAGATTTCGGGTGCAGCACCCCCGGCGGTGAATTACTGTTTCGGGCCTCACGGCACATCTCTAGGAGTTATTGTGGCACTTGAAGCCGCTGTAAAGCAGTCCATCATGAAGGAATACGCAACGTCCGAGGGCGACACCGGTTCGCCGGAGGTCCAGGTTGCGGTCCTGACTCAGCGGATCAAGGATCTCACTGAGCACATGAAGGAGCACAAGCACGATTACCACACCCAGCGCGGTCTGCTGGCCATGGTTGGTCGTCGCAAGCGTATGCTCACCTACCTCAAGAACACTGACATCAACCGCTACCGTGCGCTCATCGAGCGCCTCGGCCTGCGCCGCTAGTCAGCTTTAGGGGCGGCCCTTTCCATCACGGAGAGGGCCGCCTTCTTCAAACAAAACTCAACAGGAGGATCAACCGCATCACGCATTCGCGGTCCTCGGTAGTGATCCCCGGGAACGGCTTCCACGACGGAAGCCCCTAGCCCGTGGGTCTCGATCGATGACCGGGTGCAGTGCAGGCCAGTAGACAGATGCTGGACTGGGTTGATGCGGCTGGGCTCCGTTAAACAAGAAACGGAGGTGACTCTCTTGGAGGGTCCCGAAATCCAGTTCTCAGAAGCCGTCATTGACAATGGCCGCTTCGGCAAGCGTGTAATCCGCTTCGAAACCGGCCGCCTCGCCAAGCAGGCCGCCGGCGCAGCCATGGTCTACATCGACGAAGAGACCGCGCTGCTGTCCGCCACCACGGCCGGCAAGCACCCGCGTGAAGGCTTCGACTTCTTCCCGCTGACGGTCGACGTCGAAGAGCGCATGTACGCTGCAGGCCGCATCCCGGGCTCGTTCTTCCGCCGCGAAGGCCGCCCGTCCACGGAAGCCATCCTGGCCTGCCGCCTCATGGACCGCCCGCTGCGCCCCGCGTTCGTCAAGGGCCTGCGCAACGAGGTCCAGATCGTCGTTACCGTGCTCTCCATCAACCCGGACGAGCTCTACGACGTCGTCGCGATCAACGCGTCCTCGATGTCCACCCAGCTCTCCGGCCTGCCCTTCTCCGGCCCGATCGGCGGCGTCCGCGTAGCCCTCATCGCCGACGAGAACGGATCGCAGTGGGTTGCGTTCCCGAAGCACTCCCAGCTGGAGAACGCCGTCTTCAACATGGTGGTTGCCGGCCGCGTGGCAGGCGACGACGTTGCCATCATGATGGTTGAAGCCGAAGCCACCGACAACTCCTGGAACCTCATCAAGGAACAGGGCGCCACCGCCCCGACCGAAGAGGTCGTCTCCGAGGGCCTCGAGGCTGCGAAGCCGTTCATCAAGGCCCTCTGCGAGGCACAGTCCGACCTGGCAGCCCGCGCCGCCAAGCCGACCGTCGAGTTCCCGGTCTTCCTGGACTACCAGGACGACGTTTACGCCGCCGTCGAGTCCGCTGCCGCCGAGAAGCTGACCGCTGTCTTCCAGATCGCCGACAAGCAGGAGCGCGACACCGCCTCCGACGAGCTCAAGGACGAGGTCATCTCCTCCCTGGCCGGCCAGTTCGAGGGCCGCGAGAAGGAACTGTCCGCAGCTTTCCGCTCCGTCACCAAGCAGGTTGTGCGCCAGCGCATCCTCAAGGACCAGATCCGCATCGACGGCCGCGGCCTGACGGACATCCGCCAGCTCACCGCCGAGGTCGAGGTCCTGCCCCGCGTGCACGGCTCGGCCATCTTCGAGCGCGGCGAGACCCAGATCATGGGTGTCACCACGCTGAACATGCTCAAGATGGAACAGCAGATCGACTCGCTGTCTCCCGTCACGCGCAAGCGCTACATGCACAACTACAACTTCCCGCCGTACTCCACCGGCGAGACCGGCCGCGTCGGTTCCCCGAAGCGCCGCGAAATCGGCCACGGTGCCCTGGCAGAGCGCGCCATCATGCCGGTGCTGCCGTCCCGCGAGGAATTCCCCTACGCCATCCGCCAGGTGTCTGAGGCCCTCAGCTCCAACGGTTCGACGTCGATGGGTTCCGTCTGTGCCTCCACGCTGTCCCTGTTCAACGCAGGTGTGCCGCTGAAGGCCGCTGTTGCCGGTATCGCCATGGGCCTGGTCTCCGACCAGGTTGACGGCCAGACCCGCTACGCCGCCCTGACCGATATCCTCGGCGCCGAAGATGCCTTCGGTGACATGGACTTCAAGGTCGCCGGCACCTCCGAGTTCGTCACGGCCATCCAGCTGGACACCAAGCTCGACGGCATCCCGGCGTCAGTCCTGGCCGCCGCCCTGAAGCAGGCCCGCGAAGCCCGTCTGCACATCCTCGAGGTCCTGAACTCCGCCATCGACACCCCGGATGAGCTCTCCGAGTTCGCTCCGCGCGTCATCGCGGTCAAGATCCCCGTGGACAAGATCGGCGAGGTCATCGGCCCGAAGGGCAAGATGATCAACCAGATCCAGGAAGACACCGGAGCCGACATCTCGATCGAGGACGACGGAACTGTCTACATCGGCGCCACCAACGGCCCGTCTGCCGACGCAGCACGGTCCGCGATCAACGCCATCGCCAACCCGCAGGTCCCGGAAATCGGTGAGCGCTACCTGGGCACGGTCGTCAAGACCACCACCTTCGGCGCCTTCGTCTCCCTGACCCCGGGCAAGGACGGCCTGCTGCACATCTCCGAGCTGCGCAAGATCGCCGGCGGCAAGCGCGTGGACAACGTCGAAGACGTCGTCTCTGTTGGTCAGAAGATCCAGGTGGAAATCACCAAGATCGACGACCGTGGCAAGCTCTCCCTGTCGCCCGTTGTGGCTGACGAGGCCGGGGCCGGCGACGCTGAGGTCTCCGCGGAGTCGGCAGAGTAGTCTTTCCTGACCCAAGCAGCGGGGCCGGTGGATTCGTCCACCGGCCCCGCTGCCGTTAAAGGCAGGTAGGATTGCAGGCAGATTTGGCGCGCGTTTACCGAAAGGCCTCGATGACAGTCGTCCCCCTGCCGCTTGAGCAGAACCAGCACGCAGACACCCTGATCCACGGAGCAGACGGGGGATCCGAGGTCCGCCGCTCGGTCCTTCCCGGCGGCGTCCGCGTGCTCACCGAGGCGATGCCGGGCCAGCGCTCGGCCACCATCGGCTTCTGGGTGGGTGTCGGCTCCCGCGACGAGGCCCCCGGACAGCACGGTTCCACCCACTTCCTGGAGCACCTGCTGTTCAAAGGCACCAGGCGGCGCACCGCCCTGGAGATCGCCTCGGCCTTCGATGAGGTGGGCGGGGAATCCAACGCCGCCACGGCCAAGGAAAGCACCTGCTACTTCGCCCGCGTGCTGGACACCGACCTGCCGATGGCCATCGACGTCATCGCGGACATGATCACCGGCGCCGTGCTGGACCCGCAGGAGATGGAGCAGGAACGCGACGTCATCCTCGAGGAGATCGCGATGGACAGCGACGACCCCACGGACGTCGCCCACGAGCACTTCGTCGCCGCGGTGCTGGGCACCCACCCGCTGGGCCGCCCCATCGGCGGCACCCCGGACGCGATCCGGGCCGTCGCCCGCGACTCGGTCTGGGACCACTACCGCCGCTACTACCGCCCGGACGAGCTGGTCATCACCGCCGCCGGGGGACTGGACCACGACGTCGTCTGCGGGCTGGTGGTCGATGCGCTGCACTCCGCAGGCTGGAGCCTGGAACCGGACGCCGCCCCGGTCCAGCGCCGCTCCACCGACCGCGCCGACATCACCGGCACCGCGGGCCTGCACGTGGTCAAGCGCCCGGTGGAACAAGCCAACATCATCATGGGCTGCCCCACGATCGTCGCCACCGACGACCGGCGCTTCGTCATGAGCGTCCTCAACGCCGTGCTGGGCGGCGGTATGTCCTCCCGGCTCTTCCAGGAGGTCCGGGAGAAGCGCGGCCTGGTCTACTCGACCTACTCCTTCGCCTCCTCCTACGCCGACGCCGGCTACTTCGGCATGTACGCCGGCTGCACCCCGTCGAAAGTCCGGCAGGTCCTTGAACTGCTCGGCGCCGAGCTCGACAAGCTGGCCGAGGGGGGCATCTCCGACGAGGAGCTTCGCAAAGCTGTTGGACAGCTCTGCGGCGGGATCGTGCTGGCGCTGGAGGACACGGGCTCCCGGATGTCCCGGCTGGGCCGGGCCGAACTCGTCTCCGGCGAGTACCAGGACATCGACGAGACCCTGCGCCAGATCAAGGCCGTCACCGCTGCCGAGGTCCAGGAACTGGCCCGCGAACTCGCGGCCGCGCCGCGGACCGTCACCGTGGTGGGGCCCTTCGAGGAAACCGAGACCTTCGGCCTCTGACACGCGGTCCCGCCGCGCCCCCCTCGGCTCAAACGGCGACGGGCGCCGGCTCGGGGACGCGGCGGCACACCGTGGTCATAAACGGGCTGAACTCGCTCGCGCTGCCCAGCCGCAGCCCGGCGGCATGGGTGAGTTGTCCGCCGTCGACCCGCAGGGTGTGGCGCGCGGTGCCGCGGTCGCTGCGCCGTTCGATGGTCAGGGTTCCGTCGAGCCAGCTGGCGCGGGCGGGCGCCTCCGGGGGCAGTCCCATGCTGTTGACGTGGTACCAGAGCGTGTCGGGACGGTCCGGGTCCACGGTGAAAACGCCGACGCCCTCGGTTTTGGTGCCGTCGGCATCGGTGTGGCGGTAGCTCATGGTCACCGCCAGGCCGGCCGCGGCGCGGGCGAAAACGACCTCGGACGCGGCGGCCCGGGCCGGCCCCCAGGCAGTGGCTTCCCACTGGGTGGTTCCGCTCCAGTGCCCCAGGAATGACTCGAGGGCCTCGTGTGCGCTGCCGGGCAGCGGTCGATCCATGCTTCCTCCGGATGGGATTTCCTGCGTCTGGCCCCGCCACCATCATCACGCCGTGTCCCGCGGCTGTAAAGGAGCGCTGGAGGGTTCCCCCGTCATCCCGTTGCGGAAACGTTGCAAAGCAGCGTCTTGAATCCGTTGACACTTTGTGGGTTGCGCCATAGATTTGCCGTAATCTGAATCACCTTTCAGGTTCAGCGCAGTTCCCGCTCGATCTCACGCTCAGATTCCACTCAAGAAAGGCATCCCGTGAAGGATACAAAGAAGTTCCTGATGGCCGCCGTGATGGCCACCGGGCTCGCCCTCAGCGCCTGTGCCCCCACCCCGGGCAGCGCGGCGCCGGCCGGGTCGGGCAGCGCCGCCGCCGAACCGGTCAATGTCGGCATTATCTACTCCAAGACCGGACCGCTGGCAGCCTACGGCGCCACGTACTACGAAGGCCTGCAGGCAGGCATCGACCACGCCACCGGCGGGACCGGTGCGGTCAACGGTGCCAAGATCAACCTCACCTACGCGGACGACGGCGGTGACCCGGACAAGGCCGTAACGGCCGCCAAGGACATGATCGGCAAGGGCTACAAAATCATCGGCGGCACCGTTTCTTCCGGCATCGCGCTCAAGCTCGCCGAGCAGGCCGCCCAGAACAAGGTGGTGTACATCTCCGGGCCCGCCGCCACCGATGCCATCCAGGGCATCAACAAGTACACCTTCCGCTCGGGCCGCCAGAGCCTGCAGGACGTCGCCACCGCGGGGTCGTTCATTGACACCAACGGCAAGAAGGTAGTGGTCTTCGCGCAGGACAACGCTTTCGGCCAGGGCAACGTCGCGGCCGTCAAGTCCGTCCTCGGAGCCAAGGGCGCCACTGTGGAGGCGGTCCTCGTTCCGGAAGGGCAGGAGCTCACCCCGTTCGCCCGCCAGCTCATCGACGCGAAGCCGGATATGGTCTTCGCCGCCTGGGCCGGGGCAACGTCCGGGACCATGTGGCAGACCCTGAGCCAGCAGGGCGTTTTCGACGCCGCCCCCGTGGTCACCGGGCTCGGCGACGCCTCCACCTTTGGGGCCTACGGCGAGGCGACCGCCAAGATCAGCTTCCTGAACCACTACTTCCCGGGAGCCGCGGGCAACGAGGTGGAGAAAACGATGATCTCCTCGGTGGAGAAGGCCGGCGCCAAGGCGGACCTCTTTACACCCGACGGTTTCGTGGCCGGCCAGATGATCGTCCAGGCCATCAAGGAAGGCGGCTCCGACGCCGACTCCATGGTCAAGGCCCTGGAGGGCTTCAGCTTCGACGGCCCCAAGGGCAAGACCACCGTCCGGGCCTCGGACCACGCCCTGATCCAGGACATGTACCAGGCGAAGCTGGTCCAGAACGGCGCCACCTGGACCCCCGAGCTCGTCACCGTTGTGCCGGGGGACACCGTCGCCCCGCCGGAGAAGAAGTAACCCCACGCGGCGCTGTGCCGGGCCACACCGCACAGCGCCGCGCTCCGCCACACGACCCCAGCCAGACACAAAGGACCCGCATGAATTCCCCAGCCCTGCCCGCCCTCGCGGTGGACGGCCTCGGCCTGCAGATCGGCGGTGCCCGCATCCTGCAGGATGTGGGCTTCACGGTCGGCGCCGGCGAAATGGTCGGCGTCATCGGCCCCAACGGGGCCGGCAAGACCACCCTGTTCAACCTGATTTCCGGTGTCCTGCGGCCCACGGCGGGCAGCATCGCCCTGAACGGCAGGGACATCACCTCGGAGCCGGTCCACCGCCGGGCCAAGGCAGGGCTGGGGCGGACCTTCCAGACGTCCAACCTGTTTCCCCGGCTCAGCGTGCTGGAGAACGTCCGGCTGGCTGCCCAGGCCAAACTTGGCGGCAGTTTCAGCATTCTGCGTTTCCCTTCGGCCTCCGACGAGGCCACCCGCATCGCCCGCGGCACCATCGACGAGGTCGGCCTCACCGGCCAGCTCACGACGGCGGCCGGGGACCTCTCACACGGCGAAAAACGCAAGGTGGAGATCGCCGTGCTCCTGGCGACGGACCCCGCCGTCGTCCTCCTGGACGAGCCCATGGCCGGGGTGGCGTCGGGGGACGTCCCGTCCCTCAGCGCGATCATCCGCGGGATGCACCGGGACCGCGGCTGCACCGTGATGATGGTGGAGCACCACATGGATGTGGTCCTCGGCCTCGTTGACCGGGTGGCTGTGATGCACCACGGCAGCCTGCTGGCACTGGACAGCCCGGAGGCCGTGATGTCGGACCCCACCGTACAAAGTGCCTACCTTGGAGAGCCCGTATGACCGCCCCCGCGGAACCCCGTCCCATCCTCCGGATTGAGCGCCTCAACGCCCATATCGCCGGTCAGCAGGTGGTGGAGGACGTCTCCTTCACCGTCCCCGCCGCTGGCATTACCGCACTGCTCGGCCGCAACGGTGTTGGAAAGACCAGCACCATCAAAGCCATCATCGGCCTGATCGACCGCACCGGAACCGTGGAGCTCGACGGCGTGCGGATCGAGAAAGAGTCGACGTACAAAATCATCCGCAGCGGTGTGGGGTATGTGCCGGAAGACCGTGAGGTGTTCTCCAAGCTCACCGTGGCCGAGAACCTCCGGCTTGCCGAGCGCGACGACGCCCCGCGCCGCCAGCTGGTGGAGGATCTCTTCCCGGACCTGGTGGCCCGGTCGGGTCAGATGGCCGGCACCCTCTCCGGCGGGCAGCAGCAGATGGTCTCGCTGGCGCGCGCGCTGCTGAACACGAACAAGATCCTGCTCGTCGACGAGCCCACCAAGGGCCTGGCCCCGAAAATCGTCGCCGAGGTGGCCGAAACCCTCGCCGAGGCCGCCAAGACCGTGCCCATCCTCCTGGTCGAGCAGAATCTGCACGTCGTACGCCAGCTCGCCCAGGGCTCTGTCGTTCTCTCCGGGGGCCGTGTGGTCCACACCGGCGACGCCCTGGAATTCCTCGACGACGCCGAGCTCACCCAGCGCCTGCTGGGCGTCTCCGCTGACCCGCTGGCTGAGAAAACAGCCGGGAAAGGCGCCGCCCTGTGAGTACCGTTGTCCTGCTCCTTTTCACCGGCTTAGGCCTCGGCGCCCTGTACTTCCTCGTGGCCGCCGGGCTTTCTCTGATCTACGGGCTCATGGGCGTGCTCAACTTCGCCCACGGCGCCTTCCTGACCCTCGGCGCCTTCGCCGGCTGGGAAATCGCCCGCCGCACCGGCTCCGACGACTGGGGGATCTTCCTGCTCTCCCTGCTGGTCGGAGCGGCCGCGGGCGCCGCGTTCGCGGCCTTCACCGAATTCGTGCTCATCCGCCGGCTGTACCAGCGGCACATTGAGCAGCTCCTGATCACCCTGGGCCTGTCGCTGGCCGCCGTTGCCCTCTTCGACGGCATCTGGGGCACCGACCCCGTCTTTATCCAGGGACCCGCCTGGTTCAAGGACACCACCGAGATCCTGGGGGCCAGGGTTCCCAACGACCGGTTTGTCTGCATCATCGCGGCCGTCCTGGTGCTGCTCGCCATGGTGTTCTTCCTGAAGAACACGCGCTACGGCATGATCATCCGGGCCGGCGTCGAAAATCGCTCCATGGTGACCGCCCTCGGCATCGACGTCAGGAAAGCTTTCACGCTCGTATTCACGATCGGCGGTGCCGCCGCCGGCCTGGGCGGGGTCCTTGCCTCGCACTACTTCGGCTACGTCTCGCCCATGCTGGGCGGCTCGCTGCTGATTTTCGCCTTCATCGTCACCGTGATCGGCGGGCTGGGTTCGCTGACCGGCGCGGCCATCGCCGCCGTCGCGGTCGCGGTCCTCCAGCAGTTCGCCAACTTCTACCTGGGCGGCACCGGCGACTTTGTCGTCGTGCTGGCCCTGGCGCTGGTGCTGCTGTTCCGTCCCTCCGGCCTGCTCGGGAGAACCTCATGACCACCGATACCGATGCCGCCGGCGTCAACCGTGCCGGCACAGGAGCCAGCACAGGCACCAGCACCCCCGGCAGCCCCGCCGGACTGCGCCAGAGAGCAGGCGACGGCCGTTCCGCTCCGCCGGCCGGGCCGCGCCTGACCCGCCGGAGGATCCTCGGAGCCGCCGCCGGGCTCGCCGGCGTGGTGCTGTTGGTCCTGCTGCCGCTGTTGAACCTGTCCCTGCCGGGCGTGCTGCCCGGACCGACGTACACGCCGGGGTCCCTGCAGCTGCTCGCCATGTGCATGCTGATGGCCGCCGCGGCCCTGACCTACCACCTGCTGCTGGGCGTCGCCGGGCTCCTCTCCTTCGGCCACGCCCTGTACTTCGGCGCCGGCGTTTACGGGCTGGCGATCATCCTGCAGAACCTGGACATCCCGCTGCTGCCCGCGATGGGCCTGACTCTGCTCGTGGTGATTGTGCTGGCCCACGTGGTGGGCAGCATCAGCCTCCGGGTCAGCGGCATTCCCTTCGCCATGGTGACCCTCGCCTTTGCCCAGGCCGGCTCGGTCATCGTGGGACGCAACCCCGACGGCACCACGGGCGGGGACGAAGGCCTGTCGCTGCGCACCGAGAACCTGCCCGACTTCCTGGTGGGCGTGGTCAACACACGCAACCTCTACTGGCTGGCCCTGGCTGTGCTGGTTGCCGTGTTTGTTGTGGTCACCTGGGTGCAGTCCTCGCGCGCCGGCCATGCGGCCGCCGCGGTCCGGGAGAACGAACTGCGGGTCCGCGTCCTGGGCCTGCAGCCGTACCTCGTGAAGCTGCTGATCTTCGTGGTGTCGGCCGTCCTGGTCAGCATCATCGGCATGGTGTTCCTGCTCCTCCAAAGCGGCGCCGTGCCGCGGGCCATCTCCGCGGACCTGACCATCACCCTGCTGGTGATGGTGGTCCTGGGCGGCGTCGGCTCCCGCTGGGGTGCCGTGATCGGCGGCGTTTTCTACACCATCCTGGACCAGCGCCTCACGACGCTGGCGAACTCGGACGCCATCGACACACTGCCGGACATCCTCCGGATCCCGCTGTCAGAGCCGCTGTTTATCCTGGGCACCCTCTTTATCCTGGTGGTGCTGTTCCTGCCCGGCGGCCTCACCGGCGCCGCGGAACGGCTGGCCCGGCGTCGCGCCCGTAGCGGCCGCACGGGCGGCCGGGCTCCCGGCGAAGACCGCACCGCCGCATCCCGGGAGATCCTGGAGGAATCGGCATGAGCGCCGCCGCCGGCCTCCACGGGGCGGACGGGCTGCACACGTTGGGCCGCTGGACCGCCGACCGCAGCCTCGCCGCGCCGCACCGGACCGCCGTCGACGACCGCGGCTGCACCCTTAGCTACGGTGAGCTCGAACGCCGGGCCGCCGCACTCGCCGCAGGCTTCACAGCCGCCGGCTACGGAAACGGGGACCGGGTGGCCACCCTGACCGGCAACAGTTCGGACCACGTGGTGGTGTTCTTCGCGTGCGCCAAGGCCGGGCTGGTCCTGGTCCCGCTGTCCTGGCGGCTCTCGCCGAAGGAGCTCGCCGGTCAGCTGGAGGTCGCCGACCCGCAGCTCCTCCTCGTCGAGGATGAGCTGGATTCGCTCGCCGCCGGGGCGTGCGCCCTGCTGCCGCGCCGGCCGCGGACCGCCGCGCTGGGTCCTGGCGGCATTGAGAAGTCCGTGCCGCTGCCGGTCCGGTCCCTACAGGCGCCCGGTCCGCCCGGCGGGACACCCGGTGTTCCGCGGGAAGTGCGCGACGACGACCCCCTCCTGATGATCTTCACCTCCGGCACGGAAGGGGCCAGCAAGGCCGCGGTGCTGACGCACGCCAACTGCTTCTGGACCAATCTTTCGCTCTCCCGGACGATGGATCTGGGCAGCACCGACGTTGTCCTGGCGGTGCTGCCGCAATTCCACGTCGGCGGCTGGAACATCCAGCCGCTGCTGGCCTGGTGGACCGGCGCCACGGTGGTGCTGGAACGCGGCTTCGAACCCGGCCGGGTCCTGCAGCTGATCGCGGAGCGAAAGGTCACCATGCTCATGGGTGTCCCCACCCAGTACCTGATGCTGGCCGAACACCCCGATTTCGCCACCGCGGAGCTGGGCAGCCTCCGCCACGCCGTGGTGGGCGGCGCGCCCATGCCGGCACCGCTGCTGCGGATCTGGCACCGCAGGGGAGTGGCGCTGAGCCAGGGCTACGGCCTCACCGAGGCGTCCCCCAACGTCCTCTGCCTGGCCAACGAAGACGCCGCCCGGATGGTCGGCTACTCGGGCAAACCGTATCCGCATGTCGCCGTCGCGGTGGCCCACCCGGCCACCGGCGAAATCCTGGACGGCGCGGCCACCGGGGAACTGCTGGTGGGCGGACCGGGGGTCTTTGCCGGGTACTTCCGCGACCCGGCCGCCACCGCCGCTGTCCTCGCCGGGGGCTGGCTGCACACCGGGGACCTGGTGGAACGCGACGCCGACGGCTACATCAAAGTGGTGGACCGGCTCAAGGACATCTACATTTCCGGCGGAGAAAACGTCGCTCCGGCTGAGGTGGAGGCCGCCCTGCTGGCCCATCCTGCGGTGGCGCAGGCCGCCGTCGTCGGGGTGCCGGACGAGAGGTGGGGCGAAACCGGCGTCGCCTTCGTGGTGATCCGTCCCGGCATGGCCACAGATGTTCAGGAACTCCTCGAACACTGCTCGGAGCATTTGGCACGTTTCAAGGTGCCCCGCCGGATTGAGACCGTCGGAGCGCTGCCGCGCACGGCGCTGAACAAGGTGCTGCGCTCCCGCCTGCGGGAGCAGCTGGACGGAAGCACCCGGGCAGGATATCCCGGCCACGCGGCAGCTGCCGTGCCGGCGGACGGGAGCCGGGCATGAGCGCCGCGCCCCGGACCGCCCGGGGTACCCGGACCCGGGCGAAGCTGCTGCAGGCGGCGGAGACCGTGTTCGCCTCGGTCGGCTACCACGAGGCCTCGATTGTGAAGATCACGGAGGCGGCCGGCGTCGGGCTCGGCACCTTCTACCTCTATTTCGACGGCAAGCAGGCCATCTTCGACGAGGTCGTCGAGGACCTGAACCGGCGGGTCCGGCACGCCATGACTGACGCCGCCCGCGCCGCCGGCACCCGGCTGGAGGCTGAACGCGCCGGCTTCCGGGCCTTCTTCAAATTCACGGCCGAACACCCCGCGCTCTACCGGATCATCCGGCAGGCCGAGTTCGTCTCCCCGGGCGCCCTGCGGCTGCACTACACCCGGATCGTCAACGGCTACATTGAGGGCCTCAAAGCCGCGCAGCTCAGCGGTGAAGTCCGGGAGATGGATCCCACCGTGGCGGCCTGGGCCCTGATGGGCATCGGCGAGCTGATCGGCATGCGCTGGGTGCTGTGGGACGAGGAAGGCGCGGAGCCCGCCCCTGGCGCCCGCCCGGACGTTCCAGAGGAAGTCTTTGAGGAAATGATGCAGTTCATTGAACGCGGGCTCGCCCCCGGCCCCGCTCCGGGTGCCGGCCCCGATTCCAGCCCCACCCAGATCCAGGAAGGGAACGCCCCGTGAACCAGCCCGCCCAGATACAGCCAGCCAGCCACGCCAGCTACCGCACCACCGAGGTCCCGGTCCGTGGCGGAACCCTGCACACCGCCCTCTGGGGGCCGGAGGACGCATCCGCCCCCACCATCCTCGCGGTGCACGGGGTGACGGCATCCCACAAGGCCTGGCCGAAGCTGGCAGAAGCGCTCCCGGACGTCCGGATCATCGCACCGGATTTGCGCGGCCGGGGGCGCAGCAACGCGCTGCCCGCCCCGTACGGGATGCCCTCCCATGCCGAGGACCTCGCAGCAGTGCTGGCCGCGCTGAGCACCGGGCCGGTGGTGGTGGTGGGCCATTCCATGGGCGCCTTCGTGTCGGTGGTGCTCGCCAACCAATACCCGGAGCGCGTCCGGTCCCTGGTGCTGGTCGACGGCGGCCTGCCGCTGCAGGTGCCGGAGGAACTGAGCGACGACCAGATCGTTGCTGCCGTGCTGGGGCCTGCGGCCGAACGGCTGAACGCCACGTTCCCGAACCGGGAGGCGTACCGCAGTTACTGGAAGCAGCACCCGGCCTTCAGCGCGGACTGGAGCCCGGCTGTCGAGGAGTATGTCGACTACGACCTCACCGGTGAGGAGCCCGTGCTCCGGCCCGCCACCCGGTTCCAGGCGATGGCGGACGACACCGCCGAGCTGCGCCGCGGCCCCTCGCTCCTGAAGGCGCTGGACGAGCTGGCGGTGCAGACCGTGGTGCTGCGAGCGCCGCGGGGGCTGCTGGACGAACCCGCCGGCCTGTATGCGCCCGGATACCTGGACACCTGGGCAGAGAAACTTCCGGCCTTGGAAGTCCGCGAGGTGCCGGACGTCAACCACTACACGATCATCATGGGAGGGGCGGGCGCTGCCGCCGTCGCGGACACCGTGCGGGAGGCGCTGGCCGTCCGCTGACTGCCGCGCGCGGGGGGCGTGGCCGCGCGGGCTACGGCGCCGATTCGAGGATGCGGGTTTTGGGAGCACCCTTGAGGGCCGGGGCGGCGGTGTCGGAGTTCCAGACGTTCGCCTGGAGGTTCGCCAGGAGGGCCTCGGCCTGGTCGCGGCGTGCGAAATCGAGTTCCACCACCACGTAGTGCGGATCGTCCACCGGGCGGCTGATCCGGTGGGCGGTGACCCCCGACGCTGCCCGGTTTACCGGATCACGGTCGAAGGCGGCCTTCCACATGCCAAAATCCCTGATCTCGTGTTCTATCAGCAAGGTGTACATCGCCATCTGTCCTTCCGGCGCCAGATCTGCAAATTGCGGGGATGCCTCCAAGCTACGCGCGGCGGGCAGTCAGCGGTACCCCGCATCTGGTGGGGGAGAGTCCGGGTACGGCGCTTCGCCTAGCCGCCGGCGAACGGCGGGAGCACGTCGACGACGTCGTCCGGCTTCAGTGCTGTTGCACGGTTCCGGACCGCCACCTCGTTGAGCAGGAAGCTGCTCCGGGACAGCAGCCGCGCCAGCGGCGGGGTCCCGGCCGGGGGTTCCGGGCGCTCGACGGCGAGGATTGCCTCCAGCAGTGCGTCCACGGTGGAGTCCGCGGGGAGGTCGAAGCGCTCCTCGTCGACGCCGGCAGCGGCGCGCGCGGCAGCGAAGTAACGTACGTTCACAGGTGGTTCAGCCTCCGATGGCGCTCATGCTGCGGTCCGGCTGGACGAAGTCCGGGGCGTCCAGTCCGACGTGATCCATGCCGTGCGCCTTGGGCTTGATCCACATGGCATCCTGCCAGCGTTCGGCGAGCTGTTCGTCGCTGGCTCCCTCGCGGAGCAGCCCCAGCAGGTCGATTTCCTCGCGGGAGAAGAGGCAGCTCATGATCTTGCCCTCGGCCGTGATGCGGGTTCGGCGGCAATCGGAGCAGAACGGCTCGGTCACGGACGCGATGATCCCCACGGTGCCGAGCACCGGCCCGGTGGCCTCGGCCGTACCGGGCACGCGGGCCCGGACCTCGAAACGTTCCGCCGGCGCGCCGTCGCGGTCGCGCGGATCGGGGCTGAGCACGTAGTCGACGGAGAGCAGCCCGCGGATCTCCGCGGCCGTGATCATGTTCCGGCGGGTCCAGCCGTGGTCGGCGTCGAGCGGCATCTGTTCGATGAAGCGCAACTCGTAGCCGCGGTCCAGCGCCCATGCCAGGAGGGCGGGGGACTCGGCGTCGTTGATGCCGCGCATCAGTACGGCGTTGAGCTTGACGGGGCCCAGCCCGGCGGCCCAGGCGGCGTCGACGCCGGCCAGGACCTTGTTCAGGAAGGGCCGGCGGGTCAGCTGGGTGAACGTTTCCTCATGGAGCGAGTCGAGGGAGACGTTGATCCGGGACAGCCCGGCGGCTTTAAGCCCGGCGGCCTTTTTGTCCAGGCCGACGGCGTTGGTGGTCATGGAGATGGGCAGATCAGGGTGGGCGTGGCGGAGCGCCGAAATGATGTCCATCAGATCGGCCCGGACCAGCGGTTCGCCGCCGGTGAGCCGCAGTTCGCGCACGCCCAGCATGTCGACGCCGATCCGCACGATCCGGACAATCTCCTCCGCGGACATCACGGCCTGCTTGGACAACCACTCCAGGCCCTCGGCCGGCATGCAGTACGTACAGCGCAGATTGCATTTGTCCGTCAGGGAAAGCCGCATGTCGGTGGCACGGCGGCCGTAGCGGTCCACGAGGCCGGCGGGCAGGCCGGCCGGGCGCCCGGGCATCTGCGCGGCGGAAGTGCCCGCGCCGGAACCGTCCTCCGCGCGGGGCTGGGGCATACCAAGCTGAACACTCATAAGGTCAGGCTACGCCACCTCGGCGCCGGCATCACTCCTGCGGGGCAGCGTAGTGCGCCGGTCCCGGGACGGTGCCGCCGCTGCGGCACGAATCTATGCTGGAGGGGTGAACACTTCCCCGCACGGGCCGGACACCCTTCCCGGCCCCGCCCCGCGGACCCCGGCCCCGCGGGGCGAGGACCGGCACGCGACAGCCTGGGCCGCAGCCTCCGGGGTCGTGGCCGTCGGCACAGGGCTGGCCCTCGGGGAGCTCGCCGCGGGCCTGGTGAGTCCCTCGCTGTCCCCGGTGACCGCCGTCGGAGGCGCTGTGATCGATGTGGTCCCGCCGGGCGTCAAGGACTGGGCCATTTCGCTCTTCGGCACGGCGGACAAAGCCGCGCTCCTTGGCGGCATGGGGCTCGTCATTGCCGCGCTGGCCGCCCTGTCCGGGGTCGTGGAGCTGCGGCGCCGGTTCGCCGGCGTGGCCATCATCGCCGTGTTCGGGGCGGCAGGGCTGGCAGCCGTCCTCAGCCGGAGTGAACTGACGCCGAACGCGGTGCCTGTCCCGCTGCTCGCTGCCGCTGTGGGCATGGTCCTGTTGCGCTGGCTGATCCGCCGGCTTGAGGAGTGGCAAGCCGACGCCGGACCCCCGGCCGAAGACCCTGTCCTACCGGTCGAAGGCACAGCGCTTCCGGCCGAAGGCACAGCGCCACCGGCCGAAGGCACAGCGCCACCGGCCGAAGGCACAGCCGCGCCGGTGCAAGGACCTGTCCCTGCGGCACAGCCTGCATCCCGGCGCCGTTTCTTCCAGGTCCTCGGCGGAACGGCCGCGGCGGGCGTGCTCGCCGGTGTTCTCGCCTCGACCTTCCGCGGAGCCGCCGCCGTCGTGAGCGAACTGCGCAGCAAACTGGCGCTCCCCGCCCCGGCCTCCCCGGCTCCGCCGATCCCGGCCGGGGCCGAGGTCCGGCTGGACGGTGTAGGCCCGCTGGTGACCCCCAACAAGGACTTCTACCGGATCGACACCGCGCTGCGCGTTCCGGTGCTGGACCCGGGCCAATGGACCCTGAAGGTCACCGGGCTGGTGGAGCGCGAGGTCTCACTGGACTTCGCCGCCCTGCTGGCCAAGCCCCTGGTCGAGCGGCACGTCACCATCGCCTGCGTGTCCAACGAGGTGGGCGGTGACCTGATCGGCAACGCCCGCTGGCTGGGCTGGCCGGTCCGGGAACTCCTGGCCCTGGCCGGCCCGAAGGACGGCGCGGACATGGTCCTGTCCCGCAGCTCGGACGGCTGGACCGCCGGAACGCCGCTGGAGGTGCTGACGGACAGCCGCGACGCGCTCCTGGCCGTCGGGATGAACGGCGAACCGCTGCCCCTGGAACACGGCTTCCCGGCCCGGCTGATCGTCCCCGGCCTCTACGGCTACGTCTCGGCCACCAAATGGGTCACTGAGCTCAAGGTGACGCGCTTCGCGGACGACGTCGGCTACTGGACGCCCCGCGGATGGAGCGAGCACGGACCCATCAAGACATCCTCCCGCATCGACGTGCCCCGGGACGGCCGTTCCGTGAGCGCCGGCACCGTCGCTTTCGGCGGTGTCGCGTGGGCCCAGCACACCGGCATCGGCAAGGTGGAGCTCAGGGTCAACCGCGGCGCGTGGCAGCAGGCGGAGCTGGCTCCCGGGATCTCCACGGACACCTGGTACCAGTGGAAGCTGGCACTGCCGCTCACCCCCGGCCGGTACGAGGTCCAGGTCCGCGCCACGGACCTCACCGGCGCCCCGCAGGTGGAGGACCGCGCGCCGGTGGCGCCCAGCGGGGCCACCGGCTTCCACACGGTTAGAGTTGACGTAAAGTCCTAACCGGCCGGGCCGCCAGCCGGACCGGGGAGCCGGGCCGGGGCACCGGACCGGCTGCCCACGCCGCAGGCTCAAGACGAGGGGTCACCAACGCATGCACCGCACCCAGGCAGGGCACGTCACCGTGGAAGCGCACCGCGAATCGGTCCGCCGGCTCCTGTCCCCGCTCCGCACCCCGGACCGGGTCGAGCGGCTCCCGCTCCTCGCAGCACTGGGCCGGGGGCTCGCGGCGGACATCGTGGCGCCGCTGGACCTTCCCCCATTCGCGAATTCGCAGATGGACGGCTACGCCATCCGCAGCGCCGACGCGCCCGACGGCGGCACCGAACTGCGCGTCGTCGCTCCCGTGCCGGCCGGTACGGCGCCGCCTGAACTGGCCTCCGGAACCGCCGCCCCGATCATGACCGGCGCCATGATGCCGCCCGGCGCGGACGCCGTGGTCCCGATCGAACAGGCGGTTCCCGCTGCGTTCCCCGCACCCGGCGTCCCGGCCACGGTGCGGCTGCCCGCCGTTGCGGCAGGGACTTTCGTCCGTAACGCGGGCAGCGACATCCGCACCGGCGAGCCCGCCCTCGGCGCCGGCACCTTCCTTGGACCCGGCCAGCTGGGACTCCTGGCCGCCCTGGGATTCACCGACGTGCCCGTCTACCCCGCGCTGCGGGTTGTGCTGGTCACCACCGGCGACGAGGTGGTGGAACCGGGAAGCCCGCTGGGCACCGGCAAAATCTACGACTCCAACGCCACCTTGCTGGAGTCCTCCATGCGCCAAGCCGGCCTCCACGTCACCCGGACCGGGATCGCCACGGACCGGCCCGGCGAGCTCGCGGCGCTGCTGCGCCGGCATGCCCCGGACGTGGACCTCATCGTCACCACCGGCGGCGTCAGCAAGGGCGCGTACGAGGTGGTCCGGCAGGCGATGGAGGGCCACGACGTCGACTTCCTGGGCGTCGCGATGCAGCCCGGCGGCCCGCAGGGCATCGGAACTTTCGACGGCGTTCCGGTCCTCGGCTTCCCGGGGAACCCGGTGAGCTGCCTGGTCTCCTTCGAAATGTTCCTCCGGCCCGCCCTCTTCGACCTCTTCGGTTCGCCCGCGCCGCGTCCGGCCGTCAGGGCACGCCTGGCCCACTCCCTGGAATCACCGCCGGGAAAGCACCAGGTGCGCCGGGGCACGGTCCTGGCGGACGGCACCGTCCGGCTGGAGGGCGGCGCCGGGTCCCACCTCGTCAGCGCCCTGGCGCACTCCAATGCCCTGATCCAGGTCCCGGAAGGAATTGCCGCGCTCGCCGAGGGCGCAGAGGTGGAAGTATGGATGCTGTGAAAGAAGAAGCGCCGGCAACGGAAACACCCGCGGCGGAAACCCCGCGCCTGACCCATCTCCGGCAGGACGGCTCCGCCCAGATGGTGGACGTGTCCAACAAGGCGGAGACTACCCGCGAGGCCACCGCCACCGCCACCGTCCGCAGCACCGCCGAGGTCCTGGCCCTCCTTGGCGCGGGCGAGCTGCCCAAGGGCGATGCCCTTGCCGTGGCCCGGGTGGCGGGCATTATGGCCGCGAAGAAAACGCCAGAGCTGATCCCGCTGTGCCACCCGCTGCCCATCGCCAAGGTCACCGTGGACTTCGAGCTTGAGACCGACTTTGTCACCGTCTTCGCCACCGTCAAGACCCGCGGCATCACCGGCGTCGAGATGGAAGCGCTGACCGCGGCCTCCGTGGCAGCCCTCAGCGTGTACGACATGATCAAGGCCGTGGACAAGCACGCGGTGCTGACGGACATCAAGGTGCTGGCCAAAAGCGGCGGCAAGAGCGGGGACTGGACACTATGAGCATGCCCGAACCACACCGGCACGGCGAGGCCACCGGGCGGAAGGCCGGCGTCGTGATCGCCTCCACCCGGGCCGCGGCCGGAATCTATGAGGACCTCACCGGCCCCGTCATCATCGACTGGCTCACCGAGCACGGCTTCGAGACGTACCCGGCCATGGTGGTCCCGGACGGCGACGCGGTAGGCGCAGCCCTGCGCGCCCTCCTGACGCAGGCGCCCGCCGTCATCATCACCAGCGGCGGCACCGGCCTCAGCCCCACCGACGCCACCCCGGAACAAACCCTGCCGCTGCTGGACCGCGAGATCCCGGGCATCATGGAAGGCATCCGGGGTGCCGGGATCGCCAAGACGCCGATGGCGATGCTGAGCCGGGGCCATGCAGGAGCTGCAGGCCAGACCTTCATCGTCAACCTTCCCGGCTCGCCGAAGGGCGTCATGGACGGCCTCGGGGTGCTGGATCCCATCGTCGGACATCTTTGCGACCAGCTGGAGGGCAGCCATGGCCACTGAACCGGGCACTGAAACTTCACCGGCCTTTGACGTGGTGCACGCGGTGCTGAGCTCCGAGCCCATCTCCGTGGACCAGGCCATCGCCGCCGTCGAATCCGATACCGCGGGCGCGGTAGTCAGCTTCAGCGGCGTGGTCCGGAACCACGACGGCGGCAAGCCGGTCCTGCGCCTCAGCTACAGCGCACACCCCACCGCGCACCAGGTCATGGCCGACGTCGTCGCGCAGCTCGTCGCTGAACAAGTCACTGAGCAAGTCACCGAACAAGCAGCCGGGGGAGCCCCGGGCCGGCCGGTGCGGATCTGGGCGGCGCACCGGACCGGGATGCTGGAGATCGGGGATCCCGCGCTGGTCTGCGCCGTCTCCGCCTCGCACCGCGGCCAGGCCTTCGCGGTCTGCTCGGAACTCGTGGACCGGATCAAGGCCCAGGTGCCGATCTGGAAGGAACAGTTCTTCACCGACGGCACGGTCGAATGGGTCGGCGCGGGGGAGTAGTTCCGCGGGCCGGCCGGTTCAAGGCCGGTCCCGCCCCGGCGGTAGGGTTGATGGCATGACCGAACAACTCGCAGTCGCCGTGCTGGGCGCCAACGGGCGCATGGGCGCCGAAGCCGTCCAGGCCGTCGAAGCCGCCGCGGACCTGAACCTTGTCGCCGCGCTGGGCCGTAACGATCCGCTGGAGACGCTGGTCGACGCCGGCGCCCGGATCGTGGTGGACCTGACCGTCCCCGAAAGCACCGAAGCCAACGTCCGCTTCGCCGTCGAACACGGCATGCACGCCGTGGTGGGCACCACCGGCTGGGATGCAGAGAAACTGGCCGGGCTGGAGGAGCTCCTCGCCGGCCAGCCGGAGGCGGGCGTCCTGATCGCACCCAACTTCGCCCTCGGGTCGGTCCTCGCCTCAGCGTTCGCCGCCAAGGCCTCCCGCTACTTCGAATCGGTGGAAATCGTCGAACTGCACCACCCGGACAAGGTGGACGCCCCGTCCGGGACCGCCGTACGGACCGCGCAGCTCATTGCCGCCGAGCGCACAGCGGCCGGCCTTCCCGCCAGCCCCGATGCCACCACCAGCGAACTCCCCGGCGCCCGCGGCTGCGACGTCGACGGCGTCCGCGTCCACAGCGTCCGGCTCCGCGGCCTCGTGGCGCACCAGGAAGTCCTCCTGGGCGGGCCGGGGGAGCAGCTGGCATTCCGGCACGACTCCTTCGACCGCGCCTCGTTTATGCCCGGCGTGCTGCTGGGCGTGCGCAACGTCGCAGCCCACCCGGGCCTTACCGTCGGCCTCGACGGCTACCTCGACCTGGGACTCTGAGCGCTGTGGCCAACGTCCTCGCTGCCTTCAAGGCCAACCGCACCAAGATCTGGGTCGGTGCCGTCACCCTCCTGCTGGTCTTTTACCTGGTGGTGTCCTTCCAGCGCGCGGTGCTCCTTATGACGGACCCCAACCCGGTGGCCAAGGCCATCGGCGCCGCGTACCTCCTCCTGCCCGTGATCGGTGCCTGGGCCCTGGTCCGCGAGCTGCTCTTCGGCGCCCGGACCGAACGGCTGGCGAACATTCTTGAAGCCGAGGGCGGGCTGCCGGAAGACAACCTGCCGCGCACCCCCGCCGGGCGGATCATCCGCGAAGCCGCGGACCGCGAATTCGAGAAGTACCGTGCCGAGACGGAAGCTGCGCCGGACGACTGGCGCTCCTGGTTCCGGCTCAGCTGCGCCTATGACGCCGCGGGCGACCGCAAACGGGCGCGTGCCTCCATGCGCGACGCCATTCGGCTGTACCGCACAGGATCCCGCCAGGGCTGAACGCCCGCGGCAACCTGACCCGCAGTTACCTGAACCGCAGTTACCTGACCCGCGCCGGCTGGTACTGGCCCAGCTGGCTGGCGGCATGTGTCACCCATTCCAGCGGCCCCCGCCACCCCAGTGCCGCGAACATGCCGCCGATCGCGAGGATCGCGGCCGCCTGCGCCCAGTAGACCCCCTCCACAGTCCACCCGGACGGCAGCGGCTGGCCGGAGAGGGACGCCATCACGCACAGATGGGCCGTGTAGAAGCTCAGGGTCATGGCTCCGGCGCCGCGCAGTGGCAGCAGCAGGTCCAGGCCGGCCCGCTGCACCAGGCGGCCAAGGATCAGGAATACGCCAACCACGGCGGCCGCGACCCCCGAGGTGTGCAGCAGATCCAGCGTGGTGCCCGAGTGCGGGGCGCTGGACGCGAGCCACCAGGCCGAGCCGGTCTGGTCCACCCCGGCAAGGTTCACTTGGAGCAGGCTCTCCAGCGGATACGAGGGGTCCAGGAGGGATGCCTGCAGCTGCGCCCGTCCGCCCCAGTCCTCCATCATCACCACGCTGAACCACTTGGCAAGGACGGCCACGGCGGCGCCCACGGCCAGCAGCAGGACGGGGACGGCCGCCGACGTCAGCGCCAGCCGGCCGATCGCGAGGCCCACCAGGAGGTAGGTCATCCACTGGAAAACGGGGTAGTAGCCGGTCAGGAACAGGTCCCCGAGCAGGACGGCAGGGGTGGACAGATCCTCCCAGACGGGGTTGTGGCCCAGCTGCAGGGGAGGCTCGGCGGAAAGGAGCCACGGCCGCAGCAGGAAGGCGACAGCCGGGCTGACCAGCACCCAGCCGGCGGCCAGCACCAGCAGGTGCTTGACGTCCAGGCCCAGGAACGGCAGCACACACAGGAACAGCACGGCGTAGTGGACCAGGATGATCGCGATGTTCACTTCCAGCCCGCCGACGGTGAGCCCGACGGCGCCGATCACCAGGGCGCGGAGAGCGATGCCGCGGCGGGCCGCCCACAGCCGGGGACCATCCAGCGGCTGCTGCTTCCCGGTGGACAGTGCCAGCCCGATGCCGGCGAGCACGGCGAAGAGCGCCGAGGCGCGGCCGGAAAACACCAGCCCCACCCACGTCGGGGTGAGCTGGGCATTGGATTCGAAGGTCGGGAAAACATGCGTGGCCATCATGCCCAGGAGGGCCAGGCCGCGGGCGGCATCAATTCCTGCGAGCCGCATCCCGGTGGTCCTGGCTGCTGCGGACCGGGAGGGGGATGCTGTTCCGCGCGGCGTCATTCGTCGATCGTCTCACGACCTCCGGCAGCGGTCCTCTGCCGACGGCGGAACAGGACAACTTCACAGGAACCGCACAGACCTTGTATTCGAATATATGTTCGAATAGGATGTGGCCATGAACAACAGACCAAAACCCAGGGTTTCCTCGGATCCTGTCCCGTCGGAGTCGGTTCCCTCGGTTGCCGTCCCGCCGGACGCGGTCCCCGGCGTGCTGAAGGCGATGAGTCCCGGCGTCGTGGACTTCCTCTTCCGGCAGCTCGTCGCCGGCGAGCCGGCGGAGGATATGCAGTGGCGCAGGGAGGGGGCGGCACTGTCGGCGCAGGCGCCCGGCGCCGAGCTCGCCCGCCGGCTCGCCGAAACCGACCTTGAAGCGCTGACACCCGGTGAGCTGTTCCACTACGTGCGGGCGGCCCAGCGGCTCGCGGCGTGGGCCGAGGCGCTCCGCGAAGAAGCAGTGGGCCGCTATTGCGATGTGCCGGCCGGCGGTGCTGCCCCGGCATAGTGATGCGGCCAGGTGGTCCGGCGGGGTGAACCGTGGCCCGCGGCGCCATCCGGAAGGGGCTTTCCGGGCTGGTTTGATCTTCATCACCCCGCCTTCATTGTCTTATCAAGCCGGGGACAGGGTAACGTTTTTCATATGCCTGACTCTCGCACCCGCTCTTACACGTTCGGATCCCTCGTAACCGCCATGGTTACGCCTTTCACAGCCGACGGTGAGGTCGATTACCAGCAGAACGCGGAGCTGGCCAACAAGCTCGTCGACGACGGCCATGATGCCCTCGTCATTTCCGGCACCACGGGGGAGACCTCCACGCTGGAGGACGACGAAAAAGAAAAGCTCTTCCGCGTCATCGTGGAGGCGGTGGGCGACCGCGCCAAGGTGATCGCCGGAACGGGCACCAACCACACCTCGCACTCCATCGAGATGGCCAAGCGTGCCGAGAAGGCCGGAGCCCACGGCCAGCTGATCGTCACCCCGTACTACAACAAGCCGAGCCAGGCCGGCATCCGGGCCCACATCGAAGCCGTCGCCGACGCCGCCGACCTTCCCGTGATGGTCTATGACATCCCCGGCCGCTCCTGCGTCCCGATCGACCCCGAGACCATGATCCGGCTCGCGGACCACCGGAACATCATCGCGCTCAAGGACGCCAAGGCCGACTTCGCGGCGATCACCCGGGTCCTTGCCAACACCGACCTTGACGTCTACTCAGGGGATGACGGGCTGACCCTGCCGTGGATGGCAGCAGGCGCCGCCGGACTTGTGAGCGTTTCCGCGCACGTCGCCACACGGCAGTTCCGCGCCATGATCGATGCCGCGCTTGCGGGCGACTTCGCCACCGCCCGCACCATACATTTCGAACTGGACCCCGTGGTCCGTGCAGTGATGACCCACATCCAGGGTGCTGTTGCTGCGAAGCAAGTTCTTAAGTGGCAGGGAGTCCTGCCCAACTCGGTTGTCCGCTTGCCCCTCGTGGAGCCGGACGACGCCGAGATCGAAACCATCCGCGAGGACTTGGCGGAAGCCGGAATGGTCTTTTCCTGATCAGTGATCCTGATGAGGAGAGACCGGGCCGGCAACCGCCTGGAAAGTAGTGAACTATGACCCAAACTGCCCTTCCCGGCCTTGTCACGCCGCCGAAACTGCTTAAGGACACCCTGCGGATCGTTCCGCTCGGGGGCCTCGGGGAGATCGGCCGCAACATGACCGTCTTCGAAATCGGCGGCAAGCTGCTCATCGTCGACTGCGGCGTCCTCTTCCCGGAGGAGACCCAGCCCGGCGTTGACTTGATCCTGCCCGATTTCTCCTACATCGAGAACCGCGTCGATGACATTGTCGCCGTCGTCCTGACCCACGGCCACGAGGACCACATCGGCGCCGTCCCGTACCTGCTGCGCCTGCGCGCCGACATTCCCCTGGTGGGTTCCCAGCTGACGCTGGCCCTGATCGAGGCGAAGCTGCAGGAGCACCGGATCCGGCCCGTCATGCAGACGGTCACCGAAGGCCAGATCAAGAAGTTCGGCCCGTTCGAGTGCGAGTTCGTGGCCGTCAACCACTCCATCCCCGACGCCCTCGCCGTGTTCCTGCGCACCGCCGGCGGCACCGTCCTGCACACTGGCGACTTCAAGATGGACCAGCTGCCGCTCGACGGCCGCATCACCGACCTCCGCCACTTCGCCAAGCTGGGCGAGGAAGGCGTGGACCTCTTTATGTCGGACTCCACGAACGCCGACGTTCCGGGGTTCACCACCGCCGAAAAGGAAATCGGGCCCACCCTGGACCGGCTCTTCGGCCAGGCCACCAAGCGCCTGA
This sequence comes from Pseudarthrobacter sp. 1C304, assembly GCF_052245515.1. Lineage (NCBI taxonomy): Bacteria > Bacillati > Actinomycetota > Actinomycetes > Micrococcales > Micrococcaceae > Pseudarthrobacter > Pseudarthrobacter sp. 1C304. The sequence continues at coordinate 25,037 of NZ_JBQQCH010000004.1, read as the reverse complement.
TCGTGGCCTCCTTCTCCTCGCACGTGCACCGCGTGCAGCAGGTCCTCGACGCCGCCGCCAACCACAACCGCAAGGTTGCCTTCGTCGGCCGCTCGATGGTCCGCAACATGGCCATCGCCGCGAAGCTCGGCTACCTCGACGTGCCGCCGGGCATCCTGGTCGACATCAAGAACATCGACAACCTGCCGGACAACCGCGTGGTGCTGATGTCCACCGGTTCCCAGGGCGAGCCGATGGCGGCCCTGTCCCGCATGGCCAACGGCGACCACCGCGTCGTCGTCGGCCCGGGCGACACGGTCATCCTCGCCTCCAGCCTCATCCCGGGCAACGAGAACGCCGTCTTCCGCATCATCAACGGCCTGCTCAAGCTGGGCGCCGACGTCATCCACAAGGGCAACGCCAAGGTGCACGTCTCCGGCCACGCTGCCGCCGGCGAGCTGCTCTACTGCTACAACATCCTGGAGCCGCTGAACGCGATGCCGGTGCACGGCGAAACCCGGCACCTGATCGCCAACGGCAAAATCGCCCTGGACTCCGGCGTCCCCGAGGAGAGCATCCTCCTCGCGGACAACGGCACCGTCATCGACCTGCGGGACCACCAGGCGGACATCGTGGGCCAGGTGGAGGTCGGCTTTGTCTACGTCGACGGCTCCAGCGTCGGTGAAGTCACCGAAGCTGACCTCAAGGACCGCCAGACCCTCGGCGACGAAGGCTTCATCTCCATCATCACGGTGATCCACCGCGCCACCGGCAAGGTGGTCTCCGGACCGGAGATCCACGCCCGCGGCGTCGCCGAGGACGACTCGGTCTTCGACGAAATCATCCCGAAGATCAACGCCGCGCTGGAAGAAGCCGTGCTCAACCGCACCGACCACACCACGCACCAGCTGCAGCAGGTGGTCCGCCGGGTGGTGGGAACCTGGGTTAACCGCAAGCTCCGCCGCAAGCCCATGATCATCCCGGTGGTGCTGGAAGCGTAAGCCCCGGGCACTAATGGCGGCATCGGCCGCCACCGACCAGAACGGCCGCCACCGACCAGAACGGCCGCCACCGACCAGAACGGCCGTCCCGGCCTGCCACAGGACCCGCCTGTGGTAGGCCGGGACGGCCGTTTCTGTGTGTCCTGCGGGCAACATGGTCCCGGCCGAGGCCCGGAAATCCGGGGTTTTCAGCCCGGCGTCGGGTACCGTAGCGGGTATGGCCACTCGTACTTCCTCCGCGCCACGAGGCAACTCCAGCGGCAAATCAGGCAGCTCCCCGGCCAGGGGCTCCGGCCCGGCCGGGTCCAAAACGGGCCGTTCCGCCGGCACAAAAAACACCGCGCGCACCCGCCAAATGGCCGCCGTCGAACCCAAACAGCCGTGGCTGGTCAGGGTGGTGGCCGGCGCCTGGCTGGGTGTCGCCCACGTCGTCGGGGCAGGAGTCCGGCGGATCGGCTACGACGTCAGCGACCTCGAACCCGAGGAACGCCGCGACGGCGCAGCCCTGTTCAACCTCGCCCTCGGCGTTTTTGTGGCCACGTTCGCCTGGTGGGGTTTCCAGGGCTGGTTCCCGGACATGGTCTACAGCATCGTCAACGGCACCTTCGGCTGGATGTCGCTGCTGCTGCCGCTGATGCTCTTTGTCTGCGCCTTCCGCCTGTTCCGTCAGCCCGTCGACGGCCGCGGCAACAACCGGATCGGGATCGGCTTCCTGATCATGACCTTCGCCGGCTGCGGCCTCGCCCACGTCATTGGCGGGGAACCGACCGTCGCTGAAGGGTTCGACGGGCTGCGCCAGGCAGGCGGCATGCTCGGCTACCTTGCCGCCGCCCCGCTCGCCGCCATCCACGCCGCGGTGCCGCTGGCCGTCTACGGCCTGCTCGCGTTTACCTCCCTGCTGATCGTCACGGCCACACCGTTCGGCGCGATCCCCGCCCGGCTGCGGGGCGCGTATGAGCACCTCATGGGCATCGACCTGCAGGAGACCGCCGACGGCGACAACAGAGGCGACAACAGCGGCCACGACCGCAGCTACCTCTACGAAAACGACCCTGCCCCGGCGAAGAAGAAGCGCCGCCGCCTCTTCGGCAAGGACCACGAGGACGACGCCGGACTCGAAGGCTACGTCGGCGACGAAGCGTTCGAACGGGCACTCATCGCCGACGAGGAAGCCGAGGCCGCCAGGACCGCCGCCGAGGCGAAAACGGGCGCAAAGGCGGCCGGCAAAACCGGCGCCAACGCCGTCGCCCCCGGCGTCCGCCGTCCCACCCAGGCCGAGATCGCCGTCGAGAAGATCAAGGCGGCCCAGGGGCTCGGCAGTGCCGCGGCGGGGGAGAACGCCACCGAAGCGATCCCGCTCGTTTCCCCCGGAATGGCCGGCCCCCCTGCCCCTCCGGCTCCGCCCGCGGCCGGCGTCGCCGCGGCCGCCAAAGTCCCCTCCAATCCCGTGGCTCCGGCGCCCCTTCCCACGCCCATCCCGCAACGCACGGAGCAGCTCTCGCTCGCCGGCGACGTGACGTACACGCTCCCGGCGTCGGACGTGCTGACCCCCGGATCCATCCCGAAGGAACGCACCGAGGCCAACGACGCCATCGTCGCCTCGCTGACCGAAACCCTCACCCAGTTCAACGTGGACGCCCAGGTCACCGGCTTCAGCCGCGGACCCACCGTCACCCGCTACGAGATCGAACTGTCCCCGGGCACCAAGGTGGAGCGCGTCACCGCACTGTCCAAGAACATCTCCTACGCCGTCGCCAGCTCGGACGTGCGCATCCTGAGCCCCATCCCCGGCAAATCGGCCATCGGCATCGAAATCCCCAACACGGACCGCGAGACGGTCTCTCTGGGCGACGTGCTCCGCAGCCAGAACGCCCGCCGCACCGACCACCCGATGGTGATGGGCGTCGGCAAGGACGTCGAGGGCGGCTACGTCGTCGCGAACCTTGCCAAGATGCCGCACCTGCTCGTCGCAGGCGCCACCGGCGCCGGCAAGTCGTCGTTCGTCAACTCGATGATCACGTCCATCCTGATGCGCGCCACCCCGGATGAGGTCCGCATGGTGATGGTGGACCCCAAGCGCGTGGAACTCACCGCCTACGAGGGCGTCCCGCACCTCATCACCCCGATCATCACCAACCCCAAGAAGGCCGCCGAGGCCCTGCAGTGGGTGGTCCGCGAGATGGACGCCCGCTACGACGACCTCGCCAACTACGGCTTCAAGCACATCGATGACTTCAACAAGGCGGTCCGGGCCGGGAAGGTCCACCCGCCGGAGGGGTCCAAGCGGGTCATCCGGGCGTACCCGTACCTCCTGGTGATTGTCGACGAACTCGCCGACCTCATGATGGTGGCGCCCCGCGACGTCGAAGACTCCATCGTCCGCATCACCCAGCTGGCCCGTGCGGCCGGCATCCACCTCGTGCTCGCCACCCAGCGGCCCTCGGTCGACGTCGTCACCGGCCTGATCAAGGCCAACGTGCCGTCCCGCATGGCGTTCGCGACGTCGTCGGTCACCGACTCCCGCGTGGTCCTGGACCAGCCGGGTGCCGAAAAACTCATCGGCCAGGGCGACGCACTGTTCCTGCCGATGGGCGCCTCCAAGGCCATGCGCGTCCAGGGCGCCTGGGTCACCGAGTCAGAAATCCACAAGGTGGTGGAGCACGTCAAGGGCCAGCTCAAGGCCGTGTACCGCGACGACGTCGCCCCCGACGCGCCGAAGAAGCAGATCGACGACGACATCGGAGACGACCTCGAGGTCCTGCTGCAGGCCACCGAACTGGTTGTCACCACCCAGTTCGGGTCGACGTCGATGCTGCAGCGCAAGCTGCGCGTGGGCTTCGCGAAGGCGGGCCGGCTGATGGACCTGCTCGAATCCCGCGGGGTGGTGGGCCCCTCCGAAGGGTCCAAGGCCCGCGACGTCCTGGTCAAACCCGATGACCTGGCCACCGTCCTCGCCGCCATGAAGGGCATGGAAATGCCCGCCGCCGATTCGCAGACCGCGGCGCTGAGCGAGAACGCCAACGCGAACATCGCCCAGGGCGGCTACGCGGAGGACCTCGTCGCCGACGACCTGGACCGGCGGACCCAGAGCACCGAGTATTACGACGGCGCCGACGGCGGTTCCGGGGATGACGAGGACGGTTCCGAGGACGCCTGGTCCCTCACCGGACGGTAGCCTAGGAACGTGACTAGCGCCGAAACAAACAGCCCCGGAGCCGCCTCGCAGATCTGGAACCTGCCCAACATCCTGACGATGCTGCGCATTGTGATGGTGCCGTTTTTCGTCTGGTTCCTCCTGCTCGACGCCCCCGGCCTGGAGGCCCAGTACGGCGTCTGGCGCTGGGTCGCCGCCGCCACCTTCGCCGTCGCCATCTACACCGACAAGCTCGACGGCGACATCGCCCGCAGCCGCGGCCTGGTCACTGACTTCGGCAAGATCGCCGACCCGATCGCCGACAAGCTGCTCATCGGCTCGGCCCTCGTGATGCTCTCGCTGCTGCAGGAACTGCCGTGGTGGGTCACCATCCTGATCCTGGTCCGCGAATGGGGCGTCACCGCCCTGCGGTTCTTTGTCATCCAGTACGGCGTGATCCCGGCCTCGCGCGGCGGAAAGCTGAAGACCGTCATCCAGACGGTGGCCATCTTCCTGTACATCCTGCCGCTCGCCTCGATTGCGCCGTGGCTCGGCGTCGTGGCGTTCGTGGTGATGATGGCGGCCCTCGCCATCACCGTATGGACCGGCGGCGAATACGTCATCGAGGCCCTCAAGCTGCGCGCCAGCGGCATCCGGGCCCGGCAGCAGCAGAACCAGGAGGGCAAGCCATGACCGGTCCCCACCGCACCATCAACCTGCACCACCTCGCCGAGGACGCCGTCACCACGGCGATCGGCCGCGGCCTGACCGTCGCCACGGCCGAATCCCTCACCGCGGGCATGGTCGCAGCCGTACTGGCCGACACGCCCGGCGCCTCCGGGATGCTCCAGGGCGGCGTGGTGTCCTACCAGAACTCCGTCAAGGCCGGGGTGCTGGGAGTGCCCCGGGACCTGCTGGACAGCGCCGGGGCGGTCGATGGCCGCGTCGCCGAGGCCATGGCCGAAGGGGCACGCCGGGTCTGCGGCGCCGACATCGGCGTCTCAACCACCGGCGTCGCCGGGCCAGAGCCGCACGGCGGCAAGGACGTGGGGTCCGTGCTCATCGGCGTCGCGACGGCGGCGGGCTCGACGTCGTTCGGCTACAGCTTCGAGGGCAGCCGGCCGGAAATCCGCGGGCAGGCCTGCGCAGCGGCGCTGGAGCGGCTGCTGGAAGCCCTGAAGGCCGAAGGCTACCGGGCGTAAAGTTGCCGGGAACAAAACTTGATTCCCAATAGTTGTTACATTGTGTCGCTTCCGAACGAGGGAGGCGCCTAGGATGAAAGCATCATCAGTGTCCGCTTTGACCAGCGGGCTCGACCAAAGAGGGAGCAAGGCGATACAGATGGTAAAGCAGCCCGTATCCGTAAACGGCGTTGTCCGCTGGAAGGATGTGGGCCTCGCCGATCAGGCTAAGAGCGAACAGAAGGAGCGCAAGATGGTTGTACTTCGTCACGAAATCGGTGATGTACTGCGCGATGTCCGCCAACGCCAAGGCCGTACCCTCCGCGAAGTCTCGCACAGTGCCCGCGTTTCCCTGGGCTACCTGAGTGAAGTGGAACGCGGCCAGAAGGAAGCCTCCTCGGAGCTGCTCTCCTCGATCTGCTCGGCCCTGGATGTTCCGCTGTCCAGCATGCTCCGGGAAGTCAGCGACCGTGTCGCCGTCGCCGAGGGCGTTGCCGTTCCGGACACCGTCCCCCAGGAGTTCGCACAGCGCTACGGCCGTGACCTGGACCGTGAACTCAACTCCGACCTCAACGACGAGCTGGCCAAGGGCCTGCTCTCCGGGGCGCGCTAGCCCCGGCACCCCCTACTCGACAAAAGACCCCGGCGGTGTGCCGGGGTCTTTTGCGTACGCCGGGCCCTGCCCGGACCAGAACAGCCGGACCAGAACAGCCGGGCCAGAACACGAGGGCCGGAAGGGGGCCGGCGGGACAGGCTTGTCCCGCGAGGGTTTTGCTAGTGAGGTTCGACCCGGGGAAATCCGTCCCGCTCGTAGGTGGCATTGAGTTTTCCGATATAGCCGGCCAGGGTCTGCAGCTCCTCCAGCGGCCATTCGCCCAGCCGTTCCCGGAACACTTCACGCCGCGCGTCCTGCACCTCGTGCATCTTCTCCTCGCCCGCGGGCGTCAGCCGGATCATCTGCGCCCGGCCGTCGAGCGGGTCCGGTTCCTTGGCCACCAGGCCCAAACGTTCCAAGAAAGCAATCTGCCGGCTCACCGAGGGCTTTCCGACGCCGATGCTGGATGCCAGCTCGGTCAGCCGGATCGCGCCCTCGCGCCGGATCACCGAGAGCAGGCCATAGGCGGCCGGTTCCATATCGGGGTGGACCTGGCGGGAGAGCTGGTGGGAGACGGAACGGGCACGGCGCCATAGCATGCTCAACTGGTGCTCGACGGCGGTCAGGGCGGCTTCGGTGGAATCGTCGGCCGGGCCGGGGATCCGGGGGCTTTCGGCCGGGTTGATCATGGCACCCATTCTAGAGTCTCCCGGGGGCGTGAGAGACTCGAAGGGTGCGAATCAGTGATTTTTGGCGCCTCATGGACGACGAATTCGGGGCCGGGTACTCCCGTGTCCTCAGCAGTTCCCTGGTCCTGGCCGGAGCCGGCGGGCGGACGGCAGACCAGGCCCTGGCCGCCGGCATGCCGCCGAAGCAGGTATGGCTCGCCCTGTGCGACGTGCAGGATGTCCCGCCGGAGCGGCGGCTGGGCCGCGACGTCAAACCGCGCTGAGCCCCGCCGCGGGCGTGGCGTTTCGTCTGATTGGTGTGCCGTTCCGGCGATGTGCCGCTGACACGCCGGACAGATTGTTCGAATATCTGTTCGGGTGGGACTATGCTTTTTGCAGAGTGTTTTCCACATACACGGGGCGAGCAGGAAACTCTGTCGGTGGATGCCAGTAGCGTCAGTAATGACAGAAAACTGATCAAGAACACTACCCGGGGCCCGGCAGGGCCCCTCCACAGCGAGAAAGTATTAGAGGTGTGAACCATGGCCGCAGCCCCGGATCGCCAGAAGGCGCTCGACGCAGCACTTGCCCAGATTGACAAGCAGTTCGGCAAAGGCTCGGTCATGCGCCTTGGCGACGAAGTCCGTGCGCCCATCGAAGTCATCCCGACCGGATCCATCGCCCTGGACGTCGCCCTTGGCATTGGCGGCCTGCCCCGCGGCCGCGTGGTGGAAATCTACGGTCCGGAATCCTCCGGTAAGACCACGGTCGCGCTGCACGCGGTGGCCAATGCCCAGCGCCTGGGCGGCATCGCCGCGTTCATCGACGCCGAGCACGCCCTCGACCCGGAGTACGCCGCCAAGCTGGGCGTCGACACCGATGCCCTCCTCGTCTCCCAGCCGGACACCGGCGAGCAGGCCCTCGAAATCATGGACATGCTGGTGGGGTCCGGCTCGCTGGACATCGTGGTCATCGACTCCGTGGCGGCCCTGGTCCCGCGCGCGGAAATCGAGGGCGACATGGGCGACAGCCACGTCGGCCTGCAGGCGCGCCTCATGAGCCAGGCCCTCCGCAAGATCACCGGCCGCCTGAGCCAGACCAAAACCACGGCCATCTTCATCAACCAGCTGCGCGAAAAGATCGGTGTTTTCTTCGGCTCGCCGGAAACCACCACCGGTGGCAAGGCGCTGAAGTTCTACGCCTCCATCCGTATCGACGTCCGCCGCATCCAGACCCTCAAGGAGGGCGCGGATTCCGTCGGTAACCGCACCAAGGCCAAGATCGTCAAGAACAAGATGGCCCCGCCCTTCAAGATCGCCGAGTTCGACATCATTTACGGCCAGGGCATCTCGCGTGAAGGCGGCATCATTGACATGGGCGTCGAGCACGGCCTGATCAAGAAGTCGGGCTCCTGGTTCACCTATGACGGTGACCAGCTGGGCCAGGGCATGGAGAACTCCCGCCGCTTCCTGCGCGACAACCCCGAACTGGCCGCCGAACTGGAGCGGCTCATCAAAGAGAAGCTCGGCGTTGGCGTGAAGGCTGCCGAGGCGGGCGAGGAATCCCCGAAGCTGAAGGCCGTTGACGGCTTCTAACGCCGGAGCCGGCACCGGGTCGGGGTTCCTTCCCTGGAGCCTTGACCCGGACGGCGATGCGGACCCGCTTGCCGGGTCCGTCAGTCCACGCGGCTCCGGCAGGGGACGCGGAGCCCGCAGTTCTTCCGGGTCCGGGGGTTCGCGCAGCGCAGCTTCCCGGACGGCAGGGGCGCCGTCCCCTGAACTGGATCCGGACGCGGACCCGGCGGGTGTCGCGCGGGCCATCGTCCTGCGGCAGCTGACCAACTCGCCCAAAAGCCGGCTGCAGCTCGCCCGCAAACTGGCCGAACGCCACGTTCCCGACGACGTCGCCGAGGCCGTGCTGGACCGTTTCGAAGAAGTGAAACTGGTCGACGACGCGGACTTCGCCGATATGTGGGTCCGGTCCAGGTCCCAGAACCGCAAGCTCGCCAAGGGCGCCCTCCGCCGGGAACTGGCCGACAAGGGCATCGACGATGCCACGGCGGCCGATGCCCTGGCGCAGCTCAGTGATGCGGACGAGGAATCCGCGGCCCGTGACCTGGTCCAGCGCAAACTCCGCGGCACCACCGGGTTCGCGGACCGTGCCGAGCGGGACAAGACCACCCGCCGGCTGGCTTCCATGCTGGCCCGCAAGGGATACCAGCCGTCCCTGGCATTCCGGATCGTGGACGAAGTGCTCGATGAGGCTGTGTCGGCCGCCGGTGCGGAGCCGGAACCGGATTTCTGAGGCGCCCCGGCCCCGTGCCGACCCGGTACCCTTAACAGGTGAGTTTGACCATTCCCTCCCCAGCAGCCGGCCCCACCCCCTCCACGGACCCAGCGTCCCCGGACACGGCCTCATCGTCCCGCCCCGAGGCTCTTGCGGCCACACCGCAGCCGCGCACTTACCAGGTGCGGACCTTCGGCTGCCAGATGAACGTGCACGACTCCGAACGGATGTCGGGCATGCTCGAGGCCGCCGGCTACGTCCCCTCCGCCGGGGAGCTGGCCGACGTCGTGGTCTTCAACACCTGCGCTGTCCGGGAGAACGCCGACAACAAGCTCTACGGAAACCTCGGCATCCTGGCCCCCGTCAAGGCGGCCAACCCTGGAATGCAGATCGCCGTCGGGGGATGCCTGGCGCAGAAGGACCGCGAGACCATCCTGAAGAAGGCGCCCTGGGTGGATGCCGTGTTCGGCACCCACAACGTCGGCTCCCTGCCGGCCCTCCTGGAACGCGCCCGCCACAACAACGACGCGCAGCTCGAAATCCTCGAATCCCTCGACGTCTTCCCGTCCACGCTGCCCACCAAGCGGGACTCCGTCTACTCGGGCTGGGTGTCGATCTCCGTCGGCTGCAACAACACCTGCACCTTCTGCATCGTCCCGGCCCTGCGCGGGAAGGAAAAGGACCGCCGGCCCGGGGACATCCTGGCTGAGATCCAGGCCCTCGTCGACGACGGCGCCATCGAGGTCACCCTGCTGGGCCAGAACGTGAACTCCTACGGCGTGGAGTTCGGCGACCGGCAGGCGTTCTCCAAACTCCTGCGCGCGTGCGGCGAGATCCCGGGCCTGGAGCGCGTCCGGTTCACCAGCCCGCACCCGGCAGCGTTCACCGACGACGTCATCGATGCCATGGCCGAGACCCCCAACGTCATGCCGCAGCTGCACATGCCGCTGCAGTCCGGTTCGGACAAGGTCCTCAAGGACATGAAGCGCTCCTACCGGTCCACCAAGTTCCTCGGCATCCTGGACAAGGTCCGCGGGAAAATCCCGCACGCGGCCATCTCCACGGACATCATTGTCGGCTTCCCCGGCGAGACCGAAGAAGACTTCCAGGCCACCCTCGACGTCGTGGAGAAGTCCCGCTTCGCCACCGCCTTCACCTTCCAGTACTCCAAGCGGCCGGGCACACCCGCCGCGGAGCTGCCGGGCCAGCTCCCCAAAGCGGTGGTGCAGGAGCGCTTCGAACGCCTCACCGCCCTGCAGGACCGCATCGCCGCCGAAGAGAACGCCCGCCAGCTCGGCCGGCGGGTCGAGGTGATGGTCACCGCCCAGTCCGGGCGCAAGTCGGAAGAAACCCACCGGCTGTCCGGCCGCGCCCAGGACCAGCGCCTGGTCCACTTCTCCGTGCCCGACGGGGCAGAGACACCCCGCCCCGGCGACCTCGTCACCGTCACCATCACGGAGGCCGCGGCGTTCCACCTCGTCGCGGATCCCGCCACAGCCGGCGACTACAGCCTCCGCCGCTCGCGCGCGGGCGACGCCTGGGACAGGTCCCAGGCGGACTCCTGCGGCGCCCCGGCGCCCGGATCCGCGTCGGGTGGAACCGGGGTCTCCCTGGGGATGCCCGCCCTGCCCGTCCGCGGCCGCTAGGCCGTGGCTGCTTCTGTGACATCCCCGCGGGACGCACCCGCAGCCGCCCCAACAGACACCCCAGGGGCCGCAACTGGCCCAAGCCCGGCAGCCGACCCAGGCCCAGCCGCCGCAGGCACGCCACCGGTGATCGCCGTCGTCGGGCCCACCGGCTCCGGCAAGTCCGACCTGGCGGTCTCCCTGGCCCTGGAACTCGGCGGCGAGGTCATCAACGCCGATTCCATGCAGTTCTACCGGGGCATGGACATCGGCACCGCCAAAATCACCGTGGCCGAACGCAGGGGAGTGCCGCACCACCTCCTGGACATCCTGGACGTGACGGAGGAAGCCAGCGTCTCGGATTTCCAGCAGCAGTCCCGTGCACTGATCGCGGACATCCACGCCCGCGGCAAACGTGCCATCCTGGCGGGCGGCTCCGGGCTCTACGTCCGGGCCGCGCTGGACGTGCTGGAATTCCCGGGCACCGATCCTGCCGTCCGGCGCCGGCTCGAAGCCGAACTGGAAACCTCCGGAGCCGCGCCGCTCCGGGCGCGGCTGCAGGACGTGGACCCGGTGTCCGCCGGCCGGCTCGGGGACGCCCGCCGGATCATCCGCGCGCTGGAGGTCTTCGAACTCACCGGGCGGCCCTTCAGCTCCTTCATGCCCACGCGCGAGTATTTCCAGCCCGCCGTGCAGATCGGGCTGGAGGTGGACCGGGAACAGCTCCGGGAGCGGCTGGCCCGCCGCGTCCACACCATGGTGGACAGCGGGCTGCTGGACGAGGTCCGGGCGCTCGACGCCGCCGGTCTCCGGCTCGGCCGGACCGCCCCGCGGGCCCTTGGCTACGCCCAGTTCCTCAAGGTCCTCGACGGCTGCTCCGACACCGCCCGGGCAGCGGAGGAAACCATCATCGCCACCCGGCAGTTCGCCCGCCGCCAGCTCACCTGGTTCCGCGCCGACCCCCGGATCCACTGGCTCGACTGGCAGGACCCTGACCTCGTGGCCAAAGCGGCCGCGCTCTGCATCCCGGGCTGACACACCGCCCCGCGGGGCGGGCGGCCCGTCAGGTTTTCCTGCTGCCCCCGGGCCGGATTGCCGGCGGCCCGGACTGCACCGGTAACCTTGGACCATGGACGAATCCCTGGCCGTGGCCGCTGACCGCAACCCCTCCGCTGACACCGCAGCCCTGAGCGGACTCAAGTTTTCCAAAGGCCACGGCACGGGCAACGACTTTGTCCTCGTGGCCGACCCCAACGGCGCCCTGGCGCTGGCCCCCGAGCAGGTCGCGGCCCTCTGCGACCGCCACCGCGGAATCGGCGGCGACGGGCTGATCCGTGCCGTTCCATCCCGGCTGCTGGCCGAGGGCCAGGAGCTGCTCACCCGGCACCCCGACGCCGAATGGTTCATGGACTACCGCAACGGCGACGGCTCACTCTCCGAGATGTGCGGCAACGGCGTGAGGGTGTTTGTGCACTTCCTCATCGCCGAAGGCCTCGTGGACCTGCCGGCCGGCGAATCGCTGACCATCGGCACCCGCGGCGGCGTGAAAACGATCGTCCGCACCGCCTCGGGCTACGCCGTCGACATGGGCCCCTGGGAGTTCATCTTCCCGGGCGAAGCCACCGCGCGGGCCATGGATTCGCTGGTCAGCGCCTCCGGCCTGGAAGTCGCCCGGCCTGCCCTGTCCGTCAGCATGGGCAACCCGCACACCGTCGTGGCGCTGGCCGAATTGGCCGAGCTGGAGGCCACCCAGCTGTTCACCGCACCCCACGTGGACCCCACCCCTCCGCAGGGAACCAACGTCGAGTTTGTGGTGCCGTCCGAACCGCTGGTCCACGACGGCGTCGGGACCATCACCATGCGCGTCCACGAGCGCGGGGTGGGGGAGACCCAGTCCTGCGGCACCGGCGCCTGCGCAGCGGCCGTCGCCATCCGCCACTGGGCCGGCCAGGGCGCTCCCGACGTGTGGAACGTCCACGTCCCCGGCGGTGTGGTGGGCGTGAAGTTCTTCCTCGGGGCCGAAGGCCACGAGCACGTGGAGCTCAGCGGACCCGCCGTGATCGTCGCTAGTGGGACGCTTTCCTGACCCGGAGGATGCGGAACGACTTCGATGTGCTCTCACGGGTCACCGTGAAGCTGCTGTCCAGCTCCGCCGCGAGCCAGCGCTGCAGCGAATCCGACCCCAGGTTCTTCTGCACCACCAGCCATGCCGAGCCGCCGGGCGCCAGCCGCGGCAGCCACAGCAGCAGCAGCGCGTGGAGTTCGTCCTTGCCGATCCGGATGGGCGGGTTGGACCAGATGGTGTCGAACCGCAGCCCGGGGTCCACGGCGTCGGGCGTGCTGGCCGTGACGTTGCCAAGGCCCAGCAAGGCCGCGTTTTCGTTGGTCAGCGCCACGCAGCGCTCGTTGACGTCCACGGCGTAGACCTGTGCGTGCGGTGCGCGCAGCGCCAGGGTCAGCGCGATCGGACCCCAGCCGCAGCCGATGTCCAGCAGCGTGCCCTGCGGCGCCGGGGCGGGAGCCTCTGCCAGCAGTACCGCGGTGCCCTTGTCGATGCCGTCCGGGCTGAAAATGCCGGAGGACGTCAGCAGCTGCCGGGTCTGCCCGGCAAGCTCCACGGTCAGTGGCTTGCGGGTGAACGGCCCGGCAGGCTGGGCGCTGAAATAGTGTGCAGACTCCATAACTGGCCAGATTAGTTCGACACCCTCCCGGATGGGAAACCGCAGCATGGGAAGCCCCGGGATGGGAAACCGCAGGATGGGAAACCGTGGCGTGCGGCCGGGGGCGGTCAAGCGGTCTGCTAGGCTTAACGACATGTTCCTGAACTTCAAGTAGCCGGCACGGGCCCTTCTTTCACGCAGGTCCCGTCCCCGCAGCGACGCAGGTAGATACCTTCCGCTCAGTGCGCCACCTCCCGATGCTCCTGAAAAGGACCCATCCGCTGGCGCCCGAACTTCTTGAAGTCCGGCAGTGCTCACCAGGGCCCGGCCGAGCGGACCGTTCCTCCCTCCTCAAGGCAAAGCCCACGCCTGATCCTTATCCTTTCCCAGCGCTCCCGACCGGAGCCCAGCACTGCCGCCGGCACCGTTGCCGCAGGCATTCCAGGAGGCCGTGAATGACCACCAGCCGTCAGCCCAGCGCGAATACCGCCCCACACAGCACCGATCGGCATTATTCTGAAACTGCCGAACCTCTAAAGGAGACCATGACCACTCAGCCCAACACCGGACCCGATTCAGCATCCCAGGACATGAGTCCTGCGGAGATCCAGGCTGTCATCGACCGGATCCTCGCCAAGGACACCCCCTCCCGGAACGCGGCCCCGGCCGCCGGCGGGCCCAAACCGGTCCTCGGCAAGGCGCAGGCGATCTCCCGCCTCGACGAAGAACACGGCACCTACGACGGCGACCAGCAGGACCTGCAGGAACGGCACGCCCTGCGCCGCACCGCCGGGCTGTCGACGGAACTCGAAGACGTCACCGAAGTCGAATACCGGCAGCTGCGCCTCGAGCGGGTGGTCCTGGCCGGCCTCTGGACCGAAGGAACCCTCGCCGACGCCGAGAACTCCCTCCGGGAACTGGCTGCCCTCGCCGAGACGGCCGGCTCCGAGGTCCTCGACGGCATCGTCCAGCGCCGCCAGAAGCCCGACCCGGGAACATTCCTCGGCTCCGGCAAGGCGCAGGAACTGAAGGACATCGTCATGTCCACCGGCGCGGACACCGTGGTGGTCGACGCCGAGCTGGCGCCGTCCCAGCGCCGCAGCCTGGAGGACATCGTCAAGGTCAAGGTCATCGACCGGACGGCCCTGATCCTGGACATTTTCGCCCAGCACGCCAAGAGCCGCGAGGGCAAGGCCCAGGTGGAGCTGGCCCAGCTCGAGTACCTTCTCCCGCGCCTGCGCGGCTGGGGTGACTCGATGTCCCGCCAGGCCGGTGGCCAGGTGGGCGGCGCAGGTGCCGGCATGGGTTCGCGTGGTCCCGGTGAAACCAAGATCGAACTGGACCGCCGCCGGATCCGCACCCGGATGGCCAAGCTGCGGCGTGAAATCGCCGCGATGGCGCCGGCCCGCGAAACCAAGCGCGCCAACCGCCGTCGTAACGCCGTACCGTCCGTCGCGATCGCCGGGTACACCAACGCCGGCAAGTCCTCGCTGCTGAACCGACTCACCGACGCCGGCGTCCTGGTGGAGAACGCCCTGTTCGCCACCCTTGACCCGACCGTCCGGAAGGCCGAGACCCCCGACGGGCTGGGCTACACCCTCTCCGACACGGTGGGCTTCGTCCGGTCGCTGCCGACGCAGCTGGTGGAAGCCTTCCGCTCCACCCTGGAGGAAGTCGCCGACGCGGATCTGATCCTGCACGTCGTGGATGTCTCGCACCCGGACCCGGAAGGCCAGATCGCGGCCGTCCGCAAGGTGTTCAGTGAGGTCGACGCCCGCAAGGTGCCCGAGATCATCGTCCTGAACAAGGCCGACGCCGCGGACCCCTACGTCGTCGAACGCCTCAAGCAGCGCGAGCCGCGCCACGTGGTGGTCTCGGCGCGCACGGGCGAAGGAATCCTGGAGCTTCTGGCGGCCATCAGCGAAGGTATTCCGCGGCCCAGCGTCAAGCTGGAACTCCTGATCCCGTACCAGCGCGGAGACCTCCTCAGCAAGCTCCACGAGACCGACGCCGAGATCCTCAGCCTCGACCACGAGGAAGCGGGCACCCGCGCCGTCGTGATGGTGCGTGAGAGACTGGCCGCTGAACTGGATTCGTTCATCGCGCATGACTGAGGCAGCAGTGACCGGCGCGGAGACAGACACGGGCACCGGCATGGACGGCCCAACGGGGGAGGACCCACCGGCTGAAGACCAGGGAAACGCCCGGTCTTCAGCCGGGAAGCGCCCGGCAGGCCGGGGCGGCCGGGACGGCAGCGAGTTCGTCATCGAGCTGCTTGACCGTGCCGTCTCCGGCATGGGCGGCCAAAGCCGCGACGGCCAGCACGAGATGGCCCGGCAGGTGGCGCGCGCCATTGACAGCGGCGACCACCTGCTGGTCCAGGCCGGCACGGGAACCGGCAAATCCCTCGCGTACCTCATCCCGCTGATCGCCCACTCGCTGGACAGCGACAAGCCCACGCTGGTCTCCACCGCCACCCTTGCGCTGCAGACCCAGATCGTGGGCCGGGACCTGCCCCGGCTGCTGAAAACCATCACTCCTGCGCTCGACCGGCCCGTCAAAGTGGCCCTGGTGAAGGGCCGGTCCAACTACGTGTGCCGGCACAAGCTCGAGGGCGGGTTCCCCTCGGAGGAGCCCGCCGAAGGGCAGCTCTTCTCACTCGGCGAAGACACGTCCGTGCCGCACTTCGCCGCTGCCATGGGCGGCCCGTCGTCCCAGCTGGGCAAGGAAGTGGTGCGGCTGCGCGAATGGGCCGAGGACACCGCCACCGGGGACCGCGACGAGCTCTTGCCCGGCGTCACGGACCGGGCCTGGCGGCAGGTCTCCGTCACCTCCATGGAATGCCTCGGCGCGCAGAAATGCCCCCTGGCGGCCGAGTGCTTCAGCGAACTGGCCCGGCAGAACGCCGCGGACGCCGACGTCGTGGTCACCAACCATGCGATGCTGGCCGTCAGCGCCTTCGAGGGGCTCGCCGTGCTTCCGGACTACGACGTTGTGGTGGTGGACGAGGCCCACGAGCTCCAGGACCGGGTCACCGGCGCCGTGTCCGGCCAGCTGTCCGTCGCGATGGTGCACGCCGCCGCGTCCGGGGCGCGGAAGCACACGGGCATCACCGTGGATGCGCTGAACAACGCCGCCGCCAACCTTGAACTGGCCGTGGCCGGAGTCCCCAGCGGGCTGATGCCCAACGGCCTGAACAGCGAACAGCTGGACTGCGTGGACCAGCTGCGGGACGCCTGCCGCGCGGCACTGTCCGACTCCAAGGGGGACAGCGCCACCACGGCCGACGGCGGCCGCCAGCTCGCGCGCTCCCGCCTCATGGTGATCCTGGAACTCTGCGAACGGCTCCTCGCCGCACGCGAAAACCGCGAAGTGGTCTGGTTCTCCCGGAACAGCACCTTCGACCCGCAGCTGGGCTACTCCCAGCCGGACGAAACGGCCCCAGCCCTGATCAACATCGCCCCGCTCAGTGTGGCCGGCCGGCTCCGCGAGGGGCTCTTCGCGGACCACACCGTCATCCTGACCTCGGCCACGCTGGCCATCGGCTCAGCCTTCGAACCCGCCGCCGGCGGACTCGGCCTGGTGGGACCCGGTGCGCCGAGCTGGACCGGGGTGGACGTCGGCTCGCCGTTCGAGTACCCCAAGCAGGGCATCCTGTACGTGGCCAAACACCTCCCCAAGCCCGGCCGCGGCACGTCCCCGGAGGCGCTCGATGAGCTGGAGAAGCTGATCCGGGCCTCCGGCGGCGGGGCACTGTGCCTCTTCTCCTCCCGCCGCGCGGCCGAGGACGCCGCCGAGGCCCTGCGGCCGCGGCTGGGCCTGAGCATCCTCTGCCAGGGCGAGTCGACCATGACGGCGCTGGTGAAACAGTTCGCCGACGAACCGGACACCTGCCTCTTCGGCACCATGTCGCTGTGGCAGGGTGTGGACGTGCCGGGGACCTCGTGCCGGCTTGTTGTCATCGACCGCATTCCGTTTCCGCGGCCCGACGACCCCCTGATGACGGCCCGCTCCCGCGCGGTGGCCCAGGCGGGCGGCAACGGCTTTATGAGTGTCTCGGCCACCCACGCGGCCATCCGCCTCGCCCAGGGCGCCGGCCGGCTGATCCGCACCACGACGGACAGGGGAGTGGTGGCGGTGCTGGATTCACGGCTGTCCACCGAACGTTACGGGGGCTTCCTCCGCGCTGCCCTGCCGCCGTTCTGGCCCACCACCGACCCCGCGGTGGCCCTCGCGGCCCTGGAACGGCTCGCGAAGGAGTCAGGCCAGCCCGCCACATAGTCCGGGGAACGCGAAGGGCCCCGCCGGATGCCGGCGGGGCCCTTCTACGCAGCCGGTGGGGTACCGGCTGGCGGGTCCTAGAGGGAGCGCAGCACCGAGACCACTTTGCCCATGATGACGGCGTGGTCGCCGAGGATGGGCTCGTACTGCGTGTTCTGCGGCAGCAGCCAGGTGTGGCCGTCGCGCTGGCGGAACGTCTTGACGGTGGCCTCGTCGTCCAGCAGTGCGGCCACGATGTCACCGTTGACGGCATCGCCCTGGCGGCGCACCACCACCCAGTCGCCGTCGCAGATCGCGGCGTCGATCATCGAGTCGCCCGCGACCTGGAGCATAAACAGCTCGCCGTGGCCCACCAGCTGGCGCGGCAGCGGCATCACGTCCTCAACGACCTGGTCGGCGAGGATCGGCCCGCCGGCCGCGATCCGGCCCACCAGCGGGACCATGGCGGTGTCCGTGGCGCTGGTCAGCTCCGAGACGGACAGGCCGCCGACGGTGCGCAGGCCGCCCGGCTTCTCGGCGCCTGCGATCTTCGCGGGGCCCTCCTCCAGGGTGAGCGGCATCAGCACTTCCATGGCGCGGGGGCGCTTGGGGTCGCGTCGCAGGTAGCCGAGCTTTTCGAGCTGCGACAGCTGGTGCGTCACGCTGGACAGGCTCGCCAGGCCCACGGTGTCGCCGATCTCGCGCATGGACGGCGGGTACCCGTTGTCCGTGACGGAGCGCTGGATGGTCTCGAGGATCTTCTTTTGCCGGACGGTGAGGCTCTTGGGTGGCCGGGCGGCCTGCGGACCCCGCTGGGAGGCCCTGCCGCCAGTGGCTTGTGCTGCCATGTTCGCCAACGCCTTTCCGTTCCACCCGGCGGCCGTGGCTGCTGCTGCCGGGAACCTCCGGCCTGAAATGTCAGACCCTGCTGATCAACTGCAGAAGTGGTTGTTCTTTGATCGAAACCTGATCCAAACCTTTGGTCGGAATCCTTGATCCAAACGTAGGCCAGCCACACGGCTTTTTCAAACATTTGTTCTAGCGAGTCTCGACAATGTTCGTCAATAAGTGCTAAAACTGAAAAGGCGGTGTTCGAACATGTGTTCTATTCGAAAGTACGGCGGGCACCGCATAACGTTCGGTTGTTTGTTCGAAGGTTAGGCCGGTTGGCGGCGGTAAGTGGAGTACGCCGGACGGCACACAATGGTCCAGGAGGGCTCAGTTCATGTCAGCAACAAGTGCGTTTCACGATACTTTCGGCCGCGACGCTTCCGGCGCCTACGGCCAGCCTGCAGGTGGTCCGGCCGGCCGCGGTTCTGCCGGGGGCGGTTCTACCAGTGCCGGCCCTGCCGGGACGGTGAAGCCGCGGCAGGCGCCGCTCCGGCTGACCAGGCGCGGGCGGTTTGTCTTCATCGGTGTTCCCCTGATCCTGCTGGCCGCCCTGGTGCTTTCGTTCAGCGGCTTCTTCAACGCCCCGGCCAAGGCCGCGGAGTCGGCGTCCGAGCTGTCACCCACGCCGACGGTGACGGTCACCGTGCAGCCCGGTGAGTCGCTGTGGGCCATCGCGGAGACCGTGGCCCCCGAGCGCGACCCCCGCGACGTCGTCGCCGACATCGTCCAGCTGAACAACCTTGAGGCAGCCCGCGTGGTGCCCGGCCAGGCGCTCTTCATCCCCGCCGGGTAGGGCCGCCCACCCGTCACAGTTTCGGCCGCCGCCGGGATCTCACTTAAACTGGTGGAGTGACTGACCAGCTAGAGCGCCTGAACCGACTTCCCCTCCGGACGAATCTCCGGGGCCTGACCCCGTACGGGGCGCCCCAGCTGGACGTCCCCATCCTGCTCAATGTCAACGAGAACACCCACGGCGTCCCCGCCGATGTGCGCGCCGCCATCTCCGAGGCGGTCGCCGCCGCCGCAGTGGGACTGAACCGCTACCCGGACCGCGAATTCACGGAGCTCCGCGAGGCCCTGGCCGAGTATCTGGGGCACGGCCTGGGGCCGGACAACATCTGGGCCGCGAACGGCTCCAACGAGGTGCTCCAGCAGATCCTCCAGGCTTTCGGCGGTCCTGGCCGCACCGCCCTCGGGTTCCCTCCCACATACTCCATGTACCCGCTGCTGGCCTCCGGCACGGACACCGCGTACATCACCGGAACCCGCGCCGCCGACTACGGACTGAGTGCCGAATCGGCCGCCCGCCAGGTCCGCGAGCTCCAGCCGAACATCGTGTTCCTGTGCTCCCCGAACAACCCCACCGGCACCGGCCTTGGCCTGGACGTCGTCGAGGCCGTCTACGAGGCCGGCGAAGCGAGCCAGACCATTGTGATCGTGGACGAGGCGTACCACGAGTTTGCCCATGACGGCACGCCCAGTGCACTGACGCTGCTGCCCGGCCGGGAGCGCCTCATCGTCTCGCGGACCATGAGCAAAGCCTTCGCACTGGCCGGGGCCCGCGTCGGCTACATGGCCGCAGCCCCGGAGGTCACCGATGCGCTGCGCCTGGTCCGACTGCCGTACCACCTGTCCGCCATCACCCAGGCGACGGCGCTGGCCGCACTGCACCACCGGACGGCGCTGATGGCCGACGTCGAGGACATCAAGCGGCAGCGGGACAGGATCGTGACCGAGCTGCTGCGCATGGGCCTCAAGCCGGCCGCCTCGGATTCGAACTACGTCTTCTTTGGCGGCCTGGACAACCCGCACGAGGTCTGGCAGGAACTGCTCAACGCCGGTGTGCTGATCCGGGACGTGGGCATCCCCGGGCACCTTCGCGTCACCGCTGGTACTGAGACGGAAACCACAGCTTTCCTCGAAGCGCTCGAGCGGATCCTGGCTGGCCGCGCTGTGCAGCCCGCCTAGACTTAACCCAGGACATCCACCCGGCCGGAAGGCCGGGCCCCGCCGTCAGCCAAAGGACACCCACATGAGCAACACCGGAGCAGCCGCTGCCCAGGGCCGGACCGCACGCATGGAACGGACCACCAGCGAGTCATCCGTACTGGTCGAGATCGACCTGGACGGCACGGGCGTCTCGGACATCAGCACGTCGGTGCCGTTCTACGACCACATGCTCACGGCGTTGAGCAAGCACTCGCTGATCGACATGACGGTCAAGGCCACCGGCGACACGCACATCGATGTCCACCATACGGTCGAGGACGTCGCTATCACCTTTGGTGAGGTGCTGCGCACCGCCCTCGGGAACAAGGCCGGCATCCGCCGGTTCGGCGAAGCCACGGTACCCCTCGATGAGGCCCTCGCCCACGCCGTCGTCGATGTTTCTGGCCGGCCCTACCTCGTGCACGGCGGCGAGCCCGCAGGCCAGGAATACCACCTGATCGGCGGCCACTTCACCGGGTCCCTGACCCGACACGTCTTCGAGGCCATCACCCTGCACGCCGGGATCTGCCTGCACATGAACGTCACCGCCGGACGGGATCCCCACCACATCGTCGAGGCCCAGTTCAAGGCCTTCGCCCGCGCCCTCCGCGCCGCCGTCGAACCCGACCCCCGGGTCACGGGCATCCCCTCCACCAAGGGTGCGCTGTGACCGGCAAGGTGCTGAAGGACGGCGCCATCATCAACCCGGACGCAGCCCGGAAGCCGGCCTCGCCCGAGGGCAAGCCCACCGTCACCGTGCTTGACTACGGCTCCGGCAACGTCCGCTCCGCCGTCCGTGCCCTGGAGCGCGCCGGCGCCGAGGTGATCCTCAGTTCCAAGCCCGAGGACGTGCTCAACGCCGACGGCCTCGTGGTTCCTGGCGTCGGTGCGTTCGAGACGGTGATGCGCGAGCTCAAAGCTGTTGACGGCATCCGCATGATCGGCCGCCGCGTCGCCGGCGGCCGGCCGGTCCTTGCCATCTGCGTTGGCCTTCAGGTCCTCTTCGAGGCCGGCGTCGAGCACGGCACCGAAGCCGAAGGCATGGGGGAGTGGCCCGGCAAAGTCGAGCTCCTGCCCGCGGAGGTCGTGCCGCACATGGGCTGGAACACCGTGACCGTCCCCGAGGGCTCCAGGCTTTTCGCCGGCGTCGAGAACGAGCGTTTCTACTTTGTGCACTCCTACGGGGTCCAGCAATGGGATTTCGACGTCATCCAGCCGCGGATGACGGCGCCGCTTGTCACCTGGTCGGAGCACGGGGCCCCGTTTATCGCGGCCGTGGAAAACGGCCCGCTGTGCGCCACGCAGTTCCACCCCGAAAAGTCCGGCGATGCCGGGGCGCGCCTGCTGCGCAACTGGGTGGAGGGCCTGCAGAGCCCGGCCCGTGCCGCGGAATCCACATCCCCGGACGCCGGGACCGCCTAGATGTGGTCCCTTGTGCTGATGGGGCTGGCCGGTCTGCTGGTGGGCGGCGCGCTGTCCTTCCGCCAGCAGAAAAGCCCGCGCTGGGTCCAGGTTGTGTTTTACGTCCTGGCCGGCATGGCGCTGCTGGCCGCATATCTCTTGACAGTGCCTGCCTGAGTTCCGGCAACGCCCACCCCTGCCGTCCCCGAAGTGCTGAGGAGCCACCGATGACCACCGAAACACCGCTGCCCGTGCTGGAACTGCTGCCCGCCGTCGACGTCGTCAACGGCCAGGCGGTGCGCCTCGTCCAGGGCGAGGCCGGCAGCGAAACCAGCTACGGCACGCCGCTCGAGGCCGCGCTGAACTGGCAGCAGCAGGGGGCTGAATGGGTCCACCTCGTTGACCTCGACGCCGCCTTCGGCCGGGGATCCAACGCCGAACTGCTCCGCGAGGTGGTGGGCCGGCTCGACATCAAGGTGGAACTTTCCGGCGGCCTGCGCGACGACGAATCCCTCGAGCAGGCCCTGGACCTGGGCGTCGCCCGTGTGAACCTGGGCACCGCGGCCCTGGAAAACCCCGAGTGGACCGCCCGGGTCATTGAGCGCTTCGGCGACAAAATCGCCGTCGGACTGGACGTCCGCGGAACCACGCTGGCCGGCCGCGGCTGGACCAAGGAAGGCGGCGACCTCTGGGAGGTCCTGGGACGCCTCGAAGAGGCCGGCTGCTCCCGCTACGTCGTCACCGACGTCACCAAGGACGGCACCCTGCAGGGTCCCAACGTCGAACTCCTGCGCCAGATGGTGGAGAAGACCGGCAAGCCCGTTGTGGCCTCCGGCGGGATCTCCAGCCTCGAGGACCTCAAGGTGCTGCGCTCCCTCGTCCCGCTGGGCGTTGAAGGAGCCATCATCGGCAAGGCGCTCTACAACGGCAACTTCACCCTGCCCGAGGCCCTCGACGTCGCCGGCCGCCGCTAGCCGGGCCCGCAGCATGGAGCACCGGCCGGCACCCGGCAACCCTGAGCCCGGCAACCCTGAGCCCGGCAACCCCGCCCCCGCGCGCCAGCTTCCCGGCCATATCGCGGCGGCCCTGGCCGGCGCCGGCGGGGCCACCGATTCGGCGGGCCGTCCCTGGGCGGGGCGCAGCCTGTCCGGTGACGACGCCACCATCCACAACTTCGAGGACGACGACGGCGCTGCCGACGCCGGCTACCTCGCGGCCCTCGCCGCCCTCGCGGACGGCAGCGGGGACGAGGCGGCGGTGGTGGCCGCGCTGGCCACGGCCCGGGTCTTTGTGCCGGTCCTCGCCACACTGGCCGAGGAAGGCGAAGGCGCGGCCGGCCTGCATTCCGACAAGCAGGCCGACATGGCCCTGGTCACCCTCAAAGCGCCGGACGGCCGCACCGCGATGCCCGCCTTCACCTCCGCCTCCGCCCTGCAGGCCTGGCATCCCGAGGCGCGGCCGGTGGCCGTCTACGCTGCCCGGGCGGCGCTGTCCGCCGTGGCCGAGGGAGCGGAACTGCTGGTGCTCGATCCCGGGTCCGCGGTCACGTTCGTGGTGCGCCGGCCCGCCGTGTGGGCGCTGGCGCAGCAGCAGGACTGGACGCCGTCGTATGCTGATCCCGAGCTTGCGCGGAACCTGGGCGGGGCCGTGGCTGGCTTTCCGGCGGTCCGCCGTGTTGAAATTCATCCGGGAAGCGGAGTCGCCACGCTGGCGGCAGACGGAAGCCGGCTCCCGGGCGGCGGCGCCGGTCCGGAGCTGCGCGTGGTCCTCTACCTTGAAGACGGGCTCGACGCCGCCGGCGTCCAGTCCGTGGTGTCCGGCCTCAACAGCGCCTGGGCGCAGAACGAAGTATTTGCTGAGCGGGTTGACTCGATCGAAGTCACATTGCAGCGCGCAGCGCCGTAGCTGACGGTCAGCCGGGGACACCTGGTGCTGCCGGGGGCAGTACTAGAAGGATGTTTGTCTCGTGAACTTCGCGCTTTACCGGCAACTGCTGGCCGTCCGGCCCATCAGGCGGCTCCTGCTGGTCGGGATGGTTGCCCGCATACCGCACTCCGCGGCAGGGGTCCTGCTGACCCTCCACATTGTCCTGACCCTGGGCCAGGGCTACGCCGCTGCGGGGGCGGCGGCCGCCGTCATGACCATCGGTATTGCCGTCGGCGCCCCCTGGCGGGGCCGGCGCGTCGACACCGTGGGCCTGCGGCGGGCCCTCATCCCGTCCGTCATCGCCGAGGCTGTCATCTGGTCCGTGGTGCCGCACGTCTCCTATGAGATCCTGCTCCCGCTGGTGTTCGTGGGCGGCCTGCTGACCCTGCCGATTTTCAGCGTGGTGCGGCAGTCGCTCGGGGTCCTCGCCACCGGGGACCAGCGGCGCACCGCCTTCGCTCTCGACGCCATCTCCACCGAACTGGTCTTTATGATCGGCCCCGCGGCCGGCGCCCTCACCGCCACGGCCGGGTTCTCGGTCCTGGGGCTCACCATAGTCGGCATCGCAACGTCCGTGGCAGGGCTCTTCCTCATGTGGTTCAACCCGCCCACCCGCAGCGCCGGGCTTGTCCCTGGACACGGTCCAGCAGCCGGCGCCGAGTCCGTTGAGTCCTTTGAGGCGGGCCAGCAGGAAGGTGCCGAAGCCGCCGTCGTCGCAGCCGCACCGGCGCACCTGCAGGAAGCCGCCGCCGAGTTCGCCCCGCTGGCCGCCGAGGAGCGGCGCCACGAACAGGCGGGCCTGCGGCACAAGGTCATCTCCAACTTCACGTGGTTCACGGCCGCGGTAGCCGCCGTTTTCGCCGTCGCGGCCGGCGCCGGCATGGTCCTCAGCGGGACCGACGTCGGAATTGTGGCCGCCCTCGAATCCAACGGCCGCCAAGCCGAAATCGGGCTGGTGTTCCTCTTCTGGTGCGCCGCCTCCGTGGTGGGCGGCCTGGTCTACGGTGCCATGCACCGGCCCATCTCACCGGTCCTCCTGCTGCTGGGGATGTCGGCGCTGACCATTCCGATGGGCTTTGCGCAGGACACCTGGACCCTGTGCCTGCTCTCGCTCCTGCCGGGCCTGCTGTGTGCCCCCGTGCTGTCGGCGGCCTCCGAGAAGGTCGCGGAACTCGTGGACGAGCGCCGCCGCGGGGAGGCCATGGGCTGGTACGGCTCAGCCCTCACAGGGGGCGTGGCCCTCGGTGCGCCCCTCGCCGGGGTCTTCATCGACGGAGTGGGCCCTTCGGCAGGATTCGTGGCCGTGGGCCTGGGCGGCGTCGCACTGTGCCTCCTCGGCCTGGTGCTGCAGCACCGCCGGCGGAGGCGCGGCGCCGGCGTTGAGGCCAACTGTCGCTGACAGCTGTTAACGACGACGGCGGCGGGGGGAAAGGTGTGGTCCG
>NZ_JBQQCH010000003.1:0-407387 GCF_052245515.1 Pseudarthrobacter sp. 1C304 | reverse complement strand
TCCTGAATCAAAGCATCCAGGGACTCCAGCCACTCGGCGGTCTCTTCCGGATCACGATCAGGCAGCTGGTTAGTCAACCCGCTGAGGATATGGGAGGTCTCTTCTCCTGCAGCCACGTCCAACCTCTCTTTGAGCGCATTCATCGGCGCCCTCAGCTCCGGCAGGGTGACTGCCTGGCGTGAACGCGACATGTGCGACGTATCGGTTACAACTGCCCGGTCATGTGCGCCGGGCAAGGTCCAATCACAACTAATCCCGCCTTCGTCAGCGGGTATTCGCCCTCGCGGGCGTAGTCGTCACCAGCCACTCTAGCTCTGACAGCTCAGGGATGCGTAGCCGTCGTGTGGGGGCCCTGTCGTATTTGACCGGCATACTGGTTGTGTGACGACGTGCCGCCCGGCGGTGCCCGGATCGCGGCGTGTGACGCAGAATATGGCGGATCGCGGGGCCAACAGCTTGAAGCGCGGGCGCAAAGGGTGTTGGCTTGGAGTAATGGAAATCACTAGCGCTATTGAAAACACCAAGCATAGGAGCAACACGTGAGCGAGGCCGACGCCGCCACTTCGGTAAATGTGGCGGAAAAACTGGGTTTCAAAGCCGGGGACCTGATTCAGGAATTCGGCTATGACGACGATGTCGACTTCGACCTGCGTGACGACATTGAAGACCTCACGGGCTCTGAACTCTTCGACGAGGACGACCACGAAGTAGTCGATGCAGTGATTCTTTGGTGGCGCTCCGACGACGGCGACCTGGTGGACAACCTGGTCGGCTCGCGCACCACCCTGACCGAGGGCGGCGTCGTCTGGGTACTCACCCCGAAGTCCGGCCGGGTCGGCTACGTCTCACCGGCTGACATCCAGGACGCTGCGCCCACTGCCGGCCTGCACTACACCACGTCTGCCGGCGTCTCCAAGGACTGGAGCGCCACCCGCCTCGTCACGCGGAAGAACAAGTGACCCAAGCGGCAACGGTCGTCGACATCGACGCCGTTCCCGCCGTCGGCGAGGTAGCTCCCGACTTCGAACTGCTGAACCAGTTCGGCGAACCCGTGAGGCTTTCGGAGCTGCGGGGCCGGAACGTGGTGCTGGTGTTCTTCCCGTTCGCCTTCTCCGGCATCTGCACGGGGGAGCTGTGCGAAATCCGGGACAACCTGGCCCTGTTCGAGGACGCGGACGCCGTCGTACTTGGCATTTCGGTGGACAGCAAGTTTGCCCAGCGGGCCTACGCCGAGAAGGAAGGCTACTCCTTCGACCTGCTGGCCGACTTCTGGCCGCATGGCGCCGTCGCCGGGCAGTACGGGGTTCTGGATGCCGGGAGCGGCATGGCGAAGCGGGGGACCTTCATCATCGACGCCGGCGGAGTGGTGCGATACGTGGTGGTGAACCCCCGCGGCCAGGCCAGGGACTTCACCGAGTACCGCGAAGCCCTGGCGGGACTCGGCAGGAATTGACGCGGTGAGGACGCGGCGGCCCGGGACCGGCATGACTGGTTTTGCCAGCCTGCCCCCGGTCCCCGCGGGCGAACCCGCCCGGGACGAACTCGAAGTCCTGCAGGAGATCCATGGCATCCTCGCGGGGGAGCGCTTCGCGCTGCTGACGGGGGCCGGCCTCAGTACTGATTCCGGCATCCCGGACTACCGGGGACCGGGCGCGGCGCCCCGTGCGCCCATGACCTATCAGGAGTTCATCGGCGCAGCGGAAAACCGCCGCCGTTACTGGGCGCGCAACCACATCGGCTGGTCCCATCTGAAGCGGGCGGATCCGAACGACGGCCACGTCGCCGTCGTCCGCCTTGAGCGCCGTGGGCTGCTTACGGGCCTCATCACGCAGAACGTGGACCGTCTCCACGAGGACGCGGGAAGCGTCAACGTTGTTGACCTGCACGGACGCTTTGACCAGGTGGTGTGCCTTGCCTGCCACCGCCGTTTCAGCCGCACCCTGCTTGCCGGGGTGCTGGAAGAACTCAACCCGGGGTTTCTGGACAAGGCCCTGGCCGCCGGAGCGGTCGAAATGGCGCCGGACGCGGATGCCACGGTCGAGGACGCGGCGCTGATCGAGAGTTTCGTCGTGGCGCACTGCCCGGCCTGCGGCGGCACGCTCAAACCGGACTTCGTCTACTTCGGCGAGAACGTCCCCAAGGACCGGGTGGAGCGTTCCTACGCCATGGTGGACGAGGCCGCCGCGCTCTTGGTGGCCGGGTCCTCGCTGACCGTCATGAGCGGCCTGCGCTTTGCCCGGCACGCCGCGAAGCAGGGAAAGCCGGTGGTCATCATCAACCGGGGCCAGACCCGCGGGGATGACCTTGCCACCGTCAAACTCAACGCCGGCGTCAGCGAATCGCTGACCTGGCTCGCTGCCGAACTTCCGCCGCTGTAAGCAGCACACTGCCGCCCCGCGGCCAATTGGCGCTGGGCCTTGTTCATCCGGTACAGTAACTGTTCGTTGGTTGAAGCGCGGAAGCGCAGAAGCAGCGGTTTGGGTCTTTAGCTCAGCTGGTAGAGCGCCACGTTTACACCGTGGATGTCATCGGTTCGATCCCGGTAGGACCCACCACGAGAAACCCCGTCACAGCAGGCCCAAGGGCTGCAGTGGCGGGGTTCTTTTGTGTGGTGTGGCGGCTTCGGGCAGGCACCTCTATCACCCGGAGTGGCATGGTGTGGGCTGTCCCGTTTTCTGTCGACGACAGGCAGGCTCTATCTGACGTCCGTCGCGCTAATGACTTTCGAGAGCCGCTGAGTTTTCCCTAGTCCGCGGCCGCTCACGGCACGGACCATAAATGTCGGTGGTCTCTGGTGGGATGGTTGCATGAAAGCCTCCCAGGATTTCATCACCGTTGAAGACTCGGACTTGAGCATCGTTCCGGCCGGGGACTCCGGTGCGGACGGCTTGAGCGTCGCGGAGGCTGTGGACGCGGCCCTGGCGCTCCTACGGGATGCGGGGTCGCGGGCGGCCGGGGACTCCGCAGTGTGGGGGTTCCAGGAGGCGTCGGATATCGCCGGCCGGGTGGAGGAGGCGTCGCGGCACATCGAGCACCTGCAGATCGCCGCGGCCGGGGCCGTGGACCGAACCAGGAAGCAGGCCGCGGCCGCCGCAGCGAAGGCCAATACATCGTGGACCACCGGCTGGCGCGATGATTCGAGTAACGGGACCACACCCACGACTGCGGATCCAGCTTCCGGTGTTGCGGCCGGCTGGCGCGATGATTCGAGTTACGGCACGCCGGGTGGTGTTGCAGATGCCGGGGCCGCGCAGGCCGTCCCTTCCGGCGATGCTGCCGGCTGGCGTGATGATTCGAGTTTCGGGACCCCGGCTGCGGTACCGCCGCGGGGTGCCGTGGTGGCGGGCGTGGCGGGTGCCGCTGCTGCGGCGGCTGCTGCGGTAGTGGATGACGGGTACCGGAACACGACGGAGTTTCTGCGGGCGCGGTTGCGGGTCAGCGGCCCGGAGGCCCGCCGCCGGCTGGCGCTGGCCGGGGAGCTGCTGCCGCGGCAAGGCTTCACGGGTGAAGTATTGCCTGCGGTGCGCGGAGAACTCGGTGCCGCTGTCGCGTCCGGGGAGGTCGGTTCCCGGGCCGCGACCATCATCACTTTGGCGCTGGACCGGGTCCGGCACGTCTGCGCTCCGGAGGCCGTGGACGGGATGGAGTACGCCCTGACCCGTGTCGCGGCCGAGAACGACCAGGACTTCCTGGCCCGGGTGGCCCGGAAGTGGGTTGATGCGCTGGATCAGGACGGGGCCGAGCCGTCCGAGGAACTCCTGCGCCAGCTCCAGGGCGCGTTCATCCGCAAACCCCGCCACGGCCTGCACCACCTGGAGATCTTCGCGACCGCCGACCAAGCCGAACAGCTCCTCACCGTGATGAACACCGGCACCAACCCCCGCACCAGCACCGGTGCGGGAACGGCAACCGACGCGGCAGCACCGGGCCCCGCAGCGGCGGAGACCACGCCAGCCCACCCGGGAACGGGCTCCGTCGGAGCCGCCTCCGCCTGGCCCGCGAGCTCCGCGGACGCCAGCGCCAAGGATGGCGGTGCCGGTCCGGGCGTTCCGCTGGATCTCCGCACCCGTCCGCAACGATTACTCGATGGCCTCGTCGGCGCCTGCAAAGTCGCGTTGGCCGCCGGCGGGCTGCCCGCCACCGGAGGGCTCCGCCCCCAGGTCATGGTCACCATCGACTACCAAGACCTCCTCGCCCGCCTCAACACCGTAGACATGAGTACTGCGGGGAACACGGGGACCATGCTGTTCACCGGGCCTGTGACCGCTTCCACGGCCCGGAAAATCGCCTGCGACGCGGACATCATCCCGGTCTTGCTCGGCGGAAACGGCCGGATCCTCGACATCGGCCGCACCTCACGGATCTTCCCGCCCCACATCCGTAAAGCCCTCACCGCCCGCGACCAGGGCTGCGCCTTTCCCTCCTGCACCATCCCCGCCACCTGGTGCGAGGCCCACCACATCACCTACTGGTCCCGCGGCGGCACCACCGGCACCGACAACGGCGTCCTGCTCTGCTCACACCACCACCACCTGATCCACAAAGAGCAATGGACCATCCAACTCCACACCGGCATCCCGTGGTTCATCCCGCCACCCCACATCGACCCCCACCAAGAACCCCGCCGCAACCACTACTTCCACCCCGACCACCACGACACCGCAGCGTGACCACCGTCGCTGGATCTTCAACTGACTGCCGAGAACGGTCGTGGCCACTGCATGAGCGCTGCGGCATCCGCCTTGTGGCAGTGCAAGGGCCGGTGAAGATTGTCGGAGCCTCGTCGTACTGTCGCTGGCATGGAACACGTCATGGTGAAATCGGGCCCGGATGGCAGGCCCCAAGCGGTGGTACGCGGCGGCCGCGAATGGACAGTCGGTGCCGAGCCGGTCCGCTGGTTCGAACGGGTGAGTTGGTGGGAGGCGGAGCGGCGGATGCCCAAGGGGCTGAGCCGCGTCGACGTCGAGGTTTGGCAGGTGCAGGCGAGGCTGGGCCGCAACGTGGGTTCCGCCCTCACCACCATGGAAATTATCCGTGACGGACTCGGTGGGGGCTGGCGGCTTCGGGACGTCGTGGCGGACGCCGCGTAGAGACGGTCCGGTGCTTCGACCGGAGCCCTGGCCCGTATGGCGGTCCCGAAATGCCGGGGCATTGGAAAAGCCTTCCACCGCGACTATTGGGGGATGCCGCGGTGGAAGGCTTAAACATGAATATACCGTGAAGATTCGGAAATGAGAAACAGGAGGTGGGCGTTTCCGAGCTGCAAAAATGCCCATTCGATGGCGTAATCGTCGGCCTCTTAGCGGCGCAATGCCAGCACTTCTGTGCATGGCTGGTTGGCTCCCCGGCCTAGGATGTGTGGATGAATGCCGCACCTACCCGCCGGATTGCCCGGGTCCGCCCCTTGGACGCCATGTCGGAGGCTGAGTACCACTTCGTCGCCAACGATGCCCCGGACTTCGGAAGTGAGGCGGGTCTGGCATGGACCGTGATCGGCTCGCCGTTTCCGGATTCGCCGGCCAACGCTGGCGGCGTACCCCGCCCAGGCTGGGAGCCGGGCATCACGGTTGAAGAAGGCTCCTTCACTTTCCTGGCACCCAGCACACCGGCCAACATCCTGGGGATGGCCCACAACACAGGGCAGGCAGGCCGCGAGCTCCCTCCCCAGGCCTTCCATAAGGCAGCAACCAGCGTGGTGGGTCCGGGCGATGCCATAGAACTGGGACCGGCCGTGGGGCACGTCGAGCCGGAAGCGGAACTGACGGTTGTCATCGGGAGCAAGGTTCGGGGACTCACCCTCGACAACGCGCACACCGCTATCCTCGGTTACACCATCGGAAACGACGTCTCTGCCAGGGATCTGCAGAAAACCGACCAGCTCTGGATCAGCGCCAAGAGCCAGGACACGTTCACGCCGGCGGGGCCATGGATCGTCACCGGCCTCGATGCCGCAGGCCTTGCCATCGGCATCACGCACAACGGCGTGGACCTTAGGCCGGCCACTACGGCCGATCTGGGCTGGGGGGTGGACGAAATCCTGGTCTACCTGACTTCTTTTATGACCCTTCATCCCGGCGACCTGGTGCTCACCGGATTCCCGGCCGAATGCGCTCGCATCGTTCCCGGTGACACCGTCACCTGCCGGATTGCGGGCGTCGGGGAACTCACGAATCCGGTTGTCGCAGGGCTCTGATTCCCAACACGGCTCGGGTCCCGCCCAAGGATGGTTCCCGGGGCCAACGTCTCCGCAATTCGGCCACCGCCGGGGCCGGCCGCCGTCGGGTGTGGGGGCTCAGTTGATCCAGACATTATGATGGTTACTGTTCAGCTGAATGGACACCATTGCTGGCGCCTGCGATCCACACGCGATATTTGAAGGAGAATCATGGCCGATTCCCGAGTTTCCCGAACCTCCGATGGGCTGGGGAGCGCATCGCCCGCGCCGGCAGTTACCCGCGCGGCGGCCGTGCTGGAGGCGTTGGCGGCGTCCGCGACCGGGCGCCTGACGCTCAGTGATCTCGCGCGGGAGCTGGGCATCCCCAAATCGTCGACGTCGAATCTCCTCCTTGCGCTTGAGGAAGCCCGGCTAATCAACCGCCAGGGTGCGGAGTTCACACTGGGACGCAAATTGGTCGAGCTTGGCGCGGCCTACCTCAGCCGCCTCGACGAGGTCCAGGAGTTTTACCGGTTCTGCGAACAGGCGCCGACGCTGTCCGGCGAAACGGTCCGCATCGCCATGCTGGACGGAACGAACGTCATTTACCTGGCCCGCTATGAGGGCCACCCCGCCGTGCGCCTGACGTCCAATATCGGCGACAGGATGCCGGTGTCCCTCTGCGCCGTGGGCAAAGCCCTGATCGCGCGCCTGCATGACCATGACGTTGCGGAAATGTTCCCGGACGACGCCGAGCTGCCCGTCCTGACGCCGAAATCTCTGCGGACCGGGGCCGAACTCAAGGCGCAGCTCGAGGTCATCCGGGAACAGGGCTACGCCTTCGAGGACGAGGAATCGACAACGGGCGTCGTCTGCCTTGCCGTCTCAGTCCCGACACGGGGTGCCCACGGCCCGAGCCTGGGCCTCTCCGTGACCGCGCTGAAGGCCACCTATTCCGAAGACCAGGGCGCGCAGATGGTCAAAGAACTCAAGGAGCTGGCCCGGTCTCTGGGCAATCCCATGGGCTAAAAGGACACCTTTGCCCGGCAAATCAGGGGAACAAAAAATAAATCAGATGACACATTGGCTAGGTGATCACTATGTTGTACGCTGTTCAACATGGTGATCATCCCCTCCGGGGTTGTTCGCACCCACCAGGCCAACGGGGGTCTGGGGTGTCCTTGAGGGAGTGCTTGTGTCTACCAGTACCACTACACAGCTTGCTGAAGCTGACGGCGCCGTCGTCGAACCGGACCAGCTGCGGAGGGCAACTCTTGCCAGCTCCGTCGGCTCGGCACTGGAGTACTACGACTTTTACATCTATGGCCTGGCCTCGGCCCTGATCTTCGGGCCGCTGTTCTTCAAGCCGCTTGGCGACGACGGCGCACTGATCGCATCCTTCGCCACCTACGGCGTCGGATTCGCGGCCCGTCCCTTCGGCGGAATGCTCTTTGGCTACATCGGCGACAGGTTCGGCCGCAAGATGGTCCTCATCCTCACCATTGGCCTGATGGGTACGGCCAGCTTCGCCATCGGCCTGCTGCCCACCTTTGAACAGGCGGGGATGGTGGGAGCCGTCCTTCTGGTCACCCTGCGCATCCTCCAGGGCCTGGGCGCGGGCGCAGAGCAGGCCGGCGCCACCACGCTGATTTCCGAAGTGGCGCCGCGCCGCCGTCGCGGATTCTTCGCTGCGCTTCCCTTCGTCGGTATCCAGCTGGGCACACTGCTTGGTGCCGGAACCTTTGCGCTTATTGCCATGGCGGACAAGGCCACGCTGGAGGGCTGGCTGTGGCGGGTGCCGTTCCTGGCCAGCGTGCTCCTGATCGCGGTGGCCGTCTTCATCCGGCTGCGGCTGAAGGAAACCCCTGTCTTCCAGGAACTCGAGAAGCACAAGAACGTCGCCAAGAACCCCATTGGCCAGCTCTGGAAGCACTCCAAGAAAAACACCCTGATCGGCATCGGCCTGCGCATGGGTGAAAACGGCAACTCCTCCATCTACTCGGCCCTCCTCATTGCCTTCCTGGCAGCCAAGGATGGGGTGTTCCCGGGGGACAAGTTCATCGGCCCGGTGGGCCTGCTCATTGCGGCCGGTTTCGCCGCCGTGATGGTCGTGACGTTCGGTGCGCTGTCTGACCGGTTCGGCCGGGTGCCTGTCTACCGCTATGGGGCGCTGTTCCAGGCGCTCATCGCTTTGCCGGCGTTCTACCTCGTAACTCTGGGCAACGTCACCCTGGTGTGGGTCGTGATGGTTGTGGGCATTGCCCTGGGCGTCCAGTCCATGCTCGGCCCGCAGTGCCCGCTCCTGCCCGAGCTCTTTGGGTCGCGGTACCGCTTCACCGGCGTAGCCATGAGCCGCGAGATCTCTGCCGTGATGGCTGGCGGGCTCGTTCCGCTGGTGGGTGCGGCGCTCCTGGCGGTGACCGGCCACTCCTGGCTGGTGCTTGGCATCTACTCGCTGGTGCTGGCTCTGATCTCCTTTGTCACGACGTTCTTCACGCCCGAGACTGTGGGACGCGACCTCCTCCTCATCGAGGACGCCAGCTAGCCGCCTGGCACGTCAGGCCGCTGACAGCCCGGCAAGGCCGTGGCCCCTTCCGACCAGGAAGGGGCCACGGTCTTCTGTTGTTCCGGGGCGTTTTGGGGTGTGCAGGGGCGTCCGGCACCGGGATGTGCGGCGCCGGTCAGCAACCGCAGCGCGGGATAGTGATCGCGGGCATTGGTGGGGTGTGGCGACGCGCAAAGTGCCTTATGACGCGGCAAGGTCTGTGCGATGCGGGAGTACCGGCGCGCTGGGCAGGATGCGCGTCGTCGGGCACGACGTGGGTCGCCGGGACGGAAACTCAGCGCAGGCCGGGCGCGGGACGCGTCGCCGGCAAGGGGCAAGGGGCAGGGGGCAGGCGACGCGGCGTGAGTCCTTCCGCACCCCGCCCACAAAAAATCGGCCCCTCCGATGCCGGAAGGGCCGATTCTTTGTCCGCTGCACCAGGGCTGCGGGCCCCGGGGCGGCCTAGTAGAAGTGGACCGTGTCCACCAGGTGGGGGAGTTCGCCGCCGTCGAGGAACGTCCGCAGGTTGCTGCAGAAGCGCTCGGCGATCAGCCGGTTCTCCGCCGCGCTGAGGGCCGAGGTGTGCGGCGACACCATGACCTTCGGGTGGCTCCACAGCGGGCTGTCCGCCGGCAGCGGTTCGACGGCGAAAACGTCGAGGCACGCATAGGACACCTGGCCGTTCCCGAGCGCCTCCAGCAGCGCTTCCTCGTCCACAACGGTGCCGCGGCCCACATTCACGAACACCGTTCCCGGCTTCATGGCCGCGAACACGTCGCGGTTGAAAAGCTTCTCGGTGGACGGCGTCCCCGGAAGCGTGTTCACCACCGCATCCGCCGTGGCGAGCAGGCCCGGGAGGCCGTGGTTGTCCGTGACCTCCTGGATTCCGTCGAGGGGCTCCACCGTCCTCTTGGTGCCGCTGACGCTCATGCCGAGGGCGCGGGCGATCCGCGCCGTCTCGACGCCGATCTCGCCCAGCCCGGTGATCACGAGGTGTGAGCCGTTGACCAGGCGCGTGGGGGTGCGGATTTCCGGCCAGTTCCGGGCCGCCTGGTCCTGGGCCAGCTCGGCGCTGCGCTTGAAGCCGTTCAGGATCCCGAGGGCGGCGAACTCGGCGAGGGGCAGCGCGTGGACGCCGGCCGAGGTGGTCACCTTGAGTTTCTGCAGCGCCTGTGCGTCCAACCCGGAAGCCTTCACTGCACCGCCGGCGCCGGCGGCCATGGCGTGGATCCACTCCAGGTGCGCGCTGCTTTCGGCGATCCTGGCGAGGCCCGCGGGGCTCTCGTTCGGGAAGCCGTACAGCACCTGGGCCTTGTTGAGCATGTCCCAGTACCGCTCCTCCTGTTCCGGCGTCCGGCGGAACGCGGGATCACCGGCGTGGTCGGCGGGGTAGCGCTCCGGAGGCAGCAGGTCCGGCTCGTAGAGGACGGTCACGGAGGGATCTACGGCGCGAATGCGCTCCACAAACTCTGCTTCGAGCGGGACGGCGATCGCGACGGTGGTTTGAGTCGTCATAGTGTTCATCATACTGAATGGGGGCTAGGATATTGAACAGATTGTTGAAATTCACCGGCAGAAACCACAACGGAGTGAGGCGGAATGCATATGGACCGGAAGGAAGCCGGGTTTGTGGGACTGGGCCTGATGGGGGCGCCCATGGCCGGAAACCTCCTCGCTGCGGGCTGGGCGGTCCGCGCCTGGAACAGGTCGGCGGCGGCGCTGGAGAAGTTTGAGGCCCTCGGCGGGTCAGGGGTTGCCCACGTCGAGGAACTCCGCGACGCGCCGGTGGTCATCTTTATGCTGCCGGACCTGTCCTACATCGAGGACGCCGCCGCACCGCTTCTGGCCGCCTGGTCCCGCAACCCTCCCGCCGCGGGGACCTTCGTGGTGGTCATGAGCAGCGTCTCGCCGGCCGCGGTGAAGGAATTCGGGGCGCGGGTGGACCAGGCGAGCGGCGGAAACGCCGTCGTGGTCGATGCCCCCGTCAGCGGCGGCACCGCCGGCGCCGTTGCAGGAACCCTGGCCATCATGGCCGGTGCCTCCGAGGAAGACTTCCAGCGGCTCCTTCCGCTGTTCAGCGCCATGGGCAGCACCGTCCGGCGGCTGGGTCCGCTGGGCTCCGGCTCGCTGGCCAAGGCGTGCAACCAGCTCATCGTCGGGACCACGACGGCGGCACTCGCCGAGGCCGCCGAACTCGCCGAACGTTCCGGCATGGACGTTGACGCCCTCTACGGCGTCCTCGCCGGCGGCCTGGCCGGCAGCCGGGTCCTTGAGATCGTGGGCCCGCGGCTCGCCGCCAAAGACTACGAGCCGACCGGGCCGGCCAAGTTCATGCACAAGGACCTGTCCTTTGTGCTCGAGAGCGCCCGCGCCGTCGATGCCGCGGTGCCCATGGCCGCCGCCGGAGTGGACCTCTACGCAGAACTGACGCGCCAGGGACTGGGGGACCGGGACCTCGCCGTGGTGCGGCAGGCCATCGCCAACCTCAGCGGCGCCGCCGGAGGCGGCAGTGCAGGCGACACGACAGACGGCGCGGCAGCCACCATCACAGCCAACACCAAGTAAGGACCAGCAAACGCATGAGTGGACTCTTTGACCTGACCGGCCGGACCGCACTGGTGACCGGCTCCAGCCGGGGGATCGGCAACGCCCTGGCCCGCGCCCTGGCCGACGCCGGGGCAACCGTGGTGCTCAACGGTGTCAACCCCGAACGGCTGAAGGCCGCCGAAACCGCCATGGCCGTCGACTACCCGCCCGGCCGGATCGCCAGCTGCGCGTTCGACGTCACCAGCGACGCCGAGGCGGCACGGGGCATCGCATGGGTGGAAGACACCATCGGGCCGCTGGAGATCCTGGTCAACAACGCCGGCATCCAGCACCGGGTCCCCATGCTGGAGCTCGACGTCGCCGACTGGGAACGCGTCATCGCCACCGACCTGACCAGCGCCTTTCTCGTGGGGCGGGAGGCCGCCCGGCACATGATTCCGCGCGGCCGGGGCAAAATCATCAACATCTGCTCCGTCCAGACGGACCTGGCCCGCCCCACCATCGCGCCCTACGTCGCGGCCAAGGGCGGCCTGCGGAACCTGACCCGTGTCATGACAGCCGAATGGGCAGGTTTCGGGCTGCAGATCAACGGCATCGCGCCAGGCTACATCCACACTGAAATGACCCAGAACCTGGTGGATGACGAACAGTTCAACGCCTGGATCCTGGGCCGGACCCC
Source organism: Pseudarthrobacter sp. 1C304 (assembly GCF_052245515.1). Taxonomy (NCBI): domain Bacteria; kingdom Bacillati; phylum Actinomycetota; class Actinomycetes; order Micrococcales; family Micrococcaceae; genus Pseudarthrobacter; species Pseudarthrobacter sp. 1C304. The sequence continues at coordinate 395,462 of NZ_JBQQCH010000003.1, read as the reverse complement.
GGCGCGCCGGTGGGGGACGGTGCAGGACCTGGCCGGCCCGGCCGTCTGGCTCGCGTCCGACGGCTCGAATTTCGTCAACGGGCAGACCATCTTCATCGACGGCGGAATGACGGTGGTGGTCTGATGGCCGGCGCAGCGCTCCTTCCGGCCACCGCGGCCGCAGTGGTGGCCCATGCCGCGGGCGACCTCCGTATAGAAGACATCCCCCTCGCCGCCCCGGCGTCCGACGAGGCTGTGATTGAGGTGGCCTTCGGCGGCATCTGCGGCTCGGACCTGCACTACTGGCTGCACGGCGCCGCCGGCGAATCCGTCCTCAAGGCGCCCATGATCCTCGGCCACGAAATCGTGGGGACGGTGCTCCAGGCCGCCGCGGACGGCACCGGGCCGACGGCCGGAACCCGGGTGGCCGTCCATCCCGCCACGCCCGGCCCGGGCACCGTCCCATACCCCGCAGACCGGCCCAACCTTTCGCCGGGCTGCACCTACCTCGGCAGCGCCGCGCGCTATCCCCACACCGACGGGGCCTTCAGCCGGTACACAATCCTTCCGGCCCGGATGCTCCGCGCCCTGCCGGACAACCTCGGGCTGCGGTCCGCCGCGCTGGTGGAACCCGCGGCCGTCGCCTGGCACGCCGTCTCGCGCGCCGGGGACGTGGCGGGCAAGACCGCCCTGGTGATCGGCAGCGGTCCCATCGGCGCGCTAGCCGTGGCGGTCCTCAAACGGGCCGGCGCACGGCGGATTGTGGCCGTGGACATGCACGCCAGGCCACTGGAGATAGCCCGCGCCGTGGGCGCCGACCACGTTCTCAGGGGCGACGAGACGGAAGCCATCGAAGCCGTCGCCGCGGACGTGGTCATCGAATCCTCCGGCAGCCACCACGGGCTGGCCTCCGCGATCAAGGGGGCAGTGCGCGGCGGCAAGGTGGTCATGGTGGGCCTGCTGCCGGCCGGGCCGCAGCCGGTCCTGATCTCGCTCGCCATCACCCGCGAACTGGAACTGCTGGGATCCTTCCGCTTCAACGACGAAATCGACGACGTCATTGCGGCGCTCGCCGACGGGACGCTGTTCGTCGACCCGGTGGTCACCCACACGTTCCCGCTGGGCGAGGGGCTCGAAGCCTTCGAAGTGGCCCGGAATTCAGCAGCTTCCGGGAAGGTGCTGCTGGACTTCCGCCCGGACGCCGGAGCGTGACCGGCCCGGACGCAGGGCCGGTAACGACAGGCAGGGGAGGCTTACGGCCGGGGGACCGGGACGAACACCCGTGGCTGGTCCTTCCATTCGGGTTCCATCTCGGAGATGGTCTGCCGCATGATCCGCTCCGAGGCCTCGCGGGCACCGGCCGGGTTTCCCGCGGCAATCGCCTCGGCCACATCCACGTGCCACTGCAGGGCCGAATCGTTCGGGTGGTCCGGCATGAGGCCGTGCACAGTGCGTCCGGTCAGCGTTTCGGCCACCTGGCCCACCATGTTGGCGAACATCTCGTTCCCGGAGCCGGTCAGCAGCAGGGAATGGAAGTGGATGTCCAGCTCAAGGAACCTGGGCACGTCCCCGCCCTTCCCTGCGTCGTGCATGGCGTGCGCGACCTCCACCAGTTCGCGGCGGATCTCCTCGGGGGCGTTGGCGGCGGCCAGTTCGGCGGCCACGGGTTCGACGGCGGTGCGCAGCTCGGCGAGGGAGCGCAGCTGCGCACCGCGTCCGACGCCGGCGAGGCGCCAGCGGATCACCTGGGGGTCGAAGGGGTTCCACCGGCTGGCCGGCAGCACCCGGATGCCCACCCGTTTGGTCGTTTCGACCAGGCCGAGGGACTGCAGGACGCGCACCGCTTCACGGACCACCGAACGGGACACCTTGAGTTCCCCTTCGAGGTGCTCGGCGAGCATGATGTGGCCGGCCGGGAGCTCGCCCGTCACGATGCGGGTGCCGAGGTGCTCAATCGCGCGGTGGTGGAGGCTGGTTGACATAGTCGTAAGCATAGTGCGGCGCGGGGTCAGCCACCTGCCGCACGGCCCCGGACCGGCGCAAAGGGCGCCGAAAATCATAGACTGTTTGTGACGCGCCATATTCCGCCACGTGGGCACTGCTTTCCCGTAGCCCGTGGAAATACATATGGTTTATTGACAGCCACTGATCCCAAAGAAGATAGTGCCGCCTTCCGCGCGGCACGGACTGCACTCGTTGCACAGAATGAATTGGAGTTTTGATGTCAGCACACATCGGTGTCACCGGCCTTGCGGTGATGGGGGCCAACCTCGCCCGCAACCTGGCCCGGAACGGCTTCACCGTTGCCCTGCATAACCGGTCCGTCGAGAAGACCGACGCGCTCCTGGCCAAGCACGGCCACGACGGTGACTTCGTCCGCACGGAAACCCTGCAGGAGCTCGTCGACTCGCTGGAGAAGCCGCGCCGCGTGCTCATCATGGTCAAGGCCGGCAAGCCGGTTGACTCCGTGATCGAACAGCTCGAACCGCTCCTGGAACCGGGCGACATCATCATCGACGCCGGCAACTCCCACTACGAGGACACCCGCCGCCGCGAGGCAGCACTCGCGAAGAAGGACCTGCACTTCGTCGGCATCGGCGTCTCCGGCGGCGAAGAGGGCGCGCTCAACGGCCCGTCCATCATGCCCGGCGGATCCAGGGAGTCCTACGACGCCCTCGGCCCGCTGCTGGAAAAAATTGCCGCCCAGGTGGACGGCCAGCCCTGCTGCGCCTGGATCGGCACCGACGGCGCCGGCCACTTCGTCAAGATGGTCCACAACGGCATCGAATACGCCGACATGCAGGTCATCGGTGAAGCCTTCGACCTGCTGCGCTCCGGCGCGGGCATCGAACCTGCGGACCAGGCAAAGATCTTCGAAGAGTGGAACAAGGGCGACCTCGCCTCCTTCCTGATCGAAATCTCCGCCGAGGTCCTCGGCCACGTCGACCCGAAGACCGGCAAGCCGTTCGTCGACGTCGTCGTGGACGCCGCAGGCCAGAAGGGCACCGGCCGCTGGACTGTCATCTCCGCACTCGAGCTGGGCTCCCCGACGTCGGGCATCGCCGAATCGGTCTTCGCCCGCGCCCTGTCCTCCCAGACGGAGCAGCGCAAGCTGGCCCAGGAGCTCCTGGCCGGTGCGGAAGCCGACGTCGAGATCCCCGAGAGCTTCGTCGAGGACGTCCGCCAGGCGCTGTACGCCTCCAAGCTGGTCTCCTACGCGCAGGGGCTGGACATGCTCACCTCCGCCGCCAAGGAATACGGCTGGGACCTGAAGCTGGACGAGATCGCGTCCCTGTGGCGCGGCGGCTGCATCATCCGCGCCGAGCTGCTCAAGGAAATCACCAAGGCCTACGCCGCGGAGGAGAAGCCGGCGAACCTGCTGTTCGCCCCGGCCTTCACCAAGGCGATCGCCGATGTCCTCCCGGCCTGGCGCCGCGTGGTCTCGACCGCCGTCCAGCTCGGCATCCCGGTGCCGGTGTTCTCCTCCTCGCTGGCCTACTACGACGGCCTCCGCCGCAAGCGCCTTCCGGCCGCCGTGATCCAGGGCCAGCGCGACCTCTTCGGCGCGCACACCTACGGCCGTGTTGACGCCGAAGGCACCTTCCACACCCTCTGGGGCGAGGACAAGTCCGAAATCGAGGCAGTGGACACGCACTAGTTCCGGCCCCTGACGCCGGCGGCCGGTGCTCCCGTTACTCTGGGAGCACCGGCCGTTTGTTTTTCCCCGGGCCCCGTCCCGGAATCCACACCCGCCGTCCACGCCGCCGTCCGAGGAGTGCAGCAGATGAACCAGCCCGTAGCGTTTGTCACCGGAGCTTCCACCGGCATCGGCTTCGAGGCCGCCTGGAAGCTGGCCGCCCGGGGTTTTATCGTGTATGCCGGCGCCCGCCGGGTCGAGAAGATGGAGCCGCTCAAGGCCCACGGTGTAACGGTCGTGGAGCTGGACGTCACGGACGAGGACTCCATGAGCGCCGCCGTCGGGCAGGTCATCGCTGCCCACGGCCGGGTGGACGTGCTGGTGAACAACGCCGGCTACGGGTCCTACGGTTCGCTGGAGGAAGTTGAGCTGGCCGAGGGGCGGCGGCAGTTCGACGTCAACGTCTTCGGCCTCGCACGGATGACCCAGCTGGTGGTTCCCGGGATGCGGGCCGCGGGGCGGGGGAGGATCATCAACGTGTCCTCGATCGGCGGGAAAATGTATGAGCCGCTGGGTGCCTGGTACCACGCCACGAAGTTCGCCGTCGAGGGCCTCAGCGATTCACTGCGCCTCGAACTGCAGCCCCACGGCGTCGAGGTGAGCATCATCGAGCCGTCCGGGACCGAATCGGAGTGGGGGGCCATCTCCGGTGACAGCCTGCTCGCCACATCCGGCCACGGACCCTACATGGACCAGGCAAAGGTGGTGGCGGCGGCGCTGGCGTCCACGGTGGGCTCCACGATGTCGACGCCCCCGGGCGTCATTGCCGACGCCATCGTCCACGCCGCGACGTCCCCGAAGCCCAAGACCCGCTATCCCGTGGGCAAGGGCGCCCGGGCCATTCTGCTGCTGCGGCGGGTGCTCCCGGACCGGATCTTCGACGTCGTCATCTGGAACATCTACAAGCGGTTTACCGCGTAACCCCGCCGGGAGCCGGGCGGCCCGCCGGTCAGATCCGGTATTCGATCAGGTACTCGGCGGGGTCGACGGCGGCCTTGGTCTCGCGCTGCGCGTCCCGGTGCCGCCACGTGGCGGGCACGCCGGTGAGGATCGATTCGGCGGGGGCGTCCTTGACCACCACGGCGTTGGCGCCCACGGCGCTGTCCCGGCCGATGGTGATGGGGCCCAGGATCTTGGCCCCGGCCCCGATCACCACGCGGTCCTCGATGGTGGGGTGCCGCTTGACCTTGGCCAGGGAACGGCCCCCGAGGGTGACGCCGTGGTAGATCATGACGTCCTCACCGATTTCGGCGGTCTCGCCGATCACCACGCCCATGCCGTGGTCGATGAAGAAGCGGCGGCCGATCGTGGCGCCGGGGTGGATCTCGATCCCGGTGAGGAACCTGGCCAGCTGCGAGACCAGCCGTGCCGGGAACCGCAGCGCCGGGTTCTGCCACATCCTGTGCGTCAGGCGGTGGAGCCAGATCGCGTGCAGGCCGGAGTAGGCAAAGAAGTTCTCAAAAGAACCTCGAGCCGCCGGGTCGTGGGACCGGGCGGCGTCGAGGTCTTCCTTCAGTCTTGCGAAGAAGCTCACAAAGACCTTTCTACGAATTCTGGGGACACGGCCGGGACTCAGCCGCGGATGTCGTCGTACAGCACGGTGGAGATGTAGCGCTCACCGAAGTCGCACACAACAGCAACAATCAGCTTACCGGCGTTCTCGGGGCGCTTGGCCAGTTCCAGGGCAGCCCACACGATCGCGCCGGAGGAGATGCCGCCCAGGATGCCTTCCTTGACGCCAAGGTCGCGGGCCACGCGAACCGAGTCCTCAAGGGTGGCGTCGAGGACCTCGTCGTACACGTTGGTGTCGAGGATCTGCGGGACGAAGTTGGCGCCGATGCCCTGGATCTTGTGCGGGCCCGGTGCGCCGCCGTTGAGGATGGCGGAGTCCTTCGGCTCGACGGCGATAATCTGCACCTCGGGCTTGCGCTCCTTGAGCACCTGCCCGACGCCGGTGACGGTTCCGCCGGTGCCGACGCCGGCGACGAAGATGTCCACCTTGCCGTCCGTGTCGGCCCAGACTTCCTCGGCCGTCGTCTGGCGGTGCACCTCGGGGTTGGCCTCGTTGGCGAACTGCTGGGCCCAGATGGAGTTCTCCGTGTTGGCGACGATCTCCTGGGCCTTCTCGACGGCGCCGCGCATGCCCTCGGACCCGGGGGTGAGCACAATCTCGGCACCGTAGGCGCGCAGCATGACCCGGCGTTCGGTGGACATGGTCTCCGGCATGGTCAGGATGACCTTGTAGCCGCGGGCAGCGCCCACCATGGCCAAGGCGATGCCGGTGTTGCCGGAGGTGCCTTCGACGATGGTTCCGCCGGGCTTCAGCGCCCCGGACTTCTCCGCGGCGTCGACGATCGCGACGCCGATGCGGTCCTTGACGCTGTTGGCCGGGTTGTAGAACTCCAGCTTGACGGCCACCGTGGCGTCCAGTCCTTCGCTCAGCCGGTTGAGCCTGACCAGCGGGGTTCCGCCGACCAGCTGGGTAACATCGTCATAGATCCGTGCCATGGGTGTCTGCGCCTGTCTGTCGAAGAGGGAATTGAGGTCAGCTTAACGAGGGCTCTCGGACCCTAGCTAAGCATTAAGCCATGCAGAGTAATATTTCCTGGCCTTTGCCAGCTTCGGATTGATGATCACCTGGCAGTAGCCCTGCTCCGGGAACTTGGCGAAGTAGTTCTGGTGGATTTCCTCCGCCCGGTGGAACACGGGCAGCCGGCTGACCTCCGTGACGATCGGGTGCGCCCACAGGGCCTGGTTCCGGTCGATCGCTTCCTCAAAGAGGATCTTCTCCTCGGTCGTTTCGTAGAACATCGAGGAGCGGTACTGGGTTCCGACGTCGTAGCCCTGGCGGTTGAGGGTGGTGGGGTCATGCAGCGCGAAGAACATGTCCAGGATGACCTCCGCGGGGATCACCTCCTCATCGAACGTCACGGCCACAACTTCGGCGTGGCCCGTGGTTCCCGAGCAGACGGCGTAGTAGTCCGGGGCGCGGTCATGGCCTCCGGTGTAGCCCGAGACGACGTCGCTGACACCGCTGGTTTTCTGGTAGACGGCGTCGAGGCACCAGAAGCAGCCTCCGCCGAGGACAAAAGTTCTCATGCTCTCTTCAATGGTTCAAGGGCCCCGATGATTCCCGGCGTCTGCGGCGGAGCCCGGCCGATAGGGTAAAAATGTGGGTATGGAACCTGAAAACACCGACGTTTCAGCCACGCCGGCCGAAGGAAACGATGCTGCCGGCAACGGGTCCGGGGACGCTGCCGAGGCTCCCACGCTGGGCACCGTCCTGCTGGCTGTCGAGGAACTCTGGCCGGAATCGCTCGCTGAGGACTGGGACGAGGTGGGCCTCGTGGCCGGCCATCCGTCCGCGCCGGTCGGCAGGATCCTTTTCGCCGTCGATCCCACCCTCGAGGTGATCGAGGAGGCCATCGAGTTCGGCGCCGAGCTGCTCATCACGCACCATCCGCTGTTGCTCAAGGGGGTCACGTCGGTCGCGGCGACCACCGCGAAGGGCCGGGCCATCCACCGGCTGATTGAGTCAGGGACGGGCCTCCTGACCGTGCACACCAACGGGGACTCCGCCGTCGGAGGCGTCTCGGATGTCCTGGCCGACGCCCTGGGGCTGCAGAACGTCGAGCCGCTGACCCCGGCGGCGAACGGCCTGCCGGAAGAGGGCATCGGGCGGGTGGGTGACCTCGACGAGGTCGTGACCCTGGGCGACTTCGCCGCCCGCGTCTTCGGCATCCTGCCCGCGGTGGCCGGCGGGGTGCGCGTCTCCGGGGACCGGGACGGGCTGGTGCGCCGTGTAGCGGTATGCGGAGGCGCCGGGGACTCGCTCCTCGGCGAGGTCCGGGCGAGCAACGCCGACGTGTACCTGACGGCGGACCTCCGGCACCACCCGGCGTCGGAAGCCCGCGAGGCGGCGGTCAACGACCGGCCCTACCTGATCGACGTTTCACACTTCGCCAGCGAATGGCTGTGGCTGCCGGCCGCCGCCGAGGCGCTGGGCAACGTGCTGAGCGACCAGGGCCACGACGTTGAAATCCGGGTCAGCACCACCAACAGTGACCCGTGGGACTTCATTCTGACTCCGGGCTAAGCCTGGCGTGCGAAGGGCCCAAGTGGGCGCAGCGAGGCCGGGGAGTACGCTAGGCGCTAGAGTCTAGGGAGCGCCGCGTAGGCGCCCGGCTCCGGCCGGCAGGGAACAAGCGGAGGTAAATAGTGGCCAAGGCAGCACCGGCGGAACAGTTGAAGTTGCTCGAATTGCAGGGACTCGATGCGAAGCTCAAGTCCCTGTTCAACCGCCGCCGAAGCCTTGAAAGCGACTCCCGGATCACCGATCTCGAAGCCGCCCTCGCCGTGGCCAACGGCGAACTCGGTGCCGCGAAAGTGGCCGTCCACGACGCCGAACTCGAGCTCAAGCGCGCCGAAGCGGACGTGGAGCAGGTGGCGTCCAGGATTGAACGCGACGAGGCCAGGCTCAACAGCGGCACCGGGCTGTCCAAGGACCTGGTGGCCCTGCAGCGCGACCTCGTCTCCCTGAACAAGCGCCGCTCCGACCTTGAGGACGTGGAACTGGAAGTCCTGGAGCGACTCGATTCCCTCCGCCTGCGCCAGGCCTCCCAGCAGCAGATCGTGGACGACATCCAGGGCTCCTTCGGTGCCATCCGTGCCGAACTCGACGAGAAGCTCGCCGAGATCGCCGCCGAGGCCACCGTGGTGCGCGGCAAGCGTGCCGAATTCGCCGACGGCCTGGACGCCGGACTGCTGGCTGTGTACGAGAAGACCCTGGCCAAGCGCGGGGTCGGCGCGGCCCGCCTTTTCCATGGAACGTCCGAGGGGTCCGGCATGCAGCTGAGCCCGGGCGACCTCGCCGACATCAAGGCCGCGGCGGAGGACGACATCGTCTTCTGCCCGGACTCCGGCTGCATTCTGGTCCGCTCCGCCGAATGGGCCTAGGGCCCGCCTGACCGCCGGCGGGTTGTACCGCTAGCCGGGCAGGATGATGTTGAGGGCGTGCGGCTTCCGGGCTGTGCCCTCGACGAGTTCCGCGGTCCACTTCTCGGCCGCGGCCTTGTGAAGCTGCGCGGGGGTCTGCGGCGCCTTGCCCCGCCGGACCAGCAGGTGCCGGGCGAGCTCGCCGCGGGTGTGTTTGGCGAAGTGGCTGACCACCTTCCGCACGCCGCCCGCCTCGGTGAACACGTTCACGGCAACGGTTTGCTGCGGCGGGGGAGCCCACGCCGCGGCGTACGTGCTGGAGCGGCAGTCCACCAGCAGCTCACCGTCCACGGCCGCCGCGAGGGCAGCCGTGAGCTGCGGCTTCCAGAACGACGCAAGGCGTCCGACGTCGGGCAGTGCGGTCCCCATGGAGAGCCGGTAGGCGGGCACACAGTCGCCGAAGCGGATGGCTCCCCAGAGCGCGGAAATCACCAGGACAGACTCATCGGCCCTGCGTTTTTGCGCCGGCGTCAGGGTGTCGTAGCCCAGTGCGTCGTACAGAACGCCGGAGTAGACCTGGTGGGCGGGGGCCGCCGGCTCGGCGTGCAGCCGGGTGTTGCGGTCGACGTCGGCCTGCAGCGAGGGCCCCACGCCCAGGAGCGACAGCGCGTCCTGGTGGGCGCTGACCGTTCCGAGCCCGTCCAGCACCTTGGCCCGGCAGGCGTTCAGCGCGGGAAAGCTCAGGGCGGACCAGTCGATGGTGTCGCCGGCCGTGGCGGGGGTCTTGCCTTCGGAGGGCGGGAGCAGAATCAGCACCGGTCAATCTTAGCGGTGCCATCCTGTCGCGGGCTCAGGCCAGGTGGCGGCCCAGGAAGGCCAGCACGTCGGGCATGATCGAACGCCAGTAGCTGTCGTTGTGCCCGCCGGGCTGAAACCCGCCCTCGACGGGGCCCGGCAGTCCGGCGCGGTAGGCACGAACGGTGGCGGCAAGTTCGTCCCCGGTGCCGCAATCAATCCTCGTGGGCAGCGCCGCGAGCCGGGGCCGGAGCGCGAACACGTCGTTGGCCGCGAAGTCGGCCGGCCCGTCGAAGGCGCCTTCCATCCCCGAGTCGTAGTTGTCCCACACGGCCGGACTCATGGCCGCGACGGCCCGGACGCCGGGCAGCCGGCCTTGGGAGGCGAGCAGGAGCGAGCCGAAACCGCCCATCGAGAGGCCGAAGAGACCGATGCTGCCGAGGTCGTAGCCCCGCTGGCCGAGGAACGGCGCGAATTCCTGCACCAGCATCGCCTGGGTGTCGGTGCCGTTCGCGCGGGCGTGCCACCAGTTGTCCCCGCCATCCACGGCAGCGAGCGCCATCGGCGCCCCGCCGGCGTCGAGGTGCCGCCGCAGGGCCTCGTCGGCGGCGAGGCCCTGCAGCAGGGCGGAGTGGTCGCTGCCGAGTCCATGCAGAAATATCGCCACGGGCAGTTCGGGCTGCGCGCTGCCGGGCGGCATTTCGGGAGCGGCGAGGGACCAGTGCGTGGCGACCCCGGGCCGGTAGGCCGAGACAAACTGGCCCGTGCTGGTGCGGACGGCCACAGGGGCGGGCCGCGCTGGAGCCGGGTCCGCCGCCGGGCCGGTGGGGGAGTCCGTCTCGACAGGGGTGAGCCCGGCCGTGCACGCCGTGAGCGCGGCCGTGCTCACCCCTGTCGAGACAGTTGCGGCCAGTTGCAGCAGCCGGCGCCGGGACAGGACGGACGGATCCATGCCCCGATCTTAGGCCCGGCCGCCCGTGGTGTCGCAGGACAGGTCTGCGCTGACCGTAGAATGGACTGCGGATGGGTTGACCAGGCGGCCGCGCGTCACGCAAGTGGCTCGAGGAACGTCCGGGCTCCGCAGGGCAGGGTGGTGGGTAACGCCCACTCGGGGTAACCCGCAGGCCAGTGCCACAGAGAACAGACCGCCTGCATGCGGCGCGTGCCTGCACGCGCGGCAGGGCAGGTAAGGGTGAAACGGTGGTGTAAGAGACCACCAGCTTCCCGGGTGACCGGGAAGGCTAGGTAAACCCCACCCGGAGCAAGGCCAGACAGGGCACGTTTGAGGGCTGCCCGCCCGAGTGCCCGGGTAGGCTGCTGGAGGGCGTCGGCAACGGCGTTCGTAGATGGATGGCCGCTACTCCCGCGCTGGTAACGGCGCGGGAACACAGAACCCGGCGTATCGGTCAACCCATCCCACTACTGAATAGTTGCGGTTGCGCCAGCGCGGCGCCGCGGGCTCGCGATTCCTGCGCCCGGTTCCGGCCCGCCGGGACGCTTTTCCGGCCCCGCCGGCCTCCTCCCGCGGTACTGCGGGCCAAACTGATTGCTTGACATCCCTTCTGCCTAACCAGAGACTGCAAGGAACGCTTCAAGCGACGGTGGATTTTGCGAACAGCATAGGAGCCAGAATGCCGGATGACGCAGCATATGACTATGTGATTGCCGGGGGCGGCAGCGGCGGCAGCGTTCTGGCCGGCAGGCTCAGCGAAGATCCCTCGATCCGGGTCCTGCTGCTTGAGGCAGGCAGATCCGACCGCCACCCCTTCATCCACGTCCCCTCGGGCTTTCCGAAGCTGAAAGGCAGCCCCTACCAGTGGGACTACGCCAGCATCCCGCAGCAGCACAGCAACGGGCGCTGCATCCCGCTCACGCAGGGCCGCGTCCTGGGCGGCGGGGGCTCCATCAACTCGCAGGTCTTCACCCGCGGCGTCGCTGAGGACTACGACAGCTGGGTGACTGACTTCGGCTGTGAGGGCTGGTCCGCCTGCGAGGTGAACGAGTACTTCGTGCGCTCCGAATCGAACAGCCGGCTCTCGGCACCGCACCACGGGACCGACGGCCCGCTCGGGGTTTCCGACCCGCAGCGGCCGCACAAGCTGTCGGCGGCGTTCGTCAAGGCCGGCCAGGAGTTCGGGCTGCCTTACAACAGCGACTTCAACGGCGCCGACCAGTACGGTGTGGGCTTTTACCAGACCACCACGAAGAACGGCCGCCGGTGCAGTGCTGCGGTGGCCTACCTCAAACCCGCACGGAAGCGGCCCAACCTGACTGTCCGCGCCAATGTGACCGTTTCCAAGGTGATCATCAAGAACGGCAGGGCCGTCGGGATCCAGGCGATCGAGGGCGGCAGCCTGCGGACGTACAGCGCCAACCGCGAGGTGATTGTCTCGGCCGGCGCCTTCGGTTCGCCCAAGCTGCTGCAGCTCTCCGGCATCGGCGACCCGGCGGACCTGGCGGCCGCCGGCATCGACACCGTCCATGCGCTGCCGGGCGTCGGCAAGAACCTGCATGACCATTGCGACGTCGACATTGTCTACGAGCTCAGGGATTACCACAGCCTGGACCGGCTCAACCAGGTGCGGCCGGCGACGGTGCTGGCCGGCGTCGAGTACCTGGCCTTCCGGTCGGGCCCTTTTGCCTCAACGCTGGTCGAGGCAGGGGGGTTCAGCTACGCCAACACGGACGAGAAGAGCCCCGACCTGCAGTTCCACTTCCTGCCGGCAGCCCGGGTGGGGACGGCCGCGGAGGCACTGAAGCCCGGGTTCGGGGCCACACTGAATTCCTACTTCCTGCGGCCCCGCAGCCGGGGAACGGTCCGGCCCTCATCCTCCGACCCCAGCAAGCCACTGCTCATCGACCCGAACTACCTCGCCGATGACTACGATCTTGAGATGTCCATCGCCGGGGTAAAGCAAAGCCGCGAGATCATGAGCCAGTCGTCCATGGCGTCGCTGGTCAAGGCGGAGCGCATCGGCGACGGCACACGCGTGGAAACCCGCGACGAGTACGTGAACTTCGTACGGTCCTACGGGCGGACGTCGTACCACCCGGTGGGCACCTGCGCCATGGGAACCACTGACCAGTCCGTCGTCTCGCCGCGACTGAACGTCCACGGGCTTGAGGGTCTGCGCGTTGTCGACTCCTCGATCATGCCGCGCCTGGTCAGTGCCAACACGCAGGCGCCCACCATCATGATCGCGGAAAAGGCGGCGGATATGATCCTCGCGGACGCCAACTAGAACGTTTCTGCTGAAGCCGGGGCCGGATCAGCGCGTTTCCAGCTGCTCTGCCAGCTCCCACGGGGTATCGGTGAAGACTCCGTCGGCACCGCCGGCCCGCAGCCGGGACGCGGTTGCGGCATCGTTGACCGTGTAGGGCCACACGGTCAGGCCGGAGTCCTTCAGCCGCTGCAGGTACTCCGGGCTGATGCCCTTGTGCGGGCCCACATGCCCGATTCCGGCTGCAGTGATCGACGCCGGATCGGGCTCGTCGCCGTCCCTCACGAGGTACAGCACCTGCAGGCCGTGCCCGGCCAGCGCCTGGGCTGCGGGGAAGCTGAAGGTCTGCACCACCACTTTCTCCTGGATGCCGCGCCGCAGGATGGACTGCGCAAAGGCAGCGAGGTCGATGGCGGGGTCCTTCACCTCGGGGACCAGGACGTTCCGGCCGCCGTACAGATCCAGCATTTCTTCCCATGTGGTGGGTGTGCCCTCGGCGCCGCCCGCCGGGTGCCTGATCCGGGCCGCTCCCCACTGGGCCGGAGTGATGTCGCCCGGGCGGCCGGTGACTCCCGTCATGGTGCGTTCGGCGGCGTCGTCATGCAGCGGGACAAGCGTGCCGTCCCGGAGCTGGCGGAGGTCCGTCTCGATGGGAAACGCCGTCTTGCTGACGGCATCGAAGGCTTCCGCCGAGGACTCCGGGTAGACCAGCGCGCCGCCCCGGTGCGCCACCAGGGTGAACCCGGCCGCCGTCGGAACTCCGGGACGGGCATCCGACGGCGGCCCCGGCGACGGCGACCCGTCCGGCGCTCCCTGGCCGGCCGCCGCGCAGCCGGTGCACAGCACAACGGCTAGTACCAGTAACCCCATCTTGACCATCGCCCCAGCCTAGCGGGGCAGGAACCGGTGTGAGTCAATTCACGCACGGCCGGGCACGGGTCCTGCCCGTCCGCCCGTAGAATGGATGGTGAACGTAGAAGTTCTGCCGCCGGGTCTGCGTTCGCAGCCGGCGGTTTTTCTTTGCTCGTCGCAGGCGCCCCGGGGTGGACCGAATCCCCGGCGCCGAGGTGCCGGACAACCTCCGGCAGCCGACTTCCGCATACGAGGGCGTATGTGGTGGATTCTAGGAAGGTATTTCTGTGAGCCAGACGTCAGATTCTTGTCTTGATACGTGGATGGGCCGGGAGGCGCTCGCCGAGGCCATGATCCCGGTGATCGGCCGGCTGTACCGTGAGAACAACGTGGTGACGTCCATCCATGGCCGCAGCCTGATCAACAAGTCCACCATGAACATCCTCAAGGCGCACCGCTTCGCCCGCCGGATGAGCAAGGAAGAACTGCGCCTCGAGGAGACCGCTCCTCTGCTGGACGCCCTGACCAAGCTGGATCTCGGCGCCGCGGCGATCGACATCGCCCGCCTCACCGAGAAGTACCGGGTTGAAGGCAACGGCGCCAGCCTGGATGAGTTCCTCCGGAAGGAACTCGCCGAGGTGGTCGGCAAGCGCGGCGGCGACGACCGCACCAGCACCGACGTCGTTCTCTACGGCTTTGGCCGCATCGGCCGGCTCCTGGCCCGCCTCCTGATCGAAAAGGCCGGCGGCGGGCACGGCCTGCGGCTGCGCGCCATCGTGGTCCGCCGCGGGTCGGACAACGACCTCGCCAAGCGCGCAAGCCTCCTGCGCCGCGACTCGGTCCACGGTTCCTTCGAAGGCACCATCAAGGTGGACACCGAGAACGACACCATCACCGCCAACGGTGTCCAGATCCAGGTCATCTACTCGGACAACCCCGCGACCGTGGACTACACCGCCTACGGCATCCACGACGCCCTGGTTGTTGACAACACGGGACGCTGGCGCGACGCCAAGGGCCTGTCGCAGCACCTCCAGAGCAAGGGCGTGGCCCGCGTGCTGCTCACCGCTCCGGGCAAGGGCGAGCTGAAGAACATCGTGCACGGCATCAACCACACCGCGATCACCGATTCGGACACCATCGTCTCGGCCGCCTCCTGCACTACCAACGCCATCACCCCGGTCCTGAAGGCCATCAACGACCGCTACGGCGTGGTGCACGGCCACGTGGAGACCGTCCACTCCTTCACGAACGACCAGAACCTGATTGACAACTTCCACAAGGGTGACCGCCGCGGCCGCTCCGCGGCGCTGAACATGGTCATCACCGAGACCGGTGCCGCCACCGCGGTGGCCAAGGCCCTGCCGGAGCTCCTGGGCAAGCTGTCCGGAAGCTCCATCCGGGTCCCCACCCCGGACGTGTCGCTGGCCATCCTGAACCTGAGCCTGGAAAACGGCACCACCAAGGATGAGGTCAACGACTACCTGCGGGAAATGTCGCTGCACTCGGACCTCCGCAAGCAGATCGACTACATCGATTCGCCCGAGGTGGTCTCCACCGACTTCGTCGGCTCACGCCGCGCCGGCATCGTCGACGGCCTCGCCACCATCTCCAACGACAAGAACGTCATCCTCTACGTCTGGTACGACAACGAGTTCGGCTACAGCTGCCAGGTGGTCCGCGTGATGGAGGAAATGGCCGGCGTGAACCCGCCGTCGTTCCCCGCCAAGGACGCGGCCGCCACCCTGGAGGCTGCCGGCCTGCCCGTTGAGGTCACGGCCTGACGCTCCGGCCCTGAAAGCTGTCCTGTTCTGTCTTTCCCGGCCGATCCTCTGGAATCGGCCGGGGAAGGGCACCACAATGGTGCAATGGAACAGAACTCAGCAGTGGAGCACGAAACCACCCTGGAACATGCGCTGGATGTCGCGCGGCGGAACGCCAAGGAAGCCAAACGGCTCCTCGACGACGCCCGCGCGAAGCACGCCGCCGGTGACGTCGATGACGCGAGGGTCCAGCAGCTCGAATCGCTGGCGGCCCTCGCCAACGAGGACCTCATCCGGGTGACAAAAGAGAATTGACAGGCGCACTCGTCCTCCACGCTGTGGACAACCCCGGCAGCATTGGGGGAGCGGCCTAGGCTTTTGGGGTGGAGAGTTTTCGCTCCGTCCCGGAGCCGGCATGACGCTCACGTGGGCGGAGTTCCGGAAGGAACGACGGCGGTCCCGCCAGGCGTGGGCGCTGCTGGCTGCCGCTGCCCTGGCTGTTGTTGCGGGGCTCGGCTGGTTCTTCACCGCAGGACAGTTCGCCGCCGTTGGGCCGCCGGCAGACGGACCCAGCGAGGCGCCAGTGCTGGCTCCCGGCTGGATGGAGGCCGTCACCTCCGTGCGGCAGGTCCCTTCGGGTTCCGCCGCGGCGCTGCTGGACACGCTCCCGGTCAAGGGCCGGGCCAGCCGGGACAACTACGACCGCAGCGCCTTCGGCCAGGCGTGGCTGGACGTCGACCGCAACGGCTGCGACACGCGCAATGACATCCTCCGCCGCGACCTGGCAGACGCCACGTTCACCGCGGGGTCCCGCTGCCTGGTGGCCGCCGGATCGTTCCGGGAACCCTATACCGGCCATGAGGCAACCTTCCGCCGGGGAGCCGAAAGCAGCGCAGCGGTGCAGATCGACCACGTCGTGGCGCTGGGGGATGCCTGGCAAAAGGGGGCCCAGCAGCTGACACCTGCACAGCGCGAGCACCTGGCGAACGATCCGCTGAACCTGATCGCCGTCGACGGCTCCGCCAACCAGGACAAGAGCGCCTCCGACGCCGCTACCTGGCTCCCGCCCAACAAGAACTTCCGCTGCCACTACGTCGCCCGGCAGATCTCCGTCAAGGCGGCGTACCGTTTGTGGGTCACGCCGGCGGAGAAGGACGCCATGAAACGGATCCTCGGCTCCTGCCCCGGCCAGCAGGCGGTGGTCGCGGCGGCGCGGTAGGTCAGGCGCTTCCGTCCCGGGCCTGGGCGGCGAGTCCGGCCTCCAGCCGCTCCACGTCCTCGCGGTGGCAGAGCTCGGTGGCGGCCGTCGTCACCGTGGCGCTTCCGGCGGCGACGGCGGCCCGGAGCGCCTCCTCGTGCGTGCGGCCCTGCGCCAGGCGCAGCACGAACGCGGCCAGGAAACTGTCACCGGCCCCGACGGTGCTGCGGACCGTCACCTGGGGCACAGCCATCCGGAGAACGCCCGACGCCAAGGCGAGCACGGCCCCTTCTCCGCCCAGGGTCAGGGCAACGTGTTCCGCGGAGCCGTCCGCCACCAGCGCCCTGGCCGCCTCAACCTGGCTCTCGGCGCTGTCCAGGGGTTTACCGACGTGCAGCCCCAGCTCGCGCCGGCTTGGCTTCACCAGGAACACCCCCTCGGCGAGGGCCTCAGACAGGGCCGGGCCGGAGGCGTCCACGATGCACCGCGCACCATGCAGGCGAGAAAGCCGGGCCACCTGGGCGTAGAAGTCCTCCGGCACGCCGGGCGGGAGGCTGCCGCTGGCCACAACGTACCCGCCCACCGGGATCGAATCCGCCACGAGCGCCAGGCACAGACGCCACTCGGGCTCACTTAGTTCGGGGCCCTGCAGCACGAAGCGGAACTGCCTGCCCGTCGTCGTCTCGTCGACGGTGAAGTCCTCGCGGGTACTGCCCTGGATGGGCACGGCGAGGGTGGGGACGCGTTCTGCTTCGATCAGCCGGCGGTACGCCTCGCCGGTAGGTCCGCCGGCGGTGTAGACAGCCAGGGTCCGCCCGCCCAGGCGTTGCACCACCCGGGACACGTTGATGCCGCCGCCGCCCGGATCCAGCCGGCTGGTGTGGCAGCGCAGCTTGTGGCCGCTGATGACCTCCTCTGTCGCGGTGCTGACGTCCAGGGCGGGGTTCACCGTGAGCGTGAGGATGGGCTGCATCGCTGTCCGGGCTGGGGGTTCCATGGCCCCAGCATAGGAGCCCGGGTTCCCGTTGTCCCGGGTGGACGTGCCCTTGTGGGCCGCCGGCCGCTCCGCGAGAATGGGCGCGGCGGGCAAAAGTGGCAGGTCTTGCGACTGGAAAAGTCCGCCACGCCGCAGGGAACGGGACGGGAACCATGGCACATCCAAAAGGCGGGTCCGGCAAGGCCGGCAACGGCAGAACCGGCTCCGGCAGGGCCGGCTCGGGAAAGGCAGGCTCGGGCCGGAAGGGCGCCAAGGGCGCCAAGGGCGCCCGGGAGCGCCCCGGGCGGTTGAGCCTCGCTGTCTACGAGGCCGAGCTGGTCCGTCTCCAGTCCGAGCTGGTGGCGCTGCAGGAATGGGTCCGCAGCACGGGCGCCCGGGTGCTGGTGATCTTCGAGGGCCGCGATGCCGCCGGGAAGGGCAGTGCCATCAAGCGGGTCACCGAATACCTGAATCCGCGGGTGGCGCGCATTGTGGCCCTGCCGGCCCCCACGGAGCGGCAGCGGGGCGAGTGGTACTTCCAGCGCTATGTGGCGCATCTTCCCGCCGCGGGCGAAATCGTGCTGATGGACCGCTCCTGGTACAACCGGGCCGGCGTCGAGCATGTCATGGGGTTCTGCACCCCGGCCGAACATAAACGCTTTATGGCCCAGTGCCCGGTCTTTGAGCGGCTGCTGATCCAGGACGGCATCCTGCTGTTCAAGTACTGGTTCTCGATCAGCCATGCGGAGCAGGAACGGCGGTTCAAGTCCCGGCTGGACGACCCGCTGCGGCAGTGGAAGCTCTCCCCGATGGACCGTGAGGCGATCCTCCGCTGGGAGGACTACTCGCGGGCCAAGGACGACATGTTCATGCAGACGGACACTGCCGAATCGCCGTGGTACGTGGTGGAGGCAGAGGACAAGCGCCGGGCCCGGATCAACATGATCGCCCACCTGCTGTCCAGCATCGACTACACCGAAGTGCGGACCGAATCAGTGACCCTGCCCGAACGGCCCAAAGCCGTCAACTACACCCGCCCGCCGCGGGAGCTGTTCCGGTACGTGCCTGACCACGCCGGCAAGCTGGAGCGGCCCGTCGAGGGCTGATGGTCAGATCCCTGCCTTTTTGTCGGACCGGGACGGTAGGGTACCGGCATGGACATCATCCTCGTACCCGGATTCTGGTTGGACGCCGCATCGTGGGAGGAGGTCACCCCGCCGCTTGTAGCGGCCGGGCACCGGGTCCACCCGCTCACGCTGCCCGGGCTCGAATCGGCGGACGCGCCGCGCGCCGGCATTGGCCTGCGGACACACATCGAGGCTGTGGTGGATGCCATGGACGCTTTTGAGGCCCCGGTGGTGTTGGTGGGCCATTCAGGCGGCGGCGCCGTCATCCACGGCGCCGTCGACTCCCGCCCGGACAAGGTCCGCCGCGCCATCTACGTCGACAGCGGCCCGCTCGGCGACGGAGGCGTGATCAACGACGAGCTGCCCGACGACGGCGACGACGTGCCGCTTCCCCCGTGGGAACTTTTCGAGGACGAAGACCTCACCGACCTGGACGAGGAACTGCGGGCCCGGTTCCGGGCCCGTGCCGTCCCGCAGCCCAAGGGCGTGGCGCAGGACCGGCAGCGGCTGCACGACGAGCGCCGCTACGATGTCCCCGCCACCGTCATCGCGTGCGAGTTCCCGTCCGCCATGCTCAAGGAGATGATCGACGCCGGCCACCCGTATGTTGCGGAGCTCGGACGCATCCGCGACGTCGACTACGTGGACCTTCCCACCGGGCACTGGCCGCAGTTCACCCGGCCTGCCGAGCTGGGCGCGGCCATCCTGGCCGCCGTCGACCGGACGGCGTGATTTCGGGTCCCTAGTGGCCGAAGGGGTCCGGGTCCACACCCGGCATCCAGGTCAGTCCGGGCACGCCCCAGCCGCTCTTTTTTGCCTGCTTCAGGGCCTTGCGGGCGTAGCGGTCAATCAGGCGGTTGACGTACAGCTTGCCGTCAAGGTGGTCATACTCGTGCTGCATCACCCGGGCGAACCAGCCGGTCGCCTCGAACGAGACCGGGTTGCCGTCCCCGTCGAAGCCCTCCACCCGGGCCCACTCGGCGCGTTTGAGCGGATACTGCCCGCCGGGGAAGGACAGGCAGCCTTCCTCTTCCTCGTCCGGGTCCGGCAGCGCGCCGGAGACCTTGGAGAGGGTCAGCACCGGGTTGACCACGACGCCGGTGGGCGGGGCGCCGTCGTCGTTCTCGTATTTGTAGACGAACAGGCGTTTTCCCACGCCCACCTGGGGTGCGGCGAGCCCGACGCCGTTGGCGGCGTCGTTGGTCTCGAACATGTCGGCGATCAGGGTCCGGAGTTCGTCGTCAAAGACTTCGACCTCGGCGGCCCGGCGGTGCAGGACAGGCTCACCCCAGATGGTGATGGGCAGAACGGTCATGTCAGGAAAGGTCCTCTGGTGCTGGGCTGTGATTTGCGGGATGCCGGTCAGTCCGCGATGGTGCGGCCGACGACGTCGCGCATGATTTCGTTGGTGCCGCCGAAGATGGTCAGCAGCCGGGCGGCCAGGTAGGCCTGCGCCACGGGGTACTCCAGGATGTAGCCGTAGCCGCCGTGCAGCTGCAGGCAGCGGTCGGTGACGGACTTGGCGCGCTCGGACGCCCACAGCTTGGCCCGGGCGGCGCCTGCGGCATCGAGCTCACCGGCGTTGAAGGCCAGGACTGCCTGGTCCACGTACGCCTCGGTGACCTCCACCTCGGTGAGGATGTCCGCGAGTTCGAAGCGGCTGTTCTGGAAGTCGATGATCCGCTCGCCGAAGGCGTTGCGGTCCTTCGTGTAGCTGACGGTGGCCTCATAGACGGCGCGGACGACGGCGGAGCTCGCCACAGCGATCGCGAGCCGGCCCTGGGGGAGCTGCTCGGCGGCGTACTGCAGGCCCTTGCCCTCTTCGCCGACGAGGTCGCCGTGCGGAACCCGGACGTTGTCGAAGAAGAGCTCCGCGGTGTCCGAGGCCTTCAGGCCCATCTTGTCCAGCTGCTTGCCGGTGTTGTAGCCCTCGCCCTTCTGGACCATAAACAGGGAGAAGGAATCGGCGTTGCCGCGGCCGGTGCCGCCGTCGGTGCGGGCCAGGACGAGGGAGGCGTCACCGGAGATGCCGTTGCCGATGAATGTCTTCTGGCCGCTGATCAGCCAGCCGTCGCCGTCGCGGACGGCCTTGGTGCGGATTCCCCGGAGGTCCGAGCCTGCGCCGGGCTCCGTCCAGGCCACCGACGTGACCTTTTCCCCGGAGACCATGCCGGGAAGCCAGCGGCTCTTGAGGTCATCCGAGCCGTAGGCCAGCAGGTGGGGGAGGACCAGGTCGTCGTGGAGGTGGAAGGCCAGGCCCACGGCGAGGTGGTTGCTCCTGGCAAACTCCTCATCCAGCACTGCGCGGAAGCGGTAGTCGCTCATGCCCATGCCGCCGAATTCCTCGGGGACCGCCAGGCCCAGCAGGCCCTGCCCGCCGGCTGCCGTCCACAGCTCCCGGGACATGATGTGGTCCTTGTCCCACTGGGCGTAGTGCGGCGCCACCTCCCGCGTGTTGAACTCGGCCGCCACCTCACGGAACATCTCGTGGTCTTCTTCAAAAAGCTTGCGCTTCAAAGCGGTTCCTTCCGTTCAAGGTTCCTGGCACGGGCAACTGGAGAGACAACAAAGGCCGCACCGGATAACCGGTACGGCCTTTGAAAAGGATCGGACAATTCCTGCCGTCCTTCGTGAGGGTGAGCGACGGGGGTTGAACCCGCGACCTCCTGGACCACAACCAGGCGCTCTGCCAACTGAGCTACGCCCACCATGTGCCCCGCCATGCCCTCCGGTGAACCGGCGGGCTGAAAAGGCAACGACAAATAGCTTACCTGCTTCCGGGGGCTGCTTTTGCCACTTTTGCGGTTTTCGGGAAAATTTTCCTCAAACGTGGCGCAGATTACACCCGGGGAGCGGGGCCGGGGTCACAACACCTGGCTGGCGGCAGGGTCGGCCGCAGTGTCTCCGGCAGGATCTCCTGTAGTGCCGCTGGTAGTGCCCGTGGCTGGTGCGGGCTGGTCCGCTGAGCCCATGACCCGCTTGGCGATCCGCTGCGCCGTGGCGCTGTCCGGCCCGGGGGCGGGGACGAAGACCGCCTCGCGGTAGTAGCGAAGCTCGTCAATGGAATCCTGGATGTCACCGAGGGCGCGGTGGCCGCCGAGCTTGGCGGGGGACTGAAAGTAGGCCCGCGCATACCAGCGCCGGGACAGCTCCTTGATGGTGCTGACATCGATGACCCGGTAATGCAGGTGCTCCACCAGCTCCGGCATGTCACGGACCAGGAACACCCTGTCGGTGCCCACGGAGTTGCCGCCCAGCGGCGCCTTCTTCGGGTCCGGCACCCACTTCTTGATGTAGTCCAGGACGATCGCCTGGGCCTCGGCCATGGTCTTGCCGTGGGGGAGTTCGGCCAGCAGCCCGGAGCGGGTGTGCATGTCGCGGACGAAGTCGTTCATCTGCGCCAGGGCCGCGTCGTCGGGCTTAATGACGACGTCGACGCCGTCACCGAGGACATTGAGCTCGGAGTCCGTCACCAGCGCGGCCACCTCGATGAGGGCGTCGTTCGTGGTGTCCAGGCCGGTCATTTCGCAGTCGATCCAGACGATGCGTTCATTAGATATAGGCACGCGCCCAGCCTACCGTTTCGTCGCCTCCGGGAGGCTCGATGCTAGGATTTCGGGTACGCGGGCGGCGAAATTTTTTCGTTCCCGCGGCGCTCCCCGGGCCTCGTTCTGACGCCCGGCCGCGGGCGGAGACGAGCCCCACAACAGATTGGACGATCCTGAGATGACGGCGCCTGTGCCTGCGGCAGGGAAAACGGCTGCCGGCACGTCCCCGGCGGCACCTCTGGCTGAAGTGGACAACGCCCGTTCACCGCTGCTGGCGGGATTTGTCGGTTCGCACTTTATGGCGATCGGGTCTCTCGGCGTCGGCTGGCTCGCCCCGGCCTCCGAACTCCGCCGGGTGCCGCTGTTTATCTGGATGCGCACCGAGGCCGTCGGCGTCGCCTTGTGCATTGTGCTGCTGGCTGTCGGCGGGATGCTGCTGGTCCGCGCCTGGCTGAGGCTGGGCCAGCGCGTGCGGGTCTGGGGGGCGGAGGCCCGCAAGGCCACGCTGCAGGCGGTTGTCCTGTGGGGGCTGCCCCTGATGTTCTCGGTGCCCCTGTTCAGCCGCGACGTCTACGCCTATATCGGGCAGGGCCGGCTGATGGTGGAGGGCTTCAACCCGTACGAAAACGGCATCTCCGCGCTGTCGAACTACTTCCAGCTCGGGGCCGACAAGATGTGGACCGAGGCCCCGGTTCCGTACGGCCAGCTCTTCCTGTGGATCGAGCAGTTCGTGGTGTGGTCCACCAACGTGCACCCGGAGGCCAGCATCATGCTGTTCCGCGTGGCGGCGCTGATCGGGGTGGTGCTGTGCATCATCTACGTGCCGAAGCTCGCGGACCTGCACGGCGTCAACCCGCACCGGGCCCTGTGGCTCACCGCCGCGAACCCGCTGTTCCTCACCAACTTCATCGCCAGCGTTCACAACGACGCGCTCATGATCGGCCTGGCACTGGCCGGGCTGTACTACTGCGCCACCCGGCGGGTCATTTTCGGCCTGGTCCTGGTTACCCTCTCCATCTCGGTCAAGCCCATCACCATCGTCTTCCTGCCGTTCATCGGCCTGCTGTGGGCCGGGAAGGACGCCGGCTGGCCGCGCAAGTTCGTGTTCTGGGCTCTCACGGCAGGCATCAGCCTGGGTCTGCTGTACGCCATGAGCATGGTCAACGGCTTCGGGTTCGGCTGGATCAACGGGCTTTCGGCCCCGGGCAGCATCTGGATCTGGTACGCCCCGGTGGGGCTGATGGGCCTGGTGGTGGCTTCGATCTCCAACGCCTTCGGACTGGACGGCTGGGGCCTGGCCAAGTGGGTGTACGACGCCGGCAAGCTCCTGGCGGTGGGCATCATCGCCTGGCAGATCTTCCGCGGCGACTACGACCGCCTGATCCGCCGGCTCACGCTGGCGTTCGCCGCCGTCGTGGTCCTGGCCCCGATGATCCAGTCCTGGTACGTTGTGTGGCTCATTCCGCTATTCGCCGTGACCGGCATCCGCGATGACTGGCAGGTCAAGGCCCTGTACTTCATCGTGTCGTTCTTTATGGTGTACGCGATCTCAGACCAGCTGGAAGTCTTCCCCTACCTTCAGACCGCCGATCTCGGCCTTGCCCTTGCCCTGGCCCGCAACGCCGCGGCAATCATTGCGCTGCTTTTCGCCCTGTACCTGATCTTCCTCGACCCCAAGACCAAGATGCTCTTCAGCAAGTCCGAGGAACCTGTCACCACCCGCCCTGTCATCTAGAGTTTCCGCAGCGCTTCCCGCCGGGAAAGCGGGCTCAGCGCATCTAGGTGCCGTGCCACGAAGCTCCGGACCCACGCGGGGTCCGTGGCGGCGTAGTCCCGCAGCGCCCAGCCGATCGCCTTCCGGATGAAGAACTCCCGGTCCGCCAGGTTGGGTTCGATCACCTCTGCCAGCAGGCCGGGGTCCGTGGCCGACTTCGCGCCCAGCTGCGCCGTGATGGCGGCCCTCCGGATCCAGACGTCGGTGTCCACGCTCCAGCGGCGGAGCACCGCGGACATGTCCTCCCGGTGCGCCTGAAGCAGCCCGCGCAGCCGCTGCGAAACCCCGTCCACCAGGTCCCACCACGCTCCGCTGCGGATCATCTCCTCATAAAGGGCAAGCATGCCCATCTCGCCGGCGGCCAGCCGCAGCCCCGTGAGGTCGATCGCCGCGTAACGCTCCTCCCGCCAAGCGGCTTCCCGCCAGAGCAGCAGCACGGAGCCCTGCAGGTCCGCCAGGCTGCCGGGCGGCAGCTCCCTGGCGGCGGCCTTGACGATCTGCCGGACCTCCGGAACGCGGACGCCCAGCAGGGGCATGGCCGACTTCAGGTAGGCCTGCGCCCCTGCGGCCCGGGCCGGGTCCGCTGCCTGCCGCAGCTGGAACCGGATGGCGGATATCAGTTCAGCGCTGGCCATGGGGCCACTTTAGCCAAGCACCGGCTGGCCCTACAGTTGAGGACATGTCGATGATCAAAACCCCTGCCGAGATTGCCCTGATGCGCGAAGCAGGCAGGGTGGTGGCGACCACGCTGGAGCGCGTCCGGGAGGCGGCCGCCGTCGGGGTTTCCCTGAAAGAACTGGACGGACTGGCCGCGGACACCATCGCCGCCGCCGGAGCAACGCCCGCGTTCCTCAACTACAAGCCGCGGTGGGCGTCCGTCGCGTTTCCGGGTGTGATCTGCACCTCCGTCAACGACGCCGTGGTGCACGGCATCCCGGGCGGCTACCGGCTCCAGGACGGCGACCTGCTCAGCGTGGACTGCGGCGCGTTCCTCGACGGCTGGTGCGGGGACGCCGCCGTCAGCTTCATCGTGGGAACGGCCGATCCCGTGGACCAGGCGCTGATCGACGCCACCGAGGCCGCCTTGGCCCGCGGTATCGAGGCGGCACGGATCGGCAACAAGATGGGGGACCTGGCCTACGCGATCGGCGGGGCGTCGCGCCGGGCCGGTTACGGCCTGCTGGCGGACCACGGCGGCCACGGGATCGGCAAGACCATGCACGCCGACCCGCACGTCCCCAACGACGGCCGGCCCGGCCGCGGCATCAAGCTGACCGAGGGCCTGGTCATCGCGATCGAGCCCATGCTGATCCTGGGCGGCAAGGACGACTACTTCCACGACGACGACGAATGGACCCTCCGCTCGGCCAACGGCCGCCGGGCCGCCCACAGCGAGCACACCGTGGCCATCACGAAAGACGGGCCGGTCATCCTGACCCTGCCCTAGGAACCGGACGGCCTGGGAACCGGGTGCGGGGCCGGCCGATGCCCGTGCCGACGGGCGGGGCGGGCCGGCGTCAGCGCCTGGGTACGCCCGGGCGGGCCTAGCGGGTGGCGCGGCTGCGGCGCGCAGCGACCCGGAGCTGGATGATGCGCGCGGCTCCGGCGATGGCGACCAGCACGCCGCCACCCACCGCAGCGATGAGCAAAGCAATGCCCAGCGGGACCGATCCCTCGAGGCCAAAGAACTTCACCTGGACGTATTCCTGGTTCTGCAGGATGAACGCGATGAGCAGGATCAGGACCACCAGCGCGCTGGCAACCGCGGCCCAGACCATTCCCGCACGGGTGACCTGGCGTTCCGGATCGGGAGCGGGCGTTGGGGGCGCGCCGGCCGCGGGCCCCTCGCCACGCCCTGCCGCCGTTGCGGCAGCCGGGGTCCCGGGCACCAGATCGGTGCCGGCGGCGGGGGAGGCTGCGCCGGAGCCTTCCCCGGCATCCGGGGCGCCAAAGGCCTCCGGCTGGGTGGGCGGGACGTTGGTCGGATCGAATCCGCGGGGTGTCTGGGTCATGGCGGCCGTACCTTTCGGTTGCGGGCAGGGACTTTTCCTCGGGCCTCTGCCTGTCTGCTCAATACTAAGCGTGCTGATGGCTTAAGTCTGATAGCCGGGCAGGGGCCCGTTGGCAGCGGACGGGCAACGGTATAGCGTCGCAGCCAGAGGATGCGATGCCAAGAGGAGGCGGCCGCCGTGAGCATTGTCGATAACGCGGTGTACGTGGACGGCTTCCGGACGGCCGACCCGGAGGGCCTCGAAGAGACGTACTTCATCCTGCGGCAGCGCCAGGGCATGGCCTGGATCGGACTCTACCGGCCGGATCCGGGCGAGCTCCGCTCCGTGGCTGAAGAATTCGATTTAAACCATTTGGCCGTGGACGACGCGCTTGCCGGCCATCAGCGGGCCAAGCTGGAACACTACGGCGAAACGCTCTTCCTGGTGCTCCGTCCGGCGCGGTATCTGGACGACGTGGAGCAAGTGGAGTTCGGCGAAATCCATGTCTTCGCCGGTGAGGACTTCGTCGTCACGGTCCGCCGGGCCGAATCACCGGACCTCGCACGGGTCCGCCGGCGCATGGAAGCCCGGCCGGGGTTCCTGGCGCTCGGCCCGGACGCCGTGCTGTACGCGATCCTTGACCAGGTGGTCGACGAGTACGAGCCCGTGGCAGCCGGCCTGGAAAACGACGTCGACGAAATTGAGAACGATCTCTTCGCCGCAGACCCGGGCGTGTCCCGCCGGATCTATGAACTTTCCCGCCAGGTCATTATGTTCCAGCGCGCGACGGCGCCCCTGGTCCCGATCCTCCAGGCACTGATGGGCGGGCCGCCGGACCGCCAGCTCCGGCCCGAGCTGCAGGACCACTATCGGGACGTCCTGGACCACGCGCTGCGGCTGGGCGAGCGCGTCGCGGCGTTCCGCGCCCTGCTGCAAAACGCGCTAGCCGTGAACGCCGCACTGGTGGCCCAGCGGCAAAACGACGAAATGCGCCTGCTGACCGAGTCAAGCTATGCCCAGAACGAGCAGGTCAAGCGGATCTCCTCATGGGCGGCCATCCTGTTCGCGCCCACGCTGATCGGCACTATCTATGGAATGAATTTCCGGGCCATGCCTGAACTGGACTGGGTCTTCGGCTACCCGATGGCGCTGGGCCTGATGATCGGCATGGGCCTGGTGCTGTTCTGGGCCTTTAAGCGCAACAAGTGGATCTAGCCGCGCTGCGCCGGCTTCCGTTGGAATGCCGGCCCCGGCCTGCGGAAATATTTCCGGCAGGCCAGGCCGCGCTCTGGTGCCCCAGGAGGGAATCGAACCCCCGACCGGCGGATTAGAAGGCCGCTGCTCTATCCCCTGAGCTACTGGGGCGGGACCTGACCGGCCATTGCCGGTGGACGCCTCAAAAAGCTTACCGTGCCCGGCGGCCGTCCGCTGTCAGGACCTATGCGGCGCGTATGACCCCGGGCCGGACACCGACGTGCCGGCTGAGGCGGCTTCCGGTGCGGGTTTTCCACATGGCGCACCGGCGCTCTCGCGGAGAAACCCGTCCGGCGCGAAGCTGAAAGAGCCTGCTAGGGCACGACATTTCGAGAGAGGACATGAGCATGAGCGACAACATCACGGTCCGCGGCTTCGTTGCTACGGAGCCCAAGAGCTCGACGACGCCCGGTGGTGTGGCGACGGCGAACTTCCGGCTGGGTTCCACCGAACGTCGCTTCGACCGCGAGACGAACGCCTGGATTGACGGGAACACCAACTGGTTCAAGGTCCAGGGGTACCGGCAATTGGCCGGAAACATCGGTTGCAGCGTTAAGAAGGGCCAGAAGGTCATCGTCGTCGGACGACTCAAGTTGAGGAGCTGGGAACACGACGGGCGCATCTACCACTCGGCGGAAATCGACGCCGAATCGGTCGGCCACGACCTGACATGGGGGTCCGCCAACTTCATCCGCACGGCAGCCAACGGCCCCCTGGACGCGGCCGCCGCAGCCGGTCCGTCGGCAGGTTCCACGGACGGCGGCCCGGACGGGAGCCACGTGGACGACGATCCGTTCGAGGGCCCCGACGACGACGGTGACCCGCAGGGATCCCGGACCGTCTTCGTCAATGACGTCAACGGCGAGGTGGAGGAACTCGACGAGGAGACGGGCGAACTGAAAGGGGCCGCCGCCTGAACGGGTACCCGCTGCCGGGGTTCCGTGGCGCCAGCGGTCCGGCCCGGCGCCACGGCCGGCGCGGCGGCTGAGGCTGCATCCTTCCCCGCCGGCGGGCGGACATCAGGGCCGCATGAATGTGAGTTATCCCGGCTGAACCACTAGATTTGTAGGCATGGCGGAATTTATCTACACAATGACCAAGGCCCGTAAGGCCGTTGGCGAAAAACTTATCCTCGATGACGTGAGCATGTCCTTCTTCCCGGGGGCCAAGATCGGCGTCGTCGGCCCGAATGGTGCAGGTAAGTCCACCATTCTCAAAATTATGGCGGGGCTGGACACACCTTCCAACGGTGAGGCCCGGCTGAGCCCCGGCTACACGGTCGGCATCCTGCTGCAGGAACCGCCGCTGAACGAGGACAAGACCGTCCTGGGCAACGTCCAGGAGGGTGTCGGCGAGATCTTCGGCAAGATCCAGCGGTTCAACGAAATCTCCGAGGAGATGGCCAATCCGGACGCCGACTACGACGCCCTCCTTGAGGAGATGGGCCAGCTGCAGGAAGCGATCGACGCCGCCGACGCCTGGGACCTCGACTCCCAGCTCGAGCAGGCCATGGACGCCCTCCGCTGCCCGCCGCCGGAATCCGACGTCACCCTGCTCTCCGGTGGTGAGCGCCGCCGCGTCGCACTCTGCAAGCTGCTCCTGCAGAAGCCTGACCTGCTGCTCCTCGACGAGCCCACCAACCACCTCGACGCCGAGAGTGTGCTCTGGCTCGAACAGCACCTCTCCAGCTACCCCGGCGCCGTGCTCGCCGTCACCCACGACCGGTACTTCCTCGACCACGTGGCCGAGTGGATCGCCGAAGTGGACCGCGGCCACCTGTACCCGTACGAGGGCAACTACTCCACGTACCTCGAGAAGAAGCGCGCCCGCCTGGAAGTCCAGGGCAAGAAGGACGCCAAGCAGGCCAAGCGGCTCACCGAGGAACTCGAGTGGGTCCGCTCCAACGCCAAGGGCCGCCAGACCAAGTCGAAGGCCCGCCTGGCCCGCTATGAGGAGATGGCGGCCGAGGCTGACCGGACCCGCAAGCTGGACTTCGAAGAGATCCAGATCCCGCCGGGACCGCGCCTGGGCGGCCTCGTCCTGGAGGCGAAGGGCCTGCAGAAGGGCTTCGAGGACCGCACGCTGATCGACGGGCTCTCCTTCAGCCTGCCGCGCAACGGTATCGTCGGTGTGATCGGGCCCAACGGCGTCGGCAAGACCACCCTGTTCAAGACCATCGTGGGGCTCGAGCCCCTCGACGGCGGCGAGCTGAAGATCGGCGACTCGGTCAAGATCTCCTACGCGGACCAGAGCCGCGGCGGCATCGACCCGAACAAGACCCTGTGGGAGGTCGTCTCCGACGGCCTTGACTACATCCAGGTCGGCCAGGTGGAAATGCCGTCCCGCGCCTACGTCGCCGCTTTCGGTTTCAAGGGTCCGGACCAGCAGAAGAAGGCCGGTGTGCTGTCCGGTGGTGAGCGCAACCGCCTTAACCTGGCCCTGACCCTCAAGCAGGGCGGCAACCTGCTGCTCCTCGATGAGCCCACCAACGACCTTGACGTCGAAACCCTCAGCAGCCTCGAAAACGCCCTGCTCGAATTCCCGGGCTGCGCCGTTGTGGTCTCGCACGACCGCTGGTTCCTGGACCGGGTGGCCACCCACATCCTTGCCTACGAAGGCGACGAGGAGAACCCCTCGAAGTGGTACTGGTTCGAGGGCAACTTCGAATCCTACGAGGAGAACAAGGTTGAGCGGCTGGGCCCGGATGCGGCCAAGCCGCACCGCGTGACCCACCGGCGCCTCACCCGCGACTAGTCCGCGGGCATATAGCGCCACAACAAAACGCCGGCTCCCTGACAGGGGAGCCGGCGTTTTGTTTGCCGCCGCGAGGGAGCAGCCCGGATCAGCCGCGCTCGGCCTTGCGCATCTGGTGCTGCAGAACCTTGGACTGGACGGCGCCCTTGACCTTGTTCTTCAGGTCCGTAGGAACCCGGATCATACCTTCCTGCGCCACCGTGGCCACATGCCGGCCGTCGCGGCTGAAGATCCGGCCGGTGGCCAGGCCGCGGGCACCCTGGGCGCTGGGGGACTCCTGGACGTACAGCAGCCACTCGTCCACGCGGACCGGGCGGTGCCACCACATGGCATGGTCCAGGCTGGCCACCGACATCCCCGGCGTGATCCAGCTCATCCCGTGCTTGCGGAGGATGGACTCCAGGAGGGTGTAGTCGCTGGCGTAGGCCAAGGCGGCGCGGTGCAGGTCCGCATCGTCCGGCATGGGGCCGAAGGTCTTCATCCAGACCGCGTTGCGGGGTTCCTTCTCGCCCTTGGCCGAGACGTACAGGGCCGGGTCAACGTGCCGGATGTCGAAGGGCCGCTCGTAGGCCCAGTGCCGCGCCACCGGGTGGTCGTATTTGCCCAGCAGGTCGGCGGTGCTGGGCAGCGACTCCGGCGCGGGGATGCCGGCCGGCATCTCGGACTGGTGCTCGATGCCCTCGTCCTCGTCCTGGAACGACGCGATCATGGACAGGATGGGCGTGCCGTCCTGGTAGGCGTGGACGCGCCGCGCGGAGAACGAGCGGCCGTCCCGGAGCCGCTGGACGCCGAAGGTGATGGGCTGGTTGGCGTCGCCCGGGCGCAGGAAGTAGCCATGCATGGAATGCACGCTCCGGCCTTCGGGAACAGTCCGGCTCCCGGCAATGAGTGACTGCGCCAGCACCTGGCCGCCGAACACTCGGTGCCGGGGCTGCTGCTGGGAGGGGCCCATAAAAATGTCCTCATCCGTCCGGGCACCCTCCAGTTCACCGAGGTTCAGCAGTTGGAGGAGTGAGGAGGTGGGGTCCTGGGTCGGCGGCCCCTGCAATCCGGCTTCGGCTTCAGTCATGGTTCGACTCTAGACGCCACTTCGGCGCCGTCCCAAGGAGGCACAGCCGGTAGAGTCAATATTGTGTCTGACGTTCTCACCCAGTCCCTGCAGTTTACCGATCCCCGCGACCTCGCCGATCTGCGCACTTTCGCCACCCGCGCCAAATCGATTGACGACGGCGCCATCCGGCTCCAGGCCTCGGGCCGGGTGCTCGCCGCCTACGTCTGCGTGCTGCGGCCGCGGCTGCTGGGGGAGTCGACGCCGACCATCCTCGGGCTGCGGACCATGGCCCTGGCGCAGCCGTCCGATGCGGATGTCACCGTCCCGGTCTCGGCAGTGCTGGACCGGCTCGCCCGGGCAGGGGAGAACGACGTCGGCCTGCCGTTGCCGCCGGTCACCGTCACCGAGTCGTGGGCCGGTGTCGGGGCGCCCCGCACCGGATGGGAACCCGCGGGCACGCTCCAGGATGCCGCGCTGCGCCAGTCCGCCGAGGCCGGCATTACCGAGATCGCCGCCATCATCCCGGACAAACCCGGCGCATTGATCGTCAACAACGCCCGCGCCACGGTCTGGGGCAGGGAACTGCCGGGCGCCGCCGGGCTTCCGCTGGGCGCCGCCTTCGCGGCCCTCACCCTCGGCTTCCTGGCCGACGGGGAACAGCAGCTCTTCCGCGCGGGACGCTGGTTCCGGCTCAGCGGTGCCCGGGGCCACGTCCTGGCCCGCACCGGTCCAGGACTCTAAGCCACCCGTCCCCGTGCGCCGGCCAAGGCCTCGGCGCCGGAGGACTTCCGCCCCAGGCACTCTTGACGGCCCTGCCATACTGGCCCCATGAACGGCCTGTCAGTGCTGGATCCGCCGGTAGAGCGGCACTATGGTTTCAACGATTCGCTGCATCCTGACCGCCGCTGGATCCGGATGCTCCGCCTCGCGGTGGGTATCTTCGTGCTCGTCGCCCTTGTCCAAAAGACGTACGACGCAATGCTCCCCGGCAGTGACGTGGACATCTTCCAGCTGTATTCGGAGTTTACGGTCCAGTCCAACCTCGTCCTCGGGCTCGTGCTGATCGCCTCGGCCGCACGGCGGCGGGCCCGGTTGCCGGAGTGGTGGGACCACCTGTTCGGTGCGCTGGTCTTCTATCTGGTGATGACCGGCATCATCTATGCGGTCCTGGTGGCCCCGCCGGACGAGCCCTGGTGGAGCTGGGACATGTACTGGCCGCAGCTCGCGCACCACCGGCTGGCTCCGCTGTTCGTCGCGCTCGACTGGCTACTGGTCACGCGGACCGCGCACGGCAGGTGGTGGCGGCCCGTCGTGTGGCTGAGCTACCCCGTCGCTTTTCTGGCCTTCTCCTGGCTGCGCGGCGCTCTTGACGGATGGTACGTCTACGACTTCCTCGATCCCACGCTCGACGGCGGGTGGCCGGCCGCACTGGGGACCACCGCCCAGGTTCTCGTCGCGTTCCTCGTGGTTGCGTTCCTCGTGCACGCCGCCGGCAACGGACGCGCCGCCTTGGCCGTCGCGCATACGCGGACCCGACCCGGTTCGTAAGGCGCCAAAAAATATTTGCCACCCGATACCCGGCCCGGTATTATTTACGCAGAAAGACCCCGGAGACATCCCCCCAAGTGCCTCCGGGGTCTTTCCATGTCCGTGCCTAGGCGCCGGACGGGCTGTTGACCATCGACAGGGCCGCGCGCTCCATGTAGTCCCAGAGCGTCCCCTCATACAGGGGCGGGAGCTCCAGCGCATCCACGGCGGTGCGCATGTGGAACAGCCAGCGGTCTTTCGCCTCCGGGGTGACCCGGAACGGCATGTGGCGCATCCGCAGCCGGGGGTGTCCGCGTTCCTCGCCGTACGTCGTGGGCCCGCCCCAGTACTGCTCCAGGAACATCAGGAAGCGGCGTTTCGCCGGGCCCAGATCCTCCTCCGGGTACATCGGCCGCAGCAGCGGATCAGTCGCCACGCCGTCGTAGAACACGTCGATGAGCTTCACGAACGTCTCGTGTCCGCCCACGGCGTCGTAGAAGTTGTCCGTGTAGCCGGGCTTGCTGAACGGATCGTTCTGCAGCAGCTGCTTGGGCTGCCGGGGCTGGCCGGCGCTGGGAATCGTCATGGTCCTATTCTCCGGCCTTCTGCTGGGGAGCAGCGTCCGCGTCGTCCTCCGCCGGCGTCTCCGGCGGGATGTAGGTGCCCTGGGAGCGGTTGCCTACGCGCAGGATCTCGCCGTTGCGCAGGTACCAGATGGTGCCGTCCTCGGCCCGGACCCGGGTGATCCGGAGGTTCATGGCCTCCACCGTGCCCACCACCTCGGAGGTCTCGATGACGTCCCCGATGCCGTACTGGTCCTCGATGGTGATGAAGATGCCGGCGAGGAAGTCGCGGATGAGCTGCTGGGCGCCGAAACCGATGGCGATACCGAGGATACCGACGCTGGTCAGGATGGGAGCCACGTCCACGTTCAGGTTCTTGAGCACGTACACGCTGGTGAGGACGGAGATGAGGACGCCCACCACGCTCCGGAGCAGCGCGCCGATGGTGTGGGCCCGCTGGACGCGGCGTTCGTGTTCCAGCGCGCGGAGTGCGGGCGCCGCCCAGCGGAAGTACGGTTTCTTGAAGAAGGTGGATCCGGCGGCGATGCGCTTGGTGATGACGGAGATCACAAAGGACGCCACCAGCCACACGGCGATGCCGACGCCCAGGCTGATCAGGACGCCCGGCAGGTTGATCTCGGACATTGCCGACATGTCCGGCGGGGTGATGGGTTCGGTGGTGGTCAAAATGGACATCGCCGGGGGAACTCCTCGTTGCTGCGTTCTTGCTGCCGGCCGGGTGGCGCCGGGCTTGGGGTCCGGAGGGCGGCCGGTGTTCGCCGGGCGCATAACGCTCTGGTCCCCTTCAACAGTAGCGCCGTAGCGTGACCCCATGCGCATCCTGGTCCTCGGCGGCACGGCTTTCCTGTCAGCAGAAATCGCGCGGCAGGCCGTGGCCGCCGGGCACGACGTCACCTGCCTGGCGCGCGGGAGCACGTCCGTCCCGCCCGGCGGCGCCGCCTGGCTGCGGGCGGACCGCTCGCAGGGTGCGGCGGCCTATGCACCAGCCGCCGCGGGTCCGGCGTCCGGCGGCCGGTGGGACGCCGTCGTCGACGTCGCGCGGGACCCGGGCCAGGCGCGGGAAGCGCTCGAGGCATTGGCCGGCTCCGCCCGGCACTGGACCTTCGTCTCCAGCTGTTCCGTCTACGCGGACCACTCCGTGGCCGGGGCGGCGGAGGACGCGGAGGTACTGGCGCCGCTCGCCGCCGGCACGGAGCCCGGCGCGGACACCTACGGCGAAGCCAAGGCAGCCATCGAGCAGTTGACCGCGGAGCTCGCGGGGGACAAGGCCCACATCTGCCGGCCCGGGCTGATCGGGGGCCCGGGCGACGGCTCGGACCGCTACGGGTACTGGCCGGCCCGGTTCGCCCGGGACGCCGGACCCGTCCTGGTCCCCGACATCCCGGCAGACGCCACCCAGGTCATCGATGTCCGGGACCTCGCGGCCTGGATCCTTGCCGCCGCCGAAAACGGCACCACCGGGGCGCTGAACGCCGTCGGCGAGCCGGTTCCGTTCCATGCCTACCTCGAGGAAGCCCGCAGGCTGGCCGGCGGCGCCGAGGTGGTGGCCGCTCCGCCGGATTGGCTGGCGTCCCGCGGGGCGAACTACTGGGCGGGCCCGGACTCGTTTCCGCTCTGGCTCCCGCCGGGACATGATGGGTTCGCGGCCCGCAGCAGCGCCGCCGCCCGGGCCGCCGGACTGCGTACCCGGCCCTGGCCGGACACGCTGCGGGACACCCTGACCGACGAGCGCCGGCGCGGACTGGGCCGGGCCCGCAAGGCCGGGATGAGCCCGGACACCGAATGCCGCCTCCTGGCCGAGTACCTGGCCTCTGCGTAGGGGCCCCCGCGTTAGGGGCCCCGGGCCGCGGGCCGGCGACACTGCCGGCCCGGGTCAGCCGGCGGCTTCCTCGACCACCGCCGTGGGCTGGTGCAGCACCGGGAAGTTGACGCTCCGGGCGATGAAGCAGACCTTGTTCGCCGCGGCGTGCAGTTCCTCCAGAAGGCCCTCCGCTGCCGGGGCGGCCAGGGTCACGCGGGGCCTGAGCGTGGCCGATTCAAACTGCCCGCTGCCGTCCCGGTTGGTCCGCATCAGGGCCTCGGCACGGTCCTCGTAGGCCGTCACCACCACGTTATGCTTCACGGCCACGTGCAGGAAGGACAGCATGTGGCACTGGGACAGGGCGGCCAGCAGCAGCTGTTCCGGGTTGTACCGGTCCCGGTCGCCGTGGAAGGTCGGGTCCGCGGAACCGTGCAGCACGGGGAGCCCCGGGATCTCGACGTCGTGGTCCCGGGAATAACCGCGGTACGACGCCGTCCCCTCGCCCAGGTTACCGGTCCAGCGGACTGTCAGCGCATAGCGGTGCTCGTCGAGGCTCATGGCTCCAGCCTAGAACGCAAAACCCCGGCGCCGCACAGCGGCGCCGGGGTTTCCCGCGGTGCTGGAGGTTGCGGCTAGATATCCGCCTGCCGGGCCCGCAGGGCGCGCGCCACGCCGTCGCGGTTTTCCAGCATCATCCGGCGCAGCGCCGCGCTGTCCTCCGGCAGCGAGGCGAGGAACTCATCGGTCCGGTCCACGGTGGCCTGGGTGGTCAGCTGCGCCGGGTAGAGCCCAACGACGATCTGCTGCGCCAGCGCGTGGGTGCGGTCCCTGACGATGCCCGGGACGGCGTCGAAGTACTTCGCCGCGTACGGCTCCAGCAGGGAGGGGTCGAGCACCCGGGTGAAGCCGCTGACGGCCGAACCCTGCAGGGCGTTGGACAGCTCGCCCTTGACCACAATCGACTCCCACGCGGCTGCCTTGGCTTCCGGCGTCGGAATCGCAGCCTTGGCGAGGGCGGCCGCGTTCTGGCCGGTGGCAGTGTTGTCGTGCTCGAGTTCGGCGTCGATCTGCTCCTGCCCGGCCCGGCCGCCGGCAACCAGGGAGGTGAGCAGCTCCCAGCGCAGGTCCTGGTCCACGGCCAGGCCCGCCAGCGTCACGCTGCCATCCAGCAGGCCGGCCACGGTATCCAGCTGACCGCCGCTGCGGGCCAGCAGCGCGTAGGACTTGACGAACTGCAGCTGCGCGTCGGAGCCGGCGGGGACGGCGGAAGCCAGCTGCCAGAGCCGGTCGGCGGCGGCCACCGTGGTGGCTTCCTTGTGGTCGGCGGCCACATAGAAGTTCAAGGTGGTGGCCAGCTGGCGCAGCTGGACCAGGATCACCGAGGAATCGGATTCCTCCGCGATGTTGGCCAGGATCAGATCCACATAGCCGCGGGCGGGTGTTTCGCCGTCCCGGGCCGCATCCCAGGCGGAGCCCCACACCAGGGTGCGGGGCAGGCTCTGGCTGAAGTCCTTGAGGTGCGCGGTGGCGGTGGCCAGGGATTCCGGGTCGAGGCGGACCTTCGCGTAAGCGAGGTCGTCGTCGTTGAGCAGGATCAGGTCCGGCCGGGCACGTCCGGCCAGGGCCGGCACATCGGTGCGGACGCCGTCGACGTCGAGCTCCTCGCGGTGGACCCGTTCCAGCTTCCCGGCGTCATTGAGGTTGTAGAAGCCGACGGCGAGCCGGTGCGGGCGGAGGGTGGGCTGGGCCTCGGTGGCGGACTGCAGGATCGCGAAGGAGGAGATGGTGCCGTCCCCGTCCACGGACAGCTCGGGCTTGAGCGTGTTGACGCCGGCGGTCTCCAGCCAGAGCCGGCCCCACTGGTCCAGGTCGCGGCCGCTGGCCTTCTCAAGTTCCACCATCAGGTCGCTGAGCTCGGTGTTGCGCCAGGCGTGCTTGCTGAAGTACTCGCGGACGCCGGCCATAAACTGCTCCGGGCCCACCCAGGCCACCAGCTGGCGGAGCACCGAGGCGCCCTTGGCGTAGGTGATGCCGTCGAAGTTCACCTCGACGTCCTCCAGGTCGTTGATCTCGGCGAAGATCGGGTGCGTGGTGGGGAGCTGGTCCTGGCGGTAGGCCCAGGACTTTTCCACCGACGCGAAAGTGGTCCAGGCGTGGTCGAACCGGGTGTTTTCGACGGCGGCCAGGTGGGACATGTACTCGGCGAAGGACTCGTTGAGCCAGAGGTCGTTCCACCAGCGCATGGTGACGAGGTCCCCGAACCACATGTGGGCCAGCTCGTGCAGCACGGTGATGGCGCGGCGTTCCACCTGGGCGTCGGTGACCTTGCTGCGGAAGACGTAGCCCTCCAGGATGGTCACGGCCCCGGCGTTCTCCATGGCCCCGGCGTTGAACTCCGGAACGAACAGCTGGTCGTACTTCTCGAACGGGTACGGGCAGCCGAACTGGGCCTCGAAGAACTCGAAGCCCTGGCGGGTGAGCTCGAAGATGTTGTCCGCGTCCAGGTACTGCATCAGGGATTTGCGGGCAAAGACGCCCAGCGGGGTGACTTTCCCGTCGGCGGACACCACTTCGCTGCGGACCGACTGGTACGGCCCGGCGATCAGCGCAGTGACATAGGAGGAGAGCCGCGGGGTGGGGGCGAATTCCCAGACGGAGCGGGCGCCGCCGTCGGCGCCGGGGATGGTTTCCACGGGCACCGGGGTGGGGGAGTTGGAGATGACATCCCAGTGCGACGGGGCAATGACCGTGAACGTGAAGGTGGCCTTGAGGTCGGGCTGTTCAAACACCGCGAACATCCGCCGGGAATCCGGAACCTCGAACTGGGTGTAGAGGTACACCTCATGGTCCACCGGGTCCACGAAGCGGTGGAGCCCCTCGCCCGTGTTCATGTACGGGGCCTCGGCCACAACCAGCAGCTCGTTGACCGCCTCCAGCTCCGGAAGCTGGATCCGGACGCCGTCGGAGACCTCGGCGGGATCAAGCTCACGCCCGTTCAGGGTCACGCTCTGCACGGAGTCGGTCACGGCGTCGATGAACGTCGAGGACCCCGGTGTGGCCGTGAACTTCACGGCCGTGGTGGCGCCGAAGACCCTCTCCCCGCGGGTCAGGTCCAGCTCCACCTCGTAGGAGTCGACGTTGATCAGTTGGGCGCGCTCGCGCGCTTCGGCGCGCGTCAGGTTCATTCCGGGCAAAGTGGGGCCTCCAGGGACGGATAACGGTAGGAACTCGATACTGTGAAGTCATTCTTTCACTTCTGCGCCGCTTGGCAAGTTGCCCAGGTCACACCAAGATACCGAACGCCGGGCCGCCCGGAGTAGCGTTGGAGGCATGGGAAAGCTTCGAGATTCCGTGGACGTCAGGGCGCTCCGCTTCGCGGCGGGTTTCCCGCTGATGCTCGCCGCCGGGTTTGTGGTGTGTGCTTTCCTGATCCGCTCCGACCTCCCCGAGCCGCTGGCAGTGCGCTGGTCCGGGGGCGTGGCCGTGGACTTCGCGCCGTTCGGATCCGTTGTCGGGGCGGGGGCGGCGCTGATCGTTCTGGTCGGCTGGGGCATCCTGGTCCAGGCCGCGCCGCTGTCCCGCCCGGCCATCATGCGCAGGATCATGATGGGCACGGGACTGTCCGTCAGCCTCTTCATCGCCACGGTGCTGGCCGCTGTGCTGGTGGGCCAGCTCGGCCTGGACAGCGCGGAGCAGGCCCGGGTGGATGTCGCGGTTCTGGCCATGGGCAGCGGCGCGGCCCTGGGCCTTGGGGTGGTGATGGGCTTCGTCTTCAAAGCCGACGAGCGCTGGTCCACGGACGACGACCGGGCCATGGAAGCGGCACTGGCCCGGGAACTCGATCCCGACCTGGCACGCGACTCCATGAGCCTGTGGGTGCACGCCCGCAGTTCCGTCTTCGTGATGATTGGGATCGCCACCCTGCTGCCGGCCGCGCTGCTCACGATCGCCGTGCCCTGGCTCGCTGCCCTCCTGGCCGCACTGGCCCTGCTTGCGGCCGCCTGCCTGTTCGCCCGCATCCGCGTGGACCGGGCCGGCTTGCGCGTGTTCGCCGCCGGGTTCGTCAGGATCGCAGACGTGCCGGCGGCCGCCATCGAGGCCGCGACGCCCAAGGATGTCAGGGCAGCAGACTACGGAGGCTGGGGCTACAGGAGCCACGGAACCGCGACGGCACTGCTGGTCAGCAGCGGCCCCGCCATCGTCGTCGACCGCTCCGACGGCCGCACCCTGACGGTCAGCGGCGGCAGCGCCACGACGGCGGACAACATCGCCCAGGTGATCTCCCGGGTCGCGGCGAGGGCCCACCGGCCCGGCAGCGGCACCGGAATGTGAAGTCCCGGACGCCGGACGGACGAGCCGCCCGGCCGTGGCCCTAGTAGGCTTGGGGTCAGCCCCCACACCCGCAGCAGCAGCCCCGCGGCCCACCGCGATCCCGGCGGCTGCCCGACCGAACGGATACGCCGTGACCCCAACAGATTCAGACTTTCCGCGCGTGCACATCGCCACCGACCACGCCGGCATGGAACTGAGCGCCCACCTCGTCAGCCACCTCAGCGCCAAGGGCTACGAGGTGGTGGACCACGGGCCGAAGGTCTACGACGCCTTGGATGACTACCCCTCGTTCTGCATCAACGCCGCCCGCGCGGTAGTGGCCGACCAGGAAAACGGCACCAGCGCCCTCGGGATCGTGCTGGGCGGCTCGGGCAACGGCGAACAGATTGCCGCCAACAAGGTCAAGGGCGTCCGCGCCGCTTTGGCCTGGAACCTGTCCACCGCCAAGCTCGCCCGGGAGCACAACGACGCCAATGTGGTGGCCGTCGGCGGACGCCAGCACAGCGTCGAGGAGGCCACGGACATCATCGAGGCGTTCCTGGCCGAACCCTTCAGCAATGATGAGCGCCACGTCCGCCGGATCGGCAAAATCGCGACCTACGAGCGCACCGGCGAGGTCGTCGACTAGTGCCGGAA
Source organism: Pseudarthrobacter sp. 1C304 (assembly GCF_052245515.1). Taxonomy (NCBI): domain Bacteria; kingdom Bacillati; phylum Actinomycetota; class Actinomycetes; order Micrococcales; family Micrococcaceae; genus Pseudarthrobacter; species Pseudarthrobacter sp. 1C304. The sequence goes on along the minus strand of NZ_JBQQCH010000003.1, from coordinate 355,667 downwards.
GGGCATTCCGTCCACCGGCTGGCCCGCCAGTTCGGGGACGTCTTCGCGGGGGAGCGGCTTGCGGTCTCCAGCCCGCAGGGCCGGTTCAGCCAGGGCGCGGCGCTGCTCGACGGCCACACGCTCACCGGGGCCGTGGCGCACGGGAAGCACCTTTTCCTGGAGTTTGAGCACGGGCTCGTGCTGCACGTCCACCTCGGCCTCTACGGCGCTTGGGACTTCGGCGGCGACGAGAGTTTCCGCGGCGCGTCCAGCATCGGCGCGCCCCGCAAGGTGGGGGAGCGGGAAGAGTACGACGCCGTCGGTGGAGATGCTGCCGGGGCGGCCGGCGCTGACGGGGCCGCCGGGTACGCGGGCCCGCCCCCGCCGGTCGGAGCCGTCCGCGTCAGGCTTGCCGGCGCCCACGGCTGGGCCGACCTCCGCGGCGCGACCACGTGTACGGCGATCACGGAAGCGGAGGCCGCCGCCGTCGTGGCCCGGCTCGGTCCGGACCCGCTGCGGAACCTCCCCGGTGACCGGGACTCCTTCACGGAGGCCGTCCTGGCCAGGCGCACGCCCCTCGCTGCCCTCCTGATGGACCAGAAAGTCGTTGCCGGCATCGGCAACGTGTACCGCGCCGAACTGCTGTTCCGGCAGCGCCTCGACCCCTGGCTGCCCGGCAACGGGCTCCCCGCCGAGGGGGCGCAGCGGCTCTGGGACGATACCGTCGCCATGATGTCCGACGGAGTCCGCGACGGCCGGATCATCACCACGCCCCCGCAGTACTGGTCCTCCGGAGCAACCGCCGCGGCGTCCGCCACCGCAGCGCCGGAGGAGGCCCACTTCGTCTACCGGCGGCACGGGCTCGATTGCCGGGTGTGCAGAACGCCGGTGGCCCTCACCGAACTCGCTACCCGGAAGCTCTACTGGTGCCCGGCCTGCCAGGCCGCCTGACCGGCCTCGTGGCTCCAACCCCATCGACTGCTCCATAACTGCCCTTCTGAGCCGCCAAAAGGGCCGTTATGGAGCAGCCGATGGTGCGGGTACGAAAAAAGCCCCTCCGGAGAGGGGCTTTCGTCATCATTCGGAGGGGACGACGGGAATCGAACCCGCGTAATCAGTTTGGAAGACTGAGGCTTTACCATTAAGCTACGTCCCCGGGAAATTGCAGGACCTTTCCTGCAAAACTTCCGGGCGGCTGTTGAAGCCGGATACAACTAAACCTAATTCAGGGCCCCGGTGTCAAATGTGCAAACCGGCTCATTTTGACCGTAGACTGTTCTGTGCACTTACGGGGTGTAGCTCAGCTTGGCTAGAGCACCTGCTTTGGGAGCAGGAAGTCGCAGGTTCAAATCCTGTCACCCCGACTCTGCTGGTACCGCCAGGCCTTGGCGGTGCAGAACCCCACCCCCTAAAACCAGGAGTACTTAGACTGTGAAGAGCGCTGTCGAGAACCTCACCCCCACGCGGGTCAAGCTCAATGTTGAGGTCCCCTTTGAGGAATTGAAGCCCAGCATCGCAGAGGCATACAAGACTGTTGCTTCGCAGATCCAGGTCCCCGGGTTCCGCAAGGGCAAGGTCCCCTCCAAACTGATCGACCAGCGCGTCGGCCGCGGCTACGTCCTGGAGACCGCCATCAACGAAGGCCTCAACGGCTGGTACCAGGCAGCTGTCCAGGAAACCGGCATCCGCCCCCTGAGCCGCCCCGAGGTTGAAATCACCGAGGTTCCGGACCCGTCCGCCACCGACGGCGAACTCAAGTTCCACGCCGAGGTTGATGTCCGCCCCGAGATCGAACTGCCGGATTACTCCGGCATCAAGGTCGAGGTTGCCGCAGCCGAGTCCACCGACGCCGACGTCGACAAGGCCCTGGATGAACTCCGCGGCCGCTTCGGCACCCTCAAGTCCGTCGACCGCCCCGCGGCCGACAAAGACTTCCTCACGATCGACATCGCGGCCTCCATTGACGGCTCCGAGGTCGACTCCGCCTCCGGCCTGTCCTACCAGGTGGGCGCCGGCACCATGCTCGAAGGCCTCGACGAGGCTGTCACCGGCCTCAGCGCCGACGAGGACGCCATCTTCGACACCACCCTCGTAGGCGGCGACCACGCCGGCGAGGCTGCCCAGGTCAAGGTCATCGTGAAGTCCGTCAAGGAGCGCGAGCTGCCCGAGGCTGACGACGACTTCGCCCAGCTCGCCTCCGAATTCGACACGCTGGCCGAACTGCGCGAGGACCTCGCCAAGCAGGCCGCAGAGTCCAAGGTCGTCGAGCAGGGCGTTGAAGCCCGCGACAAGGTCCTCGACAAGCTCGTTGAGCTGGTAGAGGTTCCCGTCCCCGAGTCCGTCGTCGAGGAGCAGCTGGAGCAGCACTTCAACGCCGAGAACTCCCACGGCGAAGGCGAGCACGACACCGAGGAGCACCGCGCCGAGGTCAAGGCCAACACCGAGCGCGCCTTCCAGAACGAGATCATCCTCGACGCCATCGCGGAAAAGGAAGAAGTCAACGTCAGCCAGAACGAGCTGATCGACTACATCGTCACCACCGCCAGCCAGTACGGCATGGATCCGAACCAGTTCGCCCAGATCATCGATCAGAGCGGCCAGGTCCCCATGATGGTCTCCGAGGTCCGCCGCCGCAAGGCCCTGGCCGTCGTCCTGGGCCAGGCCGAGGTCACCGACTCCGAGGGCAACAAGGTTGACCTCAGCGACTTCGTCCGCCCCGGCGGAGAAGAGGCACCGGTTGAGGCCGACGTCGAGGAAGCCGCTTCCGAGGAGACTGCTTCCGAGGAAGCCCCCAAGAACGATGACCCGGCAGCCGTGAAGTTCTAGCACTTCCCGCACCCGCGTTACCTGCCGCACCCCCGGATCCATGATCCGGGGGTGCGGCGCTTTTAAGCCCACGATGAACCCGTCCGGGCAAACGTGCGCCGTCAGCGAACAGCCCCGCGCCTGAGCACAAAGCAGGCGGGAAAACGGTTAGTGTCCATGTAGGAAAGTTCAGTGAGGCCGTAGTGGCGTCACCGTCGCCAGCGAGAGGTAAGTACACATGTCACAGCAAGCAGGGGCCCCCCGGATGGCTACTGTCGATCCGGCAGCCCAGGATAACTACATTTACAACCGCCTGCTGAAAGAGCGCATCATCTGGCTCGGCTCCGAGGTCCGCGACGAAAACGCCAACGCGATCTGCTCCCAGCTGCTGCTGCTCTCGGCCGAGAACCCCGAGAAGGACATCTACCTCTACATCAACTCCCCGGGCGGCTCCGTCACCGCCGGCATGGCCATCTACGACACCATGCAGTTCATCCCGAACGACGTCGTCACTGTCGCCACCGGCCTGGCCGCCTCGATGGGGCAGTTCCTGCTCTCCTCCGGTACCAAGGGCAAGCGCTACGCCACCCCCAACGCCCGCATCCTGATGCACCAGCCCTCCGGCGGGATCGGCGGCACGGCTTCCGACATCAAGATCCAGGCCGAGCTGATCCTCCACATGAAGAAGGTCATGGCCGAACTCACGGCAGACCAGACCGGTCAGACGGTGGAAACCATCCTTAGGGACAACGACCGCGACAAGTGGTTCACGGCCAAGGAAGCCCTCGAATACGGCTTCTTCGACAAGATCGCGGCGCACGCCGGATCCGTGGCCGGCGGCGGCGGAACAAATGCCAACGGCGGCGACGCAGGCGGCACCGCAGGCGACGACACCGCCACCCAGAACTGACCCGGCACAGTAAACGAATTCAGGAGCAATGACCATGAACTACAACTTCGGTTCGACGGCCGGCAACCTGCCCGCCAGCCGCTACGTGCTGCCGCAGTTCGAAGAGCGCACGCCCTACGGCTTCAAGCGCCAGGACCCCTACACCAAGCTCTTTGAGGACCGCATCATCTTCCTCGGGGTCCAGGTTGACGACGCCTCCGCCGACGACGTCATGGCGCAGCTGCTGGTGCTCGAGTCCACCGACCCGGACCGCGACATCACGCTCTACATCAACTCCCCGGGCGGTTCCTTCACCGCCATGACGGCGATCTACGACACCATGACGTACATCCGCCCGGAGATCCAGACCGTCTGCCTTGGCCAGGCCGCCAGCGCTGCCGCCGTGCTCCTCGCGGCCGGCACGCCGGGCAAGCGACTGGCCCTGCCGAACGCCCGTGTGCTGATCCACCAGCCGTCGCTGTCCGGCGGCCAGGGCGGGCAGGCCTCGGACCTGGAGATCCAGGCCGCCGAGGTCATGCGGATGCGTTCGTGGCTCGAAGACACCCTGGCCAAGCACTCCGGCCGCACGCCGGAGCAGGTCAACAACGACATCGAGCGCGACAAGATCCTCACCGCCGCCGAGGCCATGCAGTACGGCCTGATCGACCAGGTGCTGGATTCGCGCAAGATCAAGCCGCAGGCGATTGCCAAGTAGCGCAACAAGTACGTCACAAGCAGTTTCCGACGCCGGTGCGGCCCATGTTAAGTGGCCGCACCGGTGTCGGCTTTCCACCCAACCGGCCTAAAGTGACCTAGAGTGGAACATGTCACAGGCCGCAGCAAGATACTAAAAGGGGTTCACATATGGCTCGGATTGGCGAGAGCACGGATCTCCTGAAGTGCTCTTTCTGCGGAAAGAGCCAGAAGCAGGTCCGGAAGCTCATTGCCGGGCCCGGCGTCTACATCTGCGACGAGTGCATTGAGCTCTGCAACGAGATCATTGAAGAGGAACTCGCCGAGGTGGCCGACCTGGGAAGCTTCGAGCTGCCCAAGCCCCGCGAAATCTTCGACTTCCTGCAGGAATACGTGATCGGCCAGGAGCCCGCGAAACGCTCGCTCGCCGTCGCCGTGTACAACCACTACAAGCGCATCCAGGCCGGCCACGCCCCCAAGAGCGGCAGCCTCGCCGAGGGAATGCACCATGACGACGTCGAGATCGCCAAGTCCAACATCCTCCTGATCGGGCCCACCGGCTGCGGCAAGACCTACCTCGCCCAGACCCTCGCCCGCCGCCTCAACGTTCCCTTCGCCGTCGCCGACGCCACCGCGCTGACCGAGGCCGGGTACGTCGGCGAAGACGTCGAAAACATCCTGCTCAAGCTGATCCAGGCCGCCGACTACGACGTCAAAAAGGCCGAACAGGGCATCATCTACATCGACGAGATCGACAAGATCTCGCGCAAGAGCGAAAACCCGTCCATCACCCGGGACGTTTCCGGCGAGGGCGTGCAACAGGCCCTGCTGAAGATCCTCGAAGGCACGGTGGCCTCGGTTCCGCCGCAGGGCGGCCGCAAGCACCCGCACCAGGAATTCATCCAGATCGACACCACCAACGTCCTCTTCATCGTGGCCGGCGCCTTCGCGGGGCTGGAAGAGATCATCGGGTCGCGCTCCGGGCGTAAGGGCATCGGCTTCGGCGCCCCGCTCAACGAGGTCAAGAACACCACCGATTCCTACGGCGAGGTCATGCCCGAGGACCTGCTGAAGTTCGGGCTCATCCCCGAGTTCATCGGCCGGCTCCCCGTCATCACCACGGTGTCCAACCTGGACCGGACCGCGCTGATCCAGATCCTGTCGACGCCCAAGAACGCCCTCGTGAAGCAGTACCAGAAGATGTTCCAGCTCGACGGCGTCGAACTGGTCTTCGACGACGAGGCGCTGAACACCATCGCCGACCAGGCTCTCGAGCGCGGCACCGGGGCCCGCGGGCTCCGCGCCATCATGGAGGAAGTCCTGCTTCCCGTGATGTTCGACCTGCCCAGCCGCGATGACATCGCCACGGTGGTCATCACCGAGGACGTCGTCGCCAACAAGGCGGCGCCCACGATGATCGCCCACGACGTCAAGCGCCGCAAGTCCGCCTGATCCGGACCGGCCCGGTACGGAATGTGACGGTCCGGAATAAACGGCCCGCCCGGACCGCTGTTCCCTTCAGTGGTGCCCGGTCCCGGGCCGGCGATGCGCACCTTTTCCCCGCAGACCTTCAAGGAGCTCACCTGTGCCTGAAACGAACAAAGCCGACTTCTGGTTCGATCCGATGTGCCCTTTTGCATGGGTGACCTCGCGCTGGATCAGTGAGGTTGAAGACGTCCGTGACATCAGCACCGACTGGCACGTCATGAGCTTGTCGGTGCTCAATGAGGGCCGCGACGATCTGCCGGAGGAATACCGGGCGCTGATGGCCAAGGCCTGGGCCCCGGTACGGGTCATCACGGCCGCCGCCGAGCAGCACGGCAGCACCTACGTGAAGGCGCTGTATGACGCCATGGGCACCAAGATCCACAACGAGGGCAACAAGGACATCGGCGAGGTCATCGCCAAGTCCCTCGCCGACGTGGGCCTGCCCGCCGGGCTGGCCGCGGCCGGCGACAGCGACGAGTTCGACGCCGCCCTCCGCGCCAGCCACGAGGCCGGCATCTCGCTGGTGGGCCAGGACGTCGGTACGCCGGTGGTCGCCTTCAACGGCACCGCTTTCTTCGGCCCGGTGCTCACCCGCATCCCGCGCGGCGAGGAGGCCGGACGCCTGTGGGACGCCACGGTCACCCTGGCGTCGTTCCCGTCCTTCTTCGAACTCAAGCGCAGCCGGACCGAAAGCCCGGTCTTCAGCTAACGGCCCTGTACCCATTGAACGGCCTGGCAGCAAAGAGCCCCGAAAGAATTACTGTGGTGTAGTTCTTTCGGGGCTCTTGTGCTTCCGGAACGGCGGGAGAACAATGGAATTTACCCACTTCGAAAGAAGCGGGACGCAGGAACCGAAGATTCAGTGACACTCATCCGACGCAGCCATCGGCAAAGTCAGATGATGGCTACCAGTGACGAGGTAGGAAGACCTGAAAATCCAAGGATCCTGCCAGATTGTCTAAGACGTCACGTGACAATCGAAAAAGTCGAAGCCCCACCAACGGCAAAACGCTGATGGGGCTTCCCCTTTGCCCGGAAACCGGGCCTTGGCTGCCGGTCAGGCTTCGGCGGGTGCCAGGACGACGTCGCTCACGGTCAGTTCCCCGTCACCGCCCACCAGGGTCAGCTCCCGCGCGTTGGCTGCAGCCTTGAGGTCGGGCAGGCCGGCCTTCAGCTGCGTGATGAGGGATTCCGGAGCGCTGATCGCCGCGGTCAGCACCTCGGTGCGCTGTTTGACCTTGGCCTCCGACTTGGCTTTGCGGATGCCGCTGAGCGCGGTCCCCACGGTGGCCAGCAGGGTCGTGTCGCCGTCGACCGCCACGGCGGACGGCCAGGCGGCGCGGTGCACCGACCCGGCGCGCCACCAGCTCCAGACTTCCTCCGTAGCGAAGGGCAGGAACGGGGCGAATAGGCGCAGCAGAGTATCCAGGCTGGTGGCCAGCGCCGCCAGGACGGACGCCTGCTCGGCCTCGCCGGCGGCACCGTAGGCGCGGTCCTTGATCAGCTCCACGTAGTCATCGGTGAAGTTCCAGAAGAAGCTCTCCGTGATCTGCAGCGCCCGGGCGTAGTCGTAGTTCTCGAATGCCTTCGTCGCCTGCCGGACCACGTCGGCGAGCTGGGCCAGCACCGCCCGGTCCAGGGGGTTGCTCAGCACGGAGAGGTCAGTGGAGACCACGGAGTCCTCGGTGGCGCCGAGGTTCAGCACGAACTTGGACGCGTTGAGCAGCTTGATGGCCAGGCGGCGGCCGATCTTCATCTGCGCGATCTCGTAGGCCGTGTCCGCGCCGAGCTTGGCCGAGGCCGCCCAGTAGCGGACGGCGTCGGAGCCGTATTCCTCCAGCACGTCGGTCGGGACAATCACGTTGCCCTTGGACTTGGACATCTTCTTGCGGTCCGGGTCCAGGATCCAGCCGGAGATGGCCGCGTGCTTCCAGGGCGCCGCACCCTGCAGGGCGTCGGCGCGCACCGCGGAGGAGAACAGCCAGGTGCGGATGATGTCGTGGCCCTGGGGGCGCACGTCGAACGGGAAGACCTTGGCGAACAGCGCCTCGTCGGTGCTCCAGCCGCCCACAATCTGCGGGGTCAGTGAGGACGTGGCCCAGGTGTCCAGCACGTCGGCGTCCCCGGTGAAGCCGCCGGGAACGTCGCGCTGGGCTTCCTCGAAGCCGGGGGCCGCGTCCGCTGCGGGGTCCACCGGCAACTGCGCATCGGACGGGACGATCGGTGCCGTGAAGTCGGGGTTGCCGTCGGCGTCGAGCGGGTACCATACGGGCACCGGCACGCCGAAGAAGCGCTGGCGGGAGACCAGCCAGTCGCCGTTGAGCCCGGTGATCCAGTTCTCGTAGCGGGAGCGCATGAACGACGGGTGGAACTCGATGTCGTGGCCGCGGCCGATCAGGCGTTCGCGGCGGTCCTCGTCGCGCCCGCCGTTGCGGATGTACCACTGCCGGGAGGTGACCACTTCGAGGGGCTTGTCGCCCTTTTCGAAGAAATTGACCGGGTGCATGATCTTCTTCGGCTCGCCGTCCAGGAGGTCCGCCGCGGCGAGGAGCTCCACCACGCCTTCCTTGGCGCTGAAGACCGTCTTGCCGGCGATGGCCGCGAAGCTGGCACGGCCCTCCTCGGTGGTGATCCATTCCGGGGTCTCGCCGATGATGCGGCCGTCGCGGCCCACAATCGCGCGGGTGGGCAGCTGCAGTTCGCGCCACCAGGTGACGTCGGTGAGGTCGCCGAAGGTGCACACCATGGCGATGCCGGAGCCCTTGTCCGCCTTCGCCAGCGGGTGGGCCTTGACCTCCACCTCGACGCCGAAGAGCGGGGAGGTGACCTTCTTGCCGAAGAGCGGCTGGTAGCGCTCGTCGTCGGGATTCGCCACCAGGGCCGCGCAGGCGGCCAGCAGCTCGGGGCGGGTCGTCTCGATGAAGATCTTTTCGCCGTCTTCGGTGAAGAACGGGTACCGGTAGTAGGCGCCCGCCACTTCGCGGTCCTCGAGTTCGGCCTGGGCCACGGCGGTGCGGAAGGTGACGTCCCACAGGGTGGGGGCCTCGGCCATGTACGCATCGCCGGCAGCGAGGTTGGCCAGGAAGGCACGCTGGGAGATGGCGCGGGACTTGTCGTCGATGGTGCGGTAGGTCAGGTCCCAGTCCACGGACAGGCCCAGCGTCTGGAAGAGGTGCTCGAAGACCTTCTCGTCCTCGACGGCGAGTTCCTCGCAGAGTTCGATGAAGTTGCGGCGCGAGACGACGTCGAAGTCGCGCTGGTTCTTGGCGGGCTCGGCCGGCGGGCGGTAGCCGGGGTCGTATGCGGTGGCGGGGTCGCAGCGCACGCCGTAGTAGTTCTGCACGCGCCGTTCGGTGGGCAGGCCGTTGTCGTCCCAGCCCATGGGGTAGAAGACGTTCTTGCCGGTCATGCGCTGGTAGCGGGCCAGGACGTCGGTCTGGGTGTAGGAGAACATGTGTCCGACGTGCAGCGAGCCCGATGCCGTGGGCGGGGGAGTGTCGATCGAATAGACCTGCTCCCGGGTGGTGTCCGGGTTGAACTTGTAGGTCCCTTCGTCAAGCCAGCGCCGGGTGAGGGCGCCTTCCAGCCCCTCAAGGGCGGGCTTGTCCGGAACGTTGATGGGGGCGGTGGTGGGCGTGTCTGTACCCTGAGTGTCTTCAGCCATGGGCCAATTCTTTCACGGCCCGCCGCGGGCAGGCGCAGCGCCCTGCCGGGAGGCCCGCTGCGTCTGCCCCCGGCGGGCCGCTAGGGTGGTGCCATGACTGAGGGAAACACCAACACGGCAACAACAGCCAAAGCAGCACTCGTCACGGGCGCCAGCACCGGAATCGGGGAGGCCACCGTGCGTGCGCTCCGCAGCGGGGGCTGGACGGTCTATGCCGTCGCCCGCCGAGCGGGCCGGCTCGAGGCGCTCGCCGCGGACACCGGCGCCGTCGCGCTGCCAGCCGACGTGACCTCCGACGACGACGTCGCCCGGCTCCTCGACGAGGTGACCCGCGCCGGCGGCATCGACACGCTGATCAACGTGGCCGGCGGCGCCCGCGGCGCAGACACCGTGGCCGGGGCCCGCACCGAGGACTGGGAATGGATGTTCGAGGTCAACGTCCTGGGCACCATGAAGCTCATCCGGGCCTTCCTGCCGATGCTGCGCGCCTGCGGCGAAGGCACCGTCCTGAACCTGACGTCGACGGCGGGACTGGCCGCCTACGAGGGCGGCGGGGGCTACAACGCGGCGAAGTTCGCCCAGCACGCCCTCACCGGCGCCCTCCGCCTCGAAGAGGCCGAACATAACGTCCGGGTGATCGAGGTGGCGCCCGGGCTGGTCCAGACGGAAGAGTTCGCCCTGAACCGCCTCGGCGACCAGGGTGCCGCGGCGAAGGTCTACCAGGGTGTCGAGAAGCCCCTCACCGCGGCGGACGTTGCCGACGTCGTCCGGTACGCCGTCGCAGCGCCGCACCACGTCAACCTCGACCAGATCGTAATCCGCCCCGTGGCACAGGCCGCCAACTACAAGCTCATCCGCAAGGGCTGACTGCCACGCGGGGTCATCTACCGCCCATAAGAGGGGGTATTTTGGGCGCGGACTGACCCCGCGTTGCTTCGCCTAGCCGGTGGTGGGGACGGACAGCGTCACCACAATGGCGGCGTGGTCCGTGCCGGCCACCCGGTGCACCGAGTAGTCCGCGCTGCGCACCGCGGGGCTGGTCACGATGTGGTCGATCGTGATCCCGGGAAGCGGAAGGTCCTCCATGGGCCACGTGGGGACCAGGCGTGACCCCTGCGCCAGACCGACGTCCACCATCTTCCGGTCCCCGTCCTGCAGGACCCGCCGGAATTCCGCGTGGTCATAGCTGGCGTTGAAGTCGCCGGCGAGCAAAACATGCCCCGGCCGGGACCCCAGCCGGCCGAGGGCGGCGAGGTCACTGCGCCACTTCGGCAGGCCCACTCCCACGGGCGCGCGGGCGTGGACGCTGGTCAGCCCGACGTCGGCCGTCCGCCCGCCGTCCTCGGCGGTGAGCCGGATGACCGGCATCGGGAAATGCGAGTCCGGCACTTTCCCCTCGCGGACCAGGCGGTGGACCGAGTAGACCGCGGTGCCGGCGGCGTGGGCTGCCGGGTCGTTGATCCGGTTCGGAAGCAGCTCGGTCAGGCCCGCCGCCTCAAGCCGGAGCTCGAGCGGCCGGGTGTATTCCTGCAGGGTGAGCACAGTGACGCCTTGCTCACGGACCAGCCGGACGATCTCGGCCGCGTCCGCCTTGCCGAGTTTGGCGTTGAGGCTCATGGTGCGCAGCTCCAGGGCATCCTCCCCGGTTCCGTCGGCGGCCTCCGCCTCCGCCCGGCCGTAGTCCACGGGAACCAGCCAGAAGAGCTGGACCGCCACCAGTCCCGCGGCGGCGCCCGCCATCCACCGCCGGCGGCCCAGCACGGCAAACACCAGCGACACACCGGCGGGCAGCACCAGCCAGGGGGTGAAGGACACCAGCTGCACCACGGTGGTGGGCCATTCCCGCGGCACGGCACGGAACACGGACACCACCACGACCGGGGCAGCTGCCAGCCCCGCCAGCACCCGCCAGGCGGAGTGCGCCCGCGAGCCCGCCCCGGCGGCGCGGCCTCCGGCCCGGACCATCTGGGGACCCCGGAACATCATGGGACCCAGTGTAGGCACTGCACACCCGTTTGAAGTTGTTAGACTTCTGGTATCAGCTTTGACCCGGCCATCACCGGTGAGCTTCCGGAAGAACGCCCCGGCGCCATGACTTTCCTGCAAGGTCACGCGCCAGGGCCGGTAGAACCGGACGGGTAAGCCCGTCACAGCAGTAATGAGCGGCCGGTGCAGGCGCAGCTTCCTCGTTCCGGGGAAGCGGTTCCCGTGCCGGTAAGTGAGGTGGTACCGCGGTGCCGGTGTTGTCGCAAGACAGCGCGGGAGCCGTCCTCGCATCCTGAATGAATCCATGTGATCACCAGCTCAACCCAGGATGTCGAGATGACTTTTTACCCGAAGGCCTCCGCCGCACAGTCCGGCCCAGCGTCCAACCCGGCTTCCAACACCTCCGGTGTGTCTGCCTCCGTGAAGTTCCCGGAGATCGAGGAACGCATCCTCAAGTACTGGGACGCGGACGGCACCTTCCAGGCCAGCATCGACCAGCGCGCCTCCGACCTTCCCGGCGGCGCGCCCGGCTCCAATGAATTCGTCTTCTACGACGGCCCGCCCTTCGCCAACGGCCTGCCGCACTACGGCCACCTGCTGACCGGCTACGCCAAGGACCTGGTGGGCCGCTACCAGACCCAGCGCGGCCGCCGGGTGGAGCGCCGCTTCGGCTGGGACACCCACGGCCTGCCCGCCGAGCTGGAAGCCATGAAGCAGCTGGGCATGACGGACAAGACCCAGATCGAGGCCATGGGCATCGACAAGTTCAACGACGCCTGCCGCGCCTCCGTCATGAAGTACGCCGACGAATGGAAGAGCTACGTCACCCGCCAGGCACGCTGGGTGGACTTCGAAAACGACTACAAGACGCTCAACGTCGAGTACATGGAGTCGGTGCTCTGGGCCTTTAAGCAGCTGCACGAGAAGGGCCTGACCTACAACGGCTACCGCGTGCTGCCCTACTGCTGGAAGGACGAGACGCCGCTGTCCAACCATGAACTGCGCATGGACGACGACGTCTACAAAAACCGCCAGGACCAGACCGTCACGGTCACGTTCCCGATCACGGCGGGGGAGTCGGAGCTGTCGAAGCAGCTCGCCGGGGTGCAGGCGCTCGCCTGGACCACCACGCCCTGGACGTTGCCCACCAACTCGGCGCTCGCCGTCGGGCCGGCCATTGACTACGTCGTCCTGCCCGCGGGACCCCACGGCATCAAAGCTGCCGCCGCGGACGCGCCGGTGGCCGGGAGCTTCCTGCTCGCCGCGGAACTGCTGGGCGCCTACGCGAAGGACCTCGGCTACGGCGACGGCGCCGAGGGTGCCGCCGCTGCCGAGGCTGCGGTCACCTCCCGCCACACCGGCGCCGAGCTTGAGGGCCTGGAATATGAGCCGCTCTGGGACTACTTTGCCGACAACGAAAAGTACGGCAACCAGAACGCCTGGCGGATCCTCGTGGCGGACTATGTCACCACCACCGACGGTACCGGCCTCGTCCACCAGTCCCCGGCCTACGGCGAGGATGACCAGAAGGTCTGCGAAGAGGCAGGCATCCCCGTGGTCCTCTCCGTGGACGAGGGCGCCAAGTTCCTGCCCCTGTTCGGCCACGGTCCCCTCGCCGGGATCGCCGGCCTGCAGGTCTTCGAGGCCAACAAGCCCATCACCCAGGTGCTCCGCGCCCAGGGCCGCCTGGTCCGCCAGGCCAGCTACGAGCACAGCTACCCGCACTGCTGGCGCTGCCGCAATCCGCTGATCTACCGCGCCGTGTCCTCCTGGTACGTCGAGGTCACCAAGTTCAAGGACCGCATGTCCGAGCTGAACCAGGAGATCAACTGGATCCCGGGCAACGTCAAGGACGGCCAGTTCGGCAAGTGGCTCGCCAACGCCCGGGACTGGTCCATCAGCCGCAACCGGTACTGGGGCAGCCCCATCCCGGTGTGGCAGTCCAGCGACCCGGACTACCCGCGGACGGACGTCTACGGCTCGCTCGCCGAGATCGAAGCCGACTTCGGCCGCCTGCCGCTGAACAAGGACGGCCAGGTGGACCTGCACCGGCCGTTCATCGACGAACTGACCCGCCCCAACCCGGACGATCCGCGCACCCCGGAAGAGGGCCAGTCCGTCATGCGCCGCGTCGAGGACGTCCTGGACGTCTGGTTCGACTCCGGCTCCATGCCCTACGGCCAGGTGCACTACCCGTTCCAGAACGAGGAATGGTTCGACACCCACAACCCGGCGGACTTCATCGTCGAGTACATCGGCCAGACCCGCGGCTGGTTCTACATGCTGCACATCCTCTCCACCGCGCTGTTCGACCGGCCGGCCTTCCGCAACGTCATCAGCCACGGCATCGTCCTGGGCTCCGACGGGCAGAAGATGTCCAAGAGCCTGCGCAACTACCCGGACGTGTCCGAGGTGCTGGACCGCGATGGCTCCGACGCGATGCGCTGGTTCCTGATGTCCAGCCCCATCCTGCGCGGCGGTAACCTGGTGGTCACCGAGCAGGGCATCCGCGACGGCGTCCGCCAGGTCATCCTGCCGCTGTGGAACGTGTACAGCTTCTTCACGTTGTACACCAACGCCGCTGACGGCGGGCGCGGCTACGACGCGAAACTCCGCTACGACGGCTACGCCGACACTCTGGATGCCTACCTCATGGCCAACACCGGGGACCTCGTCCGGAACATGACCGCGCAGCTGGACAGCTACGACATCTCCGGGGCCTGCGACGAGCTGCGCAGCTACCTGGACATGCTCACCAACTGGTACGTCCGCCGCAGCCGCCAGCGCTTCTTCGACGAAAACGTGGACGCCTTCGACGCGCTCTACACCGCCCTGGAGACGGTCTGCCGGGTCTCCGCGTCCCTGCTGCCGCTGATCTCCGAGGAGATCTGGCGGGGCCTCACCGGCGGCCGTTCCGTGCACCTGGCCGACTGGCCGGACGCAACCCTGTTCCCGGCCAACCCGGATCTGGTCGAGGCCATGGACCGGGTGCAGCAGATCTGCTCCACCGGCTCCTCGCTGCGCAAGGCCGCGAACCTGCGCGTGCGCCTGCCGCTGCAGGAACTGACCGTCGTGGCACCCGGCGCGGACGCGCTGGAGGGCTTCGCGGCCGTCGTCGCCGACGAACTGAACATCCGCTCGGTCCGCTTGCTCGACGCCGGGAGCGCCTCCCCGGAGGAATTCGGGATCGAACAGAAGCTCGTGGTGAACGCCCGGGCCGCCGGCCCGCGCCTGGGCAAGAACGTCCAGCAGGCCATCAAAGGCTCCAAGTCCGGGGACTGGTCCGTGGACGACGCCGGAACGGTCACCGCCGGCGGGCTGCAGCTTGAGCCGCAGGAATACACCTTGGAAACCGTGGTGGCCGAGGCTGCCGACGGTGAAGGCGCGGGTCCCGCCACAAGGGCCGCCGCGGTCCTGCCCGGCGGCGGCTTCGTGGTCCTCAACACCGAGGTCACCCCGGAGCTGGAGGCCGAGGGCGCGGCCCGCGACATGGTCCGTGCCATCCAGCAGGCCCGCAAGGACGCCGGACTCGACGTCAGCGACCGGATCCACACCACCGTCACCGCGCGGCAGGACATCGTCGACGCCCTGCTGGCCAACGCTGACCTCGTCAAGACCGAAACGCTGACCGTCCAGCTGGACACCGTAGCTGGGGACGTCAAGGAACCGCAGGTCAGCGTCGTCAAGACCGCCGCAGAAAAAGTAAAGGCCTGACCCATGACCGATGAATTCTCCGTGGAAAGCGTCTACGCCGAACTGCTGGGCCGTGCTCCGGAAAACAAGATGGAGCCCCGGCTGGCGCCGCTGCACCGGGCCATGGACATCCTGGGGGAGCCCAACAAGGCGTTCCCGATCATCCATGTCACCGGCACCAACGGCAAGACCTCCACCGCCCGGATGATCGAGGCCGGGCTGCGCGCCCACGGCCTCAGCACCGGCCGGTACACCAGCCCGCACCTCTCCAAGGTCACCGAACGGATCAGCATCGACGGCGCCCCCGTGCCGGACGAGACGTTCGTCCGGATCTGGGACGAGATCCGCCCCTACCTGGCCATCGTGGACGCCGAACTCGAAGCCGAGGGCCAGCCCCGGCTCACGTATTTCGAGTGCCTCACCATCCTGGGCTTCGCGGTCTTCGCCGACCAGCCCGTCAACGTCGCCGTCATCGAGGTGGGCCTGGGCGGCATCACCGACGCGACCAACGTCGGCGACGGCCAGGTCTCCGTCGTCACGCCGATCTCGCTGGACCATACCGACCTCCTCGGCGACACCACGGAGGACATCGCGTACGAAAAGGCCGGCATCATTAAGCCCGGCGGCTTCCTGGTCAGCGCCGCGCAGCCCCGCGACGCTGCCCAGGTGCTGCTGGAAAAGGCCAAGGAGACGAACGTCCCGTTCCGGTTCGAGGGCGTCGAATTCGGCGTCGAATCCCGCACCGTCGCCGTCGGCGGGCAGGTGGTGACCATCCAGGGCATCGCCGGCCGCTACGAGGACCTGCTGGTGCCGCTGCACGGCGCGCACCAGGCCGAGAATGCCGCCGTCGCGGTTGCCGCGCTGGAAGCCTTCTTCGGCGGCGAGAAGGCGCTCGACGCCGAGGTGCTCCAGGAGGCGTTCGCCTCGGTCACCTCGCCGGGTCGCCTTGAGGTGCTGCGCACCGCCCCGACCATCATCGTGGACGCCGCGCACAACCCCGACGGCATCAGGGTCTCCGCCGAGGCCATCCACGAGGCCTTCAGCTTCACCAAGCTGGTCGTCGTCGTTGGTGTCCTGCGGGACAAGGACGCCGAGGAAATCCTCCGCCAGCTCAAGGAATCCCTCGGCGACCTGGCAGCCGAGTACTGCTTCACCCAGTCCAACTCGCCCCGTGCGGTGCCGGCCGGGGACCTCGCGGAACTCGCCCTGGAACTGGGCTTCGGCGAGGACAACATCCACGTCGCGGAAAAGCTGGACGACGCCCTCGAGTGGGCGGTGGAACACGCCGAATCCAACGACGACCTCGCCGGCGGCGTGCTTGTCACCGGGTCCATCACGCTTGTCGCCGACGCCCGCATCCTGCTGGGAAAGGCGGACGCGTAAGCCATGGCGAAACTCACCAAAGCGCAGCGCGAATGGCGCCCGGGCATGCCCAAGAAGCGCCGCTCCACCAAGGTCATGTTCGCCTCGACGGTGCTGCTGCTGGAAGCCTTTGTGGTGCTCTTCGGCACCCTCACGGTCTTCGGACTTCGGCGGGACGAGTTCCCGCCGGTCCTGATCTTCTCGGTGGGGATCGGGCTGGCCCTCCTCTACGCCTTCACCTGCGCGGTCCTCACCAAGCCGTGGGGGGTGGCGCTGGGCTGGATCCTGCAGATCGTCCTGATCCTGACCGGCATCTTTGAGCCTGCGATGTTCCTGGTGGGCGGGCTGTTCGCGGTGGCCTGGTGGTACGGGATCCGCACCGGGATCCGGATTGACCGCGAGTCGGCGCAGCGCGAACGCGAGCAGGCCGCCTGGGACGCGGCCCATGCGGAAGAGCAAAGCAACTAGACTTGTGTCCGAATCCCACCCCAACACATTGGAGCAGCTGTGAGCATTGAGCGCACCCTCGTCCTGATCAAGCCCGACGGCGTCACCCGCAACCTGACCGGCAGCATCATCGCCCGCATCGAAGCCAAGGGCTACACCCTGGCCGAGCTCAAGAAGGTCGACGCGAGCCGGGAACTGCTGGAGCAGCACTACGAGGAGCACGTGGGCAAGCCGTTCTACGAGCCGCTGGTCGAGTTCATGCTCAGCGGACCCGTCGTCGCCGCGATCTTCGAGGGCCACCGCGTGATCGAGGGCTTCCGCTCACTGGCCGGCACCACCGACCCCACGACGGCGGCTCCCGGCACCATCCGCGGCGACTTCGGCCGCGACTGGGGCCTGGCCGTGCAGCAGAACCTGGTCCACGGCTCGGACTCGGCGGAATCCGCCGAGCGCGAGATCAAGATCTGGTTCCAGGGCTAAGCTCCGGACCCACCCCCGCCGAGGTGACAGTTAAGGCCAACGTTCGCGTGCGAACATTGGCCTTAACTATCACCTCGCGGCGGTTAACCGGGGTCCGTCTCCTCAGTAGCCGGAGGTCCCGATGAAGACCTGGATGAAGGCGAAGAAGATAGTGGCGACCACGGCGACGTAGAGCAGCGCCGTGATGATCCAGCCGGAGTCGCCCAGGATCCGGGTGGGGCCTTCGGGGAGCGGAATCACGCCGTGGGAGATGTTGCGGACGGTGACCCAGACGAACAACGGAATCATCGCGGCCCAGACCACCATGCAGAACGGGCACAGGATGTGGATGGAATACAGCGCCTGCGACCACAGCCACACCACAAAGGCGAACCCCAGGGTCACGCCGGCCTGCAGGCCCAGCCAGTACCACCGGGCGAACGTTGCGCCAGCGAGCATACCCATCGCCGTGGTGATGATGACGGCGAAGGCCACGATGCCCATGAACATGTTGGGGAAGCCGAACACCGACCCCTGCCAGGTCTGCATCACCTGGCCGCAGGAAATCCACGGGTTCACGTCGCACACGGTCACGTGGCTGGGATCCTTGAGGACCTCGAGTTTTTCCAGCACCAGGGCGCCCGACGCCAGCCAGCCGACGACGCCGGTGACCAGCAGGAGCCACGCGAACGGCCGGTCGCGGGTCATCGGAGGCAACGGCCGTTGCTCTGCCGGTGTGCTGGAGTTGTACTGCGCGGGTGCCTCGCCGGTGGCACTGGAGATGCTGGGCATGGAATGGGTGTCCTTCAGATCGGTGCAACTGCAGATCGGTGCAACTGGGTTGATTCTATCGCCGGAGGCTGAATGAAATCCGGGAAGCCCGGTCCCTTCCCCAGTGATTCGGTCCGGACGGCGGACAGGATGACCGGCTTACGCCGGCTTTGACGGCTCCTGTGAGACAATGATCGTGGCTGGAACCCGATCCACATCCGGGTCCCGGTCCGGCGACTTTGTTCCCAAGACCGCCAATGAAGAGCAGGGAGCCACGGATCCGTCGATCCAGGCTGTCCCGCAATGCCATTGGACGGCACCTGGTTCTGGCGTAGAGGTCAACGGGTTTCAGAACAATTCCGCCGGCCCTCCAGGTCTGCCGCACCCCACTGCCGGTGCGAACCTGAGGGTATCCAATTGACTTCTGTCAATGCCCGCGGGTGTTGACAAATATTTGCCCCAACGGGTGCCGGATGTGGCGGCGCATCAGGGGCAGGAGTGTCGCCACATATGGATAATGACCAGGTAGCAACGGATACCGAGAACAATGTTGTCCCCGCTGAAACAGACGAAGCGGCTGTAATCACCCCGCCGAAGCGCCCGCTCCGGACCCGCCGCAAGCCCCTGCCCAAGGCGGGGACCCCCGCCGAGGAAGCAGAGCCGGTGGCAGCTGCTCCCGTGCAGCTCGACCAGGCGCCCGAGGAAGCCGGCGAGGCTGCTCCCGCCCCGGAAGCCAAGGCCAAAGCGCCCGCCCGCCGCTCCCGCGCCCGCAAGGTGGCCGAACCGGCCGAAACCCTGCCTGCCTTCGCTGCTGACGCCGCAACTGATGACGCGGCCGCCTCCCAGCCCGCCGGGGACACGGCAGCCGGCACGGATGCCGCCGAGGTGGCTGCAGCCGCCCCGGTGGAGAAGCCGGTCCGCCGCCGCGCCAGCCGCGCCAAAGCCGCCGCGCCCGTGGTTGAGCCCGCTGCGGACAATGTGGAAACCCAGGCCACGGAAGCCCAGGCCACGGAAGCCCAGACTGCGGAAACCACCGCGCCTGCCGCTGCCGCGCCTGCCGCCGTCGCGCCCGTGGCAGAACCCGTTGCAGCAGAGGCCCCCGCCGCGTCCGTGGCAGAACCCGTCACAGCAGAGGAGACGCCGGCTGCGGCCCCCTCGCTCTTTATGGAGCCCGGCGCGGTCACCTCAATGATCTTCCAGGCCCCCGACCTGACCGCCGTCGTGCGCCCGGCGCCCGCCGCCGTGGCGGAAGTCGAGGACGACGAGACTGAATCCGAGTCCGACGACGACGCCGGCAACCGCCGCCGCCGCCGCAGCCGGGGACGCCGCGGACGCAGCGGCCGCGCCGGCGGCGAATCCGAATCCGAGACGGACGCCGAGGACAGCGGCGACGAATCCGACGAGGTGTCCGAGGGGACACTGGACGACGGCGTGACCTCGCGCCGCCGCCGTCGCCGCCGCCGCGGCGACCAGGACCTGGAACTCACCGGTGGGGACGATAACGATCCGCCCAACACGGTGACCCGCGTCCGTGCACCCCGGGCAGCCGCCGAGGCGCCCGTCAACAACCGCGTCACCTCCCTCAAGGGCTCCACCCGGCTCGAGGCGAAGAAGCAGCGCCGGCGCGAATCCCGCGACACCGGCCGCCGCCGCACAGTGATCACCGAGGCCGAGTTCCTGGCCCGGCGCGAGTCTGTCGACCGACAGATGATCGTCCGCCAGCGCGACGACAGAATCCAGATCGGCGTCCTGGAGGACGGCGTCCTGGCCGAGCACTTCGTCTCGAAGACCCAGCAGGACTCCCTGATCGGCAACGTGTACCTGGGCAAGGTCCAGAACGTGCTGCCGTCCATGGAAGCGGCCTTCGTCGACATCGGACGCGGCCGCAACGCCGTGCTCTACGCCGGCGAGGTCAACTGGGACTCCGTCAACCTTGAGGGCAAGCAGCGCCGGATCGAGAACGCGCTGAAGTCCGGCGACTCCGTGCTGGTCCAGGTCACCAAGGACCCGGTGGGCCACAAGGGCGCCCGCCTGACCAGCCAGATCTCGCTGCCCGGCCGCTACCTCGTGTACGTGCCCGGTGGTTCCATGACCGGCATCTCCCGCAAGCTGCCCGACGTCGAACGCAACCGCCTCAAGCGGATCCTGAAGGACCGCCTGCCGGAGGACGCCGGCGTGATCGTCCGCACCGCCGCCGAGGGCGCGTCCGAGGAAGAGCTGACGCACGACATCAACCGGCTACGTGCCCAGTGGGAAGGCATCGAGGGCCAGTCGACGTCCACCAAGATCCTTGCCCCGGAACTGCTCTACGGCGAACCCGATCTGACCATCAAGGTGGTCCGTGACGTCTTCAACGAGGACTTCTCCAAGCTGATCGTTTCCGGCGAGGAAGCTTGGGACACCATCGAGGCGTACGTCACCTACGTGGCGCCGGACCTGGTGGGCCGGCTGGAGAAGTGGACCAAGGACACGGACATCTTCTCGGCGTGGCGCATCGACGAGCAGATCCACAAGGCGCTGGACCGCAAGGTCTTCCTGCCCTCCGGCGGGTCCCTGGTGATCGACCGCACCGAAGCCATGACCGTGGTGGACGTCAATACGGGCAAGTTCACCGGCAGCGGCGGCAACCTCGAGGAGACGGTCACCAAGAACAACCTGGAAGCGGCCGAGGAAGTTGTCCGGCAGCTCCGGCTCCGCGACATCGGCGGCATCATTGTGATCGACTTCATCGACATGGTGCTCGAATCGAACCGCGACCTGGTGCTGCGCCGCATGGTGGAGTGCCTGGGCCGGGACCGGACCAAGCACCAGGTGGCTGAGGTGACGTCGCTGGGCCTCGTCCAGATGACGCGCAAGCGGATGGGCACCGGCCTGCTGGAAGTCTTCGGCGAACAGTGCGAAGCCTGCGCCGGCCGCGGCATCGTCACGCACGACGAGCCCGTGGAACACCGCCGTGCCAACGTCGTTGCCGCCGAGCACCACGTGCCTCGGACCGAGCAGCAGCAGCAGCCGGCTGCCCGGACCGAACGCAAGAGCCGCCGCCGCGGCAGGGGAGGCCAGGGCACGGAGCCCCAGTCCGCCCCCGCCGCCGTCCACGCCGAGCCCACCGAGGCAGAGCGCCACGCCAAGGCCGAGGCCACCCGCGTCGCCCTGGCGAACATCGCCGCAGCAGCGCACGCCGCGCACCTGCACGACGGGGAGGGCGCCACCGGCGCCGATGCCCGGACCCGGGAAGCCGCTGTGGAAGCCGCCGTGGAGCTGGCCGCAGCAGAGGAAGCCGCCGGACGCCCCGCCGCGGTGCTGACCTTCGGCGGCGAGCAGGTGGCCCTGCCGTTCGTGGAGCACGCGGACGAGGCCACCGCGCCTGCCTTGACCCTGGACCTGCTCACCGAGGCGTTCGCGCACCTGGGTGCAGCCGAGGCGGCCCCGGCAGCTTCGGAGTCCGCAGCTTCGGAAGCTGCGGTATCGGAGCCCGCAGCCGAAGAGCCCGCGGCAGCGGAAGCGGCGCCCCAGGCGCCCGCCGCGCCGGAACGCGCCGAGGAACGTCCCGCCCAGGAACGCACCTCGGAACGTCCGGTCCAGGAGCCGGCGGCCGGCACGTCGCGCCGCGGCCGCCGCAACCGGAGCGCCAGCCGCGCCCAGGGAGCAGCGAACGAGACCTCGGTGGAGCAGCGCCAGGAAACCCGGCAGGCCGCTGCCGGTTCGGTGCACGAGGCCAAGGCTCCGGCCGCCACGGCGCCGGCGGCCAAGCCCGCCGCCAGCGAGCCCATCATCCTGGGCGTCGGGGTCCCGGCCTCGGAGCTGTAGCCCGCAACAGAGAAGCAGCAAGGCCGCGGGCGCGGTCCGGACGCGTAGCACTACGCAAAAGTCCGGACCGTGCCCGCTCCTTCGTTAAGGGTTGCGGCTAGGCTGGGACCCTGACACGGGGTGCCGCGCATCGAGCCGGCTGAGATCCAGACCCGTTGAACCTGTCCGGTTAGCACCGGCGAAGG
The DNA here is from genome assembly GCF_052245515.1 of Pseudarthrobacter sp. 1C304. Taxonomy (NCBI): domain Bacteria; kingdom Bacillati; phylum Actinomycetota; class Actinomycetes; order Micrococcales; family Micrococcaceae; genus Pseudarthrobacter; species Pseudarthrobacter sp. 1C304. The sequence continues at coordinate 333,439 of NZ_JBQQCH010000003.1, read as the reverse complement.
GATGTCTCGCTGTGACCACTTCCTCTTTCCTGCCCATTTTCCCTGCCCGGGCGGCGGCCCCGATCCCGCGGGTGCTGTCCATCGCCGGCTCAGACCCCTCCGGCGGCGCGGGCATCCAAGCCGATTTGAAGAGCATTGCCGCGCACGGCGGTTACGGCATGGCGGCCATCACCGCCCTGACCGCGCAGAACACCCGCGGCGTCACGGCCGTCCATACCCCGCCGGCAGCCTTCCTGACCGCCCAGCTCGACGCCATCAGCGACGACATCACCGTCGACGCCGTCAAAATCGGCATGCTCGGGGATGCCGCGGTGATTGACGCCGTCCGCAGCTGGCTGGAGAAGGCGCGCCCCGCCGTCGTCGTTGTGGATCCAGTTATGGTGGCCACCAGCGGCGACCGGCTGCTGGAGGAGTCCGCCGAGGCAGCGCTGCACGCCCTGCTGCCGTACGCGGACCTGGTCACGCCCAACCTCGCCGAGCTGGCGGTCCTGCTCGGTGAACCTGCCGCCCGGGACTGGACCGCTGCGCTGGAGCAGGGCAAGCGGCTCGCCGCCCGAACGGGGACCACGGTCCTGGTGAAGGGCGGCCACCTCGACTCCGACGACTCCGGAGAGGCCGGCGAGGCCGGCCCCGGCGGCGGGTGCCCCGACGCGCTGGTCAATACCGCCGGGCTCCTGGCCCAGGACGTTGTGGTGGTGCCGGGGGAGCGGGTGCCCACCCGCAACAGCCACGGCACCGGGTGCTCGCTGTCCTCGGCCCTGGCCACCGTCCAGGCTGCGGGCATCCTCCAGTCCGGGAACATACTCCCGGCGGCCGGGGACTGGGAGGCCGCACTCCGTGTGGTCAAGCCGTGGCTGCAGGAGGCGTTGCGCACGGCCGGGGAGCTCGACGTCGGAACCGGCAACGGCCCGGTCCACCACTTCCACCACGTGCAGCCACACACCCGGGACCACGGCGCTGCTGCCGCCGCCCGCGGCCCGGCGGCGGGCGAGTTCGCCGCCGCGCTCCGGGCATCGGCCAGCGGTGACCTTGACGCGATCTACGGCCTGGACTTCATCAGGGACCTCGCCGACGGGACTCTGCGGGAGAAGGAGTTTACCTACTACCTCGCCCAGGACGCCCTGTACCTCAACAGCTATTCGCGGGTGCTGGCCCGGGCCGCCGCGATGGCACCCACCGAGGCCGAGCAGCTGTTCTGGGCCCGCTCAGCGCAGAACTGCCTGGAAGTGGAATCGGAGCTGCACCGGTCCTGGCTGGACGGACGGGCGCCCGGAGCCACACCGGGCCCGGCCACCAAGTCCTATGTCGACCACCTGCTGGCCGCCTCGGCCTCGGGCAGCTACGCGGTCCTGGTGGCTGCCGTGCTGCCGTGCTTCTGGCTTTATGCCGAGGTGGGCCAGTCTCTCCACGCCCGGTTCGCCGCCGCGGGAGCCTCGGAGGCGCACCCGTATGCGGCGTGGCTGCGCACCTATGCCGACGAGGAGTTCGCCGCCGCCACCCGCCAGGCCGTGGCCTATGCCGACGCCGCGGCCCGGGCGGCGTCGGCGGGGGAACGGGACGCCATGGCCCTGGCCTTCCGGCAGTCCTGCCGCTACGAGGTGGACTTCTTCGACGCGCCGAGGCTGCACGCCTGACGGCGCACGCCCGGGGCAGCCTGTACGATAGGTGGGCGCGGTTCCGGAAGTCGTTGCGGCACGCCCTGTCCATGCAGGGTGGCGCCTATCACGTACCTCACTCCGGAGCCAGCCTCATTTGCGGCCGAAGGCAAAATTAGCGTAGTCTAGATCTTCGGTGCTTACGCCAACACTTGGGTTATGACCTTGAGGACGCTCCATCCGACTCCGGATGTGATTGTCTCCGGGATAGCTCATGGGTTCCCCCGGGGAATCCACCGGCGTAGAGGCACAGCGTGAGCCGGACCAAACACTTTGGCCCCAGGTTCCGCACGCAAATCTAGTAATAAACGTCGAGAGAAGTGAGTTCCCCAGTGGTGTACGCGATTGTCCGCGCAGGCGGCCGCCAAGAGAAGGTTTCTGTTGGAGACTTCGTTACCCTGAACCGCGTCCCCGGTGGAGCCGGCAGCACCTTTGAGCTGCCCGCACTGCTCCTGGTAGACGGTGACAAGGTCACGTCTGCAGCTTCGGACCTGGCCAAGGTAAAGGTTACGGCTGAGATCCTTGAGGACCTCCGCGGTCCCAAGATCGTCATCCAGAAGTTCAAGAACAAGACCGGTTACAAGAAGCGCCAGGGTCACCGTCAGGAATTGACCAAGGTCAAGATCACCGGTATCAAGTAACTCACCGTTACTGTTCAGGTTTTCAGCAGATTCCCCAGAATTTTAAGGCAGGCATTTCCAAATGGCACATAAAAAAGGCGCGAGCTCCACTCGCAACGGTCGTGACTCGAACGCCCAGTACCTCGGCGTCAAGCGCTTCGGCGGCCAGGTAGTTTCCGCAGGCGAGATCATCGTCCGCCAGCGTGGCACCCACTTCCACCCGGGCGCCGGCGTAGGCCGCGGCGGCGACGACACCCTGTTCGCGCTGACCCCGGGCGCTGTCGAATTCGGCACCCGCCGCGGACGCCGCGTCGTGAACATCGTGGCTGCTGCAGCCGCAGAGTAATACCAAGTCTTAAGTCGGTGGGGCGGGCCATTAGGTCCGCTCCACCGGTGTTTTAACAGCCTTACAATCATCTTGGGCCCCTGTGGGGACCTAAGGAACAGCACTGAGGAGATCCACGTGGCCAGCTTTGTAGACCGGGTAGTACTGCACGTATCCGGCGGTACCGGCGGCCACGGTTGTGTCTCCGTCCACCGTGAGAAGTTCAAGCCCCTCGGCGGCCCCGACGGCGGCAACGGCGGCAACGGCGGCGACGTCATCCTGCGCGTGGACCCGCAGACCACCACGCTCCTGGACTACCACCACGCCCCGCACCGGCACGCCACCAACGGCGGCCCCGGCATGGGCGACTGGCGCGGCGGCAAGAACGGCGAAACCCTGATCCTGCCCGTGCCCGAGGGCACCGTGGTGAAGACCAAGTCCGGCGAGGTCCTCGCCGACCTCGTGGGCGAAGGCGCCGAATACGTCGCCGCGGCCGGCGGCATCGGCGGCCTCGGCAACGCCGCACTCTCCTCGCAGAAGCGCCGCGCCCCGGGCTTCGCCCTGCTCGGCATCGAGGGCGAGTCCAGCGACATCGTCCTGGAACTGAAGTCCATCGCCGACATCGCCCTGGTCGGGTTCCCGTCCGCCGGCAAATCCAGCCTCATCGCCGCGATGTCCGCCGCCCGGCCGAAGATCGCCGATTACCCCTTCACCACCCTCATTCCCAACCTGGGCGTCGTCCAGGCCGGCGACGTCCGCTTCACCATTGCCGATGTCCCCGGCCTCATCGAAGGTGCCAGCGAAGGCAAGGGCCTGGGCCACAACTTCCTGCGCCACGTGGAGCGCTGCGCCGCCCTGGTGCACGTGCTCGACTGCGGCACCCTCGAAGCGGACCGCGACCCCCTCTCCGACCTCGCGATCATCGAGGCCGAGCTCGAGAAGTACGCCGTCGACATGAGCTACGCCGGCAGCGACGGTGAGGTGGTCCCGCTGAACCACCGCCCCCGCCTGGTGGCACTGAACAAGGTGGACCTGCCGGACGGCAAGGACATGGCGGAGTTCGTCCGCCCGGAACTGGAATCCCGCGGCTACAAGGTCTTCGAAATCTCCGCGACGAGCCACGAGGGCCTCCGCCAGTTGGGCTTCGCCATGGCCGAGATCGTCAAGGCCGCCCGCGACTCGGTCGCCGCGGCCCCGCCGAAGGTGCAGGCCCCGGTCCTCAAGCCACGCGCCGTCAACGAATCCGGGTTCAAGATCCGCCGCGAGGAGAAGAACCTGGAGCCGCTGTTCCGCGTCCTGGGCGACAAGCCGGTGCGCTGGGTCAAACAGACCGACTTCACCAACGAGGAAGCCATCGGCTACCTCGCCGACCGCCTGGCCAAGCTCGGCGTCGAAACCGAACTGTTCAAGCAGGGCGCCAAGCCCGGCGACACGGTGGTCATCGGCGAGGACGACGGCGTCGTCTTCGACTGGGAGCCCACCATGATGGCCGGTGCCGAACTGCTGGCCTCCCCGCGCGGCACCGACGTGCGCTTCGCCGACATCGGCGACCGCCCCACCCGCGGGCAGAAGCGCGAGGAGCAGCAGGAGCGCCGCGACGCCAAGGCCGCGGCCCGCGCCGAACTCGAAGCTGAGCGCAAGGCCGGCATCTGGACCGAATCCGTCAGCGGACGCCGGGCCGCAAAGCCGCTCAAGGAGAGTGGACTGGGCGAAGCAGATGACGAGTAAAACCGTCTCCTTGCCGGCCGCGGCGCCTGACCGGTCGGTGCTCTCCGGGGCGCGCCGGATCGTGGTCAAGGTCGGGTCGTCCTCGCTGACGTCCATCAAGGGCGGCATCTCGGAGGAGGCCCTCACGGACCTCGCCGACGCCCTCGCGCACCAGCGCAACGCCGGCACCGAGATCATCCTGGTGTCCTCGGGCGCGATCGCGGCCGGGCTCGCCCCGCTGGGGCTGGCGAAGCGTCCCCGCGACCTCGCCACCCAGCAGGCGGCCGCCAGCGTGGGCCAGGGCCTGCTCATGGCCCGGTACACGCACGCCTTCGGCGCCCACGGCGTCACCGTCAGCCAGGTGCTCCTCACCGCCGAGGACTTTATGCGCCGCAGCCAGCACACCAACGCCCTGCGCGCCCTCGACCGGCTGCTCAACCTCGGCGTCGTGCCGGTCGTCAACGAAAACGACACCGTGGCCACGCACGAGATCCGCTTCGGCGACAACGACCGGCTCGCCGCGCTCGTGGCCCACCTGGTCCGCGCCGACGCGCTGGTGCTGCTCTCCGACGTCGACTCGCTCTATGACGGCCCGCCCGCCCACGGCGCGCGGCGCATCTCCCACGTGACCGGCCCGCAGGACCTCGACGGCGTGACCATCGGCCGCACCGGGAAGGCCGGCACCGGCACCGGGGGAATGGTCACCAAGGTCGAGGCGGCCACCATCGCCGCAGGCTCGGGCATCCCCGCGATCGTCACCTCCACGGGAAACGCCGCCGCCGCGCTGGCCGGCCACGACGTGGGGACCTGGTTCTCCGTGAACGGCTCCCGCAAGCCGGTCCGCCTGCTCTGGTTGGCCCACCTCGCCGCCGTGGAAGGCACCCTGGTGCTCGACGACGGCGCTGTGCGGGCTGTCCGGGACCGCCGCACCTCGCTGCTGCCGGCCGGGATTTCCGCCGTGCGCGGGCATTTTGAGGCCGGCGACGCCGTGGAGATGGTCTCGACCGAGGGCGTGGTGATTGCCCGCGGGCTGGTCAACTACGGCGCCGCCGAGCTTCCGCAGATGCTGGGCCGCTCCACGCGGGAACTCGGCGAATCGCTGGGCCGCGGATATGACCGCGTTGTTGTTCATGTTGACGATCTGGTGCTGGTCTAAGCCACCCGCTCGCCTAAACTGGAAGCATGACTGAGGCCCTGACCCCCCGCTCCGCTGTGCTCGCCGACAAGCTGTTTGCCGAAGGCCTGATCCCGGCTGACGGCCCGGCAGTCGTCAGCCCGGCGGCGTCCGGCCGGGTCACGGCCGCGGAAGCGCCTGACGAGGCGGCCACCGGCGCCAGTGCAGCCGCCGACGTCGAGGCCGCCGTCCACGCCGTCGCCGACCGCTCGCGGCACGCCGCACGCCGGATGGCCCGCGCCAACCGGGCGTGGAAGGACCGCGGGCTGCGCGCCATCGCGGCCGCGCTTGGAGAGAACAAGGACCGCATCCTCGCGGCGAACTCCAAGGACCTCGCCGCAGGCAAAGCCAACGGCACGTCCGCGGCCATGCTGGACCGGCTCACCCTCACCGACGCCCGGATCCAGGGCCTCGCCGCCGCCCTGGAAAACCTCGCCAACCTGCCCGACCCGGTGGGCAACGTGGTCCGCGGCCAGACCCTGCCGAACGGGTTGCGGCTGCGCCAGGTCAACGTGCCCATGGGCGTCGTCGCCGCCATTTACGAGGCGCGCCCCAATGTCACGGTGGACATCGCGGGGCTGGGCCTCAAGAGCGGCAACGCCGTGATCCTGCGCGGCGGGACCGCTGCCGCCGCCACCAACGCCGCCCTCGTCACCGTGCTGCGCGACGCCCTCGAATCGGTGGGCCTTCCCGCCGACGCGGTGCAAAGCGTGGACCAGTACGGCCGGGAAGGGGCCAACGCCCTGATGCGGGCCCGCGGTCGGGTGGATGTGCTGATTCCCCGCGGCGGCCGGGACCTGATCCAGTCCGTCGTCACCAACGCGAAGGTCCCGGTAATTGAGACCGGCGAAGGGAATGTGCATATTTTCCTGGACGCCTCCGCGGACGAGGAGATGGCGGTAGAGATCCTGCTGAACGCCAAGACCCAGCGGCCCAGCGTCTGCAACACCGTGGAAACCCTGCTGGTCCACTCCGGCTCGACGGTACTTCCCGCAGTTGCCGCCGCCCTGCGCGACGCCGGCGTCACCCTTCACGTCGACGACCGGGTCCGGGCCGCCCTGCCGGCGTCGGTGGACTCGGTCCCCGCCACCGACGAGGACTGGGCCACGGAATACATGGACTTGGACCTCGCCGTGGCGATGGTGGACAGCCTGGACGACGCCGTCAAGCACATCCGTGCGTGGTCCACCGGCCACACGGAGGCCATCCTGACCAACGACCTCCGCAACGCCGAGCGGTTCATCGCCGAGGTTGATTCGGCTGCCGTGATTGTGAACGCCTCCACCCGCTTCACCGACGGCGGAGAACTGGGGCTGGGTGCCGAGGTGGGCATCTCCACCCAGAAGCTGCACGCGCGCGGCCCGATGGGGCTGACGGAACTGACCACCACGAAGTGGATCGTCCAGGGTGAAGGCCAGATCAGGGCCTAGCAACGCTGTAACATGGAACAGAAGTCCGGAACGGCGGGGATCTCCGCCGTCGTCAACTCTTGAACTCTTTAGGGGAGAACATGCTCTCGCAGCAGATCGCCACCATCGTCGCCGCCGCCGGCGAATCAGGCCACGAGGAACTCGCGCCGCTGATCGCGCCGCCGTTCGTCATTGGCGGCATCATGTTCGCCATCATGCTGATCATGCTGTTCGTCACACTGTCCTACTCCAACCTCGGCAACCGCCACGAAGCCGTCGAGGAGCATGCGGACCCGCACCGCCAGCACCCGAACAAGCACGATCACGGCCAAGGCCACTAATATTTCCGCCTCCGGAAAGCAGCCCGGCGCCACGCGCCGCCTGCGCCTGGGTGTGATGGGTGGCACGTTTGATCCCATCCACCACGGGCACCTTGTCGCCGCCAGCGAGGTCGCAGCCGAGTTCGACCTGGACGAGGTGGTGTTCGTCCCCACGGGACAGCCCTGGCAGAAAATGAGTAAAAAGGTCAGCGAGGCTGAGCACCGCTACCTCATGACCGTCATCGCCACGGCCTCGAACCCCCGGTTTACCGTCAGCCGCGTGGACGTGGACCGGCCCGGGCCGACCTACACCATCGATACCCTGCGCGACCTGCACACCCTGCGCCCCGACGCGGACCTGTTCTTCATCACCGGCGCTGACGCCCTGGCCCAGATCCTGTCCTGGAAGGACATTGACGAGCTGTGGTCCCTGGCCCACTTCGTCGGGGTCACCCGGCCCGGCCATGTCCTGGACGGGATGGGCCGCAAGGACGTCAGCCTCCTGGAGGTCCCTGCCATGGCGATTTCCTCGACGGACTGCCGCGCCAGGGTCGCGGCCGGGAGTCCCGTCTGGTACCTCGTCCCGGACGGCGTGGTCCAGTACATCGCCAAGTACAGCCTGTATGGCGGCGACCCGGAGCCCGGGGACATGTCCGCCGGCAATGGCGCCGCACGCTATGACCGAAGTACCGAGATAGCCCAACCCGCCAGCACCGAATGAGTTTGCAATGAGTCAGGAACAGCCACCAATCCGCAGCCGCCGCGAACTGCGGCAGGCCAGAGATGAACGCCAGGAAACGGGCCGGGAGACCGGGACCCCCGGTCCCGGCGCGGTGCCCCCTGCCTCAACCGGTCCTGCCTCAACCGGCGCTGCGGCCGGCGCCCGGCCCGGCGAGCCCACCGAGGCGGAAATCACCGGCCGGCGGCGCATTCCGGGGCCCGCGGACGCCGTCCGGACACCCGCCGGCACCGAGAGGTCCTCCCAGGTCCGTGCCCGGGACCGCGCCACCCTGCGCACCATCAAGGAACTTGCGGAAAAGGAAGGCCACCTCGCCGGTGGGGGAACCCCCACCCGCCGCCAGCTCCGGCTCATGCAGCTGGCCGCGGAAACGGCCCCGGCCACCGCCGCCAACCTCATCGTCCCTGCCTCCCCGCGTACCCGGGCCACACCCGTCGTGCCGCAGCCCGGCACCCCGGGAGCAAAGCCAAGTGCCCCGGGCGGCAAGCCCGCCCCGGCCGGCAGCCCGGCTCCCGATTCAAGGGCCGACGGCGGCCCGGAGTCCGGGACGGTCACCTTGGCCGGCGCGGGCGCACCGGCAGGGCAAGGCCCCGAGGGGATGTCGGTGGAACAGGCGCTGGCTGCCCGTGAACTCCTCGCGATGCAGGCCCACAACCAGCTGGCCAAGATGGAACACATCAACGCCACGGACCCCGACGCCGTCGATCCTGCCGTCCTGGCCGAGCAGATCGCCCTCGCCGAGCGGGCCGCTGTGCTGAACCGGCGGGCGGCGGCCAAGCAGAAGCTGGCCGAACAGAACAGCAAGCCCGAACCCGTCCGGAACGATCCCACCACGGCCAACAACCTGGCCATGGTCACCCCGCTGGAATTCGTCCAGGTCCCCGGCATGGAGCGGCCCGTCCTCAAGCGCCCTGCCACGTCGTACGTCCCGGTGGTCACCAACCCGAGCCCACGGGTGGAGCCGCCGCGCAAGCCGGGCGGGCGCCGTCCGGTGTCCTCCCGCCAGCAGGCTGCAGCTGCCCTGGGCAGCCGCGGCGGGGTACTGGCCCGCGCCGAAGCCGCCGCCAAGGCTGCCGCCGCGCCCCAGGATGTATCCCGGCCTGCTGCGGGGGACCCCGTAGCCGCCCGGCCCGACGAGGATTTCGCCGGCAGGACGCCCGTCGCTGCCAATGCGGCCTACGGACTGGATCCCCTGGACGCGGCCACCGCCGGGCTTGCCAGGGCCCGCCGCCTGCGCCTTGTGCAGCTGGTGGTGCTGGCCCTCGGCATCATGGCGCTCATCGCCGGGATCACCCTGATCATCACCGGCCTCTCCGGCTAAGACGCCCTGCACCGGCCCGGTTGTCCGGGCCGCCTTCCGCATTTCTATAACCCAAGATTTTCACCCAACAAGGAGTCCCGTGACTGCAACAGATTCATCCATCGCCACAGCCCGCCATGCAGCCCGAGCTGCCGCGGAAAAACTCGCCGAGGACATCGTCGCCATGGACGTCAGCGAACGGCTGGCCCTGGCGGACGTCTTCCTGATCGCCTCGGCACCGTCCGAGCGCCAGGTCAACGCCATCGTGGACGGCATTGAGGACGAACTGTCCAAGTTCGACCTGAAGCCGATCCGCCGCGAAGGACGCTCCGGTGGCCGGTGGGTCCTGCTGGACTACGGCGACGTCGTCATCCACGTCCAGCACGAGGAAGACCGCGTCTTCTACGCCCTGGAACGGCTCTGGAAGGACTGCCCCGTCGTGGACCTCCAGCTCGCAGACGACGCCCCGGCGAAGGCGGCTGCAGCTTCCGAATCGGAGTAGCGGCCGCACCGCAAGAGCGGAATATGCCCGATTTGGAATTTTCCAAAAGGCTGTTCTAAGATATTTGAGTTGCTCCGGAGAGATCCGGACCAAGAACCGGAGCCGGAAGCGCATGCTGACGGAGTCGGAGCAACGAAAATTCGGGGCTGTGGCGCAGCTGGTAGCGCACCTGCATGGCATGCAGGGGGTCAGGGGTTCGAGTCCCCTCAGCTCCACCGAAAAGGAGGTCCTGCTCATTGTGAGCAGGACCTCCTTTGTTTTACCTGGGCCTCTTTCGATGACCGGCTTGCTGCCGGCTCTCCCGCCAGGCGCGCCAGGCGCCCGTGGACCACAGTGCCCACAGCACCAGCAGCGGCTGGAACAGCAGGCGGAGTCCGCGGCTCAGGTCCGAATTGAGGCCGAAGGAATCGGTGGCCGTGGCGAACTGGGAGATGTTGCCCGGGAAGACCGCCACGAAGAACGCCGCAACCACCCAGCCCAGAGCCACCCGGGACCGCCTGAGCAGCAGCAGACCAAGCCCCAGGCAGATTTCCACCAGCCCGGACGCCACCACAACGAAGTCGGCGTCGACCGGCAGCCATGGGGGCACCTGGGCGTAAAACGCTTCACGGCTCCAGCCCAGGTGGCTGACGCCGGCCAGGACGAGGAACGCCCCGAGCAGCAGCCGGCCGGCGGTCCGCGCACGCCGACCCCACCGGGACTCAGCGGCGCGGGACGGGACTGAACGATGGGGTGGAAGCCCACCGCGTGGAACCGGGCCGGGGGACGGGCTTGGGGTGTCGGTCATGAGGCGCCGCCTTCACTCTGGGGAGATCAGCGTAGCAATCCGCCCTGCCCGGCTCTGGGCCCGCCCGCTCGACTAAAGTTGGGGTCGTGAACGAAACCCTGCCGCCGTGCCCCGAATGCTCCAGCGAATACACCTATGAGATGGGGGCGCTCCTGGTCTGTCCGGAGTGCGCGCATGAGTGGCCGGCCGCCGCGGAACCGGAGGCCGGCGAGCTCGAACCGAAGCCGATCAAGGACGCGGTGGGCAACGTCCTCGCCGACGGGGACACCGTCACCGTCATCAAGGACCTCAAAATCAAGGGAAGTTCCACCGTCATCAAGGTGGGCACCAAAGTCCGGGGCATCCGGCTCGTCAACGGCGTGGGCGACCACGACATCGACTGCAAGGTGGACGGCGTCGGGCCCATGCAGCTGAAGTCCAGCGTGGTCAAGAAGATCTGACCGGGAACCGGCCATCGTGCCCGCCGGGGCCATCGCCCGGCCCCGCACCCTGGGCCCAGACCCACTTCCCCCAGACCCACTTCCGAAAAGGCGGCACCTCGCGCGTGGCGGACAACACCCTCGATTCCCTCTTCTCCCGGCTGGGCAGGTTCCCTGACGTGGAGGCGCCCAACCTGCAGGCCTGGGACGCCACGGACAGGCTCCTGCTGGACTCGGCCACGGACCTGCTGGGGTCCGGCGCCGTGCGGCCCGGCCGTCTCGCCATCGTCGGTGACCGCTACGGCGCGCTGACGCTTGGGGCCCTGGCGCTTGCCTCCCGCACCGGCAGCGCAGTGGCCGGCGGCGGGGCCGGCCCGGTCCGTGTCCACCAGGACCTCATCACCGGTGAACAGGCCCTCCGCCACAACGCCGCGGCGCTCGGCGTCGACGGCGGCTTCGAGCAGCACCCGCTGGGGGCCGGCCTCCTGGCCGGGGCCACGATGGTCCTCCTCCAGCTGCCCAAATCCCTGGCGGAGCTTGAAGAGATTGCCGACGCCGTTGCCCGCCACGCCGGACCCGACGTGGTGCTCTTGGCCGGCGGCCGGGTGAAGCACATGAGCCTGGGCATGAACGCCGTGCTGGAGCGTTACTTCGGCGAGGTCCAGCCCCAGCTGGCCCGGCAGAAGTCCCGGATCCTGCTGGCCCGCGGACCCAAGCCCGCCACGGGTGCCCCGCCGTTCCCCGGCGCCGAGGTCAACACCGGGCTGGGGCTCACCGTGTGTGCGCGGGGCGCCGTGTTCGCCGGCACCGGGCTGGATATCGGCACCCGGTTCCTGCTGGAGTTCCTGCCGGACATGCCGCAGGCGCGGCGCGTGGTCGACCTGGGCTGCGGTACCGGGATCCTCGCCGCCATGTACGCCCGCGCCAACCCCGGCGCCCGGGTGACAGCCACCGACCAGTCCGCGGCCGCCGTTGAGTCCGCCCGGGCGACGGCGGACGCCAACGGCCTCGCGGACCGTGTCACAGCGCTGCAGGACGATGCCATGGCGTCGCTGCCGGACGCCAGCGCGGACCTGATATTGCTCAACCCGCCGTTCCACGTCGGCGCGGCGGTCCATGCCGGAGCCGGCATCAAACTCATCGAGGCTGCGGGCCGGGTCCTCGCCCCGGGCGGGGAACTCTGGACCGTGTTCAACAGCCACCTCCACTACCAGCCGGCGCTGCAGCGGCTGGTGGGCCCTACCCGCGAGGCCGGCAGGAACCCGAAATTCACGGTGACCGCAAGCGTCCGGAAATCCGCCGAAGTGTGAAGCCGACGTGTGGGCGGTCACACCGGCGTAACGTACGATTCTGGGATAAGCAGTGCGTGGCCAAAGACGTTTAGGGGTTACCAGTGACTGAGATCCGCCAGCCCTCGCCCAGGCGCGGAACCAACCTGCCCCGCATGGGGGACTTCAACCTCACGGTGATCCTCGATGCCATCCGGCGTTCCCCGTCCGGCCTGAGCCGGGTGGAACTGGCCCAGATGGTGGGGTTGTCCCCGCAGACCATCTCGAACATCTCCCGCCGGCTGCTCGACCAGGACCTGATCTACGAGGCAGGCAAGGAAGGCACCGGACCCGGCAAGCCGCGGACCATGCTCCGGCTCAACTCCTCGGGAATGTACGCCGTGGGCGTCCACCTGGACCCCGCCGTGACCACCTTCGTGGTGCTGGACCTGGTGGGCGCCGTCGTGAAGCATTCCCGGATCAAGACCCCGGCCGGCACCGATCCCGGCGCGGTCATCGACACGATCGCCGCTGAAATCAAGCAGCTCGTCTCGGAATCCGGCGTCGACCCGGCACGGATCGCCGGCCTCGGCATCGCCTCGCCCGGGCCGGTGGACCTGGAGGAAGGGACCGTGGTTGACCCGCCGCTCCTGGTCGGCTGGGACCGTGTGCCGCTCCGCGATGCCCTCGCCGCCGCCACCGGACTGTCCACCATCGTGGACAAGGATGTCACCAGCGCCGCCGTGGCGGAGACCTGGGCGGGCGGTCCCAGCGGAGCCGGCAGCTTCGTGTTTATGTACATGGGCACCGGAATCGGCTGCGGCATTGTCCTCAACGACGAGGTGGTCCGCGGCACCTCAGGCAACGCCGGGGAAATCGGGCACATCATCGTGGACCCCGACGGCGCACCCTGCGACTGCGGGATGCGCGGCTGCATCAAGTCAACCTGCATTCCGCAGGTCCTGGTGGCCCAGGCCGTCGACGCCGGGGTGCTGGAAGGTCCCGTCTCGGCCGCCACCGGCCCCGCCATCCAGGAAAGCTTCATGGAACTGTGCGCCGCCGCGGGCGCCGGCGACCCGAAGGCACAGGGCATCATTGACCACTCCGCCGTGCTGGTGGCCCGTGCCGTGTCGACCATTACCAACGCCCTGGACGTGGACCGTGTGGTCTTCGGCGGGCCATTCTGGACCTGCCTCTCCCAGCGCTACCTGGAAAAGATTCCGGCGCTGGTCCGGGACGGCAGCGCCACCCGGAAAATCCACGAGATCGAGGTGGTGGGCACCGGCGTCGGCGAGGACGTCGGTGCAGTCGGCGCCGCGTGCCTGGTCCTGGAGCACACGCTGGCACCCCGCTCGCAGCGCCTCCTGCTGGAGGGCTAGAGCCGGACGCCGGCGCAGGCTGTTTCAGTCAATGTCCTCGACGACGGTGCCGAACGGAATCGTGTCGTCCAGGTGTGCCTGGTGCCCGGTGGGGCCGGGGTTGTACAGCACCCGGACACCGTGCAGCTTGTCCGCGGCGGACTGCATCAAAATGGGCCGGACCGTGTTGACGAAACTCTCGCTCTTATCGGCGAGATACTCCTGGTAGCTGGCTGGAAGCTGGATCATGGCAAAAGGATAGACCTGCGCGGGCACGATGGGGAGAGGTCCCCATTGCCCGGATTCACGGCGCAGGCTTGGATAGGATGGCCGGTGGCGGACGCCGGGCCGGGCCGCGGACACAGACCAGTTACAGGGGGACTTCGATTGCTTCAGACCATGGCCGCCGCGCGGATTGAACCGGCGGAACTGGACCGGGCCCGGCAGGCCCTCGCGGCCATCTCCCGCAGCTTCGACACCAGGGTGGTGGGCCAGGCCCGGCTCCGCGAAACCCTCCTGGTCGGCCTCATGACCGGCGGCCATATCCTCCTCGAAAGCGTGCCCGGGCTGGCGAAGACCACCGCCGCGCAGGCCGTGGCGGACGCCATCAGCGCGGAGTTCCGCCGGATCCAGTGCACCCCTGACCTGCTCCCGAGCGACATCGTCGGCACCCAGCTCTACGACGCCGCTCAAGGCACCTTCGTGACCCAGCTGGGGCCGGTGCACGCCAACATCGTTCTGCTGGATGAGATCAACCGCTCCAGCGCGAAAACCCAGAGCGCCATGCTGGAAGCCATGCAGGAGCGCCAGACGTCCATCGGGGGAGTGGTGCACCCGCTGCCGGCCCCCTTCCTGGTGCTGGCCACGCAGAACCCCATCGAGCAGGAGGGCACCTACCTGCTGCCCGAGGCCCAGATGGACCGCTTTATGCTCAAGGACGTGCTGGACTATCCCACCCCGGCCGAGGAGGCGGAGATCATCCGCCGGATCGACGCCGGCGTGTTCACCCCGGAGCAGAAACCCGCCGCGGCCGCCTCGCTCGACACCGTCCGGGAACTGCAGGACATTGTCCGCCGTGTGTACATCGACCCGGCGATCATCCGCTACATTGTGGGGCTCAGCTACGTCACCCGGAACGCGGCGGACTACATCGACGCGCGGCTGGCCGGCTTCATCGAGTTCGGCGCGAGCCCCCGGGCCAGCATCGCCTTCAGCCAGGCGGCGCGGGCGGTGGCGCTGCTGGACGGACGGGACCACGTGATCCCCGAGGACGTGAAGTCGCTGGCGCACCGCGTCCTGCGCCACCGCCTGATCCTCGGTTTCGACGCGGTGGCCGAGCAGGTGCCGGTGGAGGCCGTCATCGACGCCATCCTCGCCGCCGTCCAGACCCCCTGAGGATGGGCAGCCTCCTCCACCGGGTGAAGTCGAAGCTGTCGATCTTCGCGCACCGCAGAGCCTGCGGCATGCTGGAAGGCCAGTACGGTTCGGTCGGCTCCGGCCGCAGCCTGGACTTCGATGACCTGCGAGCCTACGTGCCCGGCGACGAGGTCCGCGACATCGACTGGAAGGCCACCGCCCGGCACGGATCGCCTCTGGTCCGGCGGTACCTCCCGGTCCGCCGGCAGACCCTGCTGCTGGTCACCGACACCGGCCGCGACATGGCCGCCGAGTCCCGGGGCGGCGAGCCGAAGAAGGATGTTGCCGTGCTGGCCCTGGGGGTGATGGGGTACCTCGCGCACCGCCACGGCGACGCCGTGGGCATGGTGTGCGGCGACTCCGCCGGAACCCGGGCGCTGCCGGGGAAGACCGGCGAAGCGCACCTGGAACGGCTGCTCCGCGAAATTTGCGACGGCGCCTCGCTGGACTCCGCGCCGAGCCGGCTCCACGCCCAGTTGGACTACGTGGCCCGGACCTTTTCCCGGCGGATGCTGCTCCTGGTGGTGGCCGACGAGTTCAGCCCGGACGCCGAAACCGAGCTCGTGCTGCGCCGGCTGCGCGCCCAGCACGAGGTGCTGTGGCTGACCGTGCGGGATGCCGACCTGACCGTCCCCACCGACTCCTACGACGTCGCGGGCGTACGGGCGGGCGGCGTGCCGGCCCTGCTGCCCGGCGTGCTGGCCGGATCCGCCGCCATCGCCGCGGGCTATGCCCGCGCCCGGGACGAACGCGACGCCGCCCGGCAGTCGATGCTGCGCCGGCTGGGGATCGCCGAGGCCGACGCCGGCAGCAGCGACGACGTGATCCCCGCAGTCTTCGCGCTCCTGGCCCGGCACCGGCGGGGCAGGTGACCCCGGTGAACAGTGACCTGGCGGGTGCTGGTTTCCTCGCGCCGCTGCAGTACAGCGCCTGGTTCCCCTGGGCGGGCCTGGGACTGCTGGCCCTCGTTGCGGCCTGGTACACCTGCGTCCTGCTGGGCACCCGGCCGCGGCCCGCGGCCCGCATAGCGGCACAAACCCCCGCGGCTCCTGCTGCCGGCAGCGCCCCGGACCTGGCCCGGCTCCGGGACGAATACCTGCTGCAGATCGATGCCGTGGACCGCGAGGCCGCGGCCGGCACCCGCTCGGTCCGCTCGGCGCATCAGGAGCTGAGCCTGCTGATCCGCAGCTTCATCCGCGATGCCTCCGGAGTGGACGCCCCCCGCATGACCCTGGCCGAGCTCCGCGTGGCCGGCCAGGGCCCGCACCGGCAGCCCGGGGCGGAGCATGTCCCGTCAGAACGCCAGTTCCGTGCCGCGGCGGACGCCGTCGCCGGACTGTACCAGGGGGCTTTCGCCGCCGCCCCGGCGTCCGCCGTCCCGGACGCGGCCCGGGCCGCGCGGGAGGTGGTCCGTTCATGGAACTGATCTTCTGGTGGATGCTGCCGGCCGCCGCCGTGCTGGCCGCCGCGGCCTGGCTCCTCGGGCGGCGCCGGGCGCGTGCCGTCCGGCGCCGTCCGGTGGCGCACAGTGACCGCCTCACCGCGCTGCCGGAGTACCAGGCGGCCCTCGCGAAGCACCGCAACCGGCTCCGCCTCGCCGCCGCGGCCGGCGCCGTGCTGATGGTCGCCGCCGTCGCGGCCGCCGCCCGCCCGGCAGAGCGGAGCACCGTCCGGCCCGAGCAGCACCAGCGCGACATCATCCTGTGCCTGGACGCCTCGGGTTCCATGAACACCGCCGACGCCGCGGTGGTGGACGTCTTTGGCCGGCTCGCCCGGGAGTTCGACGGCGAGCGCATCGGCCTCACGGTCTTCGACAGCAGCGCCGTGCAGGTCTTCCCCCTGACCGACGACTACGGCTACGTGCAGGACCAGCTGGGGCAGGCCAAGCTGGCGTTCGACGGGTCCGGCAGCGGCAGTTTCCTCGACGGGACGTGGAACGGCGAGGGCTCCTCGCTGATCGGCGACGGCCTGGCCTCCTGCGTTGAGGGTTTTCCGGAGTCCGGCACCAACAGCGACGGGGACCGCCGGCGCGCCCGCTGGGTCATCCTGGCCACGGACAACTTCCTGGCCGGCACACCACTGGTGACCCTCGCGGAAGCCGGTCAGCTCGCCAGGGACCGCGACGTCAGGATCTTCGCGCTGAACCCCGGGGACTACGACCTGAACCCTGGCGACCACGAAGCCGGCCGGGACGCCGGCACTGACCAGCCCGGCATTGACCAGCCCGGCGCCAGCCTCCGCAGCGTGGCAGAGGCCAGCGGCGGCGCGTACTACGCCCTCGACAGTCCGTCCGCGGTGCCCGGCATCGTGTCCGGAATCGAGGCCACCCAGGCCGCAGCCTTCCGGGGCGCACCCCGGGCCGTGGTGGCCGACCGCGCCGAGGTACCCCTCGCGGTGGCCTTGCTCGCGGGGCTGGTCCTCGCCGGAGCGTCCTGGAGGCCCCGGCGATGACCTTCAACCCCGTCCTGACCTGGTGGGTGCTGGGCCCGCTGGCAGCCGCCGCCGTCCTGGGCCTCGGCTGGGTCCTGTCCCGAACCCGGGCGCAGCCGGAAGCAGCGCAGCCGGAAGAAAACAGGGCCTGGCTCTTCCGCGCCGCCCTGGTGCTTCTCCTGCTTCTGGCCGCCAGCCGGCCGGGCCTTCCGGACGGCCAGGTCCAGGCCGCCGCCACCAACCTGAACGTGTTCTTCGTGGTGGACACCAGCAGCAGCATCGCCGCGGAAGACCACAGGCCGGCCGACGGCGGCGGCCCCCGGGCACCGCGGCTCGACGGCGTCCGGGCGGACATCCTGGCGGTCGCCCGCGAACTGGGCGGCGCCCGGTATTCCCTCATCACTTTCGACTCCGGGGCCGCCGTGCGGATGCCCCTGACAGCGGACACCTCGGCACTCGAAACCGCGGTGGCGGTCCTGGCACCCCAGGTCACCAACTACTCGCAGGGCAGCAGCGTCACCGCCGCCCGCACCGTCCTCGCCGAACGGCTCGCCGCCGCACGGGACACCCAGCCGGAACGGCCCCGGCTGGTGTTCTACTTCGGCGACGGCGAGCAGACCAGCGCCGCGGCGCCCCAGGACATGGGCCTGGACGGATCGCTCGTCAGCGGCGGAGCCGTCCTCGGCTACGGCACGAAGGACGGCGGGCGGATGCAGGAAAACAGCGGAGACCCCGCCCGGCCTGCTCGGACCTACATCCAGGATCCGGCCACCGGTACGGACGCGCTCTCCCGGCTCGACGAGGAGCGGCTGCGCGGGATCGCACAACAGCTCGCGGTGCCCTACGTGCACCGGGCGGCCGGGGCCGGGCCCGCCCCCATGCTCCAGAACGCAGCGCCCGGCACCCTGGAGCGAACCGGTGAATCCCTCGCGGGCAGGACGGAACTCTACTGGCTGCCGGCTTTCGCCGCGTTCCTGCTGGCCCTGCGCGAGACGCTCCTCGCCTCCCGGCAGCTCCGGGAGCTCCGGCCTGCCCGTGGAACTGCAGGCAGGGGGCCGGACGCATGAGCCTCCGGCGGCGGCGCCGGCACCTGCTGCTGTGGTCCACCATCCCCGTGCTGCTGGCACTGCTGGTGGCCGTCAAACTCCTCAGCGCCGCATGGTTCGCCGGCCGGGCCGGTGATGCCTTCTCCCGGGCGGATGTCCCGGCGGCGGAGTCGGCTGCCTCGGCGCTCGGCTTCGCCAACATCCTGGAGCCGCACAAAGCACCGTTCGCGGCGGGGGACGCCATGGCGCTCCGCGGCGAGTACGGCGGCGCCCGCGGCGCCTTCGAGGCGGCCCTCGCCGCCGCGCCCCCTGCTGACGAATGCCGAATCCGGGCCAACCTGGCGCTGAGCATCGAGCGGCTGGGCGACGCCGGAAGCGCCGGCGGCACCCCGGCCGGTCCGGATGAGGCCGCCGGTCCCTACGAGGCCGCAGGTCCCGACGCCCGCGACGAGGCTCTCCGGCTGTACCTCGAGGCACTGGCCGTGGTGGACGCGGCGCCCGACGGCTGCTTCGGTGCGGGACGGACCGACGCCGCTGCGGGGGAGAGCCTGGAGTCGTCCCGGCAGCGGCTTGCGGAGAAGACTGAGCGGCTCCGGCAGGAGCCCGGCGGCGGGGCCGGCGAGCAGGACCCCGAACAGCAGGACCCCGAACAGCAGGACCCCGAATCGGGGACTTCGGCCGGGGAGCGGCTGGAGCAGCTCCGGGAGGCCGGACAAGCGGCGCAACAGGAACGCAACCGCGGCCTGGAGCGCGAGGAGTACCTTGACGGCAACGGGACCGGGCCGCTCACCGACCGGCCTTGGTGAGGTTTCCGGCGAAGAAAATTCTTCCACGGCTCGAAATGTGCCGTAAAACTGGGACTTAATTCGGCGGCCGACTTGAACCGCTTCCCGGGATGCCCGTAGAGTTCTAACCAAGTTACCTCAGTAACGTGTCAGCGATCCTCCGCTTACGGCCGGCCTTTGGGAAAAACCAGGGGCAGCCCAGGAGGGTGTGGGTGCCCCCATGTGGGCCTGACATTTGCTCACGGACAACTTCGTATCAGGCGTAACAGTCGCGGCTGCGTCCTGCTGGAGTTCCCTCCGTGTTCCCCAAACTCAACCCACCGACGCCCCCCGGTTTCCGGGCACAGCCGTCGGTGTTCTACAGCCAAGGACGCAAATGTCTCCACCAAGCCTTATTGACACCCATCCAAATCTTGCCGGCACCGCACCGGTGGCCCTGTCCTACGAACTTTTCCCGCCGCGGTCGGCCGCGGCCGCCGAATCGCTCTGGACCACCATCGGCGAACTGGAAAGCACGGCCCCGGACTATGTGTCCGTGACCTACGGCGCCAGCGGTTCCAACCGGGACACCGCCGTCGGGCTCATCAACCGCCTCGTCCAGGAAACCACCCTGCGGCCGCTGGCACACCTGACCTGCGTGGGTAACTCCCCCGAGGAGCTCGCCGAGATCATCGGTGAACTGCTCGACGTCGGCGTGCGCGGCATCCTGGCCCTGCGCGGCGACCAGCCCAAGGACGGCGGGGCCCCGCCGGAGGGATCGCTGCGGTATGCCCAGGACCTGATCGAGCTCATCCGCCGGGTCGAACAGAGCCGCTCCGCGCTGCTCTGCGCCGGCAAGGTGGCGGTCGGCGTCGCCGCGTACCCCACCCGGCACCCCGAGTCGCCGAGCGAGGCGCACGACGTCGAGGTGCTGCTGGCCAAACAGCGCTCCGGCGCAGACTTCGCCATCACCCAGGTGTTCTTCCACGCCGGGCAGTACGCGGACCTGCTGACCCGGGCACGCCGGGCCGGCGTCACCATCCCGATCATCCCTGGCGTGATGCCGCTGACCAGCATCCGCAGGCTCACCCGCCTCGGCGAGCTGGCCGGCGTCGAACCGTCACCGGAACTGATCGAACGGCTCGCCGCCGCCGGCTCCGACGCCGAACGCACCCGGATCGGGGTCAGCGCCACCGTGGACCTGGCCAACGCGGCCCTGGCCGCCGGCGCCCCCGGCCTGCACATCTATACCTTCAACGAACACTCGGCCGCCCTGGACGTGCTGGACAAACTTGCCCTGGCCCGCCCTCGACGAGGCAACCAGCGCACTCCCGGCCGCGCCCAGCTCGCCAGCTGACCACCCCAACGCTTAGGACTTTCCCATGACTGAACTTCCCGTCACTGAACTGCGTACCACCGAACTGCGCACCACCCCCTTCCCGGCCGCGTCCATCCTCGGCTACCCGCGCATCGGCCGCCGCCGCGAACTCAAGAAGGCCGTCGAGGCCTACTGGGCCGGCACCATCGACGCCGCGGCCCTCGACGCCGCCGCCAAGGACATCCAGCTCGGCACGGCCAAGCGCCTGCAGGGCCTGGGCCTGACCGAGGCCGCCGCCATCCCCGGCACCTTCTCCTACTACGACCAGGTGCTCGACGCCGCCGCCCACCTCGGCGCCGTGCCGGCCCGCTTCGGCAACCTCCTGAACGCCGACGGACAGCTGGACCTCGACGGCTACTTCACCCTGGCCCGCGGCACCAAGGACCAGCAGCCGCTGGAAATGACCAAGTGGTTCGACACCAACTACCACTACCTGGTGCCCGAAATCGGCCCGGAGACCAGCTTCGCCCTGACCTCCCAGCGGATCGTCGAGGAATTCAGCTACGCCCTCGCCAACGGGGTGGAGACCCGCCCGTACATCGTGGGGCCGGTGACGTTCCTGCTGCTCAGCAAGGCCTCCGACGACGCCCCGGCCGGCTTCAGCCCGCTGTCCCGCCTCGAGGACGTCCTCCCGGTCTACACGGCCCTGCTGGAGAAGCTCGCCGCCGCCGGCGCCGCCTGGGTCCAGCTCGACGAGCCCGCCCTGGTGGTGGACCAGGACACCCCGGCAGTGGAGATCCAGGCCGCCGTGGCCCGTTCCTACGAGGTGCTTGCCGCAGCCGCCCACCGGCCGCAGCTGTTCGTGTCCACCCCGTACGGTGCGCTGGGCGGCCAGCTCGGCACCCTCGCCGCGACCGGCATCGACGCCCTGCACCTGGATGTCTTCAAGGGCGGGGTCCCCTCCGCCGCAGCCCTGGCCGCCCTCGGCAACAAGACCCTGGTCGCCGGCGTGGTGGACGGCCACAACATCTGGCGCAACGATCTCGCTGCCTCCGCGGCGAAGATCGCCGAGCTGCAGAAGTCCGTCGCCACGCTGGCCGTCAGCACCTCCACGTCCACCCAGCACGTCCCGCACGACGTCGACGAGGAAGTCCAGCTCCCCGCGCAGCTGCGCAGCTGGCTGGCCTTCGCCGACCAAAAAGCCGTCGAGGTGGTGACCCTCGCCGGCCTGCTGACAGACCCGGCAACCGGCGTTCAATCACGGGATGTCCAGCCGGCCATCGATGAGGCCACCCGCATCATCGCCGGCCGGGCCGCGGCCGACGGCGTCCGCCGCGCCGAGGTCCGGAACCGCACCGCGGCCCTGACCGACGCCGACTTCGGCCGCTCCGCCTATGCGGTCCGCGAGGCCGCGCAGGCTGAGTCGCTGCACCTGCCGCCGCTGCCCACCACCACCATCGGCTCGTTCCCGCAGACCGGCGAGATCCGCACCGCCCGGGCCCGTGCCACCAAGGGCGACCTCAGCACGGCGCAGTATGAGCAGCTCATGAAGGACGAGATCAAGCGCGTCGTGGAGCTGCAGGAAGACCTCGGCTTCGACGTCCTGGTCCACGGCGAGCCCGAGCGCAACGACATGGTCCAGTACTTCGCGGAGAACCTCGAAGGCTTCGACGTCACGGTGCACGGCTGGGTCCAGTCCTACGGCTCCCGCTGCACCCGGCCCTCCATCCTGTGGGGCGACGTCACCCGCAGCGCCCCGATCACGGTGGAATGGGCCCGGTACGCGCAGTCCCTGACCAACAAGCCGATGAAGGGCATGCTCACCGGTCCGGTCACCATCCTGGCCTGGTCCTTCGTCCGCGACGACCAGCCGCTCGGCGAGACCGCCAACCAGGTGGCCCTCGCCCTCCGCGACGAAGTCGCCGACCTCGAGGCCGCCGGCATCGAGGTCATCCAGGTGGACGAGCCCGCACTGCGCGAACTGCTGCCGCTGCGCAAGGCCGACCAGGCCGCGTACCTGGACTGGTCCGTGAAGTCCTTCCGCCTCGCCACCGCCGGCGCCGCGGACACCACCCAGATCCACACGCACCTGTGCTACTCCGAGTTCGGCGCCATTATCGACGCGATCGACGGCCTGGATGCCGACGTCACCTCGATCGAGGCCGCCCGCTCCCGCATGGAAGTTGTCCACGACCTCGAGTCCCACGGCTTCGGCCGCGGCGTGGGCCCGGGCGTCTACGACATCCACTCGCCGCGCGTCCCCGGCGAGCAGGAAGTCACCGAACTGCTCAACACCGCCGTCAAGCACGTCCCGTCCCGCCAGCTCTGGGTCAACCCTGACTGCGGCCTGAAGACCCGCGGCTACGCCGAGACCGAAGCGTCCCTGCGCAACCTGGTCACGGCCACCAGGACGGTCCGCGCCGGACTGCTGGAAGCCGCCAAGTAACAGGCTGAATTAACGACGGCGGCCGGCCACCCCGCAAAGGTGGCCGGCCGCCGTCGTACGTTCTACTCATCGACTGCTGAGAATCCGCCCTTTTGACCGCTCATAAGGGCCGTTGCGGAGCAGTCGATTCAGGACTCCCAGAGGATCTCGTCATCCACGACGCCGTCCTCGTCCGCGGAGGCCACCAGGACCTCGTCGGTGAAGTGCGAACCGAGGGTGAAGTCCAGGACAAAGTAACGTTCCGGCTGGCCGGGGAAGATGCCCACGTGGCCCAGCTTCAGCGCTTTGAGGAAGACGGCGTCGGTGAGCTGGCTCTTGTCCTCGACGCCGAAGACCGTCCGGAGGTGCTCCTCCTTGATCGCGTTGCAGTGGAAGTGCCGGTACTCCTGCGGGCTGGTGCCGTCCTGCTCCAGTTCGTCGGCGATCATTTCGCGGACCTGGTCCACGAGTTCGGGCAGGAAGCGCAACCGGTAGTCAACCTTGTGCATCGCCGCTTCGTCGAAATGGTCATGCGCATTGACATTGAGGTCAAGTTCCACGACCTGCCCGGCCAGCTCATGCTTGGCGGTGAGGTTATGGTCCCTTCCGTGGTTGAGCTCGACCTCTCCGAAGTGCTTGCTCGCTACCTTGTTCATATCTTCAACATAGTCCTCAAATCCGGCCCGTTCCAGCCTTCCGGCGGGCTTTGTCTGACCTGATCACCACCGGCTTGGCGTCGCGTCGCCGCGATCCGGCACGTCCTTGACGTCCCGGGAGGCCAGGGGATCGTGGTCCACCACGTCGTCCACATCGGCGATCAGCACGCCGTCCGCTTCGGCGTTCTCCACCTCCAGGGCCCGCTCCGAGGCATGCCGGGGCTTCTGCGCGGCGGCCATGACGGTGTCCACGGCGGCGGTCGACGGCTCGGGGCTGGGCATGATCTCCTCCGGCACGCCGGCCCCGGCCCGGGCACCGCGGCGCCGGAGCAGCTGCATCCACCGCGGGCTGTTGCCCAAGATGCCCTGGCCGGCGAGTTCCTCCACCTCCAGGCCGTAGAAATCTCCGATATGGTCGACGAACTGCGCGCGCCGGGCCCGTTCGTAGGCCCTGCGCTCCCTGCTGAAGGCGATCACCGTGGCCCAGCAGATCAGCAGCATGATGACGCTGAACGGCAGGGCAATGATGATCGCGGCGGTCTGCAGCGCCACCAGCCCGCCGGAGATCAGCAGCGCAATGGCCAGCACTGCGGTGATGGCCGTGAAGAAGGTCCGCACCCGCTTTTTCGGGTTCACCTGGCCGCCGGTGGCGATCATGCCCATCACCAGCGCCCCGGAATCCGAGGAGGTGATGAAGAAGACGGCAATCAGGATGATCACCCCGACGGTCAGGACCGGCGTGCCCGGAACGTAGGAGAGCATGCTGAACAGGGCGCTGGAGACGTTGACGCTGCCGTCAGGTTCCAGGAGGTTGCCGGTTCCGCTGAGCTGTACCGCCAGGGCGGTGCCGCCGAGCACGCTGAACCAGAGGATGCCGATCAGGGTGGGCACCAGAATGACCCCGGCGACAAACTGGCGGACGGTCCGCCCGCGGGAAATCCGTGCGATGAAGATGCCCACGAATGGCGCCCAGGAGATCCACCATCCCCAGTAGAACGATGTCCAGGAGGCCTGCCAGGCAGCGCCTTCCTCGCCCGAGAAGGCATTGACGTTGAAGGACAGGCTGACGAAGTTCTGGATGTAGGCACCCATGGACTGGACAAATTCGCGGAGCAGGAACGTCGACGGCCCGAAGACCAGCAGGTACAGCACCAGCATTCCCGCGAGCACGAGGTTGGTGCTGGAGAGCCACTTCATGCCCTTGGTCACCCCGGAGAGGACGGACAGGAGCACGAAGAGGGAAATGACCAGGATGATGATGATTTCAGCGCCCTGGCTCGGTTGGAGCAGGTTGATGCTCTCCAGCCCGGCGCTGATCTGCAGGACGCCCAGGCCCAGCGACGTGGCAACGCCAAACAGGGTGCCGACAAGGGCAACGACGTCGATGACGTTGCCCCACGCGCCCTGGACGCGCCTGCCCAGGAGCGGCTCGAGGGCCCAGCGGATGGACACCGGCCGTTTCCGCCGGTGGATGGCGTAGGCGAGGGCCAGCCCGATCACCACGTAGATGGACCAGGCATGGACACCCCAGTGCAGGTACGTCTGGCTCAGCGCCTGCTGGGCGAGCTCCGGCGGACTGCCCGAGACCCCCGGACGCGGGGTGGCGAAGTGGCTGAGCGGTTCGCCGACGCCGTAGAACACGAGCCCGATGCCCATGCCGGCGGCAAACAGCAGCGCAAACCAGGCCATCAGCGAAAATTCGGGTTCGTCGTCGTCGTGGCCGAGCTTGATATCCCCGAACCGGCTGAATCCGAGGAACAGGCTGAAGGCGACGAAGAAACTGGTAATCAGCACGTAGTACCAGTTGAAGGAATTGACGATGTTCTCCTGGATGCCGGCAAACATCGCTTCGGCGGTCGCGGGTGCCACGAGGGCAAACGCCGCAAACAGCGCCACCGTAACGGCGGCAGGCCAGAATACCCAGGGTTCAACGGTGCGGGTTTTCGACTGTTCGGACATTTTTCAAGGCTACGCTTCGGCCCCGGGCGGCGCAGGGGAAATTTGAGCCCCTGGCCCTTCCCGGACGCCCGGGGCCGGTAGATTGGGCGGATGCAGACTGTTGCCCCCGCCGTCGCCCGCGCCCGTGAACTCTATGACAGCGGCATCACCCGCCCGCTGGCCTGGCGGCTGGAGCAGCTGCGCAGCCTGCGCCGGATGCTGGCCGAGCGCCGCACGGAGTTCGCTGAGGCGCTGGAAAGCGACCTGGGCAAGCACGCCACCGAGTCCCTGCTTACGGAAATCGGGTTTGTCACCGCCGAAGCTGCGCACCTCGAGAAGAACCTCGAGGCGTGGCTGCGGCCGCGGCCGGTCCCTGTGCCCCTGGCGGTCCAGCCGGCCAAGGCGTGGACCGAGCTGACCCCGCTGGGGGTGGTGCTGGTGATCGGCCCGTGGAACTACCCGCTGCAGCTGCTCCTCGCCCCGCTGGCCGGCGCCCTTGCCGCCGGCAACACCGCGGTGCTCAAGCCCAGCGAACACGCCCCCGCCACCGCCGCCGCCCTGGCGCGCTGGATCCCGGAGTACCTGGGCGGCGCGGCCGAAGTGGTCCAGGGCGGCATCCCGGAAACCACAGCCCTGCTGGAGCAGGACTTCGACCACATCTTCTTCACCGGGGGCGAAGCCGCCGCGAAAGTGGTGCTGCGGGCCGCGGCGGAGCACCTCACCCCGGTCACCCTGGAGCTCGGCGGCAAGTCCCCGGCCTACGTGGACTCCACCACGGACCTCGCCCGGGCGGCCAAGCGGCTCGCGTGGGGCCGGTTCATGAACGCCGGGCAGACGTGCGTGGCGCCGGATTACATCCTGGCCACCGAGGACGTGCTGGTGCCGCTGGAACGCGAACTGGTCAAGGCGATCGGCGAGCTTTTTGGCGCGGACCCGGCCCGCAGCGGCTCCTACGGCCGGATCGTCAACGACCGGCACTTCGCCCGGATCGCGGCGCTCGCCGACGGCAGCACCGTGGTCCACGGGGGCGGGCGGGATGCCGCCAGCCGCCACTTCGCCCCAACCCTGCTCCGCCCCGCCGCCGGGGACGCGGTGATGGGGGAGGAGATCTTCGGCCCGCTGCTTCCGCTGGTCCCGGTGGCCGGCCGCGACGAGGCCATCCGGATGATCAACGACGGCGCCAAGCCGCTGGCGCTGTACGTGTTCAGCAACGACGCCGGCACCCGGCGGGCGTTTGCCGAGGGCACCTCTTCGGGGGCGCTGTGCTTTGACGTCCCGGCGGCGCACCTGATGGTCCCGGGGCTGCCTTTCGGCGGCGTCGGCGGCAGCGGGATGGGCGCCTACCACGGGGAGCACTCGCTGCGGACGTTCTCGCATGAGCGGTCCACGCTGGCCAAGCCGCAGCGGCCGGACACGCTGGAACTGATCTACCCGCCGTACAGCCCGGCCAAACACCGGATTGCCACCGTGATCGCCGGAATGGGGACCGGGTTGCGGCAGCGGCTGGGAAACGGCTTCCGGCGGCGCTGACCCCGCGCTGATGCGGCGCTAGTCCCGTGCCGGCTCAGCCCTTGCGGGGGACCGCCGGCTTCAGGGTCGAGGAATTGAACGTGTCCGCCAGCAGCTCTACGAACAGCTGCACCTGCGCGGTCTGCTTCTCGTTGATCAGCAGGGCGAAGACGTTGCGGGCCAGCCGGATCTCCGGTACGTCCAGCACCACCACCCCGGCCGGTCGGTGCAGCAGCGCCAGTTCGGGCACCAGGGCCGCGCCCAGCCCGGCCGCGGCCATCTCGAGGCTCGCGTGGAAGTCGTCGCTGTATGCCACCACCCGCGGGTGCAGGTTGCAGCTGGCGAAGAGCCGCTCGATCACGGTGGCGTCCGATGTGCCGGGGTGGTGCACAATCCATGGCATGTCGGAGAGGTGGTCCGCCGCCACCTTGGAGTCCGTGCCGATGCCCCAGGCTGCCGGCAGCACCACCCGGAAGTCGTCGTCGCCGATCCACTGCCGGTTCACGGTATGCGGCCACGCGAGCCCGGACTGCCCCACCTGGTAGACCAGTGCGACGTCGAGTTCGCCGCCGGTGCGCAGGCCCTGGATGGTCTGGGCGGGTTCCGCCACGGACACCCGCAGGTCGATGCCGAGCTTTTTCCAGGCCGGGTTTTGCAGGAGCCGCGGCAGCACATAGGTGGCCAGGCTGGGGAAGATGCCCAGCCGGAGCTCCTGCCGGGCCGGATCGCCGGTGCGGGAGGCTGCCGCCATGAGCGCCTCGATGTCCGTGAGGACCTTGGCCGCGTGCCGGGTCATGACCAGGGCGGCGTCGGTGGGGTGGATGCTGCGGGCCGAGCGCTGGAAGAGCTCGACGCCGGTGTCGCGTTCCAGCGCGGACATCTGCTGCGACACCGCCGACGCCGTATAGCCGAGCCGGGCAGCGGCCGCCGCGAAGGATCCCAGCCGGGTCACTTCGACAAGGGTCCGCAGGTGGACGGGATTGATCACAGCGCTGCCCTTCGCAGGTTCCGGTGAGGCGGGACCGAAATCCCGCTTCATTCTGGCACATTGGTGGGAAACGAAATGTTGGAAAGTCGCACTCATCCGCCGGTACCCCGGCGACGAATTGCCCATAAGACGATTCATCAGGACGATCCAGGCGAAGCCAACAGGAGTAGACCAGTGTCAGATGCAGCAGGGATCCCCCAGGGCCGGCGCGTAGCCGTGGTTGGCAGCGGAGTGGCGGGGCTGACCGCCGCGTATGTCCTGAACCGACAGGACCACGTGACCCTTTTCGAGGCCGACGCACGCCTGGGCGGCCACGCCCACACGCACGACGTGCCGCAGGACGGCGGGCCGGAACTGCGGATCGACACCGGCTTCATCGTCCACAACGAACGGACCTACCCCACGCTGCTGCGGCTCTTCGCCGAGCTGGGCATCGAGACGCAGGATTCGGAAATGAGCATGTCCGTCCGCTGTGACGGCTGCGGCCTGGAGTACGCCGGCGCCCGGGCGAAGGGCCGGGGCATCTTCCCGCGGCCGTCCACCCTGCTGCGCGGCCGCTACCTGCTGATGCTGCTTGAGGTGACGCGCTTCTACCGCCGGGCCCGCGCCCTGCTGGCCGAGGCGGCGTCAAGCGGCACGGACAACAGCGGAACGGACAACAGCGGGACGGGTACCCGCGAACATGAGCTGACCCTGGGGGAGTTCCTGGCCCGGGAGAAGTTCAGCAGCTACTTCATCTCGCACTTCATGACCCCGGTGGTCAGTGCGGTGTGGTCCTGCGACCCCTCCACCGCGCTGGCCTACCCGGCGCGCTACCTCTTTACCTTCCTGGGCCACCACGGGCTGCTCGGCGTCACGGGCTCGCCGCAGTGGCGCACCGTCACCGGCGGCTCGCGCACCTACGTGGACAAGCTGGCCGCCACCCTTCCGGACATCCGCCTCTCCAGCCCGGTCACCGGCGTGCGCCGCCACGGCGGCGGGGTGGACCTGACGGTCGCCGCCGGCGACGGCAGCCAACGCACCGAAACCTTCGACGCCGTCGTGATCGCCACCCACCCGGCGCAGGCGCTGGACATGCTCACCGATGCCTCAGCCGCCGAACGGGATGCGCTCGCCGGCATGCCGTACTCGGTCAACCACACCGTCTTCCACCGCGACAGTGCCGTGCTGCCGTCCGCCGACAACGCCAAGGCGTCCTGGAACTACCGGCTGCCGTCTTGTGACGCCCGGCCGGACAAGGTCCTGGTCAGCTACGACATGACCCGGCTGCAGCGCCTGGCCCCCACGGACCTGGGACGTTACATCGTCAGCCTGGGCGAATCCGACCTGATCGCGGACGGCACAGTGATCGAGCGCATGGTCTACGAGCACCCGCAGTACACCCCCGATTCCCTGCAGGCCCAGCAGCGGATCCTGGCCTTGAGCGACGGCCGGCTGGCCTTCGCCGGCGCCTACCACGGCTGGGGTTTCCACGAGGACGGCGCCCTCTCCGGCGTCAAGGCCGCGGAGCGGCTCGGACGGACGTGGGAGGATCCTGCCGTCGTGCTGAACGAGGAGTACCGCGCCGTTGCCGTCGATCCGGACCTGCAGACCGTCCCTGCGGAGAGCTCATGAGCACCACGGCCGCCATCTACCGCACCTCCATCGCGCACGTGCGGCGCACCCCGCTGAAAAACGCGTTCACCTACCGGAGCTACAGCTGGTATG
The DNA here is from genome assembly GCF_052245515.1 of Pseudarthrobacter sp. 1C304. Taxonomy (NCBI): domain Bacteria; kingdom Bacillati; phylum Actinomycetota; class Actinomycetes; order Micrococcales; family Micrococcaceae; genus Pseudarthrobacter; species Pseudarthrobacter sp. 1C304. Next base: position 303,659 of record NZ_JBQQCH010000003.1, on the reverse strand, counting down.
TCGACGTCGACCGGCTCCCCGCGCTGCCCCGGCTGCTCCGCCCGCTGGCCGGGTTCCGCACCGCCGACCACCTGGGCGACCCGCACGGCACCCTGCGTGGCAACGTCGAGGCGTTCCTCGCCACCCGGGGGATCACCCTCGACGGCGGCCGGATCACCATGCTGGCCAGCGCCCGCGTCTTCGGGCACGTCTTCAACCCCATCAGCCTCTTCTGGTGCCACACCGCCGCCGGGGAGCTGCGCTGCGTCCTCGCCGAGGTCCACAACACCTACGGCGAGAGGCACTGCTACGTCCTCGAGACGGACGGCTCCGGCCGGGCCACCGTCCCCAAGGAGTTCTACGTCTCGCCCTTCAACGACGTTGACGGCCGGTACCGGATGAAGCTCCCGGAACCCGGCGAACGGCTGTCGGTCTCGATCGTCCTGGAGCGCGAGGGGCAGCAGCCGTTCGTCGCCACCATGGACGGGGAACGCCGACCGGCCACCGTGCCGAACATCCTCGCCGCGGCGCTCGCGGTCCCGCTGGCACCCCTGCGCGTCACCGCGCAGATCCGCTGGCAGGGAATTAAGCTGTGGGCACGCCGGCTGCCCATCATCAAAAGACCCCACCACCCCTCACAGGAGGCAGTTCAGTGACAATGACCGAAGCGACCGGATCCGCCGCAGGGCGGGGCCACGAGGCCACCACGGCTGCGCGGCCCGGCACTGTCCCCGCGGGTGCCGCTGTTCCCCCGGGCACTGTTCCCGCAAACGCGGTGCCCTACACCGTGCCCCAGGCCCCTGCCGCCGTCGACGCCGCCATCTGGCCCAGCATCGCCACCGTCCCGTCCGGCCTCAAGGCCAAGGTCGCGGGCCGGGCGGCGGACGCCATCTTCAGGGCCGCCGTCCGGCGGCTGCCCCTCGAGGTCCGGTACCCGGACGGGTCCGTCCTCGGCCGGGAGCCCGAGCCCGGGCACACGTACCCCGTGATGACCCTGAACCGTCCCGAGGCGTTCGCGGCCCGGCTCGGCGACGGCGGGCTGATCGGCCTGGGGGAGTCCTTTATGGCCGGGGACTGGGACGCGGACGACCTGACCGCCGTCATGGAGGTCTTCGCCGCCCGGGTGGGGACGCTGGTGCCTGAACCGCTGCAGAAGCTGCGCGCGCTGTACCTCCCGCGGCAGCCGCGCAGGGAACGCAACACGGAGCAGAACACCCGCTCCAACATCTCCCGCCACTACGACCTTTCCAACGAGCTCTTCGCCACGTTCCTGGATTCGACCATGACCTACTCCAGCGCGCTGTTCCCGGAATCGGGCGACGCACTGCAGACCGTCGCCTGGGACGGCCTCGCCGCCGCGCAGCAGGCCAAGATCGACCGGCTCCTCGACAAGGCCGGCGTGAAGGAAGGCACCCGGGTGCTGGAAATCGGCACCGGCTGGGGCGAGCTGGCGCTCCGGGCCGCTGCCCGCGGCGCCACCGTCTACTCCGTCACGCTCTCCAGCGAGCAGCAGGAGCTGGCCCGCAAGCGCGTGGCCGACGCCGGCTACACGGACGCGGTCACCATCGAGCTCAAGGACTACCGCGCCGTGGAAGGCGAGTACGACGCCGTCGTCTCGGTGGAAATGATCGAGGCCGTGGGCTTCGAGTACTGGGCCACGTACTTCCAGACGATCGAACGGGTGCTGGCACCCGGCGGCAAGGTGGCCATCCAGGCCATCACCATCGCCCACGACCGGCTGATGGCCACCCGCACCAGCTACACGTGGGTGCACAAGTACATTTTCCCGGGCGGTGTGATCCCCTCGGTGCGCGCCATTGAGGAGATCACCGCCAAGCAGACCGGACTGCGGGTCCGTGAGCGCCTCGCCATGGGCGAGCACTACGCCCAGACCCTGCGGCTCTGGGAGGAACGCTTTATGGACCGCTCCGACGAGGTCAACGCCCTGGGCTTCGACGCGGTTTTCCAGCGGATGTGGCTGTTCTACCTCTGCTACTCCCGCGCAGGCTTCGAGACCGGCTACCTCGACGTGCAGCAGATCGTGCTGGACCACGCCGCCACCAAGGGCGCCGCGGCGAAGGGTGCGGCCGCGTGACGGCCCCGCTCGCGGCAACCATCGAGCAGGTCCTGCGGCCCGTCGTCGGCGGTGACCTCCCGGTCCGGCTGGTGGTGTGGGACGGCAGCGAGGCCGGGCCCGCCGGCGCCCCGGTGGTCCGGCTGAACTCTCCGGACGCCATCCGGCGCCTGCTGTGGGCGCCGGGGGAACTGGGCGCCGCCCAGGCCTACGTCACCGGGGAACTGGACGTCGACGGCGACCTCAACTCGGCGCTGGAACACCTGTGGAAGGTGGTGCGGGACCGCGGCCTGACCGGGATCCGGCCCACCCCGGCCGTGCTGGCAGGCGTGGCGCGGATTGCCCGCGACGCCGGCGCCCTCGGTGCCCCGGCCCAGCCCCCGGCCAGCCAGGCCCGGGTCCGGGGGCGGCTGCACAGCCTGGTCCGCGACCGCGCCGCGATCAGCCACCACTATGACCTCAGCAACGATTTCTACGCGCTGATCCTGGATCCGCAAATGGCTTATTCCAGCGGGTACTGGACGGATTCCTCCGAAAGCTACGGGCTGGAGGACGCGCAGCGGGACAAACTGGACCTGGTGTGCCGCAAGATCGGCCTGCGGCCCGGAATGCGCCTGCTGGACGTCGGCTGCGGGTGGGGATCGCTGAGCCTGCACGCCGCACAGCACTACGGCGCCGAGGTGGTGGGCGTCACCCTGTCCCGGGAACAGAAGGCGTTCATCGACGCCCGGATCGCCGAACGCGGGCTCGAGGGCCGGGTGGAGATCCGGATCCAGGACTACCGGGAAATCCCGGACGGACCGTTCGACGCCGTCGCCTCGCTGGAGATGGGCGAGCACGTCGGCCAGCGGAACTATCCCGTCTACGCCGCCGCGCTGTTCAACAACGTGGTGCCCGGCGGACGGGTGCTGGTCCAGCAGATGTCCCGCCGCGGCAAACACCCCGGCGGCGGTCCGTTCATCGAGTCCTTCATCGCACCGGACATGCACATGCGCCCGGTGGGGGAGACGCTCGGCTTCCTGGAGGCCGCGGGCCTGGAGATCGAGGGCGTGCAGGGGATGCGGCGGGACTACGTCCGCACCCTCGAAGCCTGGTACGCGCGGTTCGAGGAGAACCACGATGCCGCCGTCGCCATGATGGGTGAGGAGGTCGCCCGCGTCTGGCGGCTCTACCTCGTGGGCGCGCTGCGCAGCTTCGCGGAGCGGCGGATGGGCGTGGAGCAGATCCTGTGCAGCCGGCCGGAGGCCGGGCACTAAGCAGGAAACGCGTCACGCATCACTGACTAACGGCGGGCACCCCCGGGGGTGCCCGCCTTTTGCGTGTTTCCGGCCACTACATCCAGTGCTTAACGGCACTCCGGAGCGGTGCGGGCCCCAGGCGCGACACGCCGTCTCCGGCGCGACACGCAGGGGCATTAATTGTGCAAAGGTACTCCACAGCCTGTGGATTTCGTCCGCCGGAATGCCGGATTCCCGGACATTTTGAGGCACCCCGCCTGTGGACTGGGGGTGCATTAAATGACATACTTGTAATACATCATCTTGGGGTCCGCACCGGACTCTTGCACTACATGTAGTATCGACATACAGATCCAGACGAAGAGTTCCGAAGCGCGGCAGAGGCTCAGCTCACCCGCCGCAACTCATCCGCAGGACACCACGCAGTGGATTTCACACAGCAGATTTCACGCAGTACCAAAGACTTCAACAAAAGGGGACAGGGACCATGACCGTTACGGTTTACACGAAGCCGGCCTGTGTTCAGTGCAACGCGACCTACCGTGCGCTGGACAAGAAAGGCATCACCTACCAGAGCGTCGACATCTCGCAGGATGCGGATGCCCTTGAGCGCCTGAAGGCCCTGGGCTACATGCAGGCCCCGGTAGTCGTCACGGACCAGGACCACTGGTCCGGTTTCCGCCCCGACAAGATCGAAGAGCTGGCTCAGGCGTCCGCCGTCGCCGTCGCCTGAACCGCTTCGACAGAACACATCGATGAGGTGACCCCCATGGCACTGGCAACCGCCGGCACGCCGCCGGCAACGGAAGTCCGGACCACCGGCAGCCACCTCATCTACTTCTCCTCCACCTCCGAGAACACGGCGCGCTTCGTTCGGAAGCTGGGCCTCGACGCCGCCCGGATCCCCCTCCACCCGAGGGAACCGGCGCTCGTGGCAACCCGGCCGTTCGTGCTGGTGCTTCCCACGTACGGCGGCACCGGTGGAGAGGGATCTGTGCCAAAGCAGGTCATCCGGTTCTTGAACGATCCGGGCAACCGGAAGCTGATCCGCGGAGTGATCGGCGCTGGAAACACCAACTTCGGGGACAACTACTGCATGGCCGGCGACATCATCGCCGCGAAGTGCAAGGTCCCGCACCTCTATCGCTTCGAACTCATGGGGACGCCGGAAGACGTCAACCGCGTACAACAAGGATTGGAAGAGTTTTGGACACGACTGTCGCAGACAAAGCAGTAACGGAAGGCGCGGCCCCGCACACCGGCCCGGACGCCGTCGAACTTAAGACGAAGCCCGAGATGCCGGCCGCCTACAAGGGCCTGGGCTACCACGAGCTCAACGCCATGCTGAACCTCTACGGCCCGAACGGCGAGATCCAGTTCGAAGCCGACCGCGAGGCCGCACACCAGTACTTCCTGCAGCACGTGAACAACAACACCGTGTTCTTCCACGACCTCGAGGAAAAGCTCGACTACCTCGTCAAGAACGAGTACTACGAGCGCGAGACTCTCGACCAGTACACGATGAACTTCATCCGCGAGCTGTTCAACCGCGCGTACAAGAAGAAGTTCCGCTTCGAGACGTTCCTGGGCGCGTTCAAGTTCTACACCTCCTACACGCTGAAGACGTTCGACGGAAAGCGCTTCCTGGAGCGCTACGAGGACCGCGTCTGCATGGTGGCCCTGCACCTGGCCCGCGGCGACGAGAAGCTCGCCACCTCGATGGTGGACGAGATCATCGAGGGCCGCTTCCAGCCGGCCACCCCGACGTTCCTGAACGCCGGCAAGAAGCAGCGCGGCGAGCTGGTCTCCTGCTTCCTGCTCCGCATCGAAGACAACATGGAGTCGATCGGCCGCTCCATCAACTCCGCCCTGCAGCTGTCCAAGCGCGGCGGCGGCGTGGCGTTCGCGCTGACAAACATCCGCGAAGTGGGCGCGCCCATCAAGCAGATCGAGAACCAGTCCTCCGGCGTCATCCCCGTGATGAAGCTCCTCGAGGACAGCTTCTCCTACGCCAACCAGCTCGGCGCCCGCCAGGGTGCGGGAGCTGTGTACCTGCACGCGCACCACCCGGACATCTACCGGTTCCTCGACACCAAGCGCGAGAACGCGGACGAGAAGATCCGCATCAAGACCCTTTCGCTCGGCGTCGTGATCCCGGACATCACCTTCGAGCTGGCCAAGAAGGACGAGGACATGTACCTGTTCTCGCCGTACGACGTCGAAAAGGTTTACGGCATGCCGTTCTCCGACGTCTCGGTCACCGAGAAGTACTACGAGATGGTGGATGATTCCCGGATCAAGAAGACCAAGATCAAGGCGCGCGAGTTCTTCCAGACCCTCGCCGAGATCCAGTTTGAATCCGGCTACCCGTACATCATGTTCGAGGACACCGTGAACCGGGAAAACCCGATCGACGGCAAGATCATCATGTCCAACCTGTGCTCCGAGATCCTTCAGGTTTCCCAGCCCACCACGTACCACGATGACCTGTCCTACGACCACACGGGCAAGGACATCTCCTGCAACCTGGGCTCGCTGAACATCGCGAAGACCATGGACTCGCCGGACTTCGGCCTGACCATCGAAACGGCCATCCGGTCCCTCTCGGCCGTGTCGGACATGTCCAACATCACCTCGGTGCCTTCGATCGCCCGCGGCAACGACCAGAGCCATGCGATCGGCCTCGGCCAGATGAACCTGCACGGCTACCTGGCCCGCGAGCGGGTGCACTACGGTTCCGAAGAGGGCCTGGACTTCACCAACATCTACTTCTACTCGGTGGTGTTCCACGCGGTCCGCGCCTCCAACCTGCTGGCCATCCAGACGGGCCAGACGTTCGGCGGCTTCGAGAAGTCCAAGTACGCCTCCGGGGAGTTCTTCGACAAGTACACCGAGCAGGAATGGGTCCCGCAGACCGCAAAGGTCGCGGAGCTCTTCAAGAACATCCACATCCCCACGCAGGATGACTGGCGCGAGCTGAAGGCTTCCGTCATGGAGCACGGCATCTACAACCAGAACCTGCAGGCCGTTCCGCCGACGGGCTCGATCAGCTACATCAACAACTCCACTTCCTCGATCCACCCGGTGGCGTCCAAGATCGAGATCCGCAAGGAAGGCAAGCTGGGCCGCGTGTACTACCCGGCGCCGTACCTGACGAACGACAACCTGGAGTACTACCAGGACGCGTACGAGATCGGCTATGAGAAGGTCATTGACACCTACGCCGCGGCCACGCAGCACGTGGACCAGGGCCTGTCCCTGACGCTGTTCTTCAAGGACACCGCCACCACGCGCGACATCAACAAGGCCCAGATCTACGCCTGGAAGAAGGGCATCAAGACCATCTACTACATCCGTCTCCGCCAGCTCGCGCTGGAAGGGACCGAGGTCGAGGGTTGCGTCTCCTGCATGCTTTAAGCTTCAACTAAGTTGTGCCAGTACGACGGCGGGTGCCCGCCCGCCGTCGTACGCTTTAACCAGAGAACTAACCCAACATTGAGGGGATGACATGACCGAGAAGGTCAAGCTGCTTAGCCACGTCGAGGCGATCAACTGGAACCGTATCCAGGACGACAAGGACGTGGACGTCTGGAACCGCCTGGTCAACAACTTCTGGCTGCCGGAGAAGGTGCCGCTGTCCAACGACGTCCAGTCCTGGAACACCCTGACGCCAGCCGAGCAGCAGCTCACCATGCGCGTGTTCACCGGCCTGACGCTGCTGGACACCATCCAGGGCACCGTCGGCGCCGTGTCGCTGATCCCGGACGCGCTCACCCCGCATGAAGAGGCTGTGTACACGAACATCGCGTTCATGGAGTCCGTGCACGCCAAGAGCTACTCCTCCATCTTCTCCACGCTGGCCTCCACCAAGGAGATCGACGAGGCGTTCCGCTGGTCCACCGAAAACGAGAACCTTCAGAAGAAGGCCCAGATCGTCATGGACTACTACCAGGGCGACGACCCCCTGAAGCGCAAGGTGGCCTCGACGCTGCTGGAGAGCTTCCTGTTCTACTCGGGCTTCTACCTGCCGATGTACTGGTCCTCGCGCGCCAAGCTGACGAACACGGCCGACCTGATCCGCCTGATCATCCGCGACGAGGCCGTGCACGGCTACTACATCGGCTACAAGTTCCAGAAGGGCCTGGAGGGTCTGTCCGAGGAGCGCAAGCAGGAAATCAAGGACTACACCTTCGAACTGCTCTTCGAGCTGTACGAGAACGAGGTCCAGTACACGCACGACCTGTACGACGGCGTCGGTCTGGCCGAGGACGTCAAGAAGTTCCTGCACTACAACGCCAACAAGGCGCTGATGAACCTGGGCTACGAGGCTATGTTCCCGGCCTCCGTCACCGACGTGAACCCGGCGATCCTCTCGGCCCTGTCGCCGAACGCCGACGAGAACCACGACTTCTTCTCGGGGTCGGGTTCGAGCTACGTGATTGGCAAGGCAGTCAACACTGAGGACGACGACTGGGACTTCTAGTCCGCCGCCGCCGCAGCCCTCTCTCTTTTCTCGCGTCGACTTGATTGGCAAGACGTGTAGTCTCGTCGCCCTGTTGGTTGGTAGTTCGACAGTTCAGTTGGATCTTCTTTGGTCGTTCGGATGACGACGAGGAGGCGACGCCTCCCGACGGCGACCTTCGTTCCGCGGATTGTTGTTTGGGAAAGTCGACTCGCCGGCGGTCAGCTCGGAGGTTTCTCACCATCGAGCGCGCAACGGGGGCTGCGACGCCATTTGTAACTAAGTACCCCAGACTGGATGCGCCGGGGCGCAGAGCCAGGCTGTATGGGCGTGGTGGGGGTAACCGCTATTGGAATTTTAGGGGGGCATCATTGGGTCACGAAAGCGAGTTGCGGCGCCTGCGTTCTGAGTCATCCAGGCTCAGAGGTGACGTTGCCAAGGCTTCTGGGGTGGTGGCAGCTCAACGGAAGAAGGCGGCAGACGCGAGCAGTGCGGCCAGCAGGTCGACAAGCAGTTCGACAATCAAAAGCAAGCTTGCCGAAGCGGAGCGTGCGACTAAGGCAGCAAATGACGCCGAGAAGAAGCGTGCGGAGTCCGAGACCAGACTCGCTGGCATTGAAACGAAGGTCTACGCCACTCAACAAAAGTACGAGAAGGAACAACGAGATGCGCAAACTAAGGCCTTCGCCCAGCTGAGACGGGAAAATGATCGGGCTGCCGTTCAATTTCGCACTCCTGCTCGAATTGGATCAGCGATTCCGGCCGGCAAGTCGGTCACCGCAACATCAGACGTGTTTCTTTCACACGCCAGTGAAGATAAGGACGACATCGCACGCCCACTGAAGGACGCTCTTGAAAGCCGTGGAATCTCAGTCTGGTTTGATGAACTAAAGATTAAACTCGGCCAGAGTATCCGTCAGGAGATTGAAGCTGGGATCGCGAACTGCCGGTTCGGTGTGGTCGTTGTGTCGCCGGATTTCTTCAGAAAGCAATGGACGCAGGCGGAGCTCGACGCTCTATTTGGGAGAAAGATGGAGTCCGGAGAGAACCTGATCCTCCCGGTTTGGCATCGAGTGTCCAAGGATGAGGTCGTGGCCCAGTCGCCTCTGCTGGCCGGAATTTTGGCGCTCAATTCGTCACTTACCACCATCGAGGAAATGGCGGAGGAGATCGCGGGAGTCGTTCGTGCTAGCTAAGGCGATTCTTGTGTGGGCTCGTACACGGAGTCGATAACTGGAAGCTGGTTTACGGAACGCGTCGACAGATAACTGCCGGAGCTGAAATGAACAGCTTGGCCGCCCCCCTCGTTCTTCAGCGATGGCTGAGCCAGTGAAGGAATCATATCATTTCCGCCCGCTATTGACAGCTTGGACGATGCCCTTCAGTTGCTGAATGACTTCCTTCATTTGCTGATCTAGGTCCCGGCTAGACGTGGTGGTGAGGTCGTGCATGCGCTTGACCATCGCTACGGGAAATGTTTCTGTATACCGGCGATTTACTCCTGGTACGAGATTGAAGATGCTCCGTCGGTCGTACGAAATGGTGATCTCTTCGTCATCCTTAGGCAGGCCGTCTATTGCTTTTTGGTGTTCCGTTCCCAAGATCCAGCCATTTACTTCCTTCTGCCCAGGACCCCATGTGTGAATAGGCTTGGAATACTTCTTCAGGAGATATTCCTTATATAGTTCCGCGTTACTTCCGGCGGGTGGCTTAGCGCCGACATAGTCCTTGGTAAATGTCACCAAGACGTTTGAAGCAGGCGAAGCTCCGTGATTCGTGATTGCGAGATCAAGCCCGCCTCCCCATTTCGTTAGCTCAAGTTCTGGAGTCAGTACTGGCCGGTTGCGGGCCCGGCTGTCGCCTATGGCGGCCGCAACGGTTGCTACACCGGCGAGGACCAAGAGGGCAGTCGCCAGGGCCGTCAAAGCCGTCCAGCCTGTTGAAGACAGACCTAAAAACATCTCAGTCGCCGGCATAAGCTGGTCGGCTATTGCTACCATTTGGGAATCCTTCTTCTTTTGAGATGATCGGTTCCGCACCTACGACTTCAGGTGCGTGAGATTGGACGCATATGACAGGACAGAATTCGAGGAACGAATTTAGCGCCGTGCCTCGGCAAACCGCGGTGCCATGGATTCCATCTGCTCCATGACCAACTTGATGGCTTCGGGCTGCTTGTCCGGCGGGTAGCCGAAACGGACCAGGAGCCTCTTTACGGAGGATCGCAGCTTGGCCCGAACATCGTCACGCACGGTCCAATCAGTGCGCACGTCCCGCCGCATCACTGAGACCAGTTCGCGGGCGATGTCTGCCAAGACGCCCTCGCCCTGGACTTCGACTGCCGATTCATTCGACGCTACAGCGTCGTAGAAGGCTAGTTCGTCTGTATTCAGTGGGGGAGTGAACTGCGCACCGCGGTTGCCTTCGGCGGCAACCTCCCGGGCCAGTTCCACCAGCTCCGCAATCACTTCAGCGGACGTGAGCTGCTGGTTGGTGTACTTCTTCATCAACTCGGTGATCCGCTCGGAGAACGCCCGCTGGCGGATCACGTTGTTCCGGGTGATCTTCGCCGACTCATCAGCAATGAACTTCCGCAGCGCCTCAATCGCGAGCTGCGGGTTACGCGCCTGCTGCGTCTTCGCGATGAACTCCGGCGTCAGGTCATTCAGCGACGGCTTCGGCATACCGGCAGCCTCGTAAATGTCGAGTACTTCCCCGGAGGACGTCGCGGTAGCGATCAGGGTGCCCAGCAGCCGCTGGATCTCCTCCGGCACTGGTTCCCCGCTGGACTGCCGGTCGGCGGCGTCGAACTTGGCCATGTAGACCCGGGTCTCTTCGTAAACCTGGATCTCCGGCCGTAGCTCCGCTATTGTCTCGGAACCCGAGCAGAGCGCCCACGCCCGGGAGAGCTGGCTGGAGAACCGGCGGTACTTCGAGGCCAGCGTCTCCTCGCCGTCGGCCGGCTGGTTGCCCGGCGTCTCCGGGCTGCGCAGGTAGTTCGCCTCGTCCTGGACATTATCGAGCTAGAAAATTCGCCCTGAGCAAAGCCCTAAACGACGACTGTCTCAAAGCATGCTCAATACGTGGGCTGCAATGGCCGATGTTTACGGCCAAGGCACCACGCCAGCAGAACTCGAAATGAACCGGCTTGATCTCCTGGCCGACTGGGGCCACGCCCTCGTGGGGTTGCCAGGATCCGGATTCCCGGGGGGAACTGTCATGCTTACCCGATACGTGGACGAACGTCGTCGCCTTGACCTCAGCCAGCTTCGGAAAGACAAGACTGACTTCAAGTATGTGGGTCTTGTGCTTGAGTTCGTGAGACTTCAGGAGCAACTCGTGTGGCCACTAACGTCGGTCGCTAGGCCTGCTCAGCAACAGGCAGGGAGTCCGGCCGCCGGGGCAACGAAAGCGCCTGCTTCCGGCACTGCTCGAAACCAATGCACGCGGAATTCCGTATACGAAGACGATCGACTGCCTTGCTTGCCAACGAGCGGGAGGCGATGGATTGAGCCTTCAGCCAACCTCGTGTATGAGCTCTACGGAAACTGGAGGGAAGACTGGCGTAACACGCTGCAGTAACTGTCGCTACCCTCCCACAGAAGCTGGGTGGCCGAGGGTCTTCCCGCCGGTGCGTTCCAGCAGGCCCCGCACTCCATGACATGCGGGGCTGGCTGCGCCAGGAATTGCAGGCAACGGTCGGCTCCGACACTGGGAGACCGGGAGGACTGCCATGCGCCTGCCAGAACTCAGCCAGCAAGTGTCGCCGGTATGATGCCATCAGCACTTTCGCCGAGCGCAAAGGAACCCAGTGCGAATCGTCTCGTGGAACTGTTCTATGGCGTACTACAAGAAACGCCACCTGATCGAGGCGCTGCGGCCCGACGTCGTCATTCTCCAAGAGGTCGCCAAGAAAGACATTTCCGCGGCTGAACAACCCTTCGCGGCATGGACGGGCAGCAATCTGAACAAAGGTCTCGGAGTTATTGGTTTCACCAACGCTCGCTACAAAATTTCAGAACACGCGGATCCCAACTTGCCGTGGCATCTTCCCTTCTCGATGGATGGCCTCAACGTCATTGCTCTTTGGGCGCATCAGTTGGATCGCGAGCTCAGGTATGTTCGCGTTACCCATGAAGTAGTGGACCGCCACGCTGGATTCCTTACCGGCAGCGACGCCTTGCTCATCGGGGACTTCAACAGCAACACAGTCTGGGACAGGGCGCATCCGGGCAGGAACCACAGCATGCTGGTCGAGAAACTTGCTGGGCTTGGGCTCAGTAGCGTGTACCACCGCGACGAGGTGGACGGCCAGGGGGCGGAGCCGACGAAAACGTACTTTCACACCCGGAACCTCCGATTTGGGCATCACATCGACTACGCATTCCTGAGCGACGGCATCCCGGCCGATCTTCGCGTAGGGGATTCCGAAGACTGGCTGCCGCATAGCGACCACATGCCGCTGATCTTGGACATCGCCCAGTAGCACGAAGTTTTGAGGCGCCGAAGCCCACTCAGCAACCTTCATGCGCGGTGCCCCGAAATGCCGCGGCAAGTGGGGACTTCCCGCGAGCCTTGTCCGGACTGATCTTCGGGTCATTCCTGCGCGTGGAGAGAAGGACCATCTTGCCTGTACATGGGGAGACGGGACCAGGCCAAGGCCTCGGCGCTCTCTAACGAAGCGCGCAAACTCAGACTTGCCCACCTCGATGCACGCGTTGGAAGCATCAATGAGGCGCTCAAAGGGTCATCGGATATGGATGGCAGGCTTTTGGACACGGTTCCCCAGGGATCGTGGGCGCATAGGACCATAATTCGTCCGCCGGACAACATCGAGTTCGATGCTGACTTTCTCGTGCAACTGGCTGAGGACACGGACGGGAACGATAACCCGCGCAGCTATGCAAATGCTGTCTGGTCAGCCATCTCCAGCCACAGTATTTATGGGCCAATGGCCACCAAGAAGAACCGCTGTGTCCGGGTCAGCTACGCGAATGACTGGCACATTGACATTGTCACTTACGTGGTTCTTGCTTCGGGGCGACAGGCCATTGTCAACCGTAAATCTAATGAGTTCGAGGACGCCAACCCCGTCGGGTTCACCGAGTGGATCCAGGAGAAGGACGATCTGACCAACGGCAACCTTCGCAAAGTCCTTCGTCTGCTTAAGTACCTCCGCGACCATCAAGAAGCATTCAGCATCAAGTCGGTGCTCTTGACGACGATAGTGGGTAACCTCGTTGACGCATGGCGCGTATATGGGACGGACAAGTACAAGGATGTCCCCTCCACCCTTGTTAACCTGGTAGAGGACCTCGACCGCTGGCTCCAGTCCCAGTGGTCCAAGCCTTCGATTGCTGATCCCAGTTGCCCGGCGACTACCTTTGACCACCGGTGGACCGAATCCCAGTTCGAAGCGTTTCGGACTAAGATTCATAATCTTGTGCCGCGCATCCGAGAAGCCTATGACGCCTCAACGGTCTCTGAAAGTGTCTCCGGTTGGCGAGCAGTATTTGGCCCGGCGTTCCCGGACTCGCTCTTAGGGCTTGTAGCTTCCAGCACGGCTACTGTCCTCACCAAAAACGAACCCCGCATCGATCGTGCTCCCAACGAACAGTTCATCGAGGATATGTTCCCGGTCAACGAGTCGTACCGCCTCTCGATGGTTTGCGAGGTGTCACCGCCGCAACAGTTGAACCGGGCGGCGCGCCGGGCACTCAGAGCCACGGGCGGGCGTGTGCCGAAAGAGCACTCACTCCGCTTCAAGATTACGGAAACGACAGTTCCGGGTCCCTATCACGTGTTCTGGAAGGTGCGAAACCACGGCGCGGAAGCTACGGCACGAGGGTCCTTGCGGGGCGAAATCACGAAAGACGCCGGACAACAGGAACGGACTGAGAGCACGCTGTACGCCGGTAACCACTATGTCGATTGCTACATAGTTAAGGATGGCGTCTGCGTGGCCAGGACACGTGAGCCCGTGCTGATCGCTTAATCCGTCGGCTGGCCCGGGTGGCGCATAAGCCACTGCACGGCCAGCCAGGAGCATGGCAGCCCTTCCAAAGCGGATTTTTACATCCAAGTGCTGCAGGGCTCACGCAAAAGTATTGCGGTAGTTGTTCTATAGCGGCCTAGGCCGTCCCGTCCGGGGGATCGGCTTCTATCGTCTGCTCCCACGGAATTGGAGCGAACCCGTTTAGTTTGAGCCGGGAACTAGGAAAAAAATCTTTGTATGGGGGACATCCTCTGAAGCTCGTACTCTGAAGCACCGCGGTCGATGGCTTGCTGTCGTGCATCTACGAGGTGCTTTACGCTGCCGAGCCAAAGTGACACTTGTGTAGCGGTGAAATTACCTGGGACGGGAAAGCACAGGGAGGGGCCGAACTCAGCGAATCGAAGGCTCTGCCGCTGGTATGCAATGTCGGCATTGGAGAGCGGGTCCACACGAAGACGGAAGTCCTGTTTTACGCCAAGTTTGTCTATCCACCGAACGTCAACCGCCTGAACTTGGCCGTCATCCGCGATGATTCCGTTTACACCTGACACAGCATCCAGTATCGGCTTCACGATGTTATCGATGTTTGCGACTCGACTTGTCGCATACCGGACCCATGAATCAACGTACCAATCAATTTCAACCTTGACATCGCATAGCCTCACGATGTCCGTGGCCTCCACTACGGCAGCCGCTAATTCCTTCATGTAGGCCTGCTTTCGTGCCGGATTGGCTTGATCTCATCTAGAGGGGACGCACCTTCTTTCCTATGAATAGCGCCCCGTCCGGGGCCGCCATTAGTGGCTATCCGGACGAGGCGATTTCCTACTTCCGAGTCACTTCTTCGTTGTACGCATGCTGAAGGTGTTGTTGGAATGCTTCACCTTTTCGTAGCCGCCGAACGCGTTGGCTGAGCCAGTCTTCTGCTGGAGGCGCGCCGGAGAAACCGTGCGGGGTACGGCTCCCGTTTTTGCTGCGCCATTGGAATTCTTGCTGGTCATCATGATCACCTCCTTACGTTTTTCGTAGGATTACGCACGAGCACTTCAGGCTGCTCGATAGCCGCTGGGGCCCGCGCCATGGGCGCGATCGATGACTCTGAAGATCATCTGTTTGGCCTTCTCAACGGACGCAGCACAGCCGGCCGAAACTGTCACCATCCCAGTCCTGCCGATACTTATCCGAGCGTTCGTGGCGGCCTCGATCTGGCGAATGCTGGAGCCCCCAGGCCCGATGACGATTCCAGTTTGACCAGCCGGGATCTGAAACGTCTGGACTAGGTCAGCCCACGCCGTCGTCTTCACTGTCGCTTTGTTTGCTGTAATCCAGTGTTCTGCTACTACCCAGACCTTCAGGATCCGTCCATCAATCTGGGCTTCGAGGCGCACGCTCTCATTATCCCGACCCGGGATCTGTCGACTGGGCTTGGCAAGAACCTCTTCGATGTGGTGCTGCTGCACCTGGCGTTCGAG
Organism: Pseudarthrobacter sp. 1C304; assembly: GCF_052245515.1. Lineage (NCBI taxonomy): Bacteria > Bacillati > Actinomycetota > Actinomycetes > Micrococcales > Micrococcaceae > Pseudarthrobacter > Pseudarthrobacter sp. 1C304. The sequence continues at coordinate 288,439 of NZ_JBQQCH010000003.1, read as the reverse complement.
CATCCGCTCCCTTGCATGATTCGTGTAAACAGGCGGTACAGCAAATCGGGGCCGGGATGACCGTTGGCTTCTCAGGTAAGTGAATATCCAAAGAGAAAAAGCAGCGAGAACAGCCGCCCCGATAAGTAGCGCCGCAATGGTTGTGTTCATGTCCTGCGTTCCTTCCGTTCCAGATGCGTCAGTTGACGCTGGTTCCACGATCGAACGAGGCACCGCTAGGCATCAACCGCCCGTATGCCTAGCGATGCCTTGGCGCAGATTAAGTGCGACAGGTGAGAAAATCCAGTCATGGGAAACGCGGAGCTGCGTGTAAACGGCACACTCACACAAGCAATCAAAGACGTTTTGGGATACTCTCCGAACACAGCGGAGCCTGTGGTGGTTCTCGCAGCCTATCTCCATAGTTTGGTAGCTAGATACGGCCTGACGGACAGTCAACACCTCGACCCCAATGCGTTCGAGCGCCCCGAATTGCCCTTCGCAGCGCGACAATTTGTCGACAGCTTTGTCGATTCTGCCAACACCGAATCGCTGAGAAATTCGCTTTATATGGCTTCCGTGGACCTCGCTGATGACGGAATGGTGCGTAGCGCTCTCAATAAGAACCGCGCCCTGAGCGAGCGTGAGGTCCTTCTCTTGGCTCAGGTGGCCTGGAATCTGGAACACAACGACCAACGCCCTTTGCTGCCGTTGCTTCCGGATGAAATCCTCAAGGATGGGAAGAAGGTCAAGGCGGACATTTTCGCCCCCGGCATCGGCAAGGACTTTGCGACTATGCATTGGACCGATCGCGGAAACCAAGCAGGAGTTCAAGGAAAATCTGCTGGCGACACTTTCCGGAGGCAGACGGCTAGGCTCGCCGTACTAGCCGCCCAGTGGTTCCTCGACTCCCATACGAAGTCAGCGCCAACGGTTGGCGAAGCGAAAATGCTGAACGGCGACAAGCCAGGACGCAGAAGGATTGTTTGGCCATCGACAACTGCTGACCAGGTGGATGATGTCGGCCTCCCCATCTCTGCGGTCCACGTACCAACTGACGCGTTACCGCAACAATCAAAAGGATCGCCAACCGATCAGATACTTGTTGGGAACTTTGCGGAGGTGGGGGGCCACTATCAGCCTCGTGCATTCGAGAACGAGATTGACCGACTTTGGGGGGACAACGGCGATCGGCGTGTGTGGTTGCGTGGCGGGCCTGGTTTGGGGAAATCCTACGCGGCGCGCAAGATCATGCAGGAAGCGCTCGGGAGTTTAGGCGACGAGCGTCACAACCTGCTGATTTGGGTGGAGTCCGCCGATGCCGTGGCCGTAACCCGGGAATTGGCACGGGCAGCGGAACGACTTGATGGTGGCCCCAAAAACTCCGTCGCAGCAAACGCCGGGGATCGCGAAGACCAGCTTGCGCGCGGACTGCTCGATCATCTGAGAACGGCCGACATGCGCTGGCTGATCGTCTTCGACGACGCGAACGCCGCAGAGCTAATTGAGCGCAAATTGGTCCCACCGGGGACGAATCCGAGGGGACGGGTTCTCATCACAACATTGAGCGCCTCCCATCTGATCAGCGGCTCTGGCCATCAGGTCGAAGCGGAGCTGTTCTCTCCGGGCGAGGCTGAAGAATTTCTCAATACCCGCCTGCCCGAGACGTCCGCGCATGACAGGGCCGGGTTGTCCGACACAGTGAGGCACCACCCGTTGGCGCTGTCCATTGCGGCTTCCACAATTGCCGCCAACAGGATGACTGTCTCTGACTGGGTCAAAGAGTTCCATGAGTCCCCGCGAATGGATGAAGCGGCCGATTATTCTGATGCTGGAGGCTATCCAACGCTTATAGGCGCTACGTGGAAGGTCGCACTAGACAAAGCCGCTCGAGGCATGCCGAACGGTGTGGTGGAACGGACAGCAATGGTCGCGGCCCTGCAGGATCCAGATGGACACCCCACGTGGCTCTGGCAGCGGGATAGTGTCTGCGAGTGGGTTGCAGGTGAGGCAGATCTGCCGGCAACCAGGACGAGAATGCATCCCGGGGTCAAACGCCTCGTTGACTACGGAATCATCCAGCTCACAGGAAGCTGGCAGGTTGGCCGCCTCGCGATTCATCAATTGGCAGCTCGCGCCATCCGTGAGGCCTCAGCCCCCGAGGAACTCGCCCTAGCTGGCGCCGTTCTGGCCGAGCAGTGGCTGCGTGAGCTCACGTCGAATCCAGCCAACGCACAGCACCAGATCATTCGGGCGGCCGTAGGACCCATCGCGGCCTTACCCAAGCTGAACGCTTTGACGCGAAGCACGGCAACCGCGCTTGTGGGGTTCTCCGCGCCATCGACGGACCAAACAAGTATCGAGTGGGATCTGTGGGAACTGGAACTACTGGAACCGCACCTAGTCCGTGGCGGTGCTGTCGGGCGTGCTGATCTGGCGGAGCGCTTAGCGAACATTGGATGCGCTCAACGAGAACTGGGACGACACTCGGAAGCGCACAAGAATCTCGATGCCGCTTCCTCGATATACCGCGACCTTGCGGCACTCCCGGATCTCAACGACAATTTGCGGGCAGAATACCTCGTCTCCCTGGCAGACATCGATGCAGAAATGGATCAGGCCGAACTGTCTCTAGAACGTCGTAGAAAGGCTGCAGAACTGCTAAAACGATGGGCCGCACGAAGGTCGACGAGCGACGCCCCGATTTCGGACAGGTTGGCACTGGCCGAGATTTATCAGAAGCTGTCGGACGATAACGAATCCCGGGCGGCGCTCGATAGCGCTCTGTCACTCTGGGAGAGCCGACCGCCCGCCGACGCAGTTGAAGATCGTGATGCGGCTGAGGAGGCATCAACGCTCGCAAAGCTTGGGCAGCAGCTGGCAATAGCAGGACGACTCACCGAGGCGAAGAGTTATTTGCTTCAGGCAGCCCGCCTCAACGAAAAGACGGAACGTGGCCGCTTGGTCCGACTCGAGCGTATCCACACAAGGTTGGCGTACGTGTGCTCCCAGTTGGGCGAGTGGCGGGAAGCTGAAAAGTGGTTCGAGCGAACGGAATGCGACCCTCTTCTCCTTGCCAGCGTTCAGTTGCACCAGGGGCGAGTAAGAGAGGCACGAGCAAACGTCGATACTTCAGCGTCGAGATACTCCGCCCGCTCAAATCAGAACCCCGATCGCGATGATCGGGAGGTTGACTCGGAGATTCGCGAATTGATTAAGGACTCACTCGCGCTGCCGCTCGCTAGGCTGGCTCAAACGGCGATGAAGCACGAGCGGTGGGAGGATGCAGCGGGTTTGGCAGAAGGAAGCCTGGAAATCACTCGAGCCAAGTCTGACGCGTCCCCCGGGGAAGATCCCATCGAACTCTCCAACGCCTACCGCCACGCCGGATATACCTCGTTAAGAGCTGGCCGCTTTCAGGTGGCTGCCAAGCACTTCGCGAATGGGGCTAACATCGCGGAATTGCTTTGGCAGATGTCTCCCGCAGACCACAAGAGACGGTTGGAGTACGGGCAATCACTCTATTGGGTGGCTTCCTCTCACGCGAGGGCCGGCCAACCGGATGCTGCGGTGAGGCCCGCGCGAAGAGCCGTCGAAGTCCTTGAAGGGCTCGAAGGAGTGGATGATGAAGCACGGTTCTGGTTGAGCGCAGCTACTTCAGTTCTCGGGCCGGCCCTCCTCCAGAAGGGCGATGCGGACGAAGCCGTCGTGTCTTTGACACAAAGAGTGCAATCCTGCCAGGCGTCACTTGCTGAGACTCCCGATGACCACGATTCAATGAGAACGCTCGGCGATGCCCTTCAAGAATTGTGGACGACTCTTTTCGCCGCAGGCCGATGGCAGGATTCCATTCAACCTCTAATGGACACCATCGCGATCTATCGCACCATGTCGAGTGGAGCCAGGGACCAACGCAGGAGCATGGCAGATGTTTTTTTCATGCTTGCCTACGCCCACAACCAGCTACTGGAGCATTCCGAAGCCGCTATCGCCGCCGAACAGTCAGCCAACGTTTGGCAAGCACTAGTTGACGGCGACCCCAGCGACAACGAACTCCAAGTCTCGCTCGCACACGCGCTTGGTCTCCTCGGAGAATCGTTAAGCGCACTCGACCGTCGTAATGAGGCCGTGCAGGCAATTACCCGAGCTGTTGGCCATCTCCAGTTGCCTGCTGAGCTAAACCCAGATGACCACATGCAACATCTCACACATCTTCTCGATCGTCTCGGAACTTACCTTCGCGACCTAGAACTCTCCGTCGAGGCAGAGGAAACACAGGCACGTCTGGACGATCTTCGACGGCGGTTCCCGAAATCTGCCGAGGACACGTGAGTGCCAGCCGAACCGCCTGGCCAACAAAATTGCAGGTAGCGTCCCTGGCAGTGGTGTGGATTCCCGGGCTTGATGTGTCGCTCCGGCGATGTGAAAAGCCATCGTGCGAAGGTCGGTGAGAACGACTAAGAACTCACAGAAGGACACTTACGCACGATGGCCCTTAACCTCGATCGGGACCAACGAGACGAACACCGAGGCGCAGCCCGGCGAGATCCGGCTGGAAGAGGAAGCCAGCCGCCGTCTGGCCAGTGACCGGCGCATGCCGTTCGACGACCTGGTAGCCGAACTCCGCCTCGAGTCCGATGCAAAAAGGACCAACTAGCTTGACCACGGGACGATGCCGGGCTCATGCCGCCGCGTGAGCGCAGGGGAGGGGAATGGTCCTCGGGACCAGGTAGCCTGCCGATCTACAGTCCGCATTCAAAAACAACGACCCCTCACGCGTGAGCGTGCGGGATCGTTTCTTTTGATTATCCGGATCTTTATCCTGTCGACTGTGTGGGGATTGTTGGCAGGACAGCGGTGACAGTCCCTGGCGAAGGAACTGATGGTCGGCTCGAAGCCGATCAACGCGCCCGTACGAGCCTGATTGCCTGCACGAGGATGCCCAAGTAGACAAATAGCGCGAAAAAGTTTGGCCGCATTCCCTCCACATTCAGGGCGTCCAGGAAGTTGATGAGTGCAAGTGCAAGTCCGATGCCGGACAGGGCAAGCGCCGCAATAGGGGGAGCCGGGGCTTTGCTGCGTCGTGCTGCGATGTTCCAAATCCCGCCTCCGAGCAGGGCGAGAATGAAAAGGACATTGAGGGCGTCGAATATGACGACTTCGGCCCTCTCGCTCTCGCTGAGGGTGCCAATGAGCGAGCCGTATTGCATGTACAACCAGACCATGCCAAACGCGGCAAGCGCACCCACTACAAGGAGACCGATTCCGATGCTGGTCCGTCCCTTACGGGAGCGCTTGGCTTCTTCAGTCTCCCCTGCGATGGCTGCGTAGGCCGGGTGTGGATATTCAATGCTCATGTGAGTTCCCCCTCGAGAGTGCAGGGAGTACCCAATGCCCCCCAGCTGGGAACAACGTAGCAGGCCAGGGACCTCTTGGGCCCAAGGTCACTGTGAACAATGGAAATGGTTCCGTATTCATTTTGTGGAATGGTCCAAATAGATCGGAATCTCACAATTCCTTTCCCTCTGCCGGTCATTACCGGCGGCCCGGTCGATCGGGTCTTGTCCTGAAGGGACAGGCTGGGCAGTCAGTTGTCAGTGTGGGATCCGGAACCGGGCCGGAGGTAGTCCCGCAGCAATGGGAATTCCGTGCGCACGTGGGCATCCAGGTCCGCGGTGAACCGGGGCGAGAAGTACAGCCGCAGCAGCGGGTCCAGCAACCGGCCCATCCCGGACCACCCGGCGGTGATTGTGTGGTGCACCGACACCCCGCCAGGTACCGGGGTGAACTCCAAAGCCAGGCGTGCCGGGAGAGGCACCACCTTGCGGAAGCGCCACACGAGCCTGCGGCCCGGCTCGACCGCCTCCACCACTCCTCGCAGGCGCAACCGGCGCCGGCCGACGAACTCGTCCATCACCACCACAGCACCCACCCCGCCGGTGGAACGCCCCAGCACGTGGAGCTGCAGGTGGGTACCCGGCCACCAGTTCTGGTACTGCTTATCGGTGCAGGCCATCATTAAGTCCGTGACGTCACGACCCGTCAATCCCGCGACATCGACCCTCGATTCGATCACCCGCATCGGTGCCCCTTCCGCCGTCGTGCGGCCTCGCCCTGAACCTGATCAGCTGTCGGCCGGAGGGATCCGGACGGCCGTGCCGCTGACCACTATTCCACCGGCAACGGGAATGTCCACCGTGAGTAGACCCGGCCGGCCGACGTGCCGCCCCTGGTGGATCAGGACCCTCGATGGAGGCTCGACCAAACCCAGGATGCGCAGGTAGGCGCCTACTGCAGCAGCGGCGGCCCCTGTTGCAGGGTCCTCCGTGATTGCGCCGACCGGGAACAGATTCCGGGCTTCGAATTCGCCATCCGCGGTCCGGTGCAGGACGGTCACCGTTGCCGCCCAGCCCTGATGGTGCATGAGGCGGCGCACCGCCTCCGGGTCGAAGCCAAAGGAATCGAAAAGGGCAGGGTCGGCGAGGACCAGCACCGGATGCCAGTTTCCCGAATATGCGATCCGCGGCGGATAGGCCGGATCGAGGTCGCCCTGCCCGACGCCGAGCAGTCCGAGGAGTTCAGCCAGGACGGCGTCGTCGAATTCGGCCAGTTGCGGCTCGACGGCGGTAAACGATGCGGTGATGTCGGCGTCGTGGCCAGCTGTCTCGATGACGACCGGGCCCACAGGGGTGTCGAAGGTGAAGGATCCGGCCCCGTCGCGAACGCTCAGCGCTACAGCCAGCGCAATCGTTGCGTGGCCACAGAATGGCACCTCGGCGATCGGCGAGAAGTACCGGACACGGCTCCGCCGCGGGTCGCCGTCGACGCCCTGATCCGTCACAAACGCCGTCTCGGCATATCCGACGGCGGCCGCCACCGCCAGCATCCCGGCCTCATCCAGGTGGCCGGCGTCCAGGACCAGCCCGGCAGGATTGCCGCCGTCTGGCGTCGTGGAAAAAGCTGCATAACGGAGGACCTCGGGGGAGTTATCCATACCGCGATCCTCCCATGCCTGGTCACAGAATCAGCGGCTCGCGAGCTGCTGATTGCGGCGCAACCACGGCCGCCGCAGTCGTGCTGCCCGCACCGCAGCCCCCGCGGGTCCGGTCACCGCGTAGTTCGCCGAGATCGTAGCTGGATGATCTGGCGGGCATGGCTGGGTGGCCTTGACGAAATAGGCACGCCAAGGAGGTGGTGACCACAGGCCGCACCTGACCAATGACCCTGTGCCGGATCCGGGACCGGTCCTATGGTCGATGCATGAAACTACGGCGGCGGACGCGGACTGGCGACCGGGGGCCCAGCGCGGCCTGGGTGTGGTGGGACGCCGTCCGGGCCCGCCGGAAGGGTCCTGAGGAGATCAGGCGCCGGCAGAAGGCGCGCCTGGCCGAGCTCGTCGCCTACGCCCGGACCCACTCGGCCTACTACCGCGAGCTCTACCGCGGGCTGCCCGAGCGCATCGAGGACGTCTCCCTACTGCCGGTGACGAACAAGAAGGAGCTGATGGCCCACTTTGACGACGTCGCCACGGACCCGGCAGTGACCCTGGCCCGGGTCCAAGAGTTCGTAGCGGACCCGGAGCGGATCGGGCGCCGGTTTGCCGGGAAGTACCTGGTGGCCACCACCGCCGGTACAACCGGCACCCGGGGCATCTTCGTGCTCGATGACCGTTACTGGGCCGTGACCTCCGGCCTGATGGGGATCCTGGGCGCCAAATGGTTGTCCTGGCGGGACATAGTCCGCATGATCCGCCGCGGGACGCGGTTTGCCGGGGTGGTTGCCACCGGCGGGCACTTCCTGTCCATTGCCGCCAGCACCCGGGAGAAACAGGAGAAGCCGCGCCGGCACCGCAGCCTGGGAGTGTTTTCGGTCCACACGCCCCTGCCCCGGCTGGTGGCGCAGCTGAACAGTTTCGGCCCGGCCGTGCTCGGCGGGTACGCCAGCGTCTTGCGGATGCTGGGCACCGAACAACAGGCCGGCCGGCTGCGGGTGCACCCCGTCCTGGTGCTCAGTACGGCCGAGGGGTTGCCGCCGGATGAACGGGACCGCCTGGAAGCGGCCTTCGGTGCTGTGGTGCGGGAGGTCTATGGCTGCACCGAATCCGGTTACACCGCCTACGGCTGCGGCGAGGGCTGGTTGCACCTGCTCCAGGACTGGGTGATTGTCGAGCCGGTCGACGCCGGCTACCGGCCCGTGCCGCCGGGGACCGTTTCCCACACGGTCTTGTTCACGAACCTTGCCAACCGCGTCCAGCCCATCATCCGGTACGACGTCGGCGACCGCGTCCTGGTCAGGCCCGATTCCTGCCCCTGCGGGGATCCCGCCCCGGCGATCCGGGTGCAGGGACGGGCCTCGGACGTGCTCACTTTCCCGGCCGCGGACCGCGGCGGCGAGGTGACGGTGCCGCCCCTGGCCCTCGGAACCATCGTCGACCGGACCCCGGGGGTGGTGCTGTTCCAAGTCGTCCAGACCGCACCCGCCAGCCTGTCGGTGAGGCTGCGCCCGGACCCGGACGCAGACGCCGAACAGGTCCGGAGAACGGTACTGGAGGGCCTCACCAAACTGCTCGCCGGCCTCGGCTTGGCCCATGTCACGGTGGAAGCCGCTGCGGAGCCTCCGGAGCAGACCACCGGAGGTAAATACCGCACCGTGATCCCGTTGTATGCCTGAGCCCCTCGACCCGCCGCCGTCCCCGGCGCTACCGTTGAAGTGGTGTCTGGGATGGACGACTTCGACGGGTTGCTGGCCACGGCGCGGACGGCGTACGCCCGCGGTGACTGGCACGCCGCGTACCTGCAGCTCGGCCAAGCCCGGTCACTATCGGAACTGGATACAGCGGACCTGAGCCTCTTGGGCAGGGCGGCGTGGTGGCTCGGCCAAGTCCAGGAGTCGCTGGAGATTTCCGAGGACGTCTTTTACCGCTTCCAGGACGACGGCGACGCATCGGACGCGGCCATGAAGGCCCTGCACCTGGGGTTGCTGTGGTTCATCCGTGGAGACGTGGTCATCGCGTCCGGCTGGGTAAACCGCGCCCGGGGCCTGCTGCAGGGCCTGCCGGAGGGCCCCGAGCACGGTTACCTGCTCTACCTGGACGCCAGCCTCGCGCTCAGCGCCGCGGACCTGGCCCCGGCGCGTGAGACCGCAGCCAAGCTGCAGCTAATGGGCCGGAGCATGCGCGTTCCGGCACTGACCTCCTTGAGCCTGGTGCTCGCCGGCCTGGCGGACTTGCGCAGCGGCAGCACCGCCTCCGGATTCGCCCAACTGGACGAGGCCATGCTTCCGGTCCTAGCAGGCCGGCTCCCGCCGGAATGGGCCGGCGAAATCTACTGCACGGTGATCCACGCGTGCCACGAGCTGGCCGACCTGCCCCGGATGCGTGCCTGGACGGACGCCACCGAGCAGTGGGGCGGGCAGTTCGTGGGCGACGTGGTGTATGCCGGCATCTGCCGCATCCACAGGCTGCAGTTACAGAGCATTGAAGGCGGCTGGGACGCGGCGGAACGGGCGATCGAGCAGACCGGGGCGGAGTTGGTGGGCCGGAACAACTGGGTGGCGGGGGAGGCCTACTACCAGCTGGGCGAACTCCGTCGGCTCCGCGGCGACAGCAAGGGTGCCGAGGAGGCTTACGCCCGGGCGTGGAAGCTGGGGACCGAGCCGCAGCCGGGCGAGTCGCTGCTGCAGCATGCCGCCGGAAACAACGAGACGGCCTGGGCCGGATTGTGTGCAGCCCTGGCCGGACGGGACCGGCTGGCCTGCGCACGGCTGCTGGTGACCGGCGTCGACATCGCCCTTGCCCTCGGGCATGCCGATGAGGCCGAGCGGCTCTGCGCCCGGCTGGAGGAAACCGCAGCCGAGTTCGGAACCGCCGGTTTCCGTGCCTGGGCCGGCCAGGCGCGGGCCGCCATGCTGATCGCACAGGCGCAGTACGCCGGGGCGCTGCCCGTCCTGGAGGCCGTAGTCCGCGACTACCGCAGCCTGCACGCCCGCCACGACACCGCCAGGGCCTACGAGATGCTGGCCCAGGCGCACCGTGGACTGGGACAGTCCAGCGTCGCCGCCGCGGATTCCGCGACCGCACTGGCGATTTACCGCGAACTCGGCGCCCTCCCGGATGTCCAACGGCTCGACGGCGGCCCGCCCACCGGGCGCCTTCCCGGCGGCCTGACCGAGCGCGAGGCGGACGTCCTGGCGTTCACCGCCGCGGGTGCCAGCAACAAGCAGACCGCCGAAGCACTGTTCATCAGCCAGAAGACGGTGGGCCGGCACCTGGCGAACATCTTTGCCAAGATCGGCGTCTCCTCGCGCACCGCCGCCGCAGCTTGGGCACACGAACACGGCCTGCAACCCCGCCGCTAACCGCCGTCGTCCATTCTGTGGAACACGGGCGCAGCCGCCCGGACGGTCGGCTGCATGATTTGCCCCATGGACCCCTTATCAGAACGCATCATTTGCCCGATGCCGCCGCCACCCCCTCATTCCTACGCTGGAAGAACTCAGGCAGCGACGCCTGTACCAAACGGAGGAACAACAATGACCATCGACCAAGAAGTATCCCTGGGAGAGATTGACGCGGAGGCAGCCCAGGCTTTCGCCGGCCGTTATCTGGGCATCCTGAACGACGCCTCGATCGCCCTGCTGACCAGTGTGGGGCACCAGACGGGCCTGTTCGAGACGCTGGCAGGTTTGCCTGCCGCCACCAGTGCGCAGATTGCCGACGCCGGCGACCTCAACGAGCGCTATGTGCGCGAATGGCTGGGCGGAATGACCACAGCGGGCGTGGTCTGCTACGACCCTGTCACAGGCACGTACTGGCTGCCCCGCGAACATGCTGCCGTCCTGACCAGCGCCGCGGGCCCGGACAACATGGCGATTCTGATGCAGCACATCTCCATGATGGGCGAAGTGGAACAGAAGATTGTCGAGCGGTTCCGGCACGGCAGCGGGCTCTCCTACGAGGACTACCCCCATTTCCACCGCAACATGGCCGAGACCAGCGCGGCGGTCAACGACGCGGCGCTGCTGGACGTGATCCTGCCTTTGGTGCCCGGCCTGCCGGAGCGGCTGGCGGCCGGGATCGACGTCGCCGACGTCGGCTGCGGCAGCGGCCACGCGGTCAACCTCATGGCCCGGGCTTACCCTGCCAGCCGCTTCACCGGCTACGACTTCTCCGAGGCGGCCATCCGTGCCGCCCGCGATGAGGCAGCGCGGTGGGGCCTGGCGAACGCCAGCTTCGGGGTGGTTGATGTGGCGGCCCTGGACACCGCGGACTGCTTCGACCTGGTGACGGCCTTCGACGCCATCCACGACCAGGCGCATCCCGCCGCGGTGCTGCGGAACATCCACCGGTCACTGCGGGCGGACGGGACCTTCCTGATGGTGGACATCAAGGCATCCAGCAAGGTGGAGGAGAACATCGGGCTCCCGTGGGGTAGCTATCTTTACGCGATCTCGACGTTCCACTGCATGAGCGTTTCGCTAGGGCTCGACGGCGACGGGCTGGGCACCGTCTGGGGCGAACAGTTGGCGCTGTCGATGCTGGCCGACGCCGGTTTCGCGGACGTGGAGTCTTGTGACGTCGAGTCGGACCCGTTCAACGCGTACTTCATCGCCGGAAAGTAGGACGCTGCCGCAGCGCGCACATTCGGAGCGCCCTGCCCAGCCTTGCCGGAGCGTTCGTGCAGCTTCGTTTCGGTGTGGTGGGTCAGGGTGTTCCGTGACCAACCGCTTTCGACGGCGGCAGCCGGGTATCCTCGTCGCTAAGTTTCTCCAGCAGAATGACGATATGGCCCCTCACCAATTTTGCAACAGCCTGTTGCAACATTGGGAAGTCCGGCCACGCCTCGGCGAAAGACTTCATGTACCGGAGGTTCCGCGGCGAAAATCCTTTTGCCTCTGGACCCCCGGCACGGGATCGCCCCCCGGGGGACCGGCGCGCCATATGCTGTGACAGCAACCATGAGGAACACAATCGAAAACCGGGGGACAGATGTCGACAAGCCAGTACGGACCACCAAACGCTTTCCAGCAGCAGGATCAGCGGCCGGTGACCATGGGGGAGCTTCGCTGGTATATGGAGGGCATGCGGCACGCCCGGCTGGCGACCGTGTTTGGCGTCCTGTCGATATTCAGCCTGGGGATCCTGTTCGGTCCGCTGGCGATCGGCCGGGCGAAGAAGGCTGAGGCGTTCGGAGTGCCTGCGCCTGAGGGGCGGGTGCTCGGCTGGGTGGGGATCGGCTTGTTCATCCTGGGGACGGTGTTCTTCGTCGGCTACATGGCCCTGATCTTCAGTGTCGTTGGCAGCCTCTCGGATCCGGGCAGAATGTCCGCGTAGAACACCGGGACAGGACCGGGTGCAGGTCCCTCAGCCGCCGTCCTCGGAGGCCCGTGTCATCGACTCCGGCGGCGCCGGGAACGGCTCCGCGGGGTAGAGTCCGGCGGCGTCGAGCATGTAGTTCGCCCACTGCGGGCCGGCGAGCATGTAGCCGTCAATGTTCTTGTAGAACTTGCCGTTGACGGTGACGTTCTGGCCGGGCCGCTTCTGGCCCTCCAGCGCGTCGCCGAAAAAGGATGCGGTGGCGAGGCCGCTGGTGTAACCGACCACCCAGGTGGCGCCGTTGTTGTTGGACGTGCCGGTCTTGGCCGCGACTGGGACCTGACCCTGGACCTTGGGCTCAATGTAGACTCCGGAGCCCTTCTTCAGCACATCCTGAAGCACAGCATTTACGCCGCGGGCTACCTCGGGCTTGACCGCCATGCGGCAGTCGCCGGTCTGGGCCGGAAGTTTCCCGCCGGCTGCATCTTTCACGTCGGCGATGGCGATCGGTGCGCAGTACTTGCCGTCATTGGCGAACGTGGCAAAGGCATTGGCCAGCACCAGCGGCGCCACCCCGATGGCCCCCAGCAGGTTGCCCAGCTGGTGCATGTTCACCTGTGCGTTGTCCACGCCGCTGTGGAGTCCGACGGCGTCCACCATTGCCTGGATGCCGCAGAAGTCCAGCTGGGTGGCTTCCGCGAAAGTGGCCGTGTTGATGGAGTTGTAGAGCCCGTAATCAGCGGGCATTGTGCGGTAGTGGCCCTCGTCGTTGTTCTGCAGATCGTCTGCGGCGCCGAGGTCCTTTTCAGCCGTATTGTAGGCGCCGAGGACCTTTCCGCAGGTGGACTTCCAGGGAAAGTCCAGCGGATAAGTGCGCCGGGCGGCGTCCACCTCGGCGGCCAGGGACTTGCCCTCGTTGAGCCACTCCGCGAATATGAACGGTTTCATCGTGGATCCGGGCTGGAAACCGCCGGCGCCGTTTAAATCGTTGCCATTGGCGTCCTTGGCATCCACGTTGAAGTTCAGCTGGGTATCGAACTTTCCTTCCTCCGGGAGGAACACGGTGTTTTGCGCCATGGCCAGGATTTTGCCGGTGCCCGGCGCGATCGAGACCAGCGCCGCCCCCCACTTGTCCGGATTGTCCCCGGCCGTGGCATCGACCTGCGCCTGCGCGGCCGTCTGCAGCCTGCTGTCCAGCGTGGTGGTGATGGTCAGGCCTCCGCGGTACAGCTTCTGCTCGCGGCTGGCGACGTCGGGGCCGTACGCCGGGTTGTTGAGGATCAGGCGGGAGACGTAGTCGCAGAAGTACGGCGCCATGTCGGCCGCCGAGCACCCCTGCTTCGCCGGCGTGAGCTTCAGCTCAACCCCGCTTGAGGCGGCGGCGTCATGATCGGCCTGGCTGATTTTTCCCCCGCGGAGCATTTCGCCCAGGACCTGGTTGCGCCGTTTGATGGAGTTGTCCGGGTGGACGGCGGGATCGTAGAAGCTGGGGCTGTTGACCAGGCCGGCCAGCAGGGCAGCCTGCGGCAGGGTGAGGTCCTTTGCGGTGGTGCTGAAGAAATGCCGGGTTGCGGCCTCAATGCCGTACGCGTCCCGGTTGAAGAACACGATGTTGAGGTAACCCTCGAGGATCTGGTCCTTGGTGAGTTTCTTCTCCAGATCAAGGGCGAGCTTCATCTCCCGTACTTTGTCGCCGACGGTCTTCTGCCCGCTCAGGACGACCTGGTCGCTCCTGTCCGCGGACAGCAGGGACTCATTGATCACGTTCGTCACGTACTGCTGGGTCAACGTGGAGGCGCCCTGTCTGCCGCCGCTGGTCAGATTGGAGTAGATCGCCCGGAGAACCCCCTGCGGGTCAACGCCGGCGTGCTCGTAGAAGCGGCTGTCCTCGATGGCGACGATCGCGTCCTTGATGTAGGGGGACATCTCGTCCAGCCCGACCTTCACGCGGTTCTCCGCGTAGAAGGTGGCGATCGGTTTCCCGTCCGCGCTCATCACCGTGGTGGACTGCGACGGCGGCTCAACCGCCAGCTCAGCGGGGAGGCTGTTGAAATAGACGATCGACCTGCTGACGGCCATGCCGCCGGCAGCGACGCCGGGGACCGCCAGGCTGGCGACCAGGACACCGCAGATCGCGCTCACCGCGACGAATCCGAGGACCCTCCAGAGGGCCGCGGCCGGTCGAGTTCGAGTTCGTGTCTTCCGCGCCATGGTCTGTCCAGCTGTTGCGCTCAAAACGGATGCCCAGAATACGCCGGGACTCCGCCGAAGGACCAGTGCCGGAAGTACTGGGCGGCCGGGGCTGTGAAGCGGGGACAGCAGCCGGATTCGTCAGGGACGGTGATGAGGGCCAAGGGCTCTACCCGCCTCCGGGCCGGGCTGTTACACCGGAAGTCACGCTGGACGCGCGCCGGCGCGTCCCCGCATTCTTTCGGCGGCATCCAAACACCGCGCCGAGTCAGCTGGCGCCTGAGCGGCTAGGGGACCGGTCCGGGGACCTGTGACGTCACCCCCGGCGGTTCGTGTCCAGGACGGTGACGTCCAGGGACATGCGGCTGCCGGCGACGGCAGTTCAGTCCTCACCCTTGTCGGATTTGCCGGACTTCCCGGACGTGCCCGGCTTGTCGGATTTGCCGGACTTCCCCGGTTCCCTGGTCATCTGCTCCGACGGCGGCGGGAACGCTGCCGCGGGATAGAGTCCGCCGACCTCGAGCATGTAGTTGGCCCACTGCGGGCCGGCGAGCATGTAGCCGTCGATGGCCTTGTAGAACTTGCCGTTGACGGTGATGTTCTGGCCGGGCCGCTTCTGGCCTTCCAGGGCGTCGCCAAAGAACGACGCGGTGGCCAGGCCGCTGGTGTAGCCCACCACCCAGGTGGCGCCGTTGGTATTCGACGTGCCCGTCTTGGCCGCGACCGGGAAGCTGTTGTGGACCTTGGGCTTGATGTACACGCCAGAGCCCTTCTTCAGGACGTCCTGCAGCACGGAGTTCACGCCCCGGGCGACGCTGGGTTTGACGGCCTCCCGGCAGGACCGGGTCTGCGCCGGGAGGTTCTGGCCGGCCGCGTCGGTCACTTCCGTGATGGCCACCGGCTCGCAGTACGTGCCGTCGTTGGCGAACGTGGCAAAGGCGTTGGCCAGCACCAGCGGCGCCACCCCGATCGCCCCCAGCAGGTTGCCCAGCTGGTGCATGTTCACCTGCGCGTTGTCCAGGCCGCTGTGGATTCCGGTGGCGTCCACCATCTTCTGGATGCCGCAGAAGTCCAGCTGGGCTGCCTCGGCGAATGTGGCGGTGTTAATGGAGTTGTACAGCCCGTAGTCCACCCGC
Organism: Pseudarthrobacter sp. 1C304; assembly: GCF_052245515.1. Lineage (NCBI taxonomy): Bacteria > Bacillati > Actinomycetota > Actinomycetes > Micrococcales > Micrococcaceae > Pseudarthrobacter > Pseudarthrobacter sp. 1C304. Next base: position 272,821 of record NZ_JBQQCH010000003.1, on the reverse strand, counting down.
ATCCTGCGGTAGTAGCCGGCGTCGTTGTTCTGCAGGTCATCCGCCGCGCCGAGGCTCTTCTCCTTCGAGTTGTAGGCGCCGAGGACCTTGCCGCAGCTGGACCTCCACTTGAAATTGAGCGGGTACGTCCGGCGTGACGCGTCCACCGTGTCCGCCAGGGACCTGCCCTCCTGGAGCCATTGCGCCAGGGTGAACGGTTTCATGGTGGACCCGGGCTGGAACCCGCCGGCGCCGTTCAGGTCATTGCCTTTGGCGTCCTTGGAGTCGACATTGAAGTTCAACTGGGTGTCGAATTTTCCCTCCTCCGGAAGGAACACGGTGTTTTGCGCCATGGACAGGATCTTCCCCGTCCCCGGCGCGACGGACACCAGGGAGGCGCCCCATTTGTCCGGGTTCGCGCCGGCGGTGGCATCCACCTGCGCCTGCGCCACCGCCTGCAGCCGGCTGTCCAGGGTGGTGGTGATGGTAAGACCGCCGCGGTACAGCTTCCGTACCCGCGAGGGAAGGTCGACGCCGTACGCCGGGTTGTTCAGGATGAGGTGGGACACGTAGTCGCAGAAGTAAGGTGCCATCTCCGCGCCGGCGCAACCCTGCCGTCCCGGGTTGAGGTTCAGGTCAATCCCGCTACCCACAGCGGCGTCGTATTCCGCCCGGGAAATCCGGCCGAGCTCCAGCATGGCGTCGAGGACGTGGTTACGCCGCTGGAGGGCGTTTTCGGGGTACAGGGAGGGATTGTAGAAACTGGGGCTCTTCACCAGCCCGGCCAGGACAGCGGCCTGCGTCAGGGTCAGGTCCTTGGCCGTGGTGTTGAAGAAGTGGCGCGATGCAGCTTCAATCCCGTAGGCGTCCCGGCTGAAGAACACGATGTTGAGGTAGCCCTCGAGGATCTGGTCCTTGGTGTATTTCTTCTCCAGTTCGATGGCCAACCGCATCTCGCGGACTTTGTCCCCGATGCTCTTCTGTCCGTTGAGGACAATCCGGTCCCCCTTGTCCGCTGACACAAGGGACTCGTTGAGGACGTTGGTGACGTACTGCTGCGTCAGGGTGGACGCGCCCTGCCTGCCGCCGTTGGTGATGTTGGACGCGAGGGCCCGCAGGATGCCCTGCGGGTCAATGCCGGCATGCTCGTAGAAGCGCCGGTCCTCGATGGCCACTATCGCATCCTTGATGTAGGGCGACATGTCAGCCAGGCTGACCCGCACGCGGTTCTCCGCGTAAAACGTGGCGATGGTCTTGCCGTCCGCGGTGAGGACTGTGGTGGACTGCGACGGCGGATCGATGGTCAGTTCGCCGGGAAGGCCGTTGAAGAACCCGACCGATTCCCGGAGGGTGACTCCGGCCCCGGCAACGGCGGGGACCACCAGGCTGGCGGCAAGAACCCCGCAGATTACGCTCACAGTGACGTAGCCCAGTATCCCCCTGAGGGCCTTGGCCAGCGGTAATCGCGGTCGAGCCATGCTCTGACCCTAGAGGCGTGCTGCCGGCCGGGACCTCACCCGAAGGGGATGGTCCCGGCCGGCCGCCTGCAGGGCGATATCCCCTAAGGTTTTACTGTTGACACCCCACTTTGGACGGGACAAGACTGGCCCCACACAACAAACTCCGGCGGTCTTTGCCAGCGCCTTGGAGTGAGGTGGGACGATGCAGATTCCGGCTCCATTCGAATACTTGCGGCCCCCTGTGATGGACAGCACGCCGGCCGGCGGCTCCAGCCCGCGACGGGCGCAGCGCGTGCTGTTTGCCAGCGCCGAGGCGTATCCGTTCGTCAAAGTGGGCGGGCTGGCCGATGTCAGCAGCGCGCTGCCTAAGCGCCTGGCCGAGCTCGGCTTCGACGTTCATTTGGTCATCCCGGGATACCGCGGGCTGGGGGGCACCCCGGTGCTGGCGTTCGAGGTCCCGTTGGGCCCGGTCGCTGAGCGCGTCGAGGTCCGGCGCTTGCAGCCGTTGGGCAGTGTGGAAGTCTTCTCACTGTGCATTCCGGGCTGGTTCGAGCGGGATGTCCCGTACGGCTACCAGGACGACGACGTTCTGCCGTTTGTGCTGTTCGCTAAGGCCGTCACGGCCCTGGCCGCGCAGGAAGCGTGGCGCCCCGACGTCATCCACTGCAACGACTGGCACTGCGGCCTGGTGGCGCAGGACGCCCGGGAGGGACGGCACCGCCGGGAGCTGGCGCGCACCGGGATCGTCTTTACGATCCACAACGTCGCCTACCAGGGGCGGGTCGGGGCTGCCACCGAGCGGCTGACCGGCCTTCCCCCGGCCGGCACCCTGCTGGAGCGGGGCATCGCCTTCGCGGACCGGGTCAGCACTGTCAGCCCCCGCTATCTGCAGGAGATCCGCACCCCGGCCCTGGGGGCGGGGATGGATGAACTGCTGCGTGCCCGCGGGGACACCGCCAAGGGCATCCTCAACGGCATCGACTACGAGGAGTTCAACCCCCGGCGGGACCCCTGGATCGCCACCCGCTATGACGGCTCCTTCGCCGCCGGGAAGGCCGTGAACAAGGAGGTGCTGCAGCGCATCAGCAACCTGGATCCCGTGCCGGACCGTCCGCTGTTCGGCATGGTTGCCCGGCTGGTCTCCCAGAAAGGGGTGGGCCTGCTGTCCGCGGCGCTGGACCAGATCGTGGCCCGGGGAGCCCAAGTGGTGGTGGTGGGCGAAGGGGCGCCGCGCTACCGGCGGGCCCTGCAGGCCGCGGTTCCGCGTTTCCCCGGAAACGTGGCGTACCACCCCACGTCACGGGAATCCCTGGCCCGGCAGGTCTACGCCGGCGCCGACTTTTTCCTGGCACCGTCCGTCTTCGAACCCTGCGGGCTGACCCCCCTGATCGCCTTGCGGTACGGCACCATTCCGGTGGTCCGCCGGACCGGGGGCCTCGCGGACACGGTGAGCGACTATGCCGACGATCCGGAGTCGGGGCTGGGGTTCGTGTTCGTCCAGCGCCGGGTCGCTTCGCTGCTATCGGCCGTGGACAACGCGCTCGCGGTCTACCGGCGTGTGCCTGAATGGCACCGGCTGCAGCAGCGGGTGATGGCGGCAGACTTCTCCTGGTGCGGGCCAGCCGGGGAGTACGCCACCCTGTATGAGGAAGCCGTGCGCTCGCGGCGGGATCCCGACGTCGGGCAGCATCCCGACGTCGGCCAGCACACCGACGTCGGCGCCGCGCGGCCGGGCGTCCTGGCGCCCCGCTCCAGGCCGCGCCCTGCGCCGCTTCCCCTGGCCCTCGTCCACCACGCAAACCAGTACCTCGTCACCGACGGCTACCAGGACAGGGAAGGCCTCACCGCGATTGTTGCCGGCTATGGGGCCCTGCTGAAACTGCATGAGAAGTACCGCACCCCGGTGGCCCTGCATTTGTCCGGGACCATGGTCGAAGCGGCCGCCTGGCACCACCCCTGGTTCCTTGCCGACGTCCGCCGGCTGCGCGCGGCCGGACTCGTTTCGCTGGTCGGCGGGACCTACTCCGAGAATGTCCTGACGTCCTTCGACCCGGAGTTCAACCGCCGGCAGCTGCAGGAGCTGTTCTGGCTCTACCGGCGCCACCTGGGATGTGCGCCCGAGGACCTGGAGATCTGTTGGGTTCCCGAACGCGTGTGGGACACCGACCGGCTTGCCGGGATCCTCACGGACCCGTCGCTCCCCAACGGCGGCTACCGGTACGTCTTGCTCGATGACCGGCTGCTTTATCCCACCGACGGCGCCCACGGCGGCGACCGGGCCGATTTCGACGGTGCCGACCCGGACAGCCCGCCGCCGGCGGACGCCCTGCGCCCGTACTGCATTGCGGGCGGCCACGGCATGCAGGTGGTGCCCATGTCCACCCGGCTGCGGTACTGGATCCCCCCTGACGGCCGGAAGCGCTGGCGCAGCCTGTCCCGCGCGGCCGAACTCCCCACCGCCCCCGGCGACGACACCGTGCTGGTGTACGCCGATGACATGGAGAAGAGCGCCGGAGTGGGCCCGTGGCACCCCGCCGCGCTGGGCCGGTACGAGGACTTCCTGCGCTGGTTGGCCACCCAGCCGAAGCTGGTGCCGGTGGACCTCCCGTCATGGCTGCGCCAGCGCAGGCGCGTCCCCGGCATCCGCGTGGTGGAGCGCGGCACTTTTGTGGAGCTGGCCCAGGACTGGCACGCGGGGGAGGACTACCGGGGGTGGGACCAGGACCGGGCCTGGCGCCCGTACCAGGAGCACCTCGCCCGGGCCCGCCGTGCCGTGACCGTGGCGGAGAAGGCAGACGCGGAGCCGCGGCTTACCGCGCTGGCGTGGAAGCACCTCCTGGCGTCAGGCTACGAAACCGCCTGGCACGACACGGACCTCCCCGATCGGCCGCCTGCCGCCTGGGCGAAGGCGGTGGCGAGCCACGGCCGCGCCACCGGCGTCCTCGCCGCCGCGGCCCGGTGGTTCGGCACCCGCGACCGCCGGCTCGGGGCGGAGCTGGCCGACATCGACGACGACGGCACGGAGGAGCTGGTGCTGCGCAACGAGCACCTCTTCGCCGTGCTGGCGCCGGACTGCGGCGGGCGCCTGGTCTACCTCGCGTGCCGCGGCCCCGACGGCGGCGTGCTGGTCATCGGTAACCCCACCGATGACTGGAACCGGCAGGAGGAAATGAACCGCTACATGGACGTCCCCGGCAACCACCCCGGAGCGCTCGCCGACTGCGGCGGCGTCCACGACCGGTACCTCGCGGGCATCTCCGGCGGGGACGGCGTCGTCCGGGCGGAGCTGGTGAACGTCCAGGCGGGCAGCCCGCTGCGCGGGCTCCGCAAGCAGATACTCCTGGAGACCGGAAGCCCCGCGTTGCTGGTGTCCTATCACCTTCCCGCAACAGCACCCGGGATCACCGTGGAGTCCTGCCTGTCACCTGACTACTACCGGCTGCTCCGGCACGGCACGGCTGGGCTGCAGCGGCTTGGTGGACGTTCGTGGCGGGGCGCGCGCAACCACGGCGCCGCGGTGTGGATCGCGCTGGCCGACGACGAGGAAACCGCCTGGTGCGAGCCCGCCGGGCCCGAACCCGGACACGGCGTGATGGTGCGCCTGCGCGCCGGAGCAGGGTCCTTCCATCTGCTCCTTGGCGCCGGGGACGTCGAGGACGGCTCTGCGGCACGGACCCTGCAGGCGGCCCGCGAACGGCTTGCCGGACTGGCCGCCCACGACCCGGTGGGAGGCCGGGGATGAGTGCCGTCGCCGCCACGCCCTCCGGGGCGCCGCGGGCAGAGCGGCTCGCAGCCGCCGAGTCGCTGCTGGCGTCGCCGCCGCCCCTGGACGCCCTGCTGAATGGCCCGCTCCATGACCTGCCCCGCGACCCGCAGGCGGACCCGGGGGAGCAGGGCCCGGTGCAGCCCGCCACGGTGCAGGTGGTCACACGCACGGTGGTGCACGCGTCCCGCAGCCGGCCGGTGGTCAAGTGGACGGTGGCGCTCAACGGCGGCCCGGAGGCGCCGGTCCCGCTGGCGGTGATCGGCAAGGGGTACCGGGCAGGCGGCGGCGAGCAGGCGTGGCGGCTGCTGGACAGCCTGCGCCACGCCGGCTTCGACCACCCCGGGTACCAGGTCCCGGCACCCTACGGCTTCGATCCGGCCCGCCAGCTCCTTGCGCAGGAGGAAGCGCCGCCCTGCACGCTCCACTCGCTGCTGGACGGCGACCTGGGCGCGGCCGCACCCGACGCCGGCCGGGCAGGAGCCTGGCTCGCCCGGCTGCATGCTGTCCGGGGCGTGCAGGTACCGGACCTCGCGGCGGACTTTGAACGGCTCAAGCTCACCGAGTACACGGCGGCGCTGGCCCGGCTGCTGCCGCACGACGCCGGGCGGCTGGCCGCGCTCAGTGCGGCCACCCTGGCGGCACTGGAGCGTGCAGGCAACGGCACTGCCGGGCGCACCGTGGTGACCCACGGGGACTTCCAGCCCAAGAACATCCACCTGGATGCCCGCCGCATTGTGGTCATCGACTTTGACCGGGCCGCCCTCGCCCCGGCCGCGCGGGACCTTGGCCATTTCATCGGGCAGACCCTGACCATGGGTGCGTCGAGGCGCGGCGACCTGTCGGCCGCGGCGCCCTGGGTGGAGGCGTTCCAGGCCGGCTACTCCGGCGGCGGCGGCGACGCCGGTGCAGTCCGGGCCGCCCCGGCGTATGTGGCCCGCACCTTCGCCGAAGTCCTCTTCTACCGCCTTGTGGTCCGCCCGGTCAAAGACCCCTCGTTTGTGCCGGACTGGCTCAACGGCTGGGAAGCGGCCGTGGCGGACGCGGCAGGGGGCGGGTACCGGTGAGCGGCACCCGGTATAGACGGAGCGGCGCCGCGGCTGCCGGGCGTCAGGCGGGTGCTTCCGCCCTGCCCGTCATGAGCGCCAAAGTGATCCTGCGGACCTTCGGGCCGTTCCTGCGCCCGCAGTGGCCAGGCTGCCTGCTGGCCGGGCTGCTGGCCGTTGCCGGGACGGGGGTGGCGCTCCTCAAGCCTTGGCCGCTGAAGTACCTCTTCGACGAAGTGCTGCTTCCCGCTGACGGTTCCGGCAGCCAGGACGTGCAGCGCATCCTTGCGCTGGTGGTCCTGGCGCTGGCCGGCATCGCCATTCTGGACGCGCTGGTCGGCGCAGCACGCAGCTACACTCAGGCCGTCGTCGGCGAGCGCGTGGCCGCGGCCATCCGCACCAAGCTGTATGACCACCTGCAGCGCCTGCCGCTCAGCTACCACGAGCGGACGCCGACCGGTGAACTGACCACCCGCCTCACCGGCGACGTCGACAGGGTGCGCGCGCTGCTCACCGTGACACTGGTCGACGCCGCGACCAACGTGCTCACGCTCGCCGGCATGGCGGGGGTGCTGCTGGTCCTCGACTGGCAGCTCAGCGTGGCGCTGCTGCTGGTGCTGCCCCTGCTCCTTCTGACAGTGGCCAGCTTCCGCGCGCGCATCCGCGCGGTGGAGGAGGACTCCCGCGCCATCGAGGGCGACCTCGCCGCGCTGGCGCAGGAGTCGCTGGTCGCGGTGAAGCTGGTCAAGGCCACGGGCCGGGAGGAACATGAGTCGCGCCGCTTCCGGAGCCGCTCCGACGCCGCAGTGGCGGCCGTGCTGCGCTCCGCGCGCACCAGCAGCGCGTTCGGGGCCGCAGTGGATGCCGTGGTGGCGGTGGCCATCGCCGGCCTGGTCTGGCTGGGCGCCCAGCGGGTGTTGGCGGGTGCCCTCACGCCGGGCGACCTGGTGATCTTCACGTCCTACCTGCGCGACTTCTTCGGACCCACGCGGTCATTGTCCAAACTGCCTGCCCAGCTGACCCGCGCCGGTGTCCGGGCCGCACGCATCGCTGACACGCTGCACCGCCGCCCAGACGTGCAGGACAAGCCCGATGCAAAAGCCGCCGGCCGGCCACAGGACAGCCTGAGCCTCGACGGCGTCGGGTTTTCCTACACGCCGGGCCACCCCGTCCTGCAGGACATCGACCTGACCGTGCCCGTCGGCAGCACCCTCGCCGTCGTCGGCCCCACGGGCGCGGGCAAGTCGACCATCGCCGCCCTGCTCTGCCGGCTGCAGGACCCCACCAGCGGGCGTGTGCTCCTGGACGACGCCGACCTGCGCGACCTGACCGGCGCGAGCCTGCACGCCCAGGTGGGGCTGGTGACCCAGGACGCCCTGCTGTTCCGGGCGTCGGTGCGGGATAACATCGCCTACGCGCGCCCCGACGCGTCTGCGGCCGACGTCGAGCACGCCGCCCGCGCGGCGCAGGCCCACGAGTTTGTGCAGGCGCTCCCGGACGGCTACGAGACGGTCCTGGCCGAGCGCGGGGCGACCCTGTCCGGCGGGCAGCGGCAGAGGCTGGCCCTGGCCCGCGCGGTGCTGCAGGGGTGCCCCGTCCTGGTGCTCGATGAGCCGACCACCGGCCTGGACGCCCGGTCCGAGGACGCCGTCCTGCGCGCACTGCGGGACGTCACATCCGGACGGACCACGGTGATCATCACGCACCGCATGACGGCCGCCATGGCCGCGGACCAGATTGTGGTGCTCGACGGCGGGCGCGTGGTGGAACGCGGCACTCACAGCCACCTCCTCGCGGCCGGCGGCCTCTACGCCGAGATGTGCCTTCTCCAAGGAATCGCCGGCCCGCTGGCGTTCCTCAACGGCACCGCCGGCTACGGCCGCCACGCCGCCAGCCCCTGCGAATCCCTGCCCGAACACATCACCACCTTGAAGGAGGAAGCATGAACCGCGCCGAGGTCCACTCCCAGTTCCGCCGGGTGATGGAGCAGCAGACCGATCGTGCCGAGCGGGTCAGTACACCGGAGTTCCTCGACCACTACGTCCGCCCCCACCTGGGCCCGGACGCCCCGGCCGGCGGGAGTTGGACCACCCAGGTGATCCAACTCGACGGCTCAGGGGCAGCCACCGTCCGGGTGAAGCTCGACGGCGGCCCCCCGGTGTTCGCGAAGCTCTTTCCCTTTGAGGACGGACCCGCTGTGCACGCGAAGCTGCAGGCCCTGCGCGGGGCCGGGCTGGGGGAGGGCTCCCCGTACCAGGCAGTCGAACCCCTGGCCTGGTATGGGGAGGAAAAAGTCCTCCTGTGCCGGGGTGCGCCCGGCCTCCCGCTGTCGGACCTGCTCGCAGCGGACGGTCAAGAGCTCGTTGCGGCCTGCGCCCGCGCCGGGCGGTGGCTTGCCCACCTGCACGGGACCGACCTGCGGGTCGGGGCGCCGCAGTCCCTGTTGGTGACGGGCGAGCTGACAAGCCTGGCGAAGCGCCTGGCCAAGGTGGCGGCCGGGAACCCGGGCTACGTCGACACAGCCCTGGCCATGCTCGAACGGCTCGACGCGCTCACGCACGACACGGCTGACGGCGTGGTGGCCCAGAGCCACGGGCAGTACCGGCCGATCCACGTCTTCCTCGGGGAGGACGCGGTGACCGTCATTGACCTCGACCGCAGCGCGCCCGCCGACCCCGCCCGCGATGCAGCCGAGTTCCTCCACCGCCTGCGCATCGGTGTGCACGACGCCACCGGCGACATCAGGCGGGCCAACCCGCCGAGCGCCGCCTTCCTTGACGCCTACCGCGCGGCGACGCGCGGGGACCTGCTGCGGAACCTGCGGTTCCATTGGGCGCGCTACATCCTCCACAGCGTCAACCGCAGCATCAAGTCCGGGGAGGCGGACTGGCGGGACGGCGGCGATGCCGAGTTCCGGCTGTACCGGGACGAGTTCGACCGGGTGGTTGACGGGCGGGCCGGGGCATGACCACCCCGGCGGGCGTGCTGCTGGACCGGTCCGGGAACGAACTCCCGCTGGCCGAGCTCGCCGCCCTGTGGCCGCTGGGCGGCTGGACCTCCATAAGCCTGGTGCCGGGCGGCAAGAACGAGCATTTCCGCGTGGCCGCGGCGGACGGGATCTATTACCTGCGCCGCTCGCACCGGCTCAAGCCGCTGGACGAGCTTCTCGGGCAGCTGGGCCTCATGCGCCTGCTCCGGGGCCGGGGCTTCCCGGCACCGGAGGTGGTTCCCAGCCGCACCGGCTCCGGCCACGCGGAACTCTCCGGCCGGTGGTGGATCGCCACCCGCGGCATCGAGGGGCAGCCGTTCGACGGCGGCTCGCGGGCGCACGTGCAGGGTCTGGGCCGGACGCTGGCCCGCTACCATGCGGTGGTAGCCGACCAGCCCGCCGCAGTGGCGGAGCCGGCGGTGCTCACTGAGCTGCGCAGCCGGGTCGCTGCGCAGGACACTGATCCGGCCCTGCGGGCCCGGGCCGAAAGTGTTCTCGAAGGGCTGGCCGGCCTGCTGCCCGAGCTGCCGCGGGTGGTGGTGCACGGAGGCGCCCGGCGCGGGAGCCTTGTCTTCGACGGCGACGACGTGGTGGGGGTCCTGGACTTCGACAGCGCCCACGCGGACGTGCGGGTCCTGGACCTCGCCGTCGCCGTCCACGACGTCGGCAAGGTCTACACAAGCCCCGGCGGCCGGGACAACAAGGTGGCGCTCGATCTTGGCCGGGTGACCGATCTGCTTGCCGCCTACAGCCGGGAGCTGGAGCCCACAGCGGCAGAGCTGGAAGCCCTGCCGCTACTGCTGGAGGCAAAACGGCTGAAGCGGGGCCTCGGCCGGCGGAGCCGTGCCCTGGACGGGGAAAGCCTGTCTGCTAGCGACTACGGCAAGATCCTGCTGGAGGACCAGCGGCTTGCATGGCTGGACGGGCACCGCGACGCCCTCGCGGCAGCCTGCCGCAAAGGCGTCAGCTGGCCGGAATGACCAAGCCCTTGAAACTTCGTCTCCGGACCGGGCCGTATTGAGTGTCCACCCGCCGCGTAGTAGCGTGACAGGAAATGTCAATCCGCAATACAAGCCCTTGGAGCGATCATGACATGTGTCACGCGGCGATTGGTGTCCGTCACGGCAGCGCTGGCCCTCAGTGTGACAGGAGCCGCCGTGGCTGGCCCCGCACACGCGGACCCGCGCGAGACGGTGAAGGAAGCCACCGCCACCGGCTACGGCGGCGCTGTCAGCACGGTGGACCCGGAGGCCTCCGCTGCTGCCCTCGATGTGCTCAGAAAAGGCGGCAACGCCGCTGACGCCGCCGTCGCCGCCGCCGCCACCCTCGGCGTGACCGAGCCGTACAGCGCAGGGATCGGCGGGGGAGGCTACTTCGTTTTCTATGACGCGGAGACCGGCAAGGTGGGCACCATTGACGGCCGGGAGACGGCGCCGGCCAAAATGCCGAACGATGCCTTTATCAACAAGGCGACTGGACAGCCCTACCGGTTCACCCCAGACCTTGTCACCAGCGGCGTCTCCGTCGGCGTTCCCGGCACGCCCGCCACCTGGGAGCGGGCCCTCGACCGCTGGGGCTCGCTGAGCCTCGGCGAGGCGCTGAAGCCCGCCATCAAAGTGGCAACGCGTGGCTTCGTGGTGGACCAGACGTTCCGCCAGCAGACCCTGGACAACAAGTCCCGCTTCGCCGCCTTCACGTCGACCAGCAGCCTCTTCCTTCCCGGCGGTGACGCCCCCGCCGTCGGAAGCGTCTTCCAGAACCACGACCTGGCCGCGACGTACCGGCTACTCGCGAGGGAGGGCACGGATGCGTTCTACGGCGGCCCGCTGGCGGGGGAGATCGCTTCGACGGTCCAGGCTCCGCCCAAGACGGCCGGCACGGACCTGCCAGTCCCGGCCGGGTACCTTACGGCGAAGGACCTGGCCGGCTATCGTGCCCTGGACCAGGCGCCCTCCCATGTGGAGTACCGCGGCCTGGATGTCTACGGCATGGCACCGTCCAGCAGCGGCGGCACCACCACGGGCGAAGCGCTGAACATCCTGGACACGTTCAACCTCGCCGACATGTCCCGCCCTGGCGCGCTGCACCACTACCTTGAGGCCAGCGCCCTGGCCTTCGCGGACCGCGGCAAGTACGTGGGCGATCCCGCGTTCGTCGACGTCCCAACCGAGGCGCTCACGGATCCACTGTTCGGCAAGGAGCGCGCGTGCCAGATCGACCCAGCACGCGCCGCTGCCAAGCCGGTCCTGCCCGGGGACGTGTCCTCGTACGACGGCGTGTGCCCGGCTGCCCCCGCAGCGGCCGCCGACGAGAAGGACACCGAGAACATCTCGACGACCAACCTGACGGTCGCGGACAAGTGGGGGAACGTGGCCGAGTACACCCTCACCATCGAACAGACCGGCGGCTCCGGGATTGTGGTTCCGGGCCGCGGTTTCCTGCTCAACAACGAACTGACCGACTTCTCCACCGTGTATGACGCTTCCGATCCGAACCGGATCCAGCCGGGCAAGCGCCCGCGCTCGTCCATGGCCCCGACCATCATCCTCAAGGAGGGCAAGCCGTTCCTGGCCCTCGGCTCGCCCGGAGGGTCGACCATCATCACCACCGTGCTCCAGACCATCCTCAACCGGGTGGACCTGGGCATGGACATCTCCGAGGCCATCGCGGCGCCGAGGGCCTCGCAGCGGAACACTGCCGCCGTCACCGCCGAGCCCGCGTTCATCGACGAGTTCGAGGAGTATCTGACGGGGTACGGGCACAAGCTCAACCCGTCGGGCGACGCGTTCACCTCTGCTGCGGAGATCGGTGCGGCGACCGCCATCGAGTTCCTGCCCGGGGGAGGGATGACCGCAGCGGCCGAACCCGTGCGGCGCGGGGGCGGCTCGGCGATGGTCCTCACACCGTCGCGCTGAGTCCCGCCATCCCTTCCCGTCCGGTGGGTCCCCGTGCCAGCATGGGGACCCACCGGACGATGAACAGCGAGGGACCCTATGCAATCCAATGAACTGCTGCTGGACGCCTTTAACAGGATCCATGAGACCGTGGCCTACGTCCTCGACGGTGCCGGCGACGACGATCTGGCACGCCGGCCCGGCGGGAGCGGAAATTCGATGGCGTGGCTGATCTGGCACCTCAGCCGGGTGGAGGACGCGCAGGTCGCGTCCGCCGCCGGCCTGGAACAGGTCTGGACCGCGCAGGGGTTTGCCGGCCGCTTCAATCTTCCGCTCTCCGGCCGCGACACCGGCTACGGCCACTCCAGCGGACAGGTGGACAGCGTGAAGGCCCCGGCGGATCTCCTGCGCGACTACTACGACGCCGTTCACCGGCAGACCGTGGACTACGTGCAGACCCTGGGCGGCGCGGACTTCGACCGGATTGTGGACACCCGCTGGGACCCGCCGGTCACGCTCGGGGTGCGGCTGGTGAGCACCATCGCCGATTGCCTGCAGCACGTGGGGCAGGCGGCGTATGCCAAAGGACTGGTCGCCGGACCTGGAAGCTAGGCAGTGCTGCCCGCGCCGTGGCCCGTCTCCAGTGCCGCGGCCACCAGCCGGTCAAAGCTGTCGGTCCCGCTCTCCGGCGGGACCACGGAGAACACTGGAACCCACATAGTGCGCCCATCCGTCTCCAGCGTTGCTGTTCCAATGACGACACCCTACTGTCGAGGCTGGACGCCGCCACTACTGGCCGGCTGCCCCGGCCTTGACACTGACTTTGGACCGCGCGGAAACTGAAAAGTCCAGGCTGCTCACCGAAGCTAGGGAACGGAAAGACAATGACCGATACAGGCTTGTTCGTGATTGTGGTGGGTTTTGACGGTTCCGAAAATTCACACCTTGCGCTGACGTGGGCTGTGGAGGAAGCCCGCCAGCGCAACGGCCAGATCCGCGTGGTCACGGCCTGGAGCAAGCCGCCGCTTTCCTGGTATCCGGCGTTGCTCGAAACAGCCGCCGGCGAAGTCGTGGCGGAAGATTCCCCCGAAAAGATCGCCGGCACGGTCCAGGCCGAAGCCCTCAAGACAGCGGAGGACGCGGGAGTGGCCGCCACAGGACAGGTGGTGCACAGCGATTCTCCCGCGTCTGCCCTGCTGGACGCGGCCAAGGACGCAGACCTCGTGGTGGTGGGGGCCCGGGGCCACGGCGGGTTCAACGGCCTGCACATGGGCTCCGTCTCCACCCAGGTCATCGGCCACGCACCGTGTCCCGTCCTTGTTGTCCGGCCCAAGGCCGCCTGAGGGACAAACCGCCGTCGCCCGTGATTGCCTGTGGCATCCGTAGCCACTGCGCACAACGATTTCCCGCGGGCCGGGGTACTTACCGGTGACCGTTGTAAGGGCGTGGCGGAGCGCCTACGATGTGGCCACGACCCCATGCTGGGGACCAATTCCGGGACCCGCCGTCAAAGTGGCTGTGACGCGTTTTGCGCTGCCCGGGTCCTGGATATGACAGGACGGAAAGGGCCATGACCAAATATCTGTTCGAAGCGAACTATGTGGGCGAGGGCATCAAGGGCCTCATGCGTGAAGGGGGAACGAAACGCCGCGATGCCCTGATCGAGGCCCTCAAGTCCGTGGGAGGAACGCTCGAATGTTTCTATTACGCGTTCGGGGAGAGAGACGTACTGGGGGTCTTTGACGTCCCGGCGCCGTCCGATGCCGCCGCGCTCTCGCTCCTGATCAACTCGTCAGGTTCGGTGAACGTACGCCTCAAGCCGCTCCTGACGCCGGAGGATCTTGACGCAGCGGCAAAGAAGACGCCGTCGTACCGGGCCCCGGGGCAGTAGGCCGTCGGCGCGGGTGCACTCTTCGGCGGGCGCGCTCTCCGCGCGGCCTGACCGCGAGTCAGGCCGCGGGCAGCCGTTGGCGACGGGCCCGTCTAAGTAATTTTGCCTGGCGCCGGAGTTCGCGGCGCTGGTTCGTGCTGTCCTGGGTCGGCCTTGCGGTTGTGTCTGCCAGCGGCCTTGCGGGCAGGACGGGGCCGGTGTGTCGAGTGCCGGGCAGCATTGATTCGGCGTACGGGGTGCCGGGGAGGGGTGGTGCGGTGGAGTGGTAGGTGTGGCCGGTGGGGGTGGTGATGTTGAGGGTGTGCCGCGGTCCCGGGCGGGGTTGGACCCGCCAGCCGGGGGTTTCTTTGGTGTGGTTGCAGGCTTCGCAGAGTCCGGCGCCGTTGGTGGCGGTGGTTTCGCCGCCGTCGTGCCAGGGGACGATGTGGTCCAGGTGCCTGATGGGCGCGTCGCAGTAGGGCGTGCGGCAGGTGGCGTCGCGGGCGGTGATGAAGCGGCGGAGTCCGGGCGGGAAGAGCCTTGCGCGGGAGTCGAGTGCGACCAGGTCTCCGGTGCCCGGGGTGGTGTAGAGCCGTCGGAGCCAGATGCGCAGGTCCTCGTGCGGGTCGGTGCCGGTTCCCGGTCCCGTGGCGGTTCCTCCACTTGTGAGCAGTTCCCGGGCCCATCCGGCGGGGACGATGCCGTAACCGGGGAGTCGGGCCGGTTCGGCGTCTGCCTGGAGGAGGGTGCGGTCGGTCATGACGAGCTGGATCTCGACGCCGGTGATCCCGCCGGGGGTGCCGGTGGTGCGTTCGACGAGGGCGTCGGCTTTGAGCTGCCCGCGGGTGCGGGGGTCTCCGGCGGCGCGGGCGGTGTCGGCGTGCCGGGTGAGTGCGGCGTACACGGCGACGCCGGCGGAGGCGGGGAGCAGGGCGGTGAGGTAGCACATGGTGTCCGGGGCCGGGCGGAGGGTCACGGTCCGTTCGGTCGCGGCGTGGGCGGCGCGCTGGGTGACGGTGCGCGGGTCCCGCCGGTAGGCCGCGGCCCGCGCGGCGGCGATGATCTGCCGGTCTCCGGCGCCGTCGAACGTTCCGGTGTCGGCGGCGAGCTCTTCATCGACGGCGGCCCGGTCCTCCGCGGACAGGGCCGCGGTTTCGCGCACGAGCAGGGTGGCGCGCCATTCGTTGACCTGCCCGGCCTCCAGCGCCGCCAGGGTCCGGGGCATTTCGGTGACGAGGGCTTTCGCGAGGCCCAGGAGCCGGCCGCCTTTGGCCGGGGATTCGCGCCGGGCCAGCGCAATCTGCGCTCCGACCCCGGCGCCCAGTTCCGCCGCGGGGACCCCGGCGGCGGCCTGTTTCCGGCGCTGGACCAGATCGAAAGCGACGGACAGCCGTGCCTGACGGGCAGACATCGCAGACTTCTCGTCCTCGATTTCCCGGATCTCAGCAATCAACGCGGCACTCTCACGGTCGAAACTGTCACTGGCGGAGCCCTCGTGCCCGGCCCGGCCCGGCTGGGCGTCTTCCGGCCCCATCCTGCCCGAATCCGGCACTTCGAGGCGGCCGACGGCCACCCGCGGCACGTCCACGACCGTCCAGCCCGCCGGCTGAACTGCCTCTGGATCCCGCCTGTTCTCCATAATCCAACGCTACTTTTGACCTACGACATTTAACGACGAGCCAATCCATCCAGACTGACAGGCTACAAGCTCCGCCCGGCAGCGAGCCGGCGGGGAAGCCGGCAGGTCCCAGACCGCGGGCGGACAGGCATCACGCCACCAACGCGGTCCGGCCGGGATCCGGCAGACTCCAGGCCGCGGGTGTGCAGGCCTCACGCCGCAGGCATCACGCTGCAGGCTCCGCCCGCCTGGGATTCGCCTGGGCTCCGGCAGGGCTCCCGTGGGCAGCCGGCAGGTTCCCGACCGCGGGAAGTCCGCCGGCATGCGACAGAATGAAGAAATGAGCGATGCCGGCGACTTCATAGACACTGCGCTCCAGCGCGAGTCGTCATGGGAGCGCGCCGAGGACGCCGAAGCGAGGCACGGCGGCAACCACCGGTATTACGGCGCCTCCGTCGGGGCGGTCCGCGGCACGGTCCGCGATGCCCTCCGCCGCCATCCCGCACTGACGCACGATGACATCACTGCGCTCAGTTCCGAGTTGTGGGAGGTGCCCGTCTTCGAGCGCCGGCTCGCCGCCGTCGTCCTCCTGCAGTCCAGAGTCCGCCTCCTGACCAACACGGACCTGACGCGGATCGAGGGCTTCGTGCGGAGCGCACGCACGGCCGCGCTGGTGGACCCGCTCTCCACCGACGTCGTGGGCCCCCTGGTGGAGCGGCTCGACGTCGTCCGGAGGGTGCGCGCCGACAGCGTCCTGGACCGGTGGGCGCGGGATCCCGACGATTGGCTGCGCCGGGCCGCCCTGCTGTCCCCGCTCCGCGCGCTCCGGGCAGGTGCCGGGGACTGGCCCCGGTTCGCGCGCCATGCGCGCCTGGTGCTGGCGTCGACGTCCGGCCGGGACGTGGAGGACGACGGCGGCGCTGCCGCCGCGGAGGCGGTCGCCCGTGTGGTCGACGACATGGCCCGGCGCCGGCCCGAGCTGCATCTCTGACCCTCGCGCCGCGCAGCCGGGCCCGGGCCGGCTCAGCTCTATGGCCGGCTCAGGTCCCGGGCCGGCGCTCCACCACCGCGTAGGCCTTCCCGTCGAAGAATTCCCAATCGGTGACCACCATAAAGCCGAGCGCATCCACCCGGTCGTTGAGCACGTGCGCGTCGAAACCGCCGTCGCGCGGCTCTGCGTCCCACGTGGAAACGTGGACTTCACCACTTTCCAGGACCAGGAGTTCAGTGTTGACGCTGAAGTCCTCCTGCGGCTCGCTCCGCAGCTGGCACAGGGCGACGCAATGCCGGTTGAACTCGGGATTGTTCATGATCGGGCCTCCGCCTCGGGGGAACGGTGATGGCATCATCCTATGCCGGATGCCCTTGCCGTCGATGGGCAATCACCTGCCGGCCCGGCACCCCGCCGTTACCTCGATGTGACACTCCGTGATCATTCCGTTACCGTGGTTAAGTGCCTGTTGTTACCGAGACGGGCTCTCCCCAGCCGATTGCCTAACTCTGCCGCGGCCAGGGGATAACTCGCAGCAACGTCCGGCAGAGACGGGGAAACCACATTTTGGCCCGCTGTTCCAGGGGTCTTGGGGTGAAGCCGCACGGCCCGCAATGTTCGGGCCCGAGTGCGGCCGGGTGCCTCCCATCCGAATCCGACAGCTCACCTCGCAGGCATTGGGAGAGGCTCTTTTCAATGACTTTTAGCAATACCCGTGCGTCCAAACGCGCCGAACTTCGCAGCAAACGCCGTACCGCCGGAACCATCGGCCGCCAGGCCGCAGTCCTCGTCGCCGCTTCCGGAATGGTGCTCAGCGGCGCCATGGCCGCCAACGCAGCCGACGCGCCGGCCGAGCGCGACGCCTCCCCGGCGTCGACCGTGGACGTCCAGGGCCAGGTAGCACCGGTCATGGCGGATTCCGCAGTCCAGATCACCTTCGAGCGCCCGGCCGTCGAGACGACGCCGGCCCCCGTGGTCGAGGCCCCGAAGCCCGTCGCCGCTCCGAAGGCCCCGGCTGCACCTGCCCCGGCAGCAGCACCGGCCCCCGCAGCCAAGGCCACCGTCAAGGTCCAGTCGGCGCCCGCCCCGGCAGCAGCAGCCCCGGCCGCCGCAGCCCCGGCAGCAGCAGGCGGAGTCAACGCCACCCTGCTGGCTGTCGCGTACGGCCAGATCGGCATCACCCAGGACTGCACCGCCGTGGTGGAGAAGGCCCTGAACTCCGCCGGCATCCCGGTCGGTGACATTGGACCGATGGCCTTCATGAAGTACGGCACGGTTGTCTCCACCCCGCAGCCCGGCGACATGATTGTCCAGTCCGGCCACGTTGCCATCTACGCCGGCAACGGCCAGGCCATCAGCGGCGGCATGAACGGCGTCAACGCCACCATGACCCACCCGCTGTCCTGGCTGACCGCCACCGGCCCCGTGACGTTCGTCCGCGCCGGCTAGCAGCACCGCCATCCGCACGCAGAAGACCGGTGGATCGGTTGCCTTGGGGGCAACGGATCACCGGTCTTTTGCGTGTGCTGTGTCCGCCTCCACCGCGTACCGCAGCAGCGCCACGCCGTTGCCGAAGGTCCGGGTCTCCAGCAGCCGGAGCGGCGTGGAGGCATCCGCCTCCGCAAACAGGGGCGTGCCGCGTCCAACCAGTACCGGATGAACGTAAACCCAGTATTCGTCGATCAGGCCGAGCCGCCGGAAGGTTGCCGCGAGGTTCGCACCGCCAACGGCCATGTCCCCACCGGGCTGTGCCTTGAGCAGCGCGATGTCCTCGGCGACGACGTCGCGCACCACCTCGGTGTTCCATCCCGCCGCCGGCAGTGTCGAGGAGTACACAATTTTGGGCATGTCCCGCCAGATTGCGGCGAATTCAGCTTCCGTGGGCGTACTGGCCGGGTCCTGGTCCGCCGTCGGCCAGTAATCAGCCATCAGTTCGTAGGTCACGCGGCCGTCCAGGAACATTCCCATCTTCCGGAGCTCATGGTTGAAGTGGCTGTGCAGCTCGTCATCGACCCGGTGCCAGCTCAGGTCGTGGCCCGGTCCCTCGATGAACCCGTCAAGGGAAACCTGCATCATGACAATGGCCTTGCGCATCGGAGCTCCTTTGCTGTTCTTCCGGCAGGGGCTTTCAGAATACGGCGGGGACCGACAAGCCTTCCCCCTTGCACTCGGGCGGTACCCGGGGCAGAATGCGATAGATTTGAAGCCGCGCCGCGGTTTTGTACTTTTCAAGGAACAGAATGCCTGCGATCTTGTCTGCGGCAGCCGTTATCGCGCGCCCGACGAAGCGCCGGGAATGAGGTCGGATGAAGTCCTGGGGGCCCGGCCGGCACTACAGCAGCAGCCGGCATGCACGTGACGCCACCAGCGGTGGTCTATGGGGGGTGGCCCGGCGCCTTGGCGGGATCCGCCCGCAGGTCCTGCTGGTGCTGGTTACCGTTCTTGCACTGATTTCTGCCGCGACGGTGTACGCCACCATCCAAGTTAGGGGTTCTGCCGACGCCGGCGCTTCAGCCACCGCGTCCGCCTCACCGGGAGTGGGCGGGGAGGCCAGCCCGCTGTCCGCCACCGGTCCCACATCCACCGACGCCGCGCCAGCGGCGGAAGTATCCCCGTCAGCGGCCGCTTCGCCTACCCCCGCCAAGCCCACCATTGGGCCGGCACTCGATGCCGAAATCAACGCCGTCATCCAGGCCAACAGCGCGTACAAGGTAGGCGTGGCCCTCGTCGACATGAGCGACGGAGTGGTGCACGAATACGGCACCAAGACCAAGTTTGTCGCCGCCAGCACCGGCAAGATCCTCGCGGCGGAGGCCTATTACCACCTGGTGGAAACGGGGAAGGCATCCCTGGGAGCCAAGATGGGGGCGTCCACCGCAGGCCAGCAGATCCGGCAGATGGTCCAACAAAGCAACAACGATTCGTGGGCGCTGATCCTGGCTGCCGTCGGCCACAAGGGCCTCATTAACTACGCCGCGTCCATGGGCATACCCTACGACCGGACCGTGAACGGCCTGACTCCGGCCGAAATGGCGACCACCCTGTCCGGGCTGTACAGCGGCCGGCTGCTCAACGCCGAGAACACCGCCCAACTGCTGTCCTACATGCAGAACACCAACTACGAGACCCTGATTCCGGCCGCCGCGCCTCCGGGGGTGGACGTTTTCCACAAATACGGGTTGCTCAACGGCAACCTCCATGACGCGAGCATTCTGGTGCAGGGGGACCGGGCGTTTGTCTTTGTGGTCTACACGCAAGGCCGGGACATGTCTGACATGGCGGCACGGGCCGATGTCATCCACCAGCTCACCGGCACCGTCACCGCGGGACTCTTTTAGCTCTTTTTGACGAGCGGGTCCGTTCCCCAAAGCGGACCCGCCTCGTAGTCTGAAGGAGGGAGGTGATTGCCATGAAGGCAGCACAGGGAGACCGCATCATCATCCGTGGCACCACGGTGGAATCATCGGACCGGCACGGGGAAATCCTTGAGGTCAAGGGTGCGGACGGAGCGCCGCCCTATCACGTCAGGTTCGACGACGGCCACGAGACCATTTTGTTCCCCGGCGGCGATTTCGTCGTCGAGCGCGGTACGGGTGAGCACGGCACGACGGCCTGACCCGGGGCTAAAAGCTCGAGGAACTGCCGGAGCCTGAGAAGCTTCCGCCGCTGGCACCGTAGCCTGTAGTGCTGCCGCCGCCCCCGCGGGCGCTGCTGACACTGCTGACGCCGGTATTGAACCCGGAGTTGAACGTCGGCACGGAGAAGAAGTAGTACGCGGGGTAGACGGTGCCGAGGATGCTGGGCTCATACGTCCGCCCGTGCCGGTCCTTGCTGCCGGCCTGCGCGTCCTCCATGTCCCGGCGCATAAGCCTGGCTTCCTTCTCGTTTTTGGCGAACCCCTCGATGACCGTGTCGGCGTGGTTCTTGAGCAGCTCTGATAGGTGGGTGCGCGCGTCCCGCAGCCGGTCAAGGGCGGTCTCCGGAGTGATGGACCCGTCTGACAGTTCCGCGGTCCACCGTTCCAGGTCCCGGTGACTTTGGTCCCGGAAGGCGCGCAGGGCCGCCGCCGTCGCGGAGCCGTCCTCGGCATGCTTCCGGGCCAGCATCTGTTCGATGGCGGCCAGGTCCGCGCGGTACGGGGCCAGCTGGCGGTCCCAGGCGGGAGCCCAGGCGGAGCCGCGGTTGAGCAGGGCGTTGGTGTCGGCGATGACGTCGTCCAGGGCGTCCAGCTCGGCGGCGGCGTCGGCGTAGCTGCGGACCAGCTTCAGGTTCGCCCGCCTGCTGAGGCCTTTCGGCGACAGGGCGTGGACCTGGTTGGCGAGCGCGGTGGCCGCGTTGTACTTCGCCATGAACGTCCGGTGCTTCTCCAACACGGTGCTTCCGTAGCGGGAGGCCTCCGGAATGGTGCCCGCATTCAGCTCGGTGACCTGCAGATCCATGCTCACGTTGGCGTAGCTGGCGTCTCCACGGGCCAGCTCCTTCCGGCTGTCCACCCTGGTCCGCCAGCGCACAATCAGCCAGGTGGCCGCGCCGCCCACGGCGAGGACCACGGACGTCCAGGCCGTGACGAGGAAGGCCGTGGACCGGTACCAGGGCTGGTTGATCAGTTCCGCCCCACGCTGGATGCCGGCGATGGTGCCGTCCGTCCACTGGGCATCGCGCAGGAGCTCCTTGGAGGCGTTCTGGATATCCTCGCGCTGTTCGGGCGAGACCTTGCGGTCCTCGCCCATATACGTCCCCACATGCCGGCCCACGGGATCCAGGGCAAAGATGAAGAGCCCGTCCGCCCATTTCTGCCCGTCCGCGCTGATCCACTCGGGGCGTTCGGCGCGGGCAAACCGCAGGACCTCTTCGTTGAGGTTGTCCGAGGCGGAGCCGTTGTAGGTGTAGACGGCCACCGTGGTGGGCTCGTAGAACTCGATCGCCTGCACGGCGGGCACCAGCGTGTTCTGGTCCAGCACCCCGGCCCGGTCCTCTACGACAATCGCGGCCGGCGGAACGGCCAGTGCCGCCTGCCCGGTGCCCGCAAGCCCGATCACCACCAGCAGGACGACACCCAGGACTTTCCGAACGATTCCCATTTCTTGAGGGTAGTGCGTGCCGCAGGCGGCGTCGATGCGCCGGGGCCGGACCGCCGTCAGGGGGCGGCCCGCGGCGGTGAAACAGCAGGTCAGGGCGGATTGGGGCCTAAAGACACCGTGACGGCGGGTCCTCCCTGCCGCATACTGGCGGCATGAGTCCAGAGGCGAGAGAACCCGAGCCGAACCAGCCGGCGCCGGCAGCAACCCCGGAGCCCGCCCGCCACCGGCCGGACCGCACCCTCTACGCCATCCTTGCAGCCATCGCGGTCCTGGTGGTCGTTGCCCTGATCGTTGTGTTCACCCGCGGCGAGCCGGCGCCGGTGGACGAGGCCACTCCTGCCGGGGTGGTTCAGCGGTATTCCGCCGCCGCCATCGAGGGGGACGAGGCCGCCGCAGCGGCTTACCTGACGGACGCCGCAAAGAGCCGCTGCAGCGGCTACATGGAGCGGATGCCCGGGGACAACCTCCGCGTCACCCTTGTCTCCACCACCGAACGGCCCACGTCCGCCGACGTGAAAGTGCTCATCACCGTCTCCGAGGGCGGCGGTCCCTTCGGGAGTTCCGAGTACCAGATTGAAGACGTTTTTGACCTGGTCAAGACGGGGGACAAATGGCTCATCGACAGCGCACCCTGGCAATTGACGGTATGCCCGGTCCCGGCGGCAAAGTGATGACCGCCGACGCTGCTGCCGGGTCGGCCCAGCGGACCGTCCGCCGGCTCATCACGTATCTGCTGCTCTTCGCCCTGGTGGTGGTCGCCGCCGTCGGACTCAGCGGACTGCTGGAACGCCTGCTGGTGGCGGGCACCGAACTGGCGACGGCGGACGTCGCCGGCCTGGCGCGTTCGCTGGCCTTCGCCCTGATCGGCGGGCCCCTCGCCGCGCTCCTGTGGTGGGTGGTCTGGCGGCGCCTTGCCGACGACACGGAACGGGCATCCGTCGGCTGGGGCCTCTACGTGTCCGGGGCATACGTGGTCTCCCTGGTGGTGGCGACCACCAACCTGCTCAGTGCGCTGTCCACTCTGATCGCAGGCCAGTCGCAGCAGTGGCGCCCGTCCCTGGCCGCCGGGGTGGTCTGGGCCGGGGTCTGGGGCTGGCACCGCTGGATGTGGCGGCATCCCCGCAAGCGTCCGCTCGACCTGGTCGAGGTGCCCACGTTGCTGGGTGCATACTTCGGGCTGGTGATCGGTGCCGGCGGTGCCATCGCGGCCCTGTCCACCCTGCTCGACGCCGCACTCCGCGGGGCGACGGCCGCCGCGACGGTAGGCAAGCCATGGTGGGTCTCGGCCCTGCAGTCCGTGATCTGGGCCGCAGGCGGGGCACTGGTCTGGTGGTGGCACTGGAAGCACGACGGCGGCCGCCGGCTGCGCGGCGGACTCGCCAGTGTGGCCCTCATCGCCGTCGGGGTGCTGGGCGCAGGGGTCCTGACGCTGGGAGGCGCGGGCGTTGTGCTGTTCGTCCTGCTCCGGCTCGCCTTTGACCGGACCGACGCGATGGATGTGCTGCTCGAGCCGCTGGCTCCGGCAATCGCCGCTGCCGCCGTCGGCTCGCTCGTGTGGGTGTACCACCGCGGGCTGGCGCGCGACAGCTCGGAGACCATCCGCCAGGGCAGCCGGCTGGTGACCTCGGGGGTGGCCCTGGTGGCCGCCGCCTCGGGCATCGGCGTGATCGTGAACGCCACCCTCGCCATGGCGGCCACCCCGCTGGCGGGTTCCGGGGCGCGCACGCTCCTGCTGGGCGGGATCAGTTCGCTCCTGGTGGGCGGCCCGGTCTGGTGGCTGTCCTGGAAACCGCTCGACCGGACCACCCCGGCGGGCCCCGGCAAGGC
This sequence comes from Pseudarthrobacter sp. 1C304, assembly GCF_052245515.1. Taxonomy (NCBI): domain Bacteria; kingdom Bacillati; phylum Actinomycetota; class Actinomycetes; order Micrococcales; family Micrococcaceae; genus Pseudarthrobacter; species Pseudarthrobacter sp. 1C304. Next base: position 249,303 of record NZ_JBQQCH010000003.1, on the reverse strand, counting down.
GGGCGCTCCGGCCGCCTGGTTGAACGCCCGGCGGGTCTACCTCATTGTGGTGTTCGGACTCAGCGCCGTGGTGGCCGTGATCACCCTCCTGGTGATCGGGTACCGGATGTTCGAGTACTTCCTGGGCGACCTCTCGGGCGGCAGCCTCGTGGAGCGGATCCGCGCCCCGCTCGGCCTGCTGGTGGCCACCGGCCTGGTGGCCGGCTACCACTTCGCGGTGTGGCGGCACCAGCGCGCGGTCCTCACAGCGGCGGGAACCGCCAGGAAACGCACCATCGGGCACGTCCTCCTGGTCACCGGAGGGAATCCGGCTCCGCTGCACCGGGCCATCGAGGACGCCACCGGCGCCGGTGTGACGGTGTGGAGACGGGCCGACGTCGGGGCGGGTCCCGGTCCCGACGCCGGCCGGCTGGCCGGGGAACTGGCCGGCCGGCTTGAGGGCGTGGCCGGCAACCGGGTGCTGGTGACGGTCAGCCCGGACGGCGTCATCGACGTCATTCCGTTGCTGGGTTAGTCCACGGCCCGGCAGGTCCCCTGTGGGAAAGGGAACCGCGCCTACTCCAGCCCGAACTCCCGCTTGTAGCTGCGCACCGCGTTGGTGACGGTGGGGAAAAAGTGGTCGGGGCCGAACCGGCTGCTGACGCCGAACCGGATCAGGCGGTCCTTGATGGGGCCCTTCATCTCCGCGAAGACCAGGCTGATCCCGCGCCTGGCCAGTTCATCGTCGAGCGCCACAAGGTCATCCAGCGCGGTGGTGTCCAGGCCCGTGATGGCCTCCGACGCCACAATCACCCAGCGCACCGGATCCGGCGCATGGGCCACGAGCCTCCGGATGTGGTCCGTAAAGACGGCACCGTTGGCGAAGAACAGCGGGGCGTCGAATCGTGCGATCACCAGCCCGGGGATGCGCTGGCCCTCGGGATGGCGGTTCAGGTCGTGGTAGCCGGGCACGTCGCCGACGCTGCCAAGTTCGGTGCGGTAGGGGTCCAGGGCGCGGAGCACAAAGGCAATCAGGGACAGGCCGATTGCCACCACAATGCCCTCGAGGACGCCCACGAAGGCGACGCCCAGGAAGGTGGCCACCAGGAGGGCGGCCTCCGTCCGGCTCATTTTGAGGAGGCGGCGGAGCGTCTTCACGTCAAGGATCGACGCCGCCGCCACCATCACAACGCCGGCCAGGACGCTGGACGGCAGGTAGGTGGTCAGCCCGGGCACCGCCACCATGAACAGCACCACCAGTACGGCGGCTATCGCTCCGGCCAGCGGGCTCTTGGCCCCGGCCTCGACGGCGATCGGCGTGCGTGAGGTGCTGCCGGAAATCGGAAAACCGCCGAAGAGGCCGCTGGCAACGTTCGCCGCACCGAGGGCACCCATTTCCTGGTTCCCGTCGACGGGGACCCCGCTCCGGGACGCGAAGCTCTTGGACAGGACCGACGTGTCGGCAAAGGCAATCAGGGCGATGCCGGCCGCCGGGGCGAGCAGGGCGAGGACGTCCGGCAGGCTGACGCCGTCGAGCGCCGGCGCGGGCAGGCCCGAGGGTAGGGCGCCCACGGTGGGGAGCGCCGCTGTCAGGTCCAGCGCGGCGGTGAGCGCGGTGGCGGCGATGACGGCGATCAGCACGCCGGGGAGCTTTCCGGGCAGGAAGCGGCATCCGACGATAACGGCGATGCTGCCGGCGCCAAAAAGCAGGGCGAGGGGATTGACGCCGCCCTGGGCTACGGCCTGCGCAGTGCCGGCAGCCGTAGTGACCAGGGAGCCGCCGGGACTGGAGATTCCCAGCAGCTTGGGCAGCTGGCTGAGCATAATGACGATGGCGATGCCGTTGAGGTAGCCGACGCGGATGGGTTTGGACAGCAGTCCGGTGACAAAGCCCAGCCTGAAGACCCTGCCCGCCAGCAGGAAACTGCCGATCACCAGGGCCAGGACGCCGGCGAGGGCCACGGCGCGGTCCGGATCCGTGCCGGCCAGCGGCAGGACGGCGGCGGCGATCATGGGCGCCAGGCTGGAGTCCGGGCCGATGATCAGCACCCTGGAGGGCCCGAACACGGCGTAGGCCAGGAGCGGGATGACCGAGGCGTAGAGGCCGGTGACGGCCGGGAGCCCGGCGGCCTCGGCGTACGCCATGCCGGCCGGGATGAGGAACGCGCTGAGCGCAGCGCCCGCGGCCAGGTCGGATGTGAACCACGGACGCTGGTAGTCCCGCACCATGGCCAGGCCTGGGGGGAGGTTCAGTGCCCTGGCTCCCCGCATGGTGGTACCCGGCTACGCGGCGGGGGACGAGGCGTCGCCGGCCGCCGGCGCTTCCTGGCCGTACTCCGCCGAGATGAGGATGGGCAGGTGGTCCGAGGCGCCCCTGGGAAGGGTCTCGACACTTTCAATGTTGAGGCCCTGCGAGGTGGCGAAGTCGAAGTGGCCCTTGAACACCTTGTACCGGGTGTAGGTCCGCCGGTCGCTGAGTGTCAGGTCGTAGCCGGCATCCTTCATCTGCGCCGTGAGGCTCTTGGTGAAGAAGGGGTAGTTAAAGTCTCCCACCATCAGCGTCATCAGGCTGCCGCCCATGCTCATCAGCTCCGCGTGCGCGGCGTGGATCTGGTTGCGCCGCAGCGAGTTCGACGCCGTCAGCGGAGCCGCGTGGAAGGAGGCGATGACCAGGTCGTGGTCCGTGTCGTTGTCCACCACCCGGGTGCCGATCAGCCGCTCGTGGGCCGGTGTCAGCACACGGTCATGCAGGGACTTCTTCAGGGCGAACGTCTTCGTTTCGTAGGCCGTGAACCGGTCCATGCGGTAATAGATGGCCAGGCCCAGCCGGTTGCCCTTCGTCGAATCGGCAAGGTGCAGGTCGCCAATGGTGTCCGGAAGGTCATTGGTGTCGCATTCCTGCAGGCATAAGGCATCAATCTCAAAATTGCGGGCCAGGTCAACCAGCTCACCGCTGGCATGGTGCTTACGCAGGTTGTAGCTGATGACTCGAATCAGGGGAGCACCTCTTCGGTGGATAGTCGCGGAACGTCTGATCCTGAGTCTACCCAGTCCGGCCAGCAGTGGGGGACCAGCGACAGGCCGTTGGGGACGCTTTGAAGCGATAGGGTGTTCTGGGATTACCAGCCACGTGAAAGGGCGGACAATGACGACTGCTGACCTGCCGGATCTTGCCGAGGGAAACTTCTACTACGAGGCACTGGGTGACAGCCGCTTCCGTTCCACCATCCACGCCCAGGGTGCCTGGAACGAACACGAACAGCACATGGCACCGGCGTCGGGCATCCTGGCGGACTGCCTGGACCGGCACGAGCCGCGCGACGACATGCGGATGGCCCGCCTGAGCTACGAGATACTTGGCCTGATCCCGGGCGGCGAATTCGAGGTGGCCACCACCACCCTCCGCCCGGGCCGGACCATCGAGCTGGTGCAGGCCGAGCTGATCGCCGAGGGGCGCACCGCGATCCGTGCCACGGCCTGGCGGATGATCACCTCCGACACGGCTGCCGTCGCTGCCTTCGAGGATCCCCGGATTCCCGCCCCGGAGGACTGCAAACCCTACGACGCGTCCACCATCTGGCCGGGCGGCTACATCGCATCGCTGGAGATGCGCATCGCCGAGGGCCACCGCGCCGGCTCGGGCACGGTCTGGCTGCACACCGCGCACCCGCTGACGGACAAGGAGGACAGCAGCGACCTCGCCCGGCTTGTGGGCCTGGTGGACACCGCCAACGGCATCGCCGCGCGGGTCCCGCCGGGCAAGGGCAGTTACGCCTTCCCCAACCTGGACCTCCAGATCCACATGTACCGGCGCCCCGAGGGGGAATGGCTGGGCCTGGACAATGAGGTCTCGTTCGGCACCGACGGGATCGGCCTGACCTCCACCGTGCTGCACGACCTCACGGGCCCGTTCGGCCGCGCCGAGCAGATCCTGACGCTCCGGAAGTCGTAACGGCAGGCGACCGGTCGCTGGCGCCCGGCCCCTTGGCTCGCGGGTCCTCGCGGGTCCTGGCGGTCCTAGTGGAACACCAGCCACCCCACCACGGTGGCGAGCCCCGTCAGCACGGCGCCCCAGGCGATGTCCGCCACGACGATCACCAGCGGCCAGTTCTTCAGTGTTGCGGCGTTGGTCAGGTCATACGTGGCGTAGGCAAAGGTGCCCAGCGCGGCGCCGTAGCCCAGCGCCGTGAGCCAGCTGCCGCCGTCGAGCGCCGGCTGCAAGGCGAAGAAGACGATCCCCGCGATGTACAGGACGTAGAAGACGACGGCGTACCCTAGATGGGGCTTGTCCGCCATGAGATGGCCGAGGTGGCTCCGGTAGAACTTGCTCATCGACTTGAGCCAGACGGAATCGATCACGGCGAATGCGGCGGCTACGACGAGGAACTGCAGGATGACCATAAGGGAGCATAACAAGATGCCGGAGGCCGCAGACGCACCGCGGACGCTGACGATTTTCCGGCAGACGGAATCCCTGGGCGCCGCCGCGGACCTGGACTTTGCCCTCGAGCTGCTGCGCAAGGTCAAAACGGGCGAGGCGGGCCCCATGCTCCGGCTCTACAGGCCTGCGCCCACCGTGGCCTTCGGGCAGCGGGACACGCATCTGCCCGGTTTTGACGCCGCGGCGCAGGCCTGCCGCGACCTGGGCTTCGAGCCGCTGGTCCGCAAGGCCGGGGGCCGGGCCGCCGCGTACCACGAGGGCACCCTGGTGGTGGATCACCTCGAACCGGAGCGGGATGCGATCGCCGGGGCGAAGGGGCGCTTCTCCTTCTTCGGCGAGCTGCTGGCGGATGCGCTGCGGAGCGCCGGCGTCGACGTCGCCGTGGGGGAGATCCCCGGGGAGTACTGCCCGGGCGAGTTCAGCGTCCACGGCCAGGATCCGTCGTTTCCGCAGCACCAGGTCAAGCTGATCGGCACCGCCCAGCGCGTGGTGGCCGGCGGCTGGCTGTTCAGCTCGGTGATTGTGGTGGAGAACTCGGCCCCGATCCGCGCTGTACTTGAGGCCAGCTACGCGGCCCTCGGCCTGGACTGGGACCCGGCGACCGCGGGGGCCGTCAACGACCTTGTGCCGCACCTGGATGTGGACGCCATTGAAGCCGCCGTGATCAACACGTACGCCCGGTACACCACGCTGGACTACGGCGATTTCGGCAGCCTGCTCTAGTCAGTTCCGGGTCGAATCCGGTGCCTGCCGGGGACCGGGGAAGGAGCTTACGAGTTGGGTGAGTTGTTCCCGAAGGATTTCCCATCCCTCGAAGTCAGAACGGAGGGCGGCGCTTTCGGCCTCGCGGGCGGCTCTGAGGGCCGCTTCCCCGGCGTCGGTTGTCTGGACCTGGAACTGGCGGCGGTCACGGGGGTCCCTTGTTCTCGTGACCAGGCCTTCCGCCTCCAGACGCGTCAGGACGCGTCCCAGCGACTGGCTTTGGACATGGACCAACGCGGCCAGCTGTTCCTGGTTCATGGGACTGTTGGACATGGCCTTGAGTGCGATGAACGCGGCTCGGGTCAGGCCCAGTGGCGCGAGTGCGTCGTCAAAGCGGCGTTGAACAATGCGGGCAGCCCTGGTGAGCAGGAAGTAGCCGTCTCGCACCTTGGGGTCGAGGGGCATTGGTGACGGCCTTCCTTGAGGGGAACAGATGGCTGCCCTCCTTGGTCGTAACAAGTCGAGCAGGGTAGGCAGGCCAGGAACCGGCAGTAGCCGCGACCCTGAACTGCCCCTTGAGCTAGCGGGGCGTGCTAATTACGCCGTCCGTTTCAATGCGTGGCCGTCGTACATGTATCTACAATAAGCATGCTTACTAAACACTTGGCAAGTCTGCTTAGTATTTTTTGAGGATGGCACCCGGCCGCCAGCCGGAGCGGTCGATCCCTGCCGGCCGCCGCGAACAGGTCTTGCATCGCAGATCGGAAGTGTGCTTAGTATTTAGATAGTAACCGTGCTTACTAATTCACCGGTCCTGCGGGTTCACGTTTCACCTGCGGATCCTTCCTGAAAGAGAGCAACGATGACAGAGAACCAGTGGCCCCAAGCGACTCCTTCAACGTCCGCTGACGAGTACCCGGGCACAGGGACGGCTCCCGCCGAAGGTGTGGCGGGTTCTGCGTCCAAGAAAGAAGCAGCGAAGGGCGAAGCAGCCGACCTAAAGCGCCAGGCGGCCCACTCCGCCCAGGATGTTGTCGGCACTGCTAAGGCGGAGGCCGGCCACGTCGCCTCCGAGGTGAAGACGAACGCCCGGGATCTCCTGCAGCAGGCCAAATCTGACTTGACCGATCAGGCCGGCACGCAGCAGCAGAAGGCCGCGGATGGGATCCGTGCTATCTCTTCGCAGCTGACCACTATGGCCGATGCATCCGATCAGCCCGGCGTCGCAACGGACCTTGTCCGTCAGGCTGCCGAGCGGTCCCAGTCCGTCGCCTCCTGGCTCGAGAACCGGGATCCCGGTTCACTGTTGGAGGAGGTAAAGTCCTTCGCACGCCAGCGCCCCGGGACATTCCTCTTGGCCGCAGCCGGTGCCGGACTCCTCGCCGGCCGGCTCGGACGAAGCCTGCAGGCCGGAGCCCCGGACACGCAGCTGACGCCGTCGAAGCCCTCACATCTGTCCTCCCCGGCAGTGGCGCCGGCCCACCAGGAGACGGTTATCGCCGCAGGAGCCGGCGACCGGTTCTTCGACGAGCCGGCCCTTCCCGGCACGGCAGGGCCTGTGTCGACCCGGACGTTACCCTCCGGCACGGCGGCCGATGCCACGCTTCGGGATGATGTTCCCTTGTCGAACCGGGAAGGCGGCCAGCTGTGAGTCACCAGGTACCGGAGCCGCCTCCCACTGCGGCGCAGGCGAAGGCAGAGACGTCGTCTCTTGGCGATCTTCTGGGTGACGTCACGCGGGACATGTCCACTTTGATGCGGCAGGAAGTCGAGCTGGCCAAGGTTGAGCTCAAGCAGTCCGCCACCCGGGCCGGCAAGGGCGCGGGGATGCTGGCCGGTGCCGGCGTCGCGGGGCACTTCGTGTTGTTGTTCCTCTCCCTGGCGCTCTGGTGGGCGCTCGGAACCGTGATCGGCCTCGGCTGGTCCGGCGTCGTCGTCGCCCTCATCTGGGGCATCGTCGCCGCGGTCCTGGCCTCGATGGGCCGCAAGGAACTCAAGGCGATCAAGGGCATGCCCCAGACCGCAGAGACGCTGCAGGAAATCCCGCCCACGCTCAAACCCACCACCTAGACCCAGCGAGGAACAACCATGAGTGAAAACCCGGATGTCATCCGAGCAGATATTGAAGCGACCCGCGCACGGCTCGGCACCAACGTCGACGCCGTAGCGGACAAGGTCACCCCGTCACACGTCGTCCAGCGCCAGACCGAGAAGGTCAAGGAAAGCGTGAAGGACGCCGTGTTCGGAGCGAAGGAGAAAGTCATGGGAGCGGCAGACCACACCGCAGGGAACGTCCATTCCGCCACCGGTTCGGCCGGAGCCCACCTGGGCGACGCCGGCGCGGCGATCGGGGACGCCCCGGCCCGGGCCAAGACCAAAACCCAGGGCAACCCGCTGGCCGCGGGCCTGATCGCCTTCGGCGCCGGGCTGCTGGTCTCCTCCCTGATCCCGGCCAGCCAGAAGGAACGCGAAGCGGCGGATGCCCTGAAGTCCGCGGCCGAACCGCTCACCACGGAACTGACCGAGGCTGCGAAGCACGTTGCCGAGGGGCTCAAGGAACCGGCGCAGGAAGCCATGGAAAACGTCAAGGCCACGGCCGCAGACGCCACCGCGCACGTCAAAACGGAGGGCCAGGGCGCCGTAACGGACGTCAAGGACCGCACCGCCGAAGCCAAGGACAACGTCCAGCAGGCCTGATCCCAGTTTGGTCCCGCGGCCGGCCGCCCCAGCGCACCCGCGCCGGGCGGCCGGCCGAGGTGTTTAAAACCCCGTGCTCGGCCACCGTGTCGTTCAGGTCCGGCGGCCCCTGCTTTTTTGCAACGGATCGGGATGCGGTCAGGCCGGGTGTCTGGTCCTTCAGTCCAAGGCCGTTAGCCTGGCAGTGGCGGGTCCTTGGAGGACGTCGCCGGAGGGCGTAAAGCGGGAACCGTGCAGCGGACAGTCCCAAGTGCGTTCAGCGTCGTTCCAGCTCAGAATCCCTCGCAGGTGGGTGCATACCGCCGACACCCGGCAGGTGACGCCGTCGAAAGTGGAGACCGCGACGGGATTGCGGCCGTTCCTGACGATCATGCCGGCGCCTTCGTCGGGAACCGTGTCGGCTGCGGTGTCGGGAGCGGCCGTTTCGGCTTTTAGCCAGCCCCCGGCCATGGTTTTTACCGTGTCGGCGTTCAGTCCGATCACGGAAGCGGCCCCGGCGGGTGACGTAATCCTGTGGTGGATGGTATCGGCCCACGGGAGATGGCCGCCGAGGATGTCGGCGGTGATGGCCAGTGAGGCCGCGATGCCGTTGCTCATGCCCCATTTGTTGTAGCCCGTGGCGAAGTGGATTTTGCCTCCGCCGCGGGGCAGTTTGCCGAAGAAGGGCATAAGGTTGGCGGCCCGGTAGTCCTCACCCGACCAGGTATGGGTCGCTTCGGCCCCGGGGAAGTGCTCCAGCGTCCAGTCCAGCAGCTCCTGCAGGCGGGCACTGGGGGAGGGGTCCCTGCCGACGCGGTGTCCGTTGCCGCCCGCGATTAGGATCTCCCCGATGTCACTTGGATAGGTGCGGAGTGAGCGTCCGGGAGTCTCAGCGGAGAGATACATTCCGGTCGGGAGCGTCGTGGCGGCTGGCATCCGGAAGGCCGCGGCGTAGGACTGGGAGGCTTTGAGCTTGGCGAAGTACAACCCGCGATCCAGGATGGGCGTGCCTGTGGCCAGCACGACATGCCCGGCGTGAACGTCGCCAGCGTCGGTCCTGATGGAGAGGGTCTCGCCGTTGGTGATGTTTCGGACGCGCACCCCTTCGACGAGAATTCCGCCATGGGAGTGGAAGTCAGCCGCGAGGCTCTCGAGGACGTCCATGGGGTTGAACTGGGCTTGATCGGGGAGGCGGATGGCGCCGCGGGTGGGGAAAGGGAGCCCGGGATCGGCCACTTCCGCGACGGCCAGGCCGGCTGCCCGGCTGACCGCGAGTTCCGAGCGGACGCGGTCCGCCCCTTTGTCGGAGACGGCAAAGGTGTAGGCATCCCGGTGCTGGAAAGGGACCGCGTTCTCCTGAAGATGCCGGAGCAGCCAGGCCTGCCCTTCGCGGTTGGCCTCGACGTAGGCGTTGACGACCTTCTGCGGGTACTGCCGGCGCAGACCGGACAGTACGGTGCCCTGAAGGAGGCTAAGCTTCGCGGTCGTGTTGCCGGTAGTCCCTGCCCCCACCGAGCGGGCCTCCAGGACTGCCACCGTCATGCCTGACCGCGCAAGAAGTGCGGCGGTTGCCAAGCCCGTGATCCCGGCCCCGACGACGACGGTGTCGTAGGTGGATCCCGGCGAGAAACCGTCAACCGGAATCACTCGGTCTCCGTCGAGCCATAGTGACTTCATGACATCACTTCCTGTCCCTTGAGCGGAGTCATGAGGCGGTTCATGACCTCCGCGACCGGGAGAATCTGCTGCCGGTATTCACGGCAGAGAATGTCTTGGACGGCGGCAGCGGCTTTTGGGTTCTCCGACGCCGTCGCCTCGGCGGCGTAGATGACGCGGAGGTTGTGGCCGAACGCATCCGCCGCTGTCTGGGCGATGCAGTTGTGCGTGGACACCCCCGCGAGCACTACTGTGTCGACATTCCAGTTCCGCAGCCGGAGCAGCAGGTCGGTGCCGAGGAATGCGCTGTCCCGTGTCTTCACCATCCGGGGCAGACCGTCGGTCGTGAGCCCAGTGACAAATTGGGCCTGGGGAGTTCCCCGAAAAATGAAACCCTGGTCGTCTTCCAGCATGTTCAGCGTCCAGGTCGATTTGTCCTCTTCATGCTCGGTCTTCACAAGCAGGACCCTCGCTGCATTTTCCTGCGCCGCGGCGATGATCGCATTGCAGGCTCTTGTCACGGCCTCCCGGCTGTTGCTGAGCACTGGATCCTCGAAAAAGGCGTTTTGCATGTCGATGATCAGTACGGCAATCATTGGTGGTCCCCCGTGTCGGTCGTGGAACCCCGGGCGGACTTCGAGGACGGCCCGCCCCCGCCGCGTCGCCAGACCACGGCTGCTGCACCAAGAGCAATGACCAGCGCCGCGGCGATGACGTAGGGCGCGTAGTCCACGCGTGTCTCCTTGGCCTCTGGTGACTCGCCGGTTCCCGGATCCTTGGGGCCCGGGGGAGTCGCTGAATCCGTAGGAGTGGCCGCGGAAGCACTAGCAGCAATCGCGGCGGGAGGAGAATCAGCGCCCGCCGCGCCCGCAGGAAGCAGGAGGGCAGCGCACAGCGCCAGGGCGGCAAAGGCGGTTTTCAACAAAGCTGGCATTGAACTCTCCTAACGACGCGTGTGGAGCAGAGACTCATCAGTATGCTTACAATATGCGGTTGCGACTGCTCTTGCCAGAGGTTCCAAGACGGGCTTCCGGGTCCGGATATCAGGGGTTCGGGTCATTCCTGGCGCCCCTCAGGTGAAGGGCCATGCCTCCTCCGATGAGGAGCAGCCCGAAGATGAGGAATGCGGCGTCCCACATCCACGGACCCCCAAGGTCGTCCCGCACGTGGTGAATCTGCAGGAGATGATGATTGACCAATCCCTCCACGATGTTGAACAGGCCCCACCCCGCCAGCACCAGGCCGAAGTGAAAAGTCCAGCTGGGAGCCCGCCGCCCTTTCCGCCATGAGGCAATAGCCGCCGTCGATCCCGCCAAGACGAGCAACCACGTACCCATGTGAAAGAAGCCGTCCGCCAGGGTGTTAACTTCCAGCCCTTCAAGGGTCCCGACGGGAAAAGCCTCCACGTGGCTGACCATATGGTGCCATTGCAGGATCTGGTGAAGGACGATCCCATCAACGAATCCCCCAGCCCCAATCCGAGCAGAAGCCCGGCGGTCCTTGAGGGCGCCGGGGCGGACGCCGGTGCTGCCTGAACGTTCATCGATCGGATCCTTCCTGGCGTGAAGGGCATAGTGGATTTATCCGCCCTGAGGTGGCGGAGTCGCTGCGCGGCCTGGGGAATGAGCCTCAAGGTGTCCGTCGTTCGGAGCATTATTGCTGGTGCGGATCCGCTCCACGACGGCCGTGGTGGAGTGTTCAGGAACATAGTCGAGGATGGCTACGCGTCCTCCGTAGTCTTCAACGGCGGATGTTTCTGCGAGCATCTCAGGGCTGTAGTCGCCCCCTTTGGCGTAGATCTCAGGACGGATCTTCTGGATCAGTGGAATCGGCGTAGCCGTTTCAAACACAGTCACGTAGTCGACGCAGCTGAGCGCGGCAACGACGGCGGCCCGGTCCCTGATGGTGTTGATGGGGCGTCCTGGGCCCTTGAGCCGATGCACTGAATCGTCGCTGTTGAGCGCCACGACCAGGACGTCACCGAGTTGTTTGGCCTGGTTGAGGTACCGGGTATGGCCGCGGTGCAGAACGTCGAAGCAGCCATTGGTGAGAACGATCTGTCGCCCCTCCGCCCGGTGCCGGGTGATGTGCGTGAGGAGCTCGTCGGCGTCGACGGCGCTGTCTGTGAAGCTGCCCAGATGACGGCTGAGGTCCGCTGTGCTGCACACGGACGTCCCGGGACGGTGAACGGCGAAATCTGCTGCGGCCTGGGCGAGGTCCATACAGGTCGTCAGCGGTAGCGACGCGGCCCGGGCCAGTGTTAATGCGGCGACGAACGTATCACCGGCCCCCGAGGCCTGCTTTTCCTGAACGGGCCGTGCCCAGGTACGGTGAGAATCCCCGGACCTGGGCAGAAACACGGTGCCCTCCCGGTCCAGGGTGACCACGACGGCATCCGCTCCGGCTGCTTGAAGCAGGGCGTCACGGTGGGCGGCCATGACTGCTGCCCTGCCGGATCGGGGATCAAGTTTCAGGCCGAGCATATCGGCCGCTTCCTGTGCGTTGGGAGTTGAGAGATCGGGTTGCAGCTCCGCCCAGGCGCCCGGCTGGTGGGCATCCACAACCACCAACATCTCCGGTCGGGCCCTACGTCCGTCCAGGAGCTTTTCCCGCACGACGTCCCCGAGGGCGCCCGCGCCGTAGTCGCAGACCACGACTGCCTGGCGGTCCTGCAGCACCTGCGGGATGACCCCTGCCAGCGCGGACAGCGCTTCGTCGGTCAACTCCCGCTGAACATCGTCAATCCGTAAAAGCACCTGAGCGCTGCTTGTGATTCGTGTTTTGGTGGTGGTCGTTGCGCCGGGAACCTGAACGACGCCCGAGACGTCCACTCCTGCTTCGCGCAATTGGCGCAACAATTCGTTGCCGGCGTCGTCGCACCCGGCGATTCCGGCCAGGCCTACCTTGCTGCCGAGGGCGGCGAGGTTCATGGCCGTATTCGCCGCTCCGCCCGGCGCGAACCTCCGCTCCTGAATTTCCACGACAGGCGCCGGCGCTTCCCGGCAAAGCCTTTCGATGGAACCGGACCACCAACCGTCGAGCATGACATCCCCGATGACCGCAATGGACGGTTGGACCGAGGCCAGCCACCGGGGCAACCACTCGGTCAGCCCCCGTTGCTCAGCAACACTGCGTTCTCCGACGGCGTCTGCACCGGGATGCCGGGGCCCGTTCACGGGATCCGCCGCCTGGCCAGGGGCCTGGAGCCGGGATCTACGGCGCGTCCCGCCGAAGCGAAGAGCTTAATCGGCACAATCGCTGACATGTGTTTCCTTCCCAGTGGAGTGCCACACAGTGAATGGGGCGGAGGCCGCGGCGCCTTCGCCGGCAGATGAGGCTCCTACACAGTCCAGTACCCCGTCAGGGGCGCCTTCACACCCCTTTCCCCAGGGCAATCGCGTCCAGGGAAACGCCCGACCCAACCGGGTTCCTCCGCGCGCAACGGGCCGCTAGCCAAAGCACAGAACCGGGACTTAGGGTGAGCCCACCACAGGAACAGCGGACGGACAGGACTGCCTTGGAGGACCTCGCGCCGGAATTTGGAGGGGCCGGTATCACCGGCTGGGGAGTCGGCCCTGTTCTTGAGAAGTTCTCGGATGTTGGGCGCATCGCAGTGCTGCGGGGCGGGGGACTGGGCGACCTTCTCTTTGCCCTGCCCGCCGTTTCCGCCCTTGCGGCAGCCTACCCCGGGGCAACCGTGACGCTCCTCGGAACACCCGCCCACGCCGAACTCCTCGGCAGCACCCCTGGCCCGGTACGCGACGTGCGGATCCTGCCAAGAGCTGAAGGGGTCAGGCCGGGACCCGTGGACCAGGCAGCGACCGAGTCCTTTTTCACGTCCATGCAGCGGGAAAAATTCGACCTGGCGGTCCAACTTCACGGTGGAGGCCGATTTTCCAATCCTTTCCTGCTGCGGCTGGGGGCCCGTCACACCGTGGGCTCGCGGACGGCGGATGCAGCCCCGCTGGAGCGCAGCCTTCCGTACATTTATTACCAGCACGAGCCGCTTCGCGGCCTGGAAGTGGCCGGGCTGGCCGGAGCTCCGCCGGCCGGGCTCGAAGCCCGCCTTGAGGTGCCGGATCATGACGCTGCCCAGGTCCACGAGTTGCTTCAGCTCCGTCATGACAGCCCGGGGACCCCCGTTGTCGCCCTCCATCCGGGGGCCACGGATCCCCGGCGCCGCTGGCCGGTTGAGCGCTTCGGTGAGGTCGCGGCGGAGTGCGCCGCCGATGGTTGCCGGGTGTTGGTGATCGGCAGCGCGGACGAGCGGAACCTGGCGGGCAAGGTCGTGGAGGCCGCCGGGTCTGACGGCGTCGTGTCCATGGCCGGCAGGTTCGGACTGGGAACCCTGCCGGCGCTGCTGGGCCGGTGCGACGTTCTCGTGGGCAATGACAGCGGACCCCGGCACCTGGCCCAGGCCCTTGGAGTTCCGACCGTTGGCCTGTACTGGGTGGGGAACCTCATCACCGCCGGGCCACTTGGCCGCAGCGCGCACCGGGTCCATCTTTCCTGGGCGACCCGGTGCCCCGAATGCGGCGTAGACATCACACAAGTGGGGTGGACGGCTGCCCGCTGCGCGCACGATTCTTCCCTCTTGGCGGGCATCAGCGCGTCGGATGTCTACCGGGACGTGCGGCTGTTTACGGCCAGGAATCCTCTTGCGCGTGGCAGATGACCAGCTCGCGGACTTCGCAGCCGGGAGGCTGTGAGAGCGCGAATATGACGGCCCGCGCCACCCTGGACGGATCGTTCAGCCGGGAGTCGTCCCGGGGTTTGTACTGCTCGGGCCGGTCATCGAAGAACCGTGTCTTCATGCCGCCCGGGATCAGCGTTGTCACTCCGATCTCCGCGCCGGTTTCCGCGGCAAGGGCCTGGCTGAATCCGATCACGCCGAACTTGGATGCGCAATACGCTGAGGCCTCCGGCAACGCCCGCTTGCCCAGCGTCGAGGCCACGGTGACCACGCGCCCGCCGGAAGACTTCAGGTACGGCAAGGCCGCCCGCACAACGGAGACCGTGCCGAGAAGATTGACGAAGATGACCTGCTCCCAGTCTTCGGCCGGGACGTCTTCGAGCTTTCCGCACCGGTCGATGCCGGCCGCCGTCACTACGGCGTCCAGACCACCCAGTGCCTCCGCGGCCTGGGTGACGGCGGCCGTCACCGCTGCCCGGTCCGCGACGTCGACTTCGATCGCCTTCGCGGCGGAGACAGTGCGGACTTCGCGATCGAGCACAAACGGCATGCCGCCGGCTTGGAGCACGGCCTCGACGACGGCGGCGCCGAGTCCTGATCCGCCCCCGCTTACCAGGACTCTGCCGGCGCCGGGAAGGACGGATGACGTGGTTTCTTTCATGGTGTTCCTTTCTTATGTCTGGCCGGTGTCCGGCCGGAGGAGGTGGCTGGCCGGTCTTGGCCGGTCCGCCCAGCTGTTCAGCCCACCCGGGCCAGTGCCCCGGCGAGTCGGGTTGTGGAGCGTGCCGGGTGGTAAGGCACCGCCAGGCAGCGGCCGCCCCAGCTCTCCATCAGCGCGGTTTCGGGCAGTTGCGTGGGGTCATAGTCACCGCCCTTTACCCAGAGGTCAGGGCGGAGCAGGTCAAGGGCCTTTTCCGGGGTATCTTCGTCGAAGACGAGGACGGCGTCCACGCATTCGAGGGACATCAGCAGTTCCGTTCTGTCCTGTTGGCCGATGATGGGACGGGAGGGCCCTTTGTTGCGGCGGGTTGAGGCATCTGAGTTCAGGCAGACGATGAGGCAGTCTCCCAGGCCCCTTGCGGCTGCGAGAGTGCGGGTGTGCCCCGCGTGCAGGAGATCGAAGCAGCCCCCGGTCGCCACCACGGTGCCCCCGGCTGCCCGGACGCGGCGGACGACCGCCAGGGCGTCAGCTCCTTTCCCTGGAAGCGGCGGTGGCGGAGGTGCGGATGGCAGGGCGGCGACGCCGCCGGCAGCCAGGAACGCGGCCGCTTCCCGGACGGCGCGGCGGCAGGAGTCTTCGACCTCTCCTCCGGCCATGAGGTGGGCGGCGAGGCTGCCAGCCAGCCTGTCGCCGGCACCGCAGGCATCCGCGACGGCGGTGGGCGGGGCCGGGAAGTGGACAGGTGCCGGGGTTGAACCGCTCACCAGGGTCGCGCCGTCACCGCCCTGCGTGACCAGGACGGCCTGGCTCTTCCAGCCGCGCAGCAGTGTTGCCGCGATTTCAGGGACACCGTGCGGAGGGCCCGGCGACCCGTCCGTGACGGCTGCCGCGGCAGCCAGGGCTTCCGAAAGGTTCGGCGTCACAACCGCGACGCCGGGGACGGGATCGGCCCCGGCGGGGTGCGGGTCCCAGATGACAGGAATGCGCCGGGCAAGGCGCGCGATCATTGCGCGAAGGGCCGGCTGCGAGGTCAGGCGCCGGCCGTAATCCGCCACGATCAGCGCTCCGGCACCCTCCATTGCTTCCATCATGTCCGGCGTTACGTCGGGCGTGGGAAGGACCTGGCATCCTTCATCAAACCTGGCCACCGGGTGTCCGTCTGCCCGGAGCCGGGTCTTGACCGGGGTCGGTGCCCCCGAAGGACCTGCCACCACGGTGATGCCCGCCAGCTCCTCGAGGAGACGGCGGCCGGGGTCATCGTTGCCAAGCGCGGTCACGAGGCACACCTGGTGTCCGTCTCCGGCGAGTATCCGGGCCACCAGGCCGGCGCCCCCGGCTCTTCCCCGAACGTGTGCGACGTCGACGACGGGGACGGGCGCGTCCGGGCAGAGCCGGGTGGCTGTGCCATCCAGGTCAACGTCGAGCAACACGTCACCAACAACGACGATTTTCATGGCCGACGCCGCGTTTCCCGAAGGCCATGGCGACTGACTTCGGCGTCGAAAGCCCGGCAGATTGCATGCAGGGCGATCAAATGGCACTCCTGGGCGTTGGCGGCGGGCCCGTCGATGGCGATCGTTTCGTCGCAGCTCAGGGATAGCGGGTTTGGGCCCCGTCCGGTCAGCGCCCAGGTGGTAACGCCCATCCGGGCCGCGGTTCTGGCGGCCCGCAGAAGATTGGGGCTCTTGCCGCTGGTGGACAGCAGCATCAGGATGTCCCGCGGGCGGCCGTGCGCCCGGACTTGCCGCGCATAGAGTTCTTCAAACCCATAATCGTTGGCAATGGCCGTCACCGCCGACGTGTCGGCGTGCAGGGAGATGGCGGAGAACGGGGCTCTTTCGCCGTCAAAGCGTCCCACGAGCTCGGCCGTAAGGTGTTGAGCTTCTGCTGCGGAACCCCCGTTCCCGGCCGCGAGCAGCCGGTTACCGGCCAGCAGCCGGCGGGCGAGTTCCTCGCCCCAGAGCGCGAGTCGTGCGGACTCGGCGCGCAGGGATTCAAGGGCCGGGACGATATTGCGCAGGTGGGTCTCGACGGCGGCTGCGGGATCCGGACCGGACCATTCGGCGACGCCTGCGCCCGTCTGCTTCCCGGACAGCAGCGCGGAAGGGGCGGGGAGTGACACCTTGGCAAGAGGCAGTTCGGTGCTCACAGCACTGCTCCTTCCTTCACTGGGTGGAGCTGGCCGCGGGCCTCGTGGCTACGCCCGGCGGCTCCGGTGAGTGTGTGCAGATAGGCTTTCTCGGTCTCGGCGGCCACCCTGTCCCAGCTGTAGCGGGACCTGGCACGCTGCTGGCCAGCGCGGCCCAGGGCTTGGCGCAGCCCTGGGTCGGCCAGCAGCCGCGCAAGGGCGGCTGCCGTTGATTCCGGGTCCCGCGGCGGTACGTGCAGCCCGGTCCTCTCGTCCACTACGGTGTCCCGCAGGCCGCCCACCGCTGCGGCTACTACCGGGACGCCGCACGCCATGGCTTCGAGGGGGACGATGCCGAAGGGTTCGTACCAGGGGGTGCAGACGACGGCATCGGCGCTGCGGAAGATGCCCGGCATTGCCTCCCGGGGTACTTGTCCCCGGAAACTCACTTGTTGCCGGACGCCCAGCTCTGCGGCGATGGCCAGCAGGCGGCGGGGTTCAGAGTCTCTCTCCGTTTCTGTGGCGTCGCCGCCGCCGCCGACGACGAGGAGTTCGACGTCGGGAAAGCCCGCCGCGCGGAGCAGCGGCAGAGCCCGGATGACCACGTCGACGCCCTTTCTGGGCACGAGGCGCCCGACAGAGAGGATGCGGTGGGTCCGGGCGCGCCGGTCGGCTTGTCCGGTACCCGGGAAGAGGTCCAGGTCCACTCCGCACGGTGCGATCGAGATCTTTCCGGGCGGGATGCCCATCGCCTTCAGTTCGAAGACTTCGTTGGGGCAGGTGGCGATGATCCGGTCGGCGCTGCGCCCGACGGCGGGCTCCAGCAACCGTCTCTCCGACGGGCTGGTGTCCGCACTGCCTTGATGGCGGCGCTTCACCGTCCCCAGAGCGTGGAAGGTCTGGACCACGGGGATGTGGGCCCCCGCGGGCCCTTGGCGGGTCGCGTCGAGGGCCGCCAGGCCCGACATCCAGAAGTGCCCGTGGACCAGGTCCGGCCGGTGGCGCTCCCAGTCGCGTGAAATCCCGCTGGCAAGTTCTTCCATGTAGGGAAGAAGGTCGTCTTTGGGGACGTGGCGGGCCGGCCCGGCCTGGATGTGGACAACTTCAACCCGAGGAAAAATCCGTACCCGGTGCGGGAGGTCGTCCGCGTCCCGCCTCGTGTACACCGTGATGTGGTGCCCGCGTCTGGCCAGCGCGGCCGACAGCGCCGCCACATGGACGTTCTGGCCGCCGGCGTCCACTCCGCCGAGGGCCGCCAGCGGGCTGGCATGCTCGGAAACCATCGCAATTTTCATGGGCTCTTCCTTTCTTCGGTTGCCACGAGGAGCCGCCCGACCCTGAACCGGGGGCCGGTCAAGTCCTCCAGCAGGGCGTCCCAGGCCGCCAGGAACGCTGGCAGGCCGTAGCGGGCCAGCGCGATTTCGCGGGCAGCACCGCCACGGCGGCGGGCCTCTTCCGGGTTGTCGATAAGGAACCGCGCGGCGCGCACCAGGTCGTCCACACTGGTCGAGACCGCTCCGGCCTCCGGCGGGACCGCGCGGACTGCCTCCGTGGTGGCTAAGGCCACGACCGGCATGCCGAGGTGCATTGCCTCAAGGAGTGCCAGGCCCAGGGAAGTCCAGCGGAAAGGGTGGAGGTAGACCCGGCAGCGGGACATTTCACGGTGCAGCTCATCCATCGGCAGATCCCCCCCGACCGCCAGCCTCGGGGCCGGAACACCCGCGGCATCCGAGAGTCCGTCGCCGCCCATGCCAAAAACCCGCAACGGCGCTGCCGTGGCAAAGCGGCCCAGGAGGTCCGTTCCGGCGACCCGCCCCCTTCGCACCGGCTCGTTGACGACGACGGCCAGTTCCGGAACTTCACCGCTGTACCCGGGCCCGGGATCAGGGACGCCGTGTTCGATCACCAGCGTCGGGGTGGTGCCGCTATCCCAGAACAACTCGTTGAAATGCGTCACGTGGACAACCGGAATGGACTGCTGGCCGGCCAGCGGATGAACCGAATACGGCACGTCACCCCGGGGAGCGTTGTGTTCCAAATACGCGGCAGGCAGGTCCTTGCCGGGCGTCCGGCCCAGGGCCCGGGTCACCTCCGCCGCTTCCTCCGGCCGTTGCAGGATGACGGCATCCACGCTGTCCGCATCGAGTGCATCGAGCTGTACCTCGCGGACGGTGGAGGGCCAGGGACGGCCTGCCCGGCCCAGACCCCAGGGCCCACCTCCGGGCAGCACCGGCAGGAGGTACTCGTGGCGGCCACCGACAAACGCATCAGTCCACGAACCGTGCACGTGCCACAGCAGGATCCTCATGGGTGCCGGACCTTTCTGCGGGTTGAGAGCGAGGACACGCCACTGATGAGCCGCTCCACCGCGTCCAGGAGCTGTTCGGGGGCCACGGACGACAAGCAGGGATGCCCGGCGACAGGGCACTCCGTTGCACGGCTGAGCCTGCAGGGTGCTGTTTGGTCGCCCAAAAGTTCCAGCGGGACACCGTAGGGTGCCCAGCGGGCCGCCGGAACAACGGGGGAGAACAAGCACGCCACCGGTGTCCCCACCGCGGCCGCCAGATGCGCCGGACCGGTGTTACCCGTGACCAGGGCCTGGGCCCCGTTCAGCACACCGGCCAGGGTCTTCAGGTCCGTCCGTCCTCCGAGGTCCAGTGCCGAGGGTCCGGCGACCGTGGCGGTCAACCTGGTTTCGCCTGGGCCGCCGGTGACCACAACGCGGTGTCCGGCTCCTTCCAACAGCTCTACCGCCGCGGCATGGTGCAGCGGCGGCCAGGCCCGCGACGGCGCAGCGGCGCCGGGATGGACCACGACGTAAGGTTCCTCCCCAACCAGGGGGCGCGCATCGGGGTAGCCCTGAATCCGAAGCCTGCCGTCATCTCCCGGGGGTAGCCCGAAGCCGGCCGCCTCGGCAATGCCCAAGGCCCGTTCCGCTTCTGGCCGGTCCTCGGGAAAGTCCTCGCCGGGACGCAACCTCACGTCCAGCAGGCTCCCGGCGTAGTCAGTGGAGGCCCCGGTGATGCGCTCCACCCCGGCCAGCCGCAACAACAGGGCCAGCGGCAGCGGGGACTGGTGAAAGGACGTCAGGATCACGGCCTCGTCAACCCGCGATTGCCTGACATAGGCAGTAAGGACCTCCAGGTGGATCTGTTGCACCTTGGGTGCCGGCTTGATGATCCACGGACAACTCCAGCTGTAGACCTCCGTTGCTCCCGGCAACAGGGAAGCGGCAGCCTCGCCCTCCGGCCCGCACAACAGGAGGACGTCGTTGGGAGCACCGCCGTCGTGTCGTCGGCCGAACGCCACGGCGCGGACCGCCGGGCCCGCCAGGAGCACATCACCCATTCCGTCCAGCCTCGCGACCAGGACCCGGCTCACGGGATATTCCTTCGGGAGGGCGCCGGCAACAGTAGGTCTATTGCGGAGCGGAGGTCAGCAGCCACTTCCGGCGCGGCTTCAACTTCTGCCGGCAGGGTCAGAGGGGTGGGAAC
Organism: Pseudarthrobacter sp. 1C304; assembly: GCF_052245515.1. NCBI lineage: Bacteria > Bacillati > Actinomycetota > Actinomycetes > Micrococcales > Micrococcaceae > Pseudarthrobacter > Pseudarthrobacter sp. 1C304. The sequence goes on along the minus strand of NZ_JBQQCH010000003.1, from coordinate 228,873 downwards.
CATCACGCCCCGGACGCCTGCCGCACGGGCCGCCTCCACATCGCTGCCGATGTCACCGACATAGGCGGCTTCTGCCGGCGATATTCCCAGCCTCCTGCAGGCCCGGCTGATCAACTCTGGTGCCGGCTTCCGGCAGCGGCAGCCATCCTCAGGACTGTGCGGACAAATTTCCCACACGTTGAACGGCCCCAGCAGCTGCTCAACCCGGGCGTTGACAGCTCCCACCTGTTCGTATGTCAGCAAGCCCCGGCCAAGCCCGGACTGGTTGCTCACCACACCTGTGGCCATGCCGCAGAACCTGAGCCGCTTCAGCACCGCCCTGGCCTGCGGCATGGGCCGCACGCGGCCCGGGTCGCCGTTGTAGGGCACGTCCCGGATCAGGGTCCCGTCCCGGTCGAACAGAACAGCCCGCAGGGACGGTCCATCGCTAGGTTCCATAACTGTCCCGTTCCCCGAAGACGCCCGGTCTAAACACCCCGGGCTCGCCCCGGGGTCTAAACTCCGGAATTGGAGCCTTAGGAAAGGTGGGCATGATGGACGGATTTCAGGACGACGACCGGCCGGTGCTGCTCGTCCTGCGGGCGCTCAAGCTTGGTGACCTGCTCGTGGCCGTGCCCGCCCTCCGCGCGCTGCGCCGCGCCTACCCGCGGCACCGGCTGCTCTATGCCGCGCAGGACTGGCTCGACGACGGGCTCGCCCTGGTCGGCGGCTATGAGCTGCTGCCGATCCATGGGCTGGATGAACCGCTGCCCCTGCGGCCCGGGACTGTGGACGTGGCGGTCAACCTTCACGGGCGCGGCCCTGAAAGCCAAGGCCGTATCGAGGCCCTCCGGGCAAACCGGACCATCTCACACCGGTCCGGCCAGACACCGGGGCCACCCTGGCTCGAGGGCATCCACGAGCGGGAGCGCTGGACGCGGCTGTTGACGTGGCACGGGATCGACGCCGACCCGCAGGAATTGTTCCTCTCCCCGCCAGGCACCCCAACGCACCTGCCGGGGGCTACCGTCATCCACGTCGGTGCGGCCTACGGCAGCCGGCTGTGGCCTTCCGAGCGTTTCGCCGCCGTCGCCGCCGAGCTGCGGCAGACCGGCCACAGCATCGTGTTTACCGGCGGTTCAGCAGAACGGCACCGCGCCCTTGATGTCGCACGGCAATCGGGTACCGGTGCAGGTTCGGTGCTCGCCGGCAGGCAACCGCTGGGGCAGTTTGCGTCGCTGATAGCATCGGCGCGCCTGGTAGTCACCGCTGACACAGGAGCTGCCCACCTGGCGTCCGCCTTCGGCCGCCCCTCCGTGGTGCTCTTCGGGCCAGCCACGCCGGAGGAATGGGGTCCACCGCCAGGGCCTCACGTTGTGCTGACCAAGCCGGAGCTGCGCCGGGGTGACACATTCGCCCGGGAACCTGACCCGGCGCTGCTGGGCGTGTCGGTTCAGGAGGTACTGGCAGCAGTCCGGGAACTCGGCTTACGGTAGGCGTCCGCCTCGGTGAACCGCTCTTGAAGGCACACGAGCACGCGCGCGAGCCGGCGCGAAATCTGCATCTGCGACACCCCGAACCTTCTGCCCAGCTCCGACTGGCTTTCCTCACAAAAGTACCGGCGATAAAGGAGCTCCCGATCGGAAGCCGACAGCTTTCCCATGGCCTGACTGAGGCAGATGATTTCTTCCAGCCGCTCGAACGACGGATCCTGCACCGCGGGACCGTCCGCCGGCGACTGACCATCGCTCTGAGGATCCGCGGCATCAAGCGAGTCGGGCCTCATGCTCGAGTGTGCGGCCAACGCCTCGCCGACGGCACGGACAGGCACGCCCAACTCCCGCGCCACTTCAGCGGGTGTCGGATTCCGGCCCAGGGACTGCGTCAGTTCCGGGTGCACCCGCTGAACGCAGGTACGCAGATCCTGAACGCCCCGCGGTGGCCGGACAACCCAGCAGCGGTCCCGCAGATACCGCTTCAGCTCCCCATTGATGGTGGGCGCAGCGTAGCCCGGAAAACTGATCCCCCGGGACTCGTCGAACCCCCGGGCCGCCTTCACTAAGCCCAGATAGGCCACCTGGACCAGGTCCTCTTTTTCGCGCCCGCTCCCCGCGAAACGCTTCGCCAGTGATTGCGCCAGATCCAGGTATTCCAGAACCAGCTGGTTCTGGAATACCTCACGGAGCTGGCCGCTCCGGGACGAGTGGTTTTTGGATTGGGCCATGTCAGCGTGTCCTTTGACCATGGGTTCCGGTAAGCCCGCGGCAGGACTTAGAAGCAGGAAAACATAAGCTTGCTTATAATTCAATACTTCTTCGCTCCCGGATCTGGGCGGCCGGATGAAGCCGCAGGTCGGCTGGCTCCCGACTAAAAATCCGGCAAGATTTCCGGCGCCAGAACGTCCAGAGTGATGGCCGCGTGCTCTACCGGGCCTTCCGTGGGACTTGTATATTCTTTCTTGGTCGTGGGTGCGGACGGGACAGGTCTCCTTCAGAGCGTGGTGGACCGTCAGCCGCGGCTCTTTCCTGTATCGGAGGAACAGATGTGGTCGAAGCTTGATACGTACCTGTTTCCGCTCGGCCCCGGCACGAAGTGTCCTTCGGGAACCTTCGAATTCCATGTCCGCACCCGCAAGATGGAATGGTCCGAGGGCATGTTCGGCATCCACGGGCTGCGCCCCGGGGAGGTGGTGCCCACCCTGGACCTCTTCATGGCCCACAAACATCCGCTGGACCGTGGGCAGGTGCTCGCAGTCTGGGCGGAGCTCCTGAAGGACGGGGGACAGGGGGCGCTGCTGCATCGGATCAACGACATCCGTGGCAGGGAGAGGCGAGTTTTTTCGGCGCTGCAGGCCGTAACGGGGCCCACAGGCCAGGTGGACACGCGGCGTGGCTTTATGGTCGACGTGACTCAAAGCCTGCGCATCGAATCCCGGGACGCGACTTCAGAGGCTATCGAGCGCGTGTACGCCCATAGGGACCTCATCGAGCAGGCGAAGGGGATCGTCATGGCGCTAAGGGGGGTTGACGGGCCTGCAGCGTTCGACGTCCTGGCCGCTGCCAGCCAGCAGAGAAACGTCAAGCTCCATGCGGTCGCGGACGAACTGGTGGCCGCTGCTGCACACGGCGGGGCCGCCGAACATCTGGCGGCTTTATTCAGTTCCCACTGACCCCCTCCGCCAATCACGTGACTGGCTCCGGCTGCGGCAGTGCGTAAGTGCGCCGCGGGTATGGCTCCCCCAATAGTGTTCATTTCTTGAGCCATACCCGCGGTGGTTCTAAGGTCTCCGTACCCGTTGGAGGTTCACGGGCTTTCCTCCGCGGCTTTCAGGCCGCGCCGAATTACTTCGTCGTCGACGATCGAAAGCAGTTCGCTTTCGATCGTGATGGCGGGGCCGGTCACTGCGGCAGCGGACTGTCGCAGTGACCGGCGCAGGGTCAGGAGATCCTGGAGGGGCACTTGGGCCCAGGTGGAGAACCGCTGAACCCGGTCCGGGCGGGGAGGGGTTCCGCGGCCGCTCACGCTGCCAGCCTTGGTGCGGAAGCGCGGGGCGGCGGGTTGAAGGCCAGCACCGCCCGGGCGCTGAGTTGGCCCGCTGCGCGGATGGTGACGGAGGTGTGGTCCAGGTCCACAGAAACGACGACGGAAAGCTTCACGGCGCTCTTCCCTTTACGGAAATCGAAGAAGGCCGTCTGCAAAACCTCACCTAGAGGATAAGGGTGATAACCACAGGCAATCAACTTAAATGTGATTTCCGTTACGTAAGGAACGCGTGTGGCGAATGTTTCGCTGAACGCGTGCGGGGCCAGGTCCAGGGCCGGCGCTGTCAGTGGGTTGCCGGGAAGCTGGCGAGTATGTAGTCAGTGGCGGCGGGCCCGGTGATGCGTCTGCGGATGTTCCCGGGTTCCACGCCGTGCTTCTCGAGTGCGCTTCGGAAGTGGAGGTCTTCGAGGGGGCGGATGTGGTGCAGGAGGCACCAGCTGGTGTACAGCCCATAGAGGCAGTCAAGGCCGAGCGGTTGTCCGGCGTCCTCGGCGATGGTTGCTTCCAGGAGGAATTGTGTGATGTGCGAGGTGGGCATGGTGCGCCCTTCCAGTCATGTCACTTGTCCCACCGATCTGTTTCAGTGGCGCTCCCGCCGTGGGGAGCAGTAGGCCGGCGCTGGGTGGTCGTCATCCGGTGCCGGTATCCCGAACCTACGTCGTTAAGTCTGGTGCGTCCAGTGCGGGTAGAAGTGTCGGCTTCCGTTCAACACGTGGGACGGAGCAGCCACAGTCCCAAAGCCGCCGCCTGCCGCTGTTCCCGATACTTTCAGCGATGGGCAGACCCCGCCAGTGCCACCTGCCGGCACTGGTGGGTCTGCCCATCGACGAGGGCCGCGGTCAGTGCCCCCGGGCGATCCATTCGTCGAGCTGGGGCGCCTCGGCGCCGATGGTCGTCGGGTCGCCGTGCCCGGTCCGCACCACGGTGTCCGCCGGCAGCGTCAGCAGCCGGGTCTTGATGGACTCGATGATGGTGGGGAAGTCGCTGTAGGACCGGCCGGTGGCGCCGGGACCGCCCTGGAACAGGGTGTCGCCGCTGAAGACGGTGCCTTCGCTGGCCAGGGTGAAGCACATGGAGCCGGGGGAGTGGCCCGGCGTGTGCAGCGCCACGAGCCGTGCGCCGCCGACGTCGAACGTGTCCCCGTCCTCAATGGCGTGGTCCGGTTCGGTGCCCGGGAAGACGTTCTCCCACAGCATCCAGTCCGCGCGGTTGAGGTACACCGGGGCGTTGACGCGCGCGCGGACATCGCCGACGGCGGCGATGTGGTCATCGTGGCCATGCGTCAGCAGGATCGCGGCCACCGTGCGGCCGGCAACGGCTGCCTCGACGGCGGCGGGATCGTGCGCGGGGTCGATCACGATGCATTCCGCGTCATTGCCCACGATCCAGACGTTGTTCTCGACGTCCCAGGTGCCGCCGTCGAGGGAGAACGTGCCCGAGGTGACCAGCCGGTCGATCCTGAGGCCGTCCGCAGCTCCGCCGCTCACAGCTCGACCACCGAGCGGAGGACGGCGCCGGCGTGCATCTTGCCGAACGCCTCCTCGATCTGGTCGATGGTGATCCGCTCCGTGACGAAGGCGTCGAGGTCCAGCTTGCCCTGCCGGTACAGGTCGATCAGCATGGGGAAGTCGCGCGAGGGCAGGCAGTCGCCGTACCACGAGGACTTGAGCGAGCCGCCGCGGCCAAAGACATCCAGCAGGGGCAGTTCCAGGGTCATCTCGGGGCTGGGGACCCCCACCAGGACCACGGTGCCGGCAAGGTCGCGGGCGTAGAACGCCTGCTTGTACGTTTCGGGACGGCCGACGGCGTCGATCACCACGTCCGCACCGTTACCGCCGGTCAGTTCGCGGATGGCCTCCACGGGGTCGACGGCGGAGGAGTCCACGGTGTGGGTGGCGCCGAGGTCCTTGGCGCGGTCGAGCTTCTTCGGGTCGATGTCGACGGCGATCACCGTGGTGGCACCGGCGAGCGCGGCACCGGCAACGGCAGCCACGCCCACGCCGCCGCAGCCGATCACGGCGACGGAATCGCCGCGCTTGACGTTCCCGGTGTTGATGGCGGCGCCAATGCCTGCCATCACGCCGCAGCCGAGCAGGCCGATGGCGGCCGGGTCGGCCTCGGGGTCCACCTTGGTGCACTGGCCGGCGGCCACCAGGGTCTTCTCGGCAAAGGCGCCGATGCCCAGAGCGGCGGTCAGTTCCGTGCCGTCTTCCAGCGTCATCTTCTGGGTGGCGTTGTGGGTGTTGAAGCAGTACTGCGGCTGGCCCTTGGCACAGGCCCGGCATTCACCGCAGACGGCGCGCCAGTTCAGCACCACCCGGTCCCCGGGGGCCACCTCGGTGACGTCCGGGCCCACCGCGCTGACCACGCCGGTGGCCTCGTGGCCGAGCAGGAACGGGAAGTCGTCGTTGATGGCGCCCTGCTTGTAATGCAGGTCCGTATGGCACACACCGCAAGTGAGGATGTCCACCAGGGCCTCACCGGGTCCGGGATCCGGAACCAGGATGGTTTCCAGGGTGACATCGGCATTCTTTGCGCGGACTACTGCGCCTTTGACTTTATGGACCATGGGAAAGAGCTCCTCTGCTTAGATCACGGGGTATCCCCACAACATGCTTGCACAACGGAAGACGGCGCGGCCCCCTTAGGAGGGCCGCGCCGTCGTCGTTATCGGTTCATCAGGAAGGCCCTAGGCCGCGAGGCGGCTCTTGACCTCGGCTGCGGAGGGGTTGGTGGCCGCGCTGCCGTCCGGGAACAGGACGGTGGGGACGGTGCGGTTGCCACCGTTGAGCTTCTCCACGAGATCTGCGGTGCCGTCAACTTCTTCGATGTTGATCTCGGTGTAGCCGATGCCCTGGGCGTCCAGCTGCTTCTTCAGGCGGTTGCAGTAGCCGCACCAGGTGGTCGAAAACATGGTGATGGTGCCGGATTCGGGGGTGAAGTCCACGAAGTTCTCCTTCAACTGGTAGGCGGCGCGCGCTGCCGGCGCCGTTGCCGGCAGAAGCCGCCGGCACAATTCATACGTCACTCTCAATAACCGTAACCCGCGGGCCGCTATTCCCGCACAGCCACCAGTGCTGTACGGGCAGCGGGGAATAGTGTCCCGGAACTCCCGGTTCTTGCCTGTATGAAAGCCATAACGTACAGCGAATACGGCAGCCCCGACGTCCTGGAAGTCACGGAGCAGCCGCTGCCCAAGGTCGGCCCGGGCATGGTCCTGGTGAAAGTCAAGGCGGCCGCGGTGAACCCGGTCGACTGGAAAATCATGGCCGGCTACCTGGACCAGGTCATGGACCTGCAGTTCCCGGCAATCCCCGGATGGGATGTGGCCGGGGTGGTCGAATCCGTCGGGATCGATGCGCCGCAGTTCAGCCCCGGCGACGAGGTGATCGCCTATGGCCGGAAGGACTACGTCCACGGGGGAAGCTTTGCCGAATACATTGCACTGCCGGAGCGGCTGCTGGCCCGGAAACCCGCCTCCCTTGGGTGGGACGAATCCGCCGGCCTTCCCCTGGCCGGGCTGACGGCCTACCAGGTGCTCACCCGTCTGGGCCTGGCTCCGGGTGAGACCGTGCTGATCCATGGCGGTGCCGGCGGTGTGGGCTCCCTGGGGATCCAGATCGCCACGGCGCTCGGTGCCCGGGTAATTGCGACCGCCTCGGAAAAGAACCACGACTTCCTGCGCTCGCTCGGCGCTGAACCGGTCAGCTATGGCGAAGGCCTCGCGGAGCGGGTGCGCGCCCTGCGCCCCGGCGGCGTCGAGGTTGTGGCGGACTTCGCAGGCGGGAACCTCGAAGCCACTCTGGCCGTCCTGGCGGCGGACGGCAGGCACGCGTCCATTGCCGACAGCGAGGTGGAGGAGCACGGGGGCACCTGGATGTGGGTGAACCCCGTGGCCGCCGACCTGCAGGCGCTCGCCGGGCTGGTCGATGAGCACAACATCCGGGTCGAGATCGCCCGGACCTTCCCGCTGGAGCAGGCTGCGGAGGCCTTCCGGCTCAACATGGACGGACACACCCGCGGCAAGATCGTGGTTTCGGTCGACGGCGCATGATCCGCGGCGGCGGCCGGAGTGCGGCCGCCGCTGGCCCGCGGGTGCACCGGGTGGCATGCTGGAGCCATGTGTGGACGCTACGTCATGGCCCGGGCCGTCGGGGACCTGCTCGCTGAGTTCGACGCCGGGCTCGAGGAGGAGATCGCGATTCCGCCGTCGTGGAATGTGGCGCCGACGGCGGACGTGCCGATCCTGCTGGAGCGGCTGGTGGACGGGGAACAGGTCCGGCAGCTGCACCTTGCGCGGTGGGGCCTGGTTCCGTCGTGGGCCAAGGACCCGCGGATCGGTTCCAAGATGATCAACGCCCGCAGCGAGAGCGTGCTGGAGAAACCGGCGTTCCGGAAGGCCACCCGCGCCCGGCGCTGCGCCGTCCCCGCTGACGGCTATTACGAATGGAAGGGTGAGGGCCGGGGCAAGCAGCCCTACTACGTCCACCCCAAGGACGGCCGCCCGATCGCCTTCGCCGGCCTCTATGAATGGTGGAGGGACCACTCCAAGGCGGAGGACGACCCGGAGCGCTGGCTGCTGTCCACGTCCATCCTGACCACCGACTCGCCGCCGGAGGGTTATGCCGGCGGCATGCTGGCCGAGCTCACGGCCCTGCACGACCGGGTGCCGCTGCCGATGGACCGGGCCACCATGCAGGCGTGGCTGGACCCCCACGCCGACGACGCCGCCGGACTGGTGGACCTGGTCCGGGCCGGCGCGCACGATGTCGCGGAAGGCTGGACCATCGACGCCGTCGGAACCGCTGTCGGGAACGTGAAGAACGACTCCCCGGAGCTCATTAAGCCGGTGGGGAGCCTGTTCTAGCCTGGCCTTCCAGCCGGGAGGGCGCTGCTGGCGGTGGCGGAAGCTGCGTGGTGCCGCCGACGCACGCCGGCACCACTGCTGCTTTCCCGCTGACCGCACACCGGCTCGAATAGGCGTGCCGCCGTGTGCTCCATGTCACGTTAGTAATCCCGGGGAGCAGGCCAACAGGGTCTTAGTGCCCTTGGCCGGGGCGGCAGGCTGGGGATGCAGGGGCGCCGGCCTGCGCCGCGTCCCCTCGCGCGGGTTACAGCGTGACGTGCCCGGCGCCGTCGACCGCCCAGGTGGGATTGAAGGCGACTTCCCAGCGGTAGCCGTCGGGATCGGCAAAGTAGCCGGTGTAGCCGCCCCAGGGCTGGGTCTTCGGGGCGGCGACTATCTGCGCTCCGGCGGACTCGGCCTCCGCCATCACCCAGTCGACCTCCGCCGCGCTGCCCAGGTTGTGGCTGATTGTGATGGAGGGGACCCCGGCGGGGGGATCGGTGGCGGCTTCGGCCTGCATCTGCCCGGCATCCCACAGGGAGAGGATGAGGCCGTGGTTGGCCTGGATGAACAGGACCTCGCCCCGGACTTCCCGGTGGACGGGCCAGCCCAGGCCGTCGACATAGAAGCTGCGGGAGGCGTCAACGCTGCGGACACCCAGTGAAATTAAATCGACTCGTGGCTGCATCTTTCGATACTGTCATGGACATGTCCACAAATCACGAAGACGATAAAGCTGCCAAGGCCGACCGGGAACAGCTTGCTGCCGTGCGGGTGGCTGTTGACGAGGTGGACGAGCAGATCGTGTCCCTGATCGGACGCCGCGAGCGCCTGATCCGGATCGCCGGAACCCTCAAGTCGGACAGCGCCGAGGTGCGGGCCCCCGGCCGTGTGGAACGGGTTATCGAGCACGTCCGCGCCACGGCGGAACAGAAGGACATCGACGTCGACCTCGTGGAAAAAACCTACCGGGCCATGATCGATGCTTTCATCACGCTCGAGCTGGAAGTCTACAAAGCCAGCTCCTAGGCCCCGCCGCCTAGAGGGCTTCCTCCACCGGGACATTCGCCTGGTACTCGCGGCCGTCGCAGTCGCTGAACGCTGTCATGAGGTGCCCCTTCGCCAGGCCCATGACGGTGCTGAGCGGGAAATACCCGGTAATGGTGTTGCCGGAATGTTCCACGCCCTTGAGGTCAAAGTTCTCCTCCGTGCCGTCATGGCTGAAGCAGTAGAAGGAGACGGCCTCCCCGTTCATGAACTCGATCCCCATTCGCCGCTGATGGGAATGGTCCGGGGTTGCCGCGACGAGCCCCACCACATAGGCACCCTGGCCGGGGATATTCCCGTCAATATCGAACTTCGCCACCAAGGATGCGTCCTCGGCGGCGATGCTTACGTGCTTCAGGAGTGCGTTATGGGAGCTCATGGCTCAATCCTGCTACCTGTGCCAGCGTCCGTCCACCCCTGATCTAGGTTTTGTCCCGGCACCGTCGTAGACTGGAGTTATTCGAAGATATCTTCGAATAACTTCCGACTGGCTGGGTTCCGGCCTGAGCGCAGGCGGGGGTGCAGATGGTGTGGTCCGGGAGGCGTGATGGGCATGTTCAGCGAGGGGGTGGATGTCCTCTGCACACCCTCCGGCGAGCCCCGGGAGCTGACCTGGGCCGGCCGCGCCTACACAGTCTGCGCCGAACCGGTCCGCTGGTTCGAACGGCGCCAGTGGTGGGCCGAAGAGCAGCGGGCGCCCCTGGGGAGCGGGCCGGGGCTCGTGGACCATGAGATCTGGCGGGTGCAAGTGCAAATCCAAGGGGGCAGGGCGGATACTGCCGACGCCGGGACCTTCACCCTGGACCTCACCCGGCATATGGCCAGCGGGCGCTGGCGCCTGCTGCGCATCCACGACGCCCTGGTTTCCGTGCGGGAGCCGGAATCAGCATGAGCTTCACCCATCTCCATGTCTCCACAGCCTTCAGCGCCCACTACGGGGTGTCCTGGCCGGAGGAGCTGGCTGCCGCGGCGGCCGCGGACGGGGCCACGGCCCTCGCCTGCACCGACCGCGACGGCCTCTACGGCACTGTCAAGCACCTGAAAGCCTGCATGGCCGAGGGGTGGATCCGGTGGTCGGGGTGGACCTGGCGGTCCTGGACGACGACGGTGACCTCCGCACCCAGGTGGGGGGACGCGTCGTCGTGCTCGCCCACGGCCACAACGACGGCGCCGGCTACCGTGCGCTGTGCCGGCTGATCTCCGATGCGCATGCCCGCACCACGGGCAAGGCGGGGGGAGCGGTGCCTGTGGCTGTGACCCGGGCAGAGCTGGCATCCCGCGCCCTGCACCCGGAAACCCTCAAGCCAGTGCTGACCGTGCTGATCGGGCCGGACTCCGACGCCGGACGGGCCATGGGAGGTCGGCGCTACCTGCGCCCCCGCACCCTGTTCAAACGCTGGCTGGACGCCATGCCCGCCGGAACCATCGCCGCTGAGGTGGTCAGCCAGCTCAGCCCCCCCGGGGAGCCGCTCAGCACCGCCCACGCGGTGCGGATGCTCAAGCTCGCCGCCGAGCACGGGGTACCCGCAGTGCTGAGCAACGCCGTGCGCTATGTCGCCGAGGACGGTGCGGCCACCGCGGATGTGCTGGACTCCGCCCGCACCCTCAAATCGCTGCCCGAACTTTCCGCCGCGCCGCTGCTGCAGCCCAACGGGCAGGGCTGGCTCAAATCCGCCGGCCAGATGCTCCAGCTCGGCAAGGAGATCATGCACGCCGCCGGATACGGCGCCGCCGACCTCAAAAGCCTGATGGCGCAGACCGAGGCGCTCGCGGACCGCTGCCGGATGGACCCGGTCACGGACATGGGATGGAAGCAGCCGGTGGTGCCGGAAGCCTCCGTGATAGGCATTGCCGGAGACGCCCTCGTTGAGCTCACCCTGCGCTGCGAGGCAGGCATCAGCAGGCGGTTCCCCGGGATCACGGGCAAACCCGCCGGGGAGCTGCGCTCGCGGCTGGAACACGAACTGCGGATCATCGACAGCCTGGGCTTCGCCGCGTACTTCCTGACCGTGGCCGAGGTCTCCCGCATGATCCAGGACATGGGAGTCCGGGCCGCGGCCCGCGGCTCCGGGGCCTCCAGCCTGGTCAACTACCTGATCGACGTCAGCCAGGTGAACCCGCTGCAGCACGACCTCATCTTCGAACGCTTCCTGTCCCGGGACCGCGCCACGCTGCCGGACATCGACATCGACGTCGAAAGCGCCGAGCGGCACAACGTTTACCGGAAAATTTTTGAGCGCTTCGGCGCCGAGCGCGTCACGCTCATGAGCATGCAGAACGGCTACCGCGCCCGCGGTGCCGTGCGCGACGCCGGCCTTGCCCTGGGCATGGAGGAGGGCGAAATTGGCGACATCGCCAAGCAGCTGTGGCGTTTCTCGGCCCGGAACTTCCGTGAAGCCCTCGAGGAGAAACCCGAGCTGAAGGAGTTCGCCGGCCGGGTGGGCCAGCGCGACGCCGGCGGGAACCACCAGCTGGATCTGCTGGTGGACCTCACCGAACGGCTGGACCGGCTGCCGCGCCACATCTCCATGCATCCCTGCGGGGTGATCCTGGGGGACGCGACCCTGCTGGACCGGACTCCCGTGCAGCCCAGCGGACTTGGCCTGCCGATGAGCCAGTTCGACAAGCATGACATGGACCCGATGGGCATGCTCAAACTCGATGTCCTCGGCGTCCGGATGCAAAGTGCCATGGCCTTCGCCGTCCGCGAGGTGATCCGCCTGCATCCCTCCAAGGCCGAGGTGGTCGCAGCCGGCGCCCACCCGGTGGGGGAGGACGGGACAGGCCCGGACTACATCGCCGCGGACGGCACGATCGACCTGAACGCCGTGCCGCTCGACGACGAACCCACCTATGAGCTGATCCGCAGCACCCACACCCTGGGCTGCTTCCAGATCGAATCGCCCGGGCAGCGGGAGCTCATCGGGAAACTGGCTCCCCGTGAGTTCAATGACCTCATTATCGACATCTCCCTGTTCCGGCCGGGACCGATGAAGTCCGACATGGTCCGGCCCTTCCTGGAGCACCGGCACGGCTTCGCGCCGGAGATCTATCCGCATCCGGACCTCAAGCCCGTCCTGAAGGAGACCCACGGGGTCACAGTGTTCCATGAGCAGATCCTGAAGACCTTTGACGTCATGACCGGCTGCGGGCTGGCGCGGGCCGACGAATTCCGCCGCGCCCTCGGCAACGAGGTCCTGGAAGGCAGGGTGGAGGAGTTCTTCCGGAAGGAGGCCCGGTCGCGGGGGTACAGCCCCGAAGTGGTGGACAAGGTCTGGGGCACACTCAAGGCCTTCGGCAGCTTTGGTTTCTGCAAAGCCCACGGCGCCGCTTTTGCCGTGCCCACCTACCAGTCGGCCTGGCTCAAGACCCACCACCCGGAGGCCTTCCTCGCCGGGCTGTGGGAACACGATCCGGGAATGTACCCCAAACGGCTCCTGGTGGCCGAGGCGCGGCGGCTCGGCATCCCGATCCTGCCCCTGGACATCAACCGCAGCCAGGCCGAGTACCGGGTGGAACGCGTGGCCGCCGGCCCGGACCGTGGCAGGCTGGGCATCCGGCTGAGCCTGAACGGCATCTACGGTCTCTCCGGAACAGAACTGAAAAGGATCGTGGCGGGACAGCCCTACGACTCGCTCGCGGACCTGCGGGTCAGGTCACGGCTGAGCAAACCCAGCATCCAGCGGCTGGCCCAGCTCGGTGCCTTCGATTCCCTGCACCGGGCCTCCGGCGGGACAGCCAACCGCGCGGACCTGGTGCACCATCTGCAGACCCTGCAAAGCAGGCCGCAGCGGAAAGGCACCGACGTGATCGAGGGGCAGCTGTCGCTGCCGCTGGGAGACGTCGAGCTGAAAAACCTCAAGGCCGTCCTGCCCGCGCCCACCCTGGTGGATACCGTCCGGGCGGAGCTGGACCTGATGGCGGTGGATGTCAGCGACCACCTGATGGCCAGCCACCGGCCGCTGCTGGACCGGCTGGGTGTCACCACCGCGGACCGGCTGCTGGGACTGCGCAACGGCACCGAGGTGCTGGTCGCCGGGGTCCGCGTCGCCACCCAGACCCCTCCGATGCGGGGCGGGCGCCGCGTGGTGTTCATCAGCATCGACGACGGCACGGGCTGCGTGGACTCGGTCTTCTTCCATGAGGCCCAGAAGCTGGCCGGTCAGCTGCTGTTCGGCACCCGGCTGCTGCTGATCCGGGGAACCACCCGGCGGACCGGGCCAAGGGGGATCAGCATCAGCGCCAGCATGGCCTGGGACCTGAGCCGCACCGAGACCCTGCCGTTCCCGGTTACGGCTTCCGGGATCACGGAGCGCCGGGAACCTGAGCCGCCCGGCGCGCTGGACGGGATCAGCCGGAACCTTGCCATTACCGGGATGGGAGGCTGAGCGGTGCGTTGGTTGGCCTCTTCAGAAACCGATAGCATGGACGAGGCTGGCTGTGGTCCCCGTACGCCACAAGCTACGAAGCCTAAACTTTGAATAGGAGACACCCGTGTCAGATGCCCAGCAGATCACCCTTCTCGTCGATGGCGAAGAGACCAAGGTGACTACCGGGACCACCGGCGCGGAACTCTTTTTTGAGCGCCGCGACGTCGTAGTGGCCCGCGTCAACGGCGAGCTGAAGGACCTGGACCAGCCGCTGCCCGAGGATGCCACGATCGAGGGCGTCACCATCGACTCCCCGGACGGCCTCAACGTCCTGCGCCACTCCGCCGCCCACGTCATGGCCCAGGCCGTGCAGCAGCTGCGCCCTGACGCCAAGCTGGGCATCGGGCCCTACATCACCGACGGCTTCTACTTCGACTTCGACGTCGAGGAACCCTTTACGCCCGAGGACCTGAAGACCCTGGAAAAGATGATGCAGAAGATCATCAACCAGAACCAGAAGTTCGTCCGCCGCGTGGTCACCGAGGATGAGGCCCGCGAGGCCATGAAGGACGAGCCGTACAAGCTCGAACTGCTGGGCAAGAAGAACAACGCCGCCGAAGCGGGCGAAGGTGTCAACGTCGAGGTCGGCGCCGGTGACATCACCATCTACGACAACGTGGACCGCAAGAGCGGGGACAGCATCTGGTGCGACCTGTGCCGCGGCCCGCACCTGCCCAACACCAAGCTGATCTCCAACGCCTTCGCGCTGACCCGGTCCTCCGCCGCCTACTGGCTGGCCAACCAGAACAACCAGCAGCTGCAGCGCATCTACGGCACCGCCTGGCCCACCAAGGACGCCCTCAAGGCATACCAGGAGCGCATCGCCGAGGCCGAACGCCGCGACCACCGCAAGCTCGGCGCTGAACTTGACCTGTTCTCCTTCCCGGACGAGCTGGGCTCCGGCCTGCCGGTGTTCCACCCCAAGGGCGGCATCATCCGCAAGGCCATGGAGGACTACTCCCGCCAGCGCCACGTCGACGCCGGCTACGACTTCGTCTACACCCCGCACATCACCAAGGGCCACCTCTACGAAGTCTCCGGCCACCTGGACTGGTACAAGGAGGGCATGTTCCCGGCGATGCACATCGACGCGGAACTGAACGAGGACGGCACCGTGCGCAAGCCCGGCCAGGACTACTACCTGAAGCCGATGAACTGCCCCATGCACAACCTGATCTTCCGCTCCCGCGGACGGTCCTACCGTGAACTGCCGCTGCGGCTCTTCGAATTCGGCTCCGTCTACCGCTACGAGAAGTCCGGTGTGGTGCATGGCCTCACCCGGGTGCGCGGCATGACCCAGGACGACGCCCACATCTACTGCACCCGGGAGCAGATGAAGGACGAGCTCACCACCACGCTGAACTTCGTGCTGGGCCTGCTCAAGGACTACGGCCTGGACGACTTCTACCTGGAACTGTCCACCAAGAACCCGGACAAGTTCGTGGGCGACGACGCCACGTGGGACGAAGCCACCCGCACCCTCGCCGAGGTAGCCGAAGCCTCCGGACTGGAGCTCATCCCCGATCCGGGCGGAGCCGCGTTCTACGGCCCCAAGATCTCCGTCCAGGCCAAGGACGCCCTCGGCCGGACCTGGCAGATGTCGACGATCCAGCTGGACTTCAACCTGCCCGAGCGCTTCGAACTCGAGTTCCAGGCCGCGGACGGCACCCGCCAGCGCCCGGTGATGATCCACCGCGCCCTGTTCGGTTCCGTGGAACGGTTCATGGGTGTGCTCACCGAGCACTACGCCGGTGCCTTCCCGGCCTGGCTGGCCCCCGTCCAGGTGGTCGGCATCCCGGTGGCCGAGGCCTTCAACGACTACATGTTCGACGTCGTGGACCAGCTCAAGGCTGCGGGCATCCGCGCCGAGGTGGACATATCCTCGGACCGGTTCCCGAAGAAGATCCGCACCGCCAGCAAGGACAAGATCCCGTTCGTGCTGATCGCCGGCGGGGACGACGCCGAAGCCGGCGCCGTGTCCTTCCGCTTCCGGGACGGCAGCCAGGACAACGGCGTGCCGGTGGCCGAGGCCGTACAGCGGATCGTCGACGCCGTCCGCAACCGGACCAGCTAGCGGACAGGGAAGAAACAGGCATGCAGGAAACCACAGGGGCCGCTCCGGAGTATCCGGGGGACGACGGCGTGACCGACGACTTTGGCCTGGCCGGGGTGCCGGACGCGTTCCAGCGCCTGTGGACCCCGCACCGGATGGCGTATATCAAGGGCGGGCAGCACCAGTTCAAGAACGTGGACGACTGCCCGTTCTGTGTGGCGCCGGAACGCGAGGACGACGATTCCCTGATCGTCTACCGGGGGCGGACCAGCTACGTCGTGCTGAACCTCTTCCCGTACAACCCGGGCCACCTGCTGGTCTGCCCGTACCGGCACATCCCCGATTACACGGACCTGACCGTGGAGGAAACCGCCGAATTCGCCGAGCTGACGCAGACCGCCATGCGCGTGCTGCGCAAGGTCGCCAATCCCACCGGCTTCAACCTCGGGATGAACCAGGGTGTGACCGGCGGCGCCGGGATCGCCGGGCACCTCCACCAGCACGTGGTGCCGCGGTGGGGCGGCGACGGGAACTTCTTCCCGATCATCGCCCAGACCAAGGCGATCACCCAGACCCTGGGCGAGGTCCGCCAGCAGGTGGCGGACGCCTGGCCCCAGGCCAGCGGCGCGGGGCAGGCGGCCGCCGGGGCCACGGATGCTAAATAGGCACGCGCGCGGCTTCTTCACCGCGCTGTTCTCCCCGCTTGCCCGCTGGCTGCTGCGGATCGGAGTCTCCCCGGACGCCGTGACCATCGTCGGAACGCTCGGCGTGGTGGTCGGCGCTTTGGTGTTCTACCCGCTGGGCCAGCTCTGGTGGGGCACCCTCTTCATCACGGCCTTCATCTTCTCCGACGTCATCGACGGCATCATGGCACGGATGCAAAAGGGCGGAGGACGCTGGGGCAACTTCCTGGATTCCACCCTGGACCGGATAGCCGACGGCGCCCTGTTCGCCGGCGTCGCCATCTGGTTCTTCACCGGAGGGGAGAACACCCCGATCGCGATCGCCGCCGTCGTCTGCCTCGTCCTGGGCATGGTGGTCTCCTACGCCCGGGCGAAAGCCGAGGCGCTGGGCTTCCAGGCAAACGTGGGCCTCGCCGAGCGTGCCGAGCGGCTGGTCTCCGTCCTGGTGGTCACCGGCCTCACGGGCATCGGCCTGCCCACCGTGGTGCTTTTTGGCACGTTGTGCCTCCTCGCCGCTGCGAGCCTCGTGACGATCATTCAGCGGATCGTCACCGTGCGCCGCCAGTCGCTCGAAGAGACCGGGGGCACCGCGACCGGACAGGCTGACTGAGCGCGACGCTCCGGCCTGTCAGCGGGTGTAACCCGAATTCGACCCGGCGCGGCGGGGGACTAGTATTAGCACTACCGGCCAATGGATCCGGTAATCCGGTGTCTGCGAAGCGGCATTTGTGTGCCGTCCGCGCTCCGGCGAGGTCATCTATCTACCCATAGGGGTTTTTGTGTCTACACCTGATGTAAGCAGCGAAGCCGGCGCGTCCGCGAAGAGCGTTACGGGCAGCAACCGCGTCAAGCGCGGCATGGCGGAGATGCTCAAGGGCGGCGTCATCATGGACGTCGTTAACGTCGAGCAGGCCCGCATCGCTGAGGATGCCGGAGCCGTGGCAGTCATGGCGCTGGAACGCGTTCCCGCCGACATCCGCGCCCAGGGCGGCGTGTCCCGCATGTCCGATCCGGACATGATCGAGGCAATCATCGCGGCCGTCTCCATCCCGGTCATGGCGAAGGTCCGGATCGGCCACTTCGTCGAGGCGCAGGTCATCCAGACCCTCGGCGTGGACTACATTGACGAGTCCGAGGTCCTGACCCCGGCCGACTACGCCAACCACATCGACAAGTGGAACTTCACGATTCCCTTCGTCTGCGGCGCCACCAACCTCGGTGAGGCGCTGCGCCGCATCAACGAAGGTGCGGCGATGATCCGTTCCAAGGGCGAGGCCGGCACCGGCGACGTCTCCAACGCCACCACGCACATGCGCCAGATCCGCTCTGAGATCAAGAAGCTCGCCGGCATGGCCGAGGACGAGCTCTACGTCGCCGCCAAGGAGCTGCAGGCACCGTACGAACTGGTCAAGGAAGTTGCCGCCACCGGCAAGCTCCCCGTGGTCCTGTTCACCGCCGGCGGCATCGCCACCCCGGCCGACGCCGCGATGATGATGCAGCTCGGCGCCGACGGTGTCTTCGTCGGGTCCGGCATCTTCAAGTCCGGCAACCCGGCCCAGCGTGCCGCCGCCGTTGTGAAGGCGACCACCTTCTTCGACGACCCGGAGGAGATCGCCAAGGCCTCCCGCGGCCTGGGCGAGGCCATGGTCGGCATCAACGTCGACGAGATCCCGCAGCCGCACCGCCTCGCCGAGCGCGGCTGGTAACTGTTCGGGCGCTTCTCAATGGCCGTGGCGCGGGGCGCCCCGGCCATTGAGCCTCTGCGCCCTCTCTTATTAAGCCGAGCGAGTTAGGCGCGTCTTATTAAGCCGAGCGAGTTAGGCGCGCTTCGCACCAAGCCCGTACCACGACGGCGGCCGGTCACCTATTTTGGTGGCCGGCCGCCGTCGTTATTCCCCCCCCGTCGATTGCTCCGTAACTGCCGTTATGACGCTCCAAAAGGGCGGGTACGGAGCAACCGATGAGGGTTAGTCGAGACCGCGGCGCTTCAGCAGCGGCTCCAGCCGGGCGTCGCGGCCGCGGAACGCCCGGAATGACTCCAGCGGGTCACGGCTGTTGCCACGGGAGAGCAGCTCGGCCCGGAAGAAGTCGCCGTTGGCCCGGGTGAGGCCGCCGTTGTCCTTGAACCATTCCACGGTCTCGGCGTCCAGTACTTCGCTCCAGATGTAGGAGTAGTAGCCCGCGGCGTAGCCGGCGCCGGCGAAGATGTGCTGGAAGTAGCCGGTGCGGTAGCGCGGCGGGATCAGGTGGTGCGCCACACCGGCCGCCGCCAGGGCCTTCGCCTCAAATTCGAGGACATCCCCGGGCACCTCGGAACCGTCCAGCACGTGCCAGGCGAGGTCCAGTAGGGCTGCACCCAGGTATTCCGTGGTCCCGAAGCCCTCGCCCCACAGCTGCGCGGCATCGAGCTTGTCCACCACCTCCTGCGGCAGTGCCTCGCCCGTGGCGTGGTGGCGTGCGTAGTTGGCCAGGACCTCCGGCCACATAATCCACATCTCGTTGACCTGCGAGGGGTACTCCACAAAGTCCCTCGGCACGGAGGTGCCGGCGAACCGGGGGTAGGTGACCGAGGAAAACAGGCCGTGCAGGGCGTGGCCGAACTCGTGGAACGTGGTGCGGAGCTCGTCCAGGGTCAGGAGCGTGGGCTCGCCGGCCGGCGGCTTGGAGATGTTGAGGTTGTTGATCACCACAGGCCGGGTGCCACGCAGCCCGGACTGCTCCACGAGGGAATTCATCCAGGTCCCGCCGCGCTTGGATTCGCGCGTGTAGTAGTCACCGAGGAACAGGCCCAGCCCGGTCCCGTCCGCGTTGCGGACTTCCCAGACCCGCACGTCGGGGTGGTAGCCGGCGAGGTCGGGGCGCTCGTGGAAGGTGATGCCGTACAGGGCATTGGCGGCAAAGAACACGCCGTCGTGCAGGACGCGGTCCAGCTCAAAGTACGGCCGCAGGGCCTGCTCGTCCACCGCGTAGCGCTCCCGTTTGACCTTCGCCGAGTAGTACGCCCAGTCCCAGGCTTCGAGGGGGTGGCCGGCCACCTCGGCCAGTGCTTCGGCCTCGGCGTCGGCGTTCCGGACAGCGGCCGGCGCGAGCCGGTTCATCATGGTCTGCACGGCGGCGAAGTCCGGTGCGGTCTGCTGGTCGACGACGAGTTCGGCGTAGTTGGCGAAGCCCAGCAGCGCAGCCTTCTCGGCGCGGAGCCGGACCATGTCCTTGACCAGGTCCTGGACATCGAGGGCGCTGCCGTCGCTCCCGCGGCCGATTGATGCCTCGTAGAGGCGGCGGCGGACGTCCCGGTTGTCCAGGGCGGCGAGGGCGGGCTGGTTGCTGGGCTGGATCAGCGTCAGCAGGTACTTGCCCTCGTGCCCGGCGGTGCGGGCGGCCTCCGCGGCGCTGGCGACGTCGTCCGCGGGCAGGCCAGCGAGCTCGGCGGCGTCGTCGAGCAGCAGTGAGGCGGCCTTCATCGCTTCCTTCACCCGCTGGCCGAATTCGGTGCCGAGCCGGGAGAGCTCGGCGTTGACGGCCTTCAGCCGCTCCTGGCCGGCGTCGTCGAGCTGGATGCCGGACTGGCGGAACTCCTTGAGGTACTCCTCCACCAGGCGCGCCGATTCGGCGTCGAGCTTGTCGGTGGGGGCGGCGGCGAACCGTTCGAACAGCGCCCGGTTCAGGTACACGGCGTCCTGGTGCGCCGAGAACCTCGGGGCCAGTGTGGTTTCAAGTTCCCGGATGGCGTCGGAGGCGTCGGCGGAAACGAGCGTGAAGAACGACGCGGCGGCGCGCTGCAGGAGCTGTCCCGAACGTTCCATGGCCAGCGCGGTGTTTTCAAAGGTGGCGGGCTCCGGAGTGTCCACGATTGCCTGGATCTCCGCGAGGTGCGCGGCCAGGCCGGCCTCCACGGCTTCCGCGTAGTGTTCGGCGGTGATGTCCGCGAACGGCGGCAGGCCGAACGGCAGGGGACTGGGGCTCATGAGGGGATTAGTCATGAAATGACTCTTTCATGTAAAGGGGTGGCCATCAACGGTCTGCTAAGCGTGTTGTGGCCCCCGCCGCCGTAGGATTGCGCCATGCGTACCAACACCTCCCGGCTGCGGGGACGGCTTCTTGCCGCCGCTGCATCGGTCTCCCTGATGGCCGCCGTGGCCTCCTGCGGCATCGGCGCCGGCCCGGACAGCAGCCCGTCGGGTTCTCCGGCCGCCGCCGGCGGCACCACCACCGGACCGGCCGCGGCCCAGACCCCGGACCCGGCGGCGCCGTCGTCGGGCACTCCGACCGCCACCCCGACGCCGACTCCGACCCCCGGGAAGGGGCCCGGCTGCGAGGCTGTCCGGTGCACGTCGGTGGTGGTCACCGGCGACATGCTGGTCCACGCCCAGCTCTGGGAACAGGCCCGCGCGGACGCGCTGGCGACGGGCGCCAAGGGACTGGATTTCGGGCCCCTGATTGAGGGCCAGCGCAAGTACATCGAGAAGAGCGACCTTGCGGTCTGCCACCAGGAGACGCCGGTGGCCGGACCGGCCGGGCCGTTCTCCGCCTACCCGTCATTCAACGTTCCGCCGCAGATTCTCACGGCAGCCCGGCAGGTGGGCTATCAGGTGTGCACCACCGCCAGCAACCACACGATTGACCGCGGCACCGCCGGGCTGGTCCGGACCCTGGACGCCCTGGACGCTGCGGGGCTGCAGCACACGGGTGCCTACCGGAGCGAAGTCGACTCGGAAGGCATCCTGATTGTGCCGACGGCGGCGGCGAAAATCGCGGTGATCAGTGCGACCTACGGCCTGAACGGGCAGGTCCCGGAGGCCGCCTGGCAGGTGGACATGCTTGACCCCGAGGTGATGATCGCCAAGGCGAAAAAGGCCCGGGAACTCGGTGCCGACATCGTGCTCGCCGCGATGCACGCCGGCGACGAATACTCCAGTGTCCCCAACGCCGAGCAGACATCGGTCGCGCACGCCCTCGCGGACAGCGGCCAGTTCACCATGATCTACAGCCACCACTCGCACTCGGTCCTGCCGATCGAGAAGTACAAGGGCACCTGGATTGTCTACGGACTGGGCAACGGGATCACCGAACTTTCGCCGAACTATGTGGTGAACAATGAAGGGCTGCTGGTCCGGGCCCAGTTCAGCCAAGACGACGCCGGCACCTGGACCGCCTCCGACCTGGCCTGGGCGCCGTCGGTGATGGTCCGCGGACCGTACCGCTGGTGCTCCGTGGCGTCCGATGCTCCGCAGGGCACCTGCGCCAGTGCCGCGGCAGACGCCGCCACCCGCAAGCGCACACAGACTGTAGTCGAGTCGATGGGGGCCGCGGCTGCGGGAGCCCACGAGCTGCTGATCACTACGGAACCGTAGCCCGTCCCGGACTGGAGGCTTTTCGTGGGCAGAGTATCGACGGCGGACCGGGAACCCCGGAAGGGGACCTTCGCCAACGGCATGGAGTATGTCACCTGGGGCAGCGGCTCCAAGACGCTCCTCTTCATCCAGGGCGGGCCGGGGAGCACGGTTCCCAAGGGAATGCTGCGGGGAATATACCGGCGCCAGTTCGATCTCTTTCTCCAGGCCGGCTACGCCGTCTGGGTTGTCACCCGCCGCCGGGGCATGCCGCCGGAGCACACCATCGCTGACATGGCGGACGACTACGCCCAACTGATCGCCGAGCAGTTCGGCGGGCGTGTGGACCTCGTTGTGGCGGAGTCGTTTGGCGGGATGGTGGGGCAGTACCTGGCCGCGCGGCATCCGGACGTCTTCGGCCACATCGCCCTGGTGGTCACCGCGGCTGAGCTGAGCGACTGGGGCAAGGACGTTGATGCCCGGATGGCCACGGCACTGGCGGCCGGAGACCCGCGCGGGGCCGGCACCATCTTCGCGGAGTACATGTTCCCGGGCCGGCGAACGTGGTGGTTGCGGCGGCTGATCGGGCCCATCATCACCCGCCGGCTCCTCAGTGGATCCGCCTTTCCCGCCCAGGACGTGCTCACCGAGGTAAAGGGGGAGATGACCTTCGATTCCCGGGCGGTGCTTCCGCTCATCCGGCGCCCCGTGCTGCTGATCTGCGGCACCACCGACCTGTTTTTCCGCCGGGACACCGCGGCGGAAACGGCCGGGCTGATCCCGGACTGCACCCTCGTCTGGTACGAGGGGAAAGGCCACTTCCGGGCCGCCTCCAGCGGGCGCATGGCCCGCGACGTGCTGGCCTATGCCGGCCGCAGCTGAAGCCGCCGGGCAACCGCGGGCTCCGGGCCCTAGGGCCGGGGCGCGTCCAGAGCCAGGGTCATAAAGACGCTGTTCGGGTCCTCCGTGTAGCCGACAAAGGGCGGGCAGATTTCGAATCTGTGCCGCCTGTACAGCCGGCGCGCCGGTTTGAAGAAGTCCTGGCTGCCGGTCTCAAGGTAGAGGCGGCCGTAACCGCCGCGCCGGGCCTCGTCCACGATGTGGTTCAGCAGCAGGGTGGCGACGCCCTGTCCCCGCGCGTGGGCGGCGGTGCGCATCGACTTGATCTCGCCTTGCTTGGCCCCGGACGCGCCGGTCCCGAGCTGTTTCAGCGCCCCGCACCCGAGCAGTTCACCGTCCTCGCGCGCCGTCCAGAAGCTGATCCCGGGCCCGGCAAGAGCCGCAGGATCCAGAGCGTGCACACTTTCCGCGGGCGACGTCGCGAACATGTCCGCGAGGTGCTCGGCCAGGAGCTGCCGGACGTCCGCCCGGCCGGGGTTGTCACGGTCAATCCGGATCAACGCGCGCTGCTCCTCTCCCGCGGTCGCCGGAAGCGCGCGGGGTCGCCGTATCGTTCCGGCGCGTCCGACGGTTTCCGGCGTTTTCGAGTCCGACGGCGGCTGACGGCTCACCGCGGGCGGCGGGCGGCGTGCTCGCGGGCGAGGACCGCGTAGGTGTCATCCAAGGCGCCGGGGGTGAAGCTGCCGTATTTGCGTTCGACGGCGGTCCGGATGAGGAAGTCCGCCAGTGCCGGGTTCTTCGGCAGCAGGGAGCCGTGCAGGTAGCTCGCCACGATGTTCCG
Source organism: Pseudarthrobacter sp. 1C304 (assembly GCF_052245515.1). Classification (NCBI taxonomy): domain Bacteria; kingdom Bacillati; phylum Actinomycetota; class Actinomycetes; order Micrococcales; family Micrococcaceae; genus Pseudarthrobacter; species Pseudarthrobacter sp. 1C304. The sequence goes on along the minus strand of NZ_JBQQCH010000003.1, from coordinate 205,281 downwards.
GTAGCGGGCGCCTTCCTGCCCGTCGGCGCTGTTGTTGCCCGTGCCCTTGGCGGTGGTTCCCAGCGGTGACACGCCCGGGCCAAGGGTGGTCTGGCCGCTGTGGTTTTCATAGCCCAGGATTGTGCCGAACTCGGGGGAGGACACGGACACGTTGCCGATCAGCCGTTCGTCGGTGCCGTTGGTCTCCACGTCCAGGATGCCGATCCCCGGGATCACGGAACCCGTCCGGGTCTTGAAGAACTTGCCGAACAGCTGGTAGAGCCCGCAGATCACCAGCATGGGCGTGCCGTCCTCGGCCAGCTGCTTTAGCACGGTCTCGCGGGACAGCAGGTCATCCTGGATGACGAGCTGGCCGCTGTCCTGCCCGCCGCCGCCGACAATCAGGTCAACGTCGGCCGGGAACTCGTCGCCCACGTTGTACTCCAGCAGCTCCGGTGTGTAACCGTGCCAGCGCAGCCGCTGGGCCAGCACCAGGGCGTTGCCCCAGTCGCCGTAGATGTTCATGTCGCGCGGATACAGCTGCACGACCCGGATGGTTCCTTTGGAGGGCGCGGGGGATTCCTCCGGCGGGAGGACGTGCCCGAACGAAAGGCTGGAATCGGACTGGGGGGTCATGAGACCACCTCTACTGTGGTGATTTTGGACAGCTCGCGGCGGATCGCCAGCATGGCTGTGTAGGTGCAGAAAATCCGCTTCGGCTTGTCCCGTGCGCCGCTGATGAAGGCCGCCAGGGCCGGAGCGATCTCGGTGTCCACGGCCCCGATCGCCACGTCGTCATACTGCAGGCGGAGCGCCATGTCGTAGGCGCGGGAGCCGCTCAGCTGGTCCACGCCGCCGTCGCGGAGGGTGTCGAACTCAACATCCCACAGCCAGGACATGTCGCGGCCGTCGGCATAGTTGTCATTAATCGCGATCATCGTGGCGTAGCCGGCCGCCGGGAAGGACTTCAGACCCAGCCGGAAGCCGCTGGGATTCTTCACCAGCACCAGGTCCAGCGGCAGGCCGTCGACCACCAGGCTCTCGCCGCGGCCGAACGCCGGCGCCACCTGGGACAGCGCCTCCAGGAGCCCGGCGTTGTCCGCGCCTGTTTGTCCGGTCCCCGCGTCCTTGACCGCAATCGCCCGGGCCAGGGTCAGCGCGGCGGCGGCGTTGAAAATGTTGTACACGCCCCGGAGCTTCATCGCCGTCGTTGCCGTGACGCCGTCGTACTCAAAGTCGGCGTCCGCCGCGCCCACCCGGCGCAGCACGACGTCGGCGTGCGGCTTCGCGGGCGCCGCCGGCACCGGGCTGCCGGGGGCGGCGCGCAGCTCGTCGTCGTTCGGGAAGGTGCTCAGCAGCGAATCGTCCAGGCCGAAGTAACGGACCTCGGGGCCGGCGGCGGTGGCAGGGTTGAGCGTTTCCGCGATTCGGGCGACGCGCGGGTCCTCCCGGTTCAGGACCACGGTGCCCGTGGTCTTCGACGCAATGTGCTGCAGCAGCTGCGCCGTCTTATCGATCTCGCCGAAACGGTCCAGCTGGTCCCGGAGGACGTTGAGCAGCAGGCAGTAGCGTGGCGGCACCTGGTTCACGAAATGCACCGCGTGGGCCTCGTCCAGCTCCAGGACGGCGACGTCGGCGTCCAGCCGGCCGCGCCAGTCCACCTCGCCGAGCAAGGCCGCGGCCACGCCGCGGGTGAAGTTGCTGCCGGTCCGGTTTGTGAAGACCTTCAGGCCCTGGCTCTCCAGCAGTTCCACCACCATCTTCGTGGTGGTCGTCTTGCCGTTCGTACCGCTGACGACGGCGACGCCCAGCGGCAGCGTCGACAGTGTCCTCCGCATGAATCCGGGATCGATTTTTTCGACCACCAGCCCGGGAAGGGCCGAGCCTCCGCCCCTGAGCCGGGAGACCCGGCGAACGAACTTTCCGAGCGGAACGCTGAAGTAAAGCATGGTTTGTAATATATCCCAGCGGCGGCATGCAAGCCCGCCGGGCAGGGGCCCGGCATGCCTCACGGAGGGGCCGGGAGCACTATGCTGTTCGGATGACCAACCCCTCTTCCACGCCTGAATCCCGCGTGGGCTCAGGCCTGCGGATCGGCGTCCTGGCCCTCCAGGGTGACTTCCGCGAACACCTGCACGCGGTGGAAGACGCCGGCGCCACCGGCGTCGGCGTCCGCCGGCCGGCCGAACTCGACGGCCTGGACGGCCTCATTATTCCCGGCGGCGAATCAACCACCATCGACAAGCTCTCCCGGGCGTTCGGACTCCGCGACCCCCTGCGCCGCGGCATCCGTGACGGGCTGCCGGTCTACGGCTCCTGCGCCGGGATGATCCTCCTCGCAGACCAGATCACGGACCCCGCCAGGGACCTCGACGGCAACCCGCAGCAGACGTTCGGCGGCCTCGACATCACGGTGCGCCGCAATGCGTTCGGCCGGCAGCGCGAGTCCTTCGAAACGGACCTCGACTTCAAGGGCCTCGATTTCAGCGCCACCGGCAACGGTGTGGCACCCGTCCATGCGGTCTTCATCCGCGGACCATGGGTGGAGCGCGTCGGCGACGGCGTGGAGGTCCTCGCCGAAGTGGAGCCTTCCAAGGCATCCCACCCTGAGGCCCTGGCCGGGACGGCTAGAATTGTTGCTGTGCGTTCCGGAAAGCTGCTCGCCACCTCCTTCCACCCGGAAGTGACAGGGGAGAAGCGCGTGCATGAATTGTTTATTCGAATGATCAGAGGAGAAGCGTAAAGCATGTCAGGCCACTCCAAATGGGCGACGACCAAGCACAAGAAGGCCATCCTCGATAGCCGACGGGCAAAGTCGTTCGCCAAGCTGATCAAGAACATCGAAGTCGCCGCGCGCATGGGCGGCCCGGACCTCGCCGGCAACCCCAGCCTGGAACTCGCCGTCACCAAGGCCAAGAAGACGTCGGTCCCGGCCGACAACATCGACCGCGCCATCAAGCGCGGCGCCGGCCTCACCGGCGAAGTTGTTGACTACACGGAGATCATGTACGAATGCCGTGGGCCGCAGGGCTCGGCGCTGCTGATCGAGTGCCTCACGGACAACAAGAACCGGGCAGCCTCCGAGGTGCGCCTCGCCATCTCCCGCAACGGCGGCACCATCGCCGATCCCGGATCGGTCAGCTACCTGTTCTCCCGCAAGGGCGTGGTGTCGCTGCCGAAGAACGGCCTCAGCGAGGACGACGTCCTCATGGCCGTGCTCGACGCGGGCGCGGAGGAAGTCAAGGACAACGGCGACAGCTTCGAAATCCACTCCGAGCCGACCGACCTGCAGGCCATCCGCGAGGCGCTCAAGGAAGCCGGGATCGAGTACGACACCGACGAAGCCGAATTCGTGCCCTCCATGCAGGTGCCGCTGGATGTCGATGCCGCCAAGAAGTTCATGAAGCTGGTGGACGCCCTCGAAGAGCTCGACGACGTCCAGAACGTCTACAGCAACGCCGACCTCAGCGACGAAGTGCAGGCCGCACTGGAAGCAGAGTGACCCTTCGCGTCCTCGGCGTCGATCCGGGCCTCACCCGCTGCGGGATCGGCGTCGTGGACGTCGAGAAGAACCGACGTGCCACCATGGTGGCGTTCGGCGTCGTCGGTACCTCACCCGAGGAAAGCCTGGACCAGCGGCTCCTGGTCATCGCCACCTCGATCGACGACTGGCTGGACCGGCACGAACCCGACGTCCTCGCCGTCGAACGCGTCTTCTCGCAGCTGAACGTCAGCACCGTCATGGGCGTGGCGCAGGCGTCCGGCGTGGTGATCGCCGCCGCCGCGCGGCGCGGCATCCCGGTGGCACTGCACACGCCGTCGGAGGTTAAGGCCGCAGTCACCGGCAGCGGGACCTCCAACAAGGACGCCGTCACGAAGCTGGTCACCAAAATCCTTCGGCTCGACGCCCCGCCCCGGCCCGCAGACGCCGCCGACGCCCTCGCGCTGGCCATCACCCACGCCTGGCGGGCCGGCAGTGGCGCCTCCAGCACGTCCGCCACGCGGGCAGGCCTGCCGGCGCCGGGCGGGCAGTCCCTGACCCCCGCCCAGCGCGCCTGGGCGGACGCGGAAGCCAAAGCGCGGCGTGCCCGCTGAATATCCGCCGGTGCCGCCGCAGGGCTTGGTAGGGTATTCGTAGATATGTTCGGATAGCCGGTTGGGCCGGCACCGTTTATATAGACACCGTATATATAAACACCGTTTAAATAGACACTGTTTTAGATAGCTGTCTCAAATAGACACTGTTTTCAGTTGAATTGTCAGGAGCCCGGCTTGATCAGTTTTCTCCGCGGAACCGTTGCGCACGTCGGCCTGTCCTCCGCAGTGATCGACCTCAACGGCGCCGGCATGAGCGTCAACGCCACGCCGCAGACCCTCAGCAGGCTCCGCACCGGCGAAGAGGGCAAACTCTTCACGTCCCTGATCGTGCGGGAGGACTCCCTCACCCTTTTCGGGTTCGGCACAGATGATGAGCGCGAGGTCTTCGACGTCCTGCTGAGCGTCAGCGGGGTGGGACCCCGGCTGGCGCTGGCAGTCCTGGCGGTCCACGAGCCCGAGGCCATCCGCGTCGCCGCGCACTCCGGCGACGGGAAGGCCTTCACCAAGGTTCCCGGCATCGGGCCCAAGGTGGCCGGCCGGATTGTGCTGGAACTCGCCGGCAAGCTGGTGCCGCACGGTACCCCCGCCGGCACCGCGGCGCCGGAGGCATCCGCCGAGGCGGTCTGGAAGCCGCAGGTGGTTGCCGCCATGACCAGCCTTGGCTGGTCCGAGAAGGACGCCACGTCCAGCATCGACAAATCCCTCGCCGATTCACCGGGTCTGGCCGAGAAGGGCAATGTCGCCGAGATCCTGCGGGCCACGCTGCGCTGGCTGGGCCAGGACGGCGCCCGTGCCGGGAACAGGATAGGCGCCCGTGGCTGAGCCGTCCCTGGTCGGCGGGGGAGAGGAGCCGGAGGAGCGGGTTATCGAAGCCGCGCTCCGGCCCAAGAGCCTGCACGACTTCGTCGGCCAGCACCGGGTCCGGAAGCAGCTGTCCCTCGTCCTCGAGGCTTCCCGCATGCGCGGCCGCAGCGCCGACCATGTGCTGCTCTCCGGCCCGCCCGGCCTGGGAAAGACCACGCTGTCCATGATTATTGCGGCGGAGATGAATGCCCCGCTGCGGATCAGCAGCGGGCCCGCCATCCAGCATGCCGGGGACCTCGCGGCCATCCTGTCCTCCCTTTCCGAAGGTGAGGTCCTCTTCCTCGACGAGATCCACCGCATGTCCCGCCCGGCCGAGGAAATGCTCTACATGGCGATGGAGGACTTCCGGGTCGACATCGTGGTCGGCAAAGGCGCCGGGGCCACGGCCATCCCGCTTGAGCTGCCGCCGTTTACGCTGGTCGGTGCCACAACGCGCGCGGGCCTGCTGCCCGGGCCCCTCCGGGACCGCTTCGGCTTCACCGGACACCTCGAGTTCTATGCCGTGGCCGAACTGGAACTCGTGCTCCGGCGGTCCGCCGGCCTCCTGGACCTCAAGGTCAACTCCGCCGGGTTCAGCGAAATCGCGGGCCGCTCCCGCGGCACGCCCCGCATCGCCAACCGGCTTCTGCGCCGGGTCCGCGACTGGGCGCTGGTGCACGGGATCGAGCAGATCGACGCCAGGGCCGCGTCCGCAGCGCTGGACATGTATGAGGTGGACAAACGGGGCCTGGACCGGCTGGACCGCGCGGTACTCGATGCCCTCATCACCAAGTTCGGCGGCGGTCCTGTCGGCCTGTCCACCCTGGCCATCGCCGTCGGAGAAGAGACCGAAACGGTGGAAACCGTCGCCGAGCCGTATCTTGTCCGCGAGGGCCTGCTGGGCCGCACCCCCCGCGGGCGGATCGCACTCGCGCCGGCCTGGACGCACCTGGGCTTCGCCGTGCCGCCGGGGGTGTTCGCGCAGGACCCGCTGGAGCTCTTCCCGGCCGACGACGGCGATCCGGACACCGGTGCCGGACCGGGCCTTCATGCCGATCCGGAATGGATCCGTAATAGTCAATAGCACCGCTGCGCAACGTTTTCCCTTTAGACTGGTATGACGCTCGGCACGTTCGGGTCTTTGTCTCTGCGCGCGGCCAGCACCTGGCCGACGTCGGCGCGGCATCTTTGCCTGCCAGCCAGCCCGGAGCGAAGCGGACGTTGCTGTAAAACCAGCTACGCAAGTACAGAACGGAACTTTCCCTGTGTTCGGACTTATCTCTGCCCAGACCCAGCCGCAGGCCGGCGGCGGCATCGACATCATGACCATCCTGCTGTTCGCCATGCTCGGCGTCTTCATCTTCATGATGTTCCGCCGCAACAAGAAGACCCAGCAGCAGCAGGCGCAGCTCCAGTCGAAGTTTGCCCCGGGTGTCGAGGTCATGACGAGCTTTGGCCTGTTCGGCCGCATCGTCGAGATCGACGAGGAAGAGAACAAGGTCCTGCTGGAACTGTCCCCGGGCAACACCGCCACCGTGCACCGCCAGGCCGTCACCAAGATCGTCGAGCCCGTTGTCGCCGCCGAGGAGCCCACCGTGGTTCCCAACGACGCGTCCTCGCTGACCGCCGAGACGCCCGGCACCGCTGAGGGCACCGTCGCCGGTGGTACCGCCGGAACCGCCGGTACCACCGACAATACGGTCCCGCGCGTCGAGACGCCCGAAGAAACCATGCGCCGCCTCAACGACGAAGGCAAGAAAGACAGCTAGTCTGCCTGATTGAGCACCCCCGCGAAGTAACGGTTGCGGGCAACCGCCGGAACGGGCCGCACAGCCCGCACCGGCGGTTCCTCCGTAAATACTAGAAAGATCGACAATGGCACGAACTGGCCCCAAAAACACAGCCCTCCGGGTGCTGGTCTGGCTCGGCGTAATCCTCGCCGTCCTGACCGCCGTCCTGGCCGGCGGCACCATGGCCGGGCAGGCGAGCTGGGCTCCCAAGCTGGCCCTGGACCTTGAAGGCGGCACCCAGATGATCCTGGCGCCCAAGGTCGAGGGCGGTTCGGACATCACCGAAGAGCAGCTCAACCAGGCCGTGGCGATCATCCGCCAGCGCGTGGACGGCTCCGGCGTCGCCGAAGCCGAAATCAGCACGCAGTCCGGCCGCAACGTGGTCGTCAGCCTTCCGGGGACGCCGTCCAAGGAAACCCGCGCCCTGATCCAGGCCTCCGCCGACATGAACTTCCGGCCCGTCCTGCAGGCCGGTCCCGGCGCAGCCGTGCCCGAGGAGGCGCGGACCCCCGAGGACCAGCTGCCCAAGCCGACCGCCGAGCCCACCAACGGCAGTGACGTCAACTGGGTCACCCCCGAGATCTACAAGGAGTTCGAGGCCCTCGACTGCGATAACCCGTCGCAGGAGCAGCGGGAGCGTTCCGACCCGGCGAAGCCGCTGGTCACCTGCGAACCCGCATCCGCCAACACGCCGGCCATCAAGTACATCCTGGGCCCGGTTGAGGTCAAGGGATCGAACATCGCCGGTTCGTCCTTCCAGCTGCAGCGCGGTGCCCAGGGCGCCGTGACCAACGAGTGGGCTGTGAACATCCAGTTCAACGACGAAGGCACGGCCAAGTTCAAGGAAGTCACCGAGCGGCTGTACCAGTTCTTCATCGCGGGCGGCGGGGAGAGCGGGTCCGATCCCAAGGCGCAGTTCGCCATTGTCCTGGACGACCAGGTCATTTCCGCGCCGCGCTCCCTCGCAGTCATCACCGACGGCCGCCCGCAGATCACGGGCGGGTTCACCGAGGAATCCGCGAAGGCCCTCTCCGACCAGCTGCGCTTCGGCGCCCTGCCGATCAGCTTCGAGATCCAGAGCGAACAGCAGATCTCGGCAACCCTCGGCGGCGAGCAGCTCCGCATGGGCATGCTCGCGGGCCTGATCGGCCTGCTGCTGGTGGTGGTCTACTCGCTGGTGCAGTACCGGGCACTGGGCCTGGTCACCGTCGCCTCCCTGGTGATGGCCGGCGCGTTCACCTACCTGGCCATCGCAATCCTTGGCTGGACCGAGAACTACCGGCTCTCGCTGGCCGGCGTCGCGGGCATCATCGTAGCCATCGGCCAGACCGCGGACTCGTTCATTGTCTACTTCGAACGTATCCGCGATGAGCTCCGCGAGGGCCGCGGCCTCGTCTCCGCCGTCGAGAACGGCTGGAAGCGTGCCAAGCGGACGGTCCTGGCGTCCAAGGCCGTCAACCTGCTGGCCGCCGTCGTGCTGTACTTCGTGGCGGTGGGCAACGTGCGCGGCTTCGCGTTCACGCTGGGCCTGACGGCCATTGCCGACCTGATCGTCGTCTTTATGTTCACGCACCCGACCCTGCAGCTGCTGGCCCGCACCAAGTTCTTCGGTGAAGGCCACCCGCTCTCCGGGCTGGACCCGAAGAGCCTCGGCGCGGTGCCCCTGTACCGGGGTGCGGGACGGTTCCGCACGCCTGCCGACAAGCCGGCCATGGCAGCTTCGCTCCGCGCCAAGAACACCGGCGCCGCGGCCGAGGCCGAACGCCGGATGACCATTGCAGAACGACGCCTCGCGGAACGGCAGGACCAGCTTGCCGGGTCTTCCAAGAGCGTGTCCAAGGAGGGCAACTAAATGGCCACCAGCTTCGCCAATTTCGGCAACGAGCTCTACACGGGCAAGCGCTCGTACGACTTCGTCGGATCCAAGAAAATCTGGTTCCTGATCGCGGCCGTCCTGGTTGCACTTTCGATCCTGCTGCCCGTCGTCAAGGGCGGCTTCAACCTCGGGATTGAATTCCGGGGCGGCTCTGAATTCACGGTCTCCAACGTGCAGACCACGGACCCGGCCCTCGGCGAGAAGGCCGTCGAGGACGTCGTCGCCGGCAGCGTGCCCCGCGTGGCCAACGTCGCGGGCAACACGATGCGGATCCAGACGGACAAGCTCACCGAGGACGAGACGCTCCAGATCAAGGCCGGACTCACCGAAGCCTACGGTGTGACGGACAACGAGGTGACCTCCACGTTCATCGGCCCCACCTGGGGCGCGGACGTCACCAAGCAGGCCCTGCTGGGCCTGGCGATCTTCGTCGCGCTGGCCGCCGTGCTGATGGCGCTGTATTTCCGCACGTGGAAGATGTCGCTCTCGGCCATCGTGGGCATGCTCGTGACGATGTTCATCACGGCCGGTGTCTACGCGCTCAGCGACTTTGAGGTCACGCCGTCGGCGATCATCGGCTTCCTCACCGTGCTGAGTTACTCGCTGTACGACACCGTGGTGGTCTTCGACAAGATCCGTGAGAACACCGCGGACCTGCAGGCCTCCACCCGGCGGACGTTCAGCGAGGAAGTCAACCTGGCCGTCAACCAGACCCTGGTCCGCTCCATCAACACGATGATGGTGGCCATCCTTCCGGTCGGCGCCATCCTCTTCATCGGCGCCGGGCTCCTGGGTGCCGGAACGCTGCGGGACCTCTCCCTGGCCCTGTTCGTCGGGATCCTGATCGGCACGGCGGCCACCATCTTCATCGCGGCGCCGCTCTACGCCTGGCTGCGCCAGGGCGAACCGGAACTGGTCAAGCAGGCCGAGCGGGTGCACCAGCGCCGCGCCCATGCCGCCAAGACCGGCGCCCCGGCAGAACCGGCCACGGCCTAGCCGCACCGGACTGCAGCACCGGACTGACTGAAGGGCCTGCCCGCCGGGCGGCCAAGCAGTTACCCACGGGCCGGAGAACGTCATTCGTGACGCTCTCCGGCCCGTTGCCGTACAACGGCCGGTTATCGAAGTATCCTGCTGCGGGAATAGACTGGAAGAATTAACAGGTTCGGAGAGGTGCTCCATTGGAAGAACGTTCGACGCCGGCGCCAGCAGCGCCGGTGGATAAGGCTCCAGGCCAGGGTACGCAGACTGGTGTGGTGGCTCCCGGACGCGCCGATGTGCCGGTGCCGGTGGACAGCTCGGGCGCACGCCCCACGTTCCCCGGCCGGCGCGAACGCACCCGCTCCCGGCTCGCCCGCCTGACCGGGCGCGGTGCCCCCGCCTATTCACCCATCCTCGAGCCATTGCTGCGGACTGTGCGGGCCAACAACCCCAAAGAGGACTTCGACCTCATCCAGCGCGCCTTCGTCGTAGCCGAGCGCTGCCATCGCGGCCAGAAGCGCAAGAGCGGCGATCCCTACATCACACATCCGGTGGCCGTGGCCACCATCCTGGCCGAACTGGGGCTCAGCGGAACCACCCTCGCTGCGGCCCTCCTGCACGACACCGTGGAGGACACCTCCTACACCCTGGATGACCTGAAGGCCGAGTTTGGGCCGGAAGTCGCCATGCTGGTGGACGGGGTGACCAAGCTGGACAAAGTCAGCTTCGGTGAGGCCGCGCAGTCGGAAACTGTCCGCAAAATGGTTGTGGCCATGGCCAAGGACATCCGGGTCCTGATGATCAAGCTTGCCGACCGGCTGCACAACGCCAGGACCTGGCGCTTCGTCTCGGCCGAGTCCTCGGCGCGCAAGGCCCGGGAAACCCTGGAAATCTTTGCCCCGCTGGCGCACCGGCTCGGCATGAACACCATCAAGTGGGAGCTCGAAGACCTCTCCTTCGCCGCCCTGTACCCCAAGGTCTACGAGGAGATCGTCCGCATGGTGGGGGACCGGACCCCCGAGCGCGAAAAGAACCTCTCGGTGATCCGCAACCAGATCACCGAAGACCTGCGCGAAGCCAGGATCAAAGCCACCATCACGGGCCGGCCCAAGCACTACTACTCGATTTACCAGAAGATGATTGTCCGCGACAAGGACTTCGACGACATCAACGACCTGATGGGCGTCCGGGTCCTGGTGGACTCGGTCCGGGACTGTTACGCCGCTCTCGGCGCCATGCATTCGCGCTGGAACCCCCTCCCCGGGCGGTTCAAGGACTACATCGCGATGCCCAAGTTCAACATGTACCAGTCGCTGCACACCACGGTGATCGGCCCGGGCGGCAAGCCCGTGGAGATCCAGATCCGCACGCATGAGATGCACCGCCGCGCGGAGTACGGCGTCGCGGCGCACTGGAAGTACAAGGACCAGCCCAACCGCACGGCCGCCGGTCCCGGCAGCCCGCGCGACGGCGACATGGGCTGGCTCCGGTCCCTGGTGGACTGGCAGCAGGAAACCTCCGATCCCGGCGAGTTCCTCGATTCACTGCGCTTTGAGATCAACGCGCGGGAAGTGTTCGTGTTTACGCCCAAGGGCGAGGTCATGGCCCTGCCCGCCGGGTCCACGCCGGTGGACTTCGCCTACGCCGTCCACACCGAGGTGGGCCACCGGACCATCGGTGCCCGGGTCAACGGGAAGCTGGTTCCGCTCAACAGCGAACTCAACCACGGCGACTGGGTGGAGATCTTCACCTCCAAGGCGGAAGGCGCCGGGCCCAGCCAGGACTGGCAGCACTTCGTCAAGAGCGCGCGTGCCCGGAACAAGATCAGGCAGTGGTTCAGCAAGGAACGCCGCGAGGAATCGATCGACCGCGGCAAGGACCTGCTGACGAAGGCCATGCGCAAGCAGAACCTTCCGCTGCAGCGCCTCATGACCCACGATGCGCTGGCCGCAGTGGCCGAGGACTTCAAGTACGTCGACATCTCCGGACTCTATGCCGGGGTGGGGGACGGGCACACCTCCGCCCAGTCCGTCATGGAACGCCTCGTGGAAAGCCTGGGCGGCAACGATACGCCCGAGGACGACCTCACCGAGGTGTCCATCCCCACGCAGGTCACCAAGGCCCGTTACTCCGATTCCGGTGTTGTGGTGCGCGGTGTGGACGACGTGTGGGTCAAGCTGGCGCGGTGCTGCACGCCGGTCCCGCCGGACCCGATCCTGGGCTTCGTCACCCGCGGATCCGGGGTGTCCGTGCACCGGACGGACTGCACCAACGTCAGCGGGCTGCTGGAGCAGCCGGACCGCATCGTCGAGGTCGAATGGGCGCCGACGCAGTCAAGCGTCTTCCTGGTCGAGATCCAGGTCGAGGCGCTCGACCGGAAGTCCCTGCTCTCGGACGTGACCCGAATCCTGTCGGAAAACCACGTCAACATCCTGGCTGCGAGCGTGCACACCTCCACGGACCGGGTGGCGATCTCCAAGTTCGCGTTTGAGATGGGCGACCCCAAGTACCTGAGCCACGTGTTGAGCGCGGTCCGTCGCATCGATGGTGTCTTTGACGTCTACCGCACTACGGGCAACCGCAGGCGCAGCTGAGCGGCACCGGGCACGAGGGCCGCGCCCCTGCTCACGGACGCGGCTGCCGGGGCAAGGTGAGGATCTCGGCCCCGTCGCCGGTGATGGCGATGGTGTGCTCGCTGTGTGCTGTCCGGCAGCCGGTTGCACTGCGGAGGGTCCACCCGTCGGCGTCCGTGACCAGCTCGGCGGTGTCCGCCATGACCCACGGTTCCAGCGCCAGCAGCAGCCCGGGGCGGAGTTTGTATCCGCGGCCGGGGCGCCCGGTGTTGGGGACGTGCGGGTCCTGGTGCATCGTTGATCCGATGCCATGTCCGCCAAACTCCGTGTTGATGGCGTAGCCCGCCTCGCTGAGGACGGAGCCGATGGCATGGGAGATGTCGCCGATGCGGGCTCCGGGGCCTGCTGCGGCGATCCCTGCGGCCAACGCGCGCTCGGTGGCGCTGATCATCGCGGTGCTCTCCGGAGGTTGTGAGCTGCCAACGATGAAGCTGATGGCTGAGTCCGCCGCGACGCCGCCTTTGGCCACAGCGAGGTCGAGTGTCAGCAGGTCGCCGTCGGCAAGCGTGTAGTCGCGTGGCAGCCCGTGGAGAACGGCGTCGTTGACGCCCGTGCAGATGTAGTGGCCGAAGGGCCCGCGTCCGAAGGACGGGGCGTAGTCGACGTAGCAGGACTGCGCCCCGGCTTCTACAATCATCGCCTGTGCCCAGCGGTCGATATCCAGGAGGTTGGTGCCGACCGTGCTGCGGTTTTTCAGGGTCTGCAGAATGTCAGCGACGAGGGCGCCGGCCTCCCTTGCCCGGGCCAGTTCGGTGGGGTTCAGAATCTCGATCATGTGGCGCCTTCTTTCAGTATCCAATAACTATACCGGCCATATTATCCCGGTAATAGAATTGGAAGCATGGTCAGATTGCCGCTCACACCCTCCGAAGTCGAGCGCGGAGAACGCCTCGGTGCCCTGCTGCGCCACGCCAGGGGAGATCGCCCGATGCTGGAGATCGCGCTGAGCGCAGGTGTCTCACCGGAGACCCTCCGGAAGATCGAAACGGGCCGGGTGGCCACCCCGGCCTTTCCGACCATCGCCGCGATCGCGGGTGTCCTCGGCTTGTCGCTCGATGCGGTGTGGGCCGAGATCAACGGGGCCGAACGTGCTCCTGAACGGGCTGCTGAACTGGCCGGTACCGGCCACGGCCCGCGCGGGCGTCTGGCCTCCTGAGGCGGGGCGCCCGGGCCCGTGCGCGGCTGGCGCTGCGATGCTACGGCGACGGGCCGGCCCGGAGGCTGTCGAGTTTCGCCAGGGCCGCCTTCTTGTGCGGCATCTTGGGTGTAGCCTCGACGGCCAGCAGGAGCAGCCGCAGGCGCAGGCCCAGTTCGGGCTGGGCCAGAAGTGCCCGGAGTGCGGGCACGGCCCGCTCGGCGTCCACGTGCAGCGCTATGTCCACGGAGGTCCGCAGCGGGCTGGTCACCATCAGTCCGCCAAGGCTTACGACGTCGTAGGCGCCCAGACGCACTTCATGAAGGGTGCAGCCCCGGGCGGACCTGAGGCTGGAGATGCGCCGTTTTGCGTCCACCAGGAGGGCCAGGCGGTCCGGCTCCGGGGCGCAGCCGAATATCCAGGCGGCCGTCATCCGTCCGGCGACCACCCGCTGCCGGACGGCCGGACGGATCAGGCCCGCGGCGGCCCGGGCGCGGAGGTGCGGGGTGGGACGGGTGCCCGGCGCCAGGTATCCGCACTCGTTGAGCCGTGTGAGCACACCATCGGAGGCCATGGCCTGGAGTTCCGGCCACGTGAAAAGGTGCCCGGGGGAGTACAGTTCGGGGCCGGACGGAACCGGCGGGGCGGGAGGGCCGGAAGCTGGGACCATGCCGCCATCCTGTCCCGACCCAGAGCAAGCGAACAGGCCCCGCCCCGGTCATGTGGATAACCGGTGCGGGGCCTGCTGTGTGTGGTGCCTGGGCTAGGAGAGTTCGCTCGCCGACTTCTCGAGCTGTTCCAGCCAGGCCTCGCGGGCTTCGAGTGCTTCCTTGGCGGCCTGGATCTTGCGCTGGTCGCCGGCCTTCTCTGCCTTGGCCAGATCGTCGCGGAGGCCCGCGATGGCGGACTCCAGCTGCGTCAGGGCGCTGTTGGTGCGTGCCTTCGTCTCCGGGTTGGACCGCTTCCAGTTCTCGTCCTCGGCCTGGCGTACGGCGTCTTCGACCTTCCGCAGCCCTGCTTCGACGCGGCCCATGTCGGCGCGGGGCACCTTGCCGGCTTCTTCCCAGCGGTCGCGGATGGACTGCAGCGACTTCTTGGCGGCAGCGAGGTCCTTGATGGGGAGGAGCTCGTTGGCTTCCACCAGGAGGGCTTCCTTCACTACAAGGTTGGCGCCGTACTCCTGGTCGATCTCGTCGTTGGCTGCCTGCCGGTTGGTGAAGAAGACATCCTGGGCCGCACGGAACCGCGCCCAGAGGGCGTCGTCGTCCTTGCGGCTGGCGCGCGGTGACGCCTTCCACTGGTCCATCAGGCGGCGGTACTCGCCGGCGGCGAACCCCCAGTCGGTCGACGAGGACAGTGCCTCGGCCTCCGTGATCAGCTTCTCCTTGGCAGCCTTGGCTGCCGAGTTGTTGCTGTCCAGCTGGGAGAAGTACGCGCGGCGGTGGCGGTCGAACACCGTGCGGGCTGCACGGAACCGCTTCCAGAGCGCGTCTTCGTTGCTGCGCCCAAGCCGGACGCCGCTCTTCTGCGCGGTCTTCCAGCTCTCGAAGAGTTCGTTCATGCGGGCGCTGGAGGTCTTCCACTGGATCTGTGCCGGGTCATGGCCGGCGATCTCCTCTGCCTCGGCCACGATGGCTTCACGGGCCGCCAGTTCGGCGGCGCGCACGGCCTCGTGTTCGGCCTTCTCAGCCTTTTCCAGCGCGGTGATCTGCTGGGCGAGCGTGTCCAGGCGGGCCTCGGCGGAGCGGATATCGCCCACCATGTTCCGCTCGGCCAGCAGCTCGCGCAGGTGCGTGACGGTCTTCTGCATGTCTGTGGTGGGCGCCTTGGAGCTCACGCGCTGTTCCAGCAGAAGGATCTGGGCGGCGACGTCGTCGTACTTCCGGGCGAAGTAGCCCAGGGCTTCGTCGTCGCTGACGCCGGGATACTGGCCCACGGGGTGCTCTTCGCCGTCGACGGTCAGGAACACATGGCCGTCGCCTTCGACGCGGCCCCAGCGTGCGGCCTCGGCCAGCGAAGCGGCGGAGGAAACGGCCGCGGGCACGGCAGCCGGGGCTGCCGGTGAGGGCTTGGACTTCGGCCGGGCAGCAAATGCTGCCGGGGACGGTGCGGGGCGGGGTGCGGCGGGAGCTGGCGCAGCAGCGTCCTCGGCAGCCGCCGGTGCAGCGTCCTCGGCAGGAGCCTCGGCAGCCGCCGGTGCAGCTTCCTCTGCAGCCGCCGGTGCAGCTTTCTCGGCCTCCGCGGCCTGCCCGGTCGCCGCTTCCGGCGCCGTGTCTGTGGGGGTGTCGGTTGCCTCGGCTGTCACCGAAGCCGGGGCTTCGGTTTCGCCGGCAGCTGCTGCTGACACTGTTTCGTCGGATTTCTGACTGTCTGTCACCGCTAGAAGTCTTTCGCTTGGAGGGAAATACCGGGGCCGTGGCCTCTGGGACAACGGCTGGTTACTTCAGAGAGAACGAGTCTATCGTGACTGGTTCCGCGGGGGCGCCGTCTGTGGCGTTATCACCCGGTTTTAGTCCGGCGGCCGCGATAGTGGACACCACGTCCAGGCCCGAGGTCACCTTGCCCACCACCGTGTAGCCGCCGGCGGCATCGGCCGGAATGACGGTGTCTTTGTACACGATGAAGAACTGGGTGCCGTTGCTGTAGGCATTGCCGCCGCTGCGGGCCACCGCAATGGTGCCGGCGGGGTAGTTGTTGTCCTGCGGCGTGTTTTCCAGCGGGCCCCACGTGAAGCTGGGGTCGCTGCTGCCGTCGCCGGCCTTGGACCCGCACTGCAGCACACCGAACGTCTCGCCCGTGGTGAGCCGGTGGCAGCTCAGCCCCGCGTAGAAGTTCTGGTCCGCGAGGGACTTGAAGACGGCGGCCGCCTGGGGCGCTGACGTACCGTCCAGTTGGACGCCGAGAGGGCTGCCGTTCAGCGTGAGTTCGCCGGTGAAGGTCTGCCCCGCGGCCGTCTCGGGCTTGGGGATGTTCTCGCCGTTCGTGGGGGAGGCCGACGGCGTGGGGGACGGGGTGGTCAGTCCGGCCTGGGCGGCGGCGTACTCATCCTCGGTGGGGTTGGAGGAAAACACCGTCAGCTGGAGCACCAGGGCAAGGACCACCGCGGCCGTTCCTGCGCTGATGGCCAGGACGTTGTCGCGCTTGCGGCGCTTGTCCTGTTCCTTGCGCAGCTCGCGCTTCGCCTCCATCTGCTGGACGCGCCGCCTGGCTTCGCGGGCGCTCCGTGAACTGGCCGCCAAAAGTCCTCCTGGGTGTAGGGCCGAAACCGGGCCGCGCCGGGGCGCCGTCGCGGTTTCAGCGGTCATGCTGCCGGCAATCCGGCGGTACCCTTCCGCATTAGAAGTTGCGGCCGGGGAACGCATAAACTGACTGCCGCACACAGTTTATGCATGACCGGCCGCTCTGCTGCCTATCTGATCCCCGTTTCGGACGCCCCGTTTTGGCCGCAACGCGGCGCAGGAGGCGCCGCCCGGTTTTACCTGAGGAGAAAATCCACCATGGCACGCACCGCCTCCCTGTCCGGATTCCCCGAGTGGCTTCCCGAGGAACGGCTGGTGGAGCTGCATGTGCTGGACACGCTGCGCCGGGTCTTCGAACTCCACGGTTTCTCCTCGATCGAAACCCGCGCGGTGGAGACGGTGGGGCAGCTGCTGCGCAAGGGTGAGATCGACAAAGAGGTCTACGGCCTGAGCCGGCTGCAGGACGACGACGGTGCTGACGCCGCCGCCTCGCACAAGGCCGATCCCCACGCCCTGGCGCTTCACTTCGACCTCACCGTGCCCTTCGCCCGGTACGTCGTCGAGAACGCCGGCTACCTTGCTTTCCCGTTCCGCCGCTACCAGATCCAGAAGGTGTGGCGCGGCGAGCGTCCGCAGGAAGGCCGTGCCCGCGAGTTCACCCAGGCGGACATCGACATCGTGGGCGACGGCGACCTGCCGTTCCGCTACGACGTCGAGATCGCGCTGGTCATCGCGGAGGCGCTGAGCGCCCTCCCGATCCCTGACTTCCTGCTCCGGATTAACAACCGCAAGCTGGCCGAAGGCTTCTACAACGGCATCGGCCTCACGGACACCGCGGGGGTCCTGCGCAGCATCGACAAGCTGGAGAAGATCGGACCGGCCAAGGTGGCCGAACTCCTGAAGTCAGAGCTCGGGGCCTCGGACCAGCAGGCGCAGGCAGCGCTCAAACTCGCCTCGATCCGCACCGAGGACACCGCGTTCGTGGAACAGGTCCGCGCCCTCGGCGTCAGCAACGAGCTGCTCGAGGAAGGCCTGGCGGAACTGGAGCAGGTCATCGCGGCAGCCGTCCAGCGCGCCCCCGGCAAGGTGGTGGCCGACCTCAGCATCGCCCGCGGCCTGGACTACTACACCGGCACCGTGGTGGAAACCGTCCTGGTGGGCCACGAGCAGCTTGGCTCGATCTGCTCCGGCGGACGCTACGACGCCCTCGCCAGCAAGGGCAACCGCAAGTTCCCCGGCGTCGGCCTCTCCATCGGCGTCACCCGGCTGGTCTCCCGGATCCTCAGCCAGGACCTCGCCAAGGCCACTCGTTCCGTGCCCACCGCGGTGCTGGTGGCGCTGAACAGCGATGACAGCTGGGGTGCGGCGCAGGACGTCGCCGCCGCCCTGCGCAGCCGCGGCATCGCCACCGAGGTGGCCGCCAAGGCCGAGAAGTTCGGCAAGCAGATCAAATTCGCGGACCGCCGCGGCATCCCCTTCGTCTGGTTCACGGACGACGACGGCAAGCACCAGGTCAAGGACATCCGCTCCGGCGAACAGGTCGACGCCGACCCGGCCACCTGGGCGCCGGCCGCGGAGGACCTGAACGTCCGGGTCCTGAAGGCCTAGACGGAGGCGTAGGCCGGGCCGCGGCCTACGCTGCGGCTTTCCGGACCCGCCCCCGGCGCCGCAACACGAGGAAGCGCCCGGCCAGGCCCACGGCGAGGACAGCCGCCATGCCCAGCACCGAGGCGGGCGGCAGGGTGACGGCCAGGACCAGGCAGCCAAGGAAGCCCAGGGCGTTGAGCCAGCGCGGCGCATGCCACGGGCGCGCCGGCAGGGTGAAGGCGGCCGCGTTGGTCACCGAGTAGTAGATCAGCACGCCGAAGCTGGAGAAGCCCACCACGGTGAGCACGTTCGTGGTCAGCAGCAGGACGATCACGGCGGCCGCCACGGCCAGTTCGGCGAGGTACGGGACGGTGTGCGCGCCGCCCACCCGGGCCAGCGGGGACGGCAGGTCGCGTTCCCGGGCCATGGCCATGGCGGTCCGGCCCACACCCGTGATCAGGGCCAGCAGCGCGCCGAGGCACGCTGCGGCCGCGCCCGCCTGGACGAACGGGGCGCCGGCGCTGAGCTGCGAGCTGGTGACGGCGTCGAGCAGCGGCGCCGTTGACGTGGCAAGCTGCTCCGCGGGCAGGTGCCACTGCAGCAGCAAGGCCAGTCCGAGATAAATCACGAAGGCCGCGCCCAGCGCCGCGAGGATGGCCCGCGGGATGGTGCGGGTGGGATCCTTGACCTCCTCGCCGAGGGTCGCAATCCGGGCGTACCCCGCGAAGGCAAAGAACATCAGGCCGGCTGCGGGCAGGACGGCCCAGCCTCCCGCCGGGGCCGCTCCGGCAGTCCCACCGGGCGCAGGATGCGGACCCAGGATGGCGGCGGCGGCCACGAAGGCCAGGGTGGCAAGGACCACGCCCAGCAGGATCCGGGTCAGCAGGGCTGTCCGGGTGATGCCGAGCAGGTTGACTCCGGTCAGGACCACGACGGCGGCCAGCGCCAGCGGCGTCGCGAATTGCGGGGCCACATAGTGGCCAAATGTCAGGGCCATCGCCGCGCAGGAAGCGGTCTTGCCCGTCACGAAACCCCAGCCCGCGATAAAGCCGGGCCACTCTCCCAGCCGGTTCCGCCCGTAGACGTAGGTGCCGCCGCTGGACGGATAGATGGCGGCCAGCTGGGCGGAGGCGACCGCATTGCAGTACGCGATCACGCCCGCCACGGCCGCCGCAACAGCCAGCAGGGGACCTGCCAGGGCCGCGGCCGGGGCGAACACCACAAAGACGCCGGCGCCCAGCATGGACCCGAGCCCGATGGCGGTCGAATCCACTACCCCCAGCCGGCGCTCCAGCTGCCGGGGTGGGGGCTGCTCGGGTGACGGGTGGCTCTGATGCCGGCTTGCCATGGCAGGGGGTGCCTTTCCAACGGGTAAACTCGAACGGGATCGCTCCTGTAGCGATCCTATTGAACTTGAGTTTTGATTTCCCTCTGTCTTCTTCAGAAAGGCGTGCTGTGCTGCGCACACATGACCTCGGATCCCTCCGCTCCGAGCACATTGGACAAACCGTAACCCTCACCGGCTGGGTAGGCCGGCGTCGTGACCACGGTGGTGTCGCCTTCGTCGACCTGCGCGACGCGTCCGGCGTCGCCCAGGTTGTGGTCCGGGAAGAAGAGGTCTTCCACGGGCTGCGCAACGAATACGTCCTGCAGGTGACCGGCACCGTCTCCCAGCGTCCCGAGGGCAACGAGAACCCGGCGCTCCCCACCGGCCAGATCGAGGTCATGGCCGAGAAGGTCACCATCCTCAACACCTCTGATCCGCTCCCGTTCCAGATCGACGAGCACGTGGAAGTCGGCGAGGAAGCCCGCCTCAAGCACCGCTACCTGGACCTGCGCCGGCCCGGCCCCGCCCGCAACCTGCGCCTGCGCTCCGAGGCCAACCGCGTGGCCCGCGAGCTCCTCCACCAGGACGGCTACGTCGAAATTGAGACCCCGACGCTGACGCGTTCGACGCCGGAAGGCGCCCGCGACTTCGTGGTCCCCGCGCGCCTCGCGCCGGGTTCGTGGTACGCGCTGCCGCAGTCCCCGCAGCTGTTCAAACAGCTCCTGCAGGTGGGCGGGTTCGAAAAGTACTACCAGATCGCCCGCTGCTACCGCGATGAGGACTTCCGCGCGGACCGCCAGCCGGAGTTCACCCAGCTCGACATCGAAGCCAGCTTCGTGGAGCAGGACGACGTCATCCGCCTTGGCGAGAACATCGTGAAGGCACTCTGGAAGCTGATCGACGTCGAAATCCCGACGCCGATCCAGCGCATCACCTACCACGACGCCATGGCGCGCTACGGCTCGGATAAGCCGGACCTGCGCTTCGGCCAGGAGCTCACCGAACTCACCGAATTCTTCAAGGACACCAACTTTGGCGTCTTCAAGGCCCCGTACGTGGGTGCCGTCGTGATGCCGGGCGGTGCCTCGCAGGCACGCCGCGCCCTCGACGCCTGGCAGGAATGGGCCAAGCAGCGCGGCGCCAAGGGCCTGGCCTACGTCCTGTACAAGGAAGACGGCGAACTCGCCGGCCCCGTGGCCAAAAACCTTACCGACACCGAGCGTGCAGGCCTGGCCGACGCCGTCGGCGCCAAGCCCGGCGACTGCATCTTCTTCGCGGCCGGGGAAAAGACCCCGTCCCGGGCCCTGCTCGGCGCTGCCCGCGTGGAGATCGGCCACCGCACCGGCCTCATCAACCCCTCGGACTGGGCCTTCTGCTGGGTGGTGGACGCCCCCATGTTCGAACCCGCCGCAGCCGCGGTGGCCTCCGGCGACGTCGCCGTCGGTGCCGGCAAGTGGACCGCCGTGCACCACGCCTTCACCTCGCCCAAGCCCGAGTTCATGGACACCTTCGACCAGGACCCGGAATCGGCCCTGTCCTACGCCTACGACATTGTCTGCAACGGCAACGAGATCGGCGGCGGCTCCATCCGTATCCACGAGCGCGACGTGCAAGAACGGGTCTTCGAACTGATGGGCCTGGACAAGGAAGACGCCCAGACCAAGTTCGGCTTCCTGCTGGAGGGCTTCAAGTTCGGCGCCCCTCCGCACGGCGGCATCGCCTTCGGCTGGGACCGCGTGGTGGCGCTGCTGGCCGGCGTCGAGTCGATCCGCGACGTCATCGCGTTCCCGAAGTCCGGCGGCGGCTTCGACCCGCTGACCCAGGCCCCGGCTCCCATCACGGCGCAGCAGCGCAAGGAAGCCGGCGTTGACTTCAAGCCCGAAGCCAAGAAGGCTGACGGCACCAAGTAGTAGTTCGAGAAGATGATCGGCAAAGGCTCTCCGGGCAACCGGGGAGCCTTTGCTGTCACGGCATCTGCTGTCCGGCACAGGCCGGACAGTGTGGGGGACGGAAGGGGTCACATGGCACCGGGGCCCATGCCCAACATTGAGGAACTGATGGACGCGGCGTGGGCCGCCGCCGACCGGGAGGAGCACTCCGGCTGGGTGCTCCGCGCGGCCTCCGGGGTGACCCAGCGGGCCAACTCCGTCTGGCCGCGCGAACCCGGAGCAGATCCGCACCAACTTTCCGCGGCGCTTCGGGAAGCGCGCCTGTGGTACCGGAAACGCCGGCTCCCGCTGATCTTCCAGGTCTTCGACGACCCGCGCTCCGCGCCGCTCAACGCCGTACTGGACGAGGAGGGATTCACCCGGCAGTCCGAGACCCTGATCCTGGTCCGGGACGGCGGGAGGGATGTCCGTGCCGCCAGCGGCGTCGAAATATCCGACGTGCCCACTCCGGAGTGGCTGCGGCTGTGGTGGAGTGTGGACGGCCGAGGCGACGACATAGACCTTGGCGTCGCCCGCGGAATCCTGGAAGCGTGCCCCTCGCTGTATGCCCTCGTGCGCGACGACGGCGGCGAGCCGGCCGCCGTCGGACGCCTGTCCCTGCCGCCGGAAGCCGGTGGCCCTGCGGGCGGGCTGTACTGCATGGCGACGCGCCCGGACGCCCGGCGGCGCGGCCATGCCTCCCGCATCCTGCAGGCGCTGCTGCGCGAAGGTAACGACCGCGGAGTCACGGCCTTCTGGCTGCTGGTGATGGCCGCCAACACCGGAGCCCGGGACCTCTACTCCCACGCGGGGTTCCGGCCGGCTGGCCGCTACCTCTACCGGCAGGAACGGCCCAAGAGGCACCTCA
Organism: Pseudarthrobacter sp. 1C304; assembly: GCF_052245515.1. Classification (NCBI taxonomy): domain Bacteria; kingdom Bacillati; phylum Actinomycetota; class Actinomycetes; order Micrococcales; family Micrococcaceae; genus Pseudarthrobacter; species Pseudarthrobacter sp. 1C304. The sequence goes on along the minus strand of NZ_JBQQCH010000003.1, from coordinate 182,997 downwards.
CAGGCTGCTGACCGGGTGTCTCAGCCGGTTGCGTCCCGGGACTCCCGGTACCGGAGAAGCCTCGATGTGATGGCCGACGCCAGATAGAAGGACACCAGCGCATATGCTGCGCCGGCGGCGATGATCGCGGGGACGTTGGCGCCGTCCATGAACAACGCGCCGCACGTCAGCAGGACCGACGCCAGCCCGGCACCCCACGCGGCGGCCCGGGCCTGGCTCCTGACCGACGGGAACGGCGAATTCCAGGCCTGCACGAACAAGCCCGCGACGGCTCCGGTGGCCGGGGCCAAAGCCATCCCGGCGCCGACCGGCACACCGACCAGGATGGGGATGAGCCCCACTCCGCCAGGCCCCCACGTCGCGGCGAGGTCGGGGTCCATGGCCCGCTGGACGGCCGAGATTGCGCTCAGGACAGCGCCAACAGCCGCGCCGGTTGCCATGCCGGCAAGGACCGCCAGCAAGTACAGCGGCAGCAGCAACGATCCAAGCTTTTGTCCGGCGGTTTTTGGCATGGGCCCACCCTAGCGGCCGCCGCTGAGGGATCCCTGAGTGCGGCCGGACGCTGCCAATTCGCTGGACGATCGGGCCTCGCGTGCGCCTCGTTCCGACGGCGGCCGGTGCGGCGGCGGAACCCGTTTAATTGTCAGTGCCCCTTGAGACGATGTGGGTATGGAAAACAAGGTGGTTTTCAGCCCAGCGGTTTTTAGTAGCGAGGTTCGGGAGGCGGCGGAGGCTTTGGCCGCGTCCGCTGCGGCGCTGGCTGCCTCGATGGGCGCGGGCGCGTCCGGTCTTCCTGCCGGCGGTCCTCCCGGCGGCCGTTCTGAGGGCGGTTCTCCAGACGATGGTTCTGGGCTGTTGGAGGGTGGGGATCCGTTGCGGGATCTGGCGGATGCGTGCCTGGACGGTTTGGCGGGGCTTGCTCGGGTGGAGGCGCAGAGCGCGGCGTTGAAGGTCCTGGTCGCCGGGGAGTACCTGCACACCAGCGAGGCGTTGGCGGCGCCCGAGGCGTGCGGCACGGCGCAGGAGATGGCGGAGGTGGCCGAGGTCGCGGGTGTGCTGACGGTGTCGGAGCGTTCGGCCGGGGCGTTTCTGGGTGAGTGTGTGGCGTTGACCGCGCGGCTGCCGCTGACTTTGGCGGCGTTGGGGGACGGGTCGCTGTCGTGGCAGCATGCCCGGGTGATGGTGGACGAGACGGCGAATCTGGACGCCGCGGGGGCGGCGGCGCTGGAGGCGCATTTCCTGGACCCGGCCGTACCGGACCCGGCCCGGGGGTGCCCGGCCGGGGAGCTGGTCCCGGGACGGTTCCGGGCCAAGGCCCGCACGTGGCGGGAACGCCACCATCCGGTGAGCATCGAAATCCGGCACAGGAAGTGCGCGGCGGACCGGAGGGTGGAGTTCGTTCCGGACAACGACGGGATGGCCTGGTTCAACGCGTACCTTCCGGCGGAGACCGCGGCGGGGATCTGGAACCGGACCACCGCCGGGGCGAGGGCGCTGCAGGGCCCGGAGGAGCCGCGGACCCTGACCCAGCTCCGCGCCGACGTCGCCGCCACCCTCCTCCTCAACGGCAACACCGGCAACGGGACGGGCAACGCTGCAGGCGGCGGGGCCGGCGAAGGCACTGGCAGCACCGGCGGGGCAGCTGGGATTTCTGGCGGAACGGCCGCTCCCGGACACGGCATTGATGAAGTCCCGGCCGCAGGCGGGGACATCATGCGCGGGGACACCGTGCGCCGGGATGTTGTGGGTGGGGGTGTTGTGGGTGGTGGTGTGCCGGTGCCGCGGGCGCAGGTTCTGGTCACTGTGCCGGTGATGTCGCTGCTGGGGGTGACGGAGGAACCGGCGATGCTGGATGGGTACGGGCCGATTCCGCCGTCCATGGCCCGCCGCCTGGTGGCTGGCGGTGCGGATTCGTTTCACCGGGTCCTGGTGGATCCGCGGGACGGGGCGCCGCTGGAGATCGGGCGGACCAGTTACCGGGTCACCAAGGCCCTGCGGCAGTGGCTGCGGCTTCGCGACGCTAAATGCTCCTTCCCGGCCTGTAACAACGCTTCCCTGGACAACGATGCGGACCACTTGTTGGCTTGGGCCGATGGCGGCACCACCGGGATCGCCAACCTTGGCCAGCCGTGCCGCAAACACCACCGCCTCAAACACACCACCGCCTGGACCCCGGCCGGAGCCACCACGACCAGCCCGCCCGGCTGGACCTCACCGACCGGACGGACCTACCCCAGCGAACACCAGGACTGGGAACCACCCCACTGGCCGAACACCATCCCACTCACCGGCGCAATCCGGGACCCCGGCACGCCGCTGGACCAAGGCTGGTGCCCGGACCCCGGCACGCCGCTGGACCAAGGCTGGTGCCCGGACCCCGGCACGCCGCTGGACCAAGGCTGGTGCCCGGACCCCGGCACGCCGCTGGACCAAGGCTGGTGCCCGGACCCCGGCACGCCGCTGGACCAACGCAGGTGCCCGGACCCCGGCACACCGCTGGACCAAGGCTGGCGCCCGGATTCTGGCGCGGACTGGGATCAGGTCGAGACTGGGTTCCCTGGCTGCGAACCTGGCGCCCTGCTTGATCCGGGACTACCACCCGAAGCAGGGTGGTGTCCGGAACAGGAGCCGCCTCCCGACCCCTTCGCGGGCTGGTTCCAGTTCACCGCCGCTTGACCACAGGCGGCGCGGGCAAGGTTGCTCCGGAATGGGACGGCACCCTCGCGGTGTCGCCCCGGGGTTGACGGATCTGGTGAACTGCCCCATTCTGATGCCATGAGTAATCCCCGGGGTGACAGCCCGCCTGGTGACGTGATCGGCAGGGCATGGCGTTCCGCCCTGTCCCACCGCACGGAGGCCGACGGCTCACTATCTGCTGCCGCAGCGCGGTTCATAGCCGCAGGAGTCGGGCCGGACCAGGTGCTCGAAGTCCTCTCCGACGGCGGAGACGCTCTGTATAACGCCGCCCGGCAGCGCAGCCGCGGCTGGGCGGAGCCATTCGGCGGGGCGTTGGCCGTTGCGCTCCTCTCGGCGGAGGTAAGCGCTTTGGCGGCACACCTGAATTCCCGGGCATCCGGTATCCGATCGGAAGCCGTAACTGAGCTACTCGATGACTACAGCGCTGTCACTGTGGCAGGTGAACTCGGTGTCTCGCGCCAAAAGGTCTACGAGATTTCCCGCTCGGGCCTTCGCCCGCCATATATCGATCACGTGCCTTGGAGGACTCCGTGAAACCGATTGAAGAACAGGTCCAACTGCCCGACCCAGAGCAACATTTCTACGTCCATCCCTTGGACCTGCCAGGGGCCCGCAAGGAGTACCTGACTGGCTGGTGGCTGGGTATTGCGGCCACGCCCCAAGTGTTCACCGCATTGCTGGCCGCTTTGTGGGCAATCAGCAACAACCGTGTCACACCAATCGTTGTGCCCCTTTTGTTGACCGTCATGGCCGGCTTCGTCAGTGCCCGGCTGACCAGGGCGGCGTGGGACTACATCCCACGCCGGCGCCACGACACGCAACGCCGGCCGGCACGCCTCGGCGCCACAGCAGCCGTGGTCAAGGCGCTCTCCCTGCTGGCCGGGCTCGTCATCTTCATCCTCTGGGCAGGTGCCCAAGGATTCACTGGGAGCTTCAGCTCCTACCCGCTGGGCATGGGCGCGGCCCTCGTTCTGATTTTGGCCCTGGACCTCGTTGTGGGGCTGAGCCGCGGCCGGACCAGGGATGCAGACGTCCTGGGCGGACTTCTAACGCTTATCGTCTCGGCGGGGGCTCTGTGGGGCGGATTTGCGCTGCTGTCCGACGCGGCGGACGGTCTTCAGTGGACTGGCCTCGTGGCCGGCGCTGCGACCCTGGTGACAGTCTGGTCGGGGTGGCTGGCCTTCGCGGCGTGGCAGACCCGCCGCAACCACGCCTGACACTGCGGCGCGTGCGGGCAGCTGATCTGGAAGCTGATGGGACAGGGCCTTTCAGCACTGGGACCCCCGGTTGATGGAGGAGAAAAATCAGAATCATCAAACCGGTGTGCCACATCGTCCTGACCAAACGAAAGTGAACGCTGGCGTGTGCCCCAACGGCCAGGTTGCCGTGCCAGCCGTCGGGCATACGCAATGCGAATGGAGGCTTCCCATGAAAGTTGTTCTCGCGGAATCCGTAGCAATGATGGCCATCGGTGACGGTGTCCTCGGAGTGGTGTTTCCCGTGCAGCACTCGACCCGGTGGGAGTTCGGGCCGGAACCATGGCGCAAGTGCATGCGTATGTGGGCCGAGCACCCCGGCTTGACCCGGGCCGTGAGCGCCCTGCAGATCGCCGCGGGCCTGGTGTTGGCGTCGCGCCTTCGTGCAGCTCCGCCACGCAAGTAGGTTTGGCCCCGCCGCCGGGGCCGGTCCCAGGCTGTCGCAGCCGCTACGCCGGCGGATCCGTCACCAGGATCCGCACGGCGCAGAGGTCTGCGGCGGCCTTCTTCAGCACCGCGGCGCGCGGATCCGGGACGTCGAGGAAGGCCAGCCGCGGCCGTCCGGCGTACTGCTTCAGTATCGGTTCCGCCAGGACTTGTTCGGCCAGGGTCCTATCGCCGCCGGGCGCCACGTACTCGATCCGGTGGTCCGCGAAGATGCGTGCGGCATGGCCGGCCACGGCCTCCACGAGGGCGTCGGCCTGGTTGGCACGCCGCCGTGCAAAGCGCTGCTGGGACCAGCCGCCGGCCGCCGTCCGCGACTGGACATGGCGGGTGCCGGTCTTGGAGGCGAGAACTGACCCGCCGCTGACCACGGCCACGGAGTAACCGCCGCGTCGGACCAGCACCGCGCCCATGCTCCGGGGCTGGGACGCCAGGGCGGCAAGGCGGCCCACGGCATCGGTGCCGCGCCCGGGCCGCCCGTCCTCAGGCCACGGCGCCTGCAGCAGCGCCACCGCGCCGTCCGCGGCGCTCAGCTGCAGCCCGGCGTCGAGCTCTTCTTCGACCAAGCCGCCGTGGCTCGCGGCGAAGCGCTCCACCCAGCCAGGCAGCCGGGCGCCGGAGACGAACGCCACACGGGTCTCGGTGGTGGTCATGGCGGATGTCTCCATTGTCGTTGTCGGGGCAGGCGGGAACTAGAAGTAGCCTATCTATGTGGATGATCTTTTTGGCGCAGGACGGGACGGCGCCGCCGCTCCCGAGGATGAAGGCGACGCCGGGGAGTCCGGCGACAGCCGCCGGGTGTCCCCCCGCAGTCCACTGGCCGTCCGGATGCGGCCGCGGACCCTTGACGACGTGGTGGGCCAGCAGCACCTCCTCGGGCAGGGCTCGCCGCTGCGCCAGCTCGCAGCAGGCACGGACGCTACTGGCCCCGCGGGCCCCAGTTCATTGATCCTCTGGGGACCTCCCGGAACCGGAAAGACCACCCTGGCCCACGTCATCGCCAAGGGCCCCGGGCGGAAGTTCGTTGAACTCTCCGCCATCACCGCCGGCGTCAAGGACGTCCGCCGCGTGATGGACGAGGCCCTCACAGCCCGAGACCTCTTCAAGACCACCACGGTGCTGTTCCTCGACGAGATCCACCGCTTCAACAAGGCCCAGCAGGACGCGCTGCTTCCGGGCGTCGAGAACCGGTGGGTGGTCCTGGTGGCCGCGACCACCGAGAACCCCTCCTTCTCGGTCGTGTCGCCGCTGCTGTCCCGGTCCCTGCTGCTGACGTTAAAACCGCTCACCGATGCCGACGTCGAGGGCCTGTTGGTGCGGGCCGCAACGGATGACCGCGGACTCGGAGGCAGGGTGGAACTCGACGACGAGGCGCTGGCGCACCTGGTCCGGCTCTCCGGGGGCGACGCCCGGCGTGCGCTGACGGCGCTGGAGGCGGCGGCCGGCGTCGCTTTCGGGGACGCGGACGACGTCGACCCCGACGGCATTGCCGGGACCGACGCCGGCGCAGCTGCCGAGGCGCCGCCGGTGAAAATCGAACTCAAGCACACCGAACGCGCCCTGGACGTCGCCTCCGTGCGCTATGACCGTGCCGGTGACCAGCACTACGACGTCGCCAGTGCCTTTATCAAGTCCATCCGGGGTTCCGACGTCGACGCCGCCCTTCACTACCTTGCCCGGATGCTCGAGGCAGGGGAGGATCCCCGGTTCGTGGCCCGCCGGATTGTCATCTCCGCGGCCGAGGACGTGGGAATGGCTGATCCGACGGCGCTGCAGACCGCCGTCGCCGCCGCCCAGGCCGTCCAGCTGATCGGCATGCCCGAGGGCCGGATCATCCTGGCGGAGGCAGTGGTGCACCTCGCCACCGCGCCCAAATCCAACGCCGCCTACATGGGGATCAACCAGGCGATCGCCGATGTCCGTGCCGGCCTGGGCAATGGCATCCCCGCACACCTGCGCGACGCCCACTATCCGGGCTCCAAGCAGCTGGGCCACGGGAAGGGCTACAAATACGCGCACGACGCACCCCACTCGGTGGCCGCGCAGCAGTACCCGCCGGACGACCTCGTGGGGCGCAACTACTACGAACCGACCGCCAACGGAGCCGAACGCGACATCGCCACGCGGCTGGAGCGGCTGCGCAGGATCATCCGCGGCAAATAGCCGGCAGGCCCAGTGCCGCCGTGGACCCGGAACGGCCCGGCGGTACCGGCGTGCTAGGATTGTTCGTTGTCTGGCAAGGCACAGACGCACAATCCACCGCTTTCCGGCACTTGGTGCTGTTGAGATGGGTTTGCCCTGTGCCCAGTAGCAAAAGGCAGCGGTTGGCCGATGCTCTCCATCGTGGAGGCCAGTAACACTGACACACCGCAGATATTGGAAGGACACAAGTGGCTAACAACACTCGTGCTCGCCGTACCGCACGCCTCTCGCGTGCACTCGGCATTGCTCTGACCCCCAAGGCCGCCAAGTACATGGAGCGCCGCCCGTACGGCCCCGGTGAGCATGGCCGTGCCCGCAAGAAGCAGGACTCCGACTACGCCGTACGTCTGCGCGAAAAGCAGCGCCTGCGCGCCCAGTACGGCATCCGCGAAGCCCAGATGACCCGTGCCTTCGAAGAAGCACGCCGCACCAAGGGCCTGACCGGTGAAAACCTGATCGAACTGCTCGAAATGCGTCTCGACGCCCTCGTGCTGCGTGCCGGCTTCGCCCGCACCATCGCCCAGGCCCGCCAGCTGGTTGTCCACCGCCACATCCTGGTTGACGGCATCCGCGTTGACCGCCCGTCGTTCCGCGTCTCCGAGGGTCAGCTGATCCACGTTCACAGCCGCAGCGAAACCATGCCGCCGTTCCAGGTTGCAGCAGCCGGCGCACACCGCGACGTCCTGCCGATGGTTCCGGCCTACCTGGACGTCAAGCTTGACGCCCTGCAGGCACGCCTGGTCCGTCGCCCCAAGCGCTCCGAGGTCCCCGTGACCTGCGAAGAGCAGCTCGTTGTGGAATTCTACGCACGCTAGATCCAATGCGACACCATACAAAGAAGCCCGTGGCACGCGCCACGGGCTTCTTTGTATGTAAGGTACTGGGGGGAGTTCTGCGGTTGCCGGTTTTATCCGCCGGCAGCACCCGCAGAAAACGACGCAACAAGGAGATGAACGACTATGACTGGTGGCGATATTGCCGGCCTGATCGCGGCCGGAGTGTTCGCACTGCTGGTCCTGCTGCTGGCAGTGCCGATTCTCAAGCTCGGGGGAGTGTTTGACGAAATGCGGACCTCCATCCGATCCATCAGCGACGGCGCCACCCCGCTGATGGACGAGGTCACCGCCACCGTCTCCACCACCAACGAGCAGCTCAAGAAGGTCGACGGGATCGCGAACAACGTCTCCGACGCGTCCGCCAACATCTCGGCCCTGTCCTCGCTGATGGCCGCCACGGTCGGTTCGCCGCTGATCAAGGTCGCGTCCTTCAGCTATGGCGTGCGCGCGGCCTTCAGCGCCCGCAAAAAGCCCGCCACCGGCCGCCGCAGCCGCTAACCCACCGGGAGACCCTGACATGAACAGAATCATCTGGATGGGAATCGGCGTCGCCATCGGCGTCATCGCCTTCCGCAAGATCACCGAGGCGCAGTCCAACCTGGGACCCGAGGGCCTCAACCGGGCCGTCGGGCGGCTTGCCGATGGCGTGTACGACTTCGCCGACGCCGTCCGGGCTGGCATGAACGAGCGCGAAACCGAACTCCGCGGCGCCCTCGGCCTGGACAGCGGCCTCGACGCCCGCCTGGAGCAGGCTGCCGGCAAGGATGCAGTCCGGCGCTAGCCGCGAGAGAATAAGAAGCGGCGGCACCCTACGGGGCCGCCGCCGGCTCGGCCGCCGGCCCGGAGGGTTCCGCGGGGCGACCGCGGAAACCATAGACACACTGAAACTAAACGCAGTGAACATACACGCAGTGAATATTGAAGGGTAAGTAATCAGCTCATGAAGTCGCAGGAGATCACCAAGCGCTGGATCGACTTTTTTGTCAGCAAGGGCCACACGGCGGTTCCCTCCGCCTCCCTGGTCTCCAGCGACCCTTCCCTGCTGTTCACGGTGGCCGGCATGGTCCCGTTCATTCCGTATCTGACAGCCCGCGAGGAAGCGCCCTACAGCCGGGCCACCAGCGTGCAGAAGTGCATCCGGACCGGTGACATCGAGGAAGTCGGCAAGACCGCACGGCACGGCACCTTCTTCCAGATGTGCGGAAACTTCTCCTTTGGCGACTACTTCAAGGAAGACGCCATCAAATTTGCCTGGGAGCTGCTCACCACCAGCGTTGACGACGGCGGCTACGGGCTGCCGCCCGAGCGGCTCTGGGTCACCGTCTACGAAGAGGACGACGAGGCCGAGCAGCTCTGGCTGAAGAACACCGGCATGCCCGCCGAACGGATCCAGCGGATGGGCAAGGCGGACAACTACTGGTCCACCGGCCAGCCCGGCCCGGCCGGCCCCTGCTCCGAAATCTACTACGACCGCGGACCGTCCTACGGCGTCGAGGGCGGACCGATCGCGGACGAGAACCGCTACGTGGAGATCTGGAACCTCGTGTTCATGCAGTACCAGATCGACAACGTCCGCTCCAAGGTGGACTTCGACATCACCGGCGAACTGCCCAAGAAGAACATCGACACCGGCCTCGGCATGGAACGCCTCGCGATGATCCTGCAGGACGTCGAGAACATGTACGAGACCGACCAGGTCCGCCCTGTGATCGACAAGGCCGCCGCGCTTTCCGGCAAGGAATACACCTCTGCCGAGACGGCCGAGGACCCGCACCACACCGACGACGTCCGCATGCGCGTCGTCGCCGACCACATCCGCTCCTCCCTCATGCTGATCGCCGACGGCGTCACACCCTCCAACGAAGGTCGCGGCTACGTGCTGCGCCGGCTGATCCGCCGCGCTGTGCGCTCCATGCGCCTGCTCGGCGTGGAGAAGGCCTGCCTGCCGGAACTGCTGCCCGCGTCCCGCGACGCCATGAAGGGCGTCTACCCGATTGTGGAGACGGACTTCGACCGGATCAGCCGGATCGCCTACGCCGAGGAAAAGGCGTTCCTGCGCACCATCGCCTCCGGCACCGCCCGCCTTGAGGACGCCGTCAAGGAATCCAAGGCCGCCAACCAGCCCCTCTCCGGAGCCGACGCTTTCGCCCTGCACGACACCTACGGCTTCCCGATCGACCTCACCCTCGAAATGGCCGAAGAAGCCGGCCTGAAGGTCGACGAGCCGGAGTTCCGCAAGCTCATGCTGGAACAGCGCCAGCGGGCCCAGGCCGACGCGAAGGGCAAGAAGGGCTCCCACGCGGACCTCAGCGCCTTCCAGGAGCTGCTCTCCGCCGGCGAAACCGTCTTCACCGGCTACACCGAACTCACCGGCGAATCCAAGGTCCGCGGCATCCTGGCCGGCGGCCGCAAAGTCTCGCAGGCGTCCACCGGCGAGGAAATCGAGCTGGTCCTCGCCGAGACTCCGTTCTACGCCGAGGCCGGCGGCCAGGCCGCCGATACCGGCCTGATCACCGGAGACGGGTTCGTCGTCGAGGTCCTCGACGTCCAGCGTCCGGTCAAGGGCCTGAGCGTGCACAAAGCAATCGTCCGCGAAGGCGAAATCGGCGCTGACTCCCTCGTGCAGGCGGCCGTCGACCGGGAACGCCGGCACGCCGCCGAGCAGGCCCACACGGGAACGCACATCGTGCACGCAGCGCTGCACCAGATCCTCGGCCCGGAGGCTTTGCAGCGCGGCTCTTTCAATAAGGCCGGCTACCTGCGCTTCGACTTCGCCTGGGGCGAGGGCCTGAGCGCGGCCACCCGCTCCGAGATCGAGGAAGTCTCCAACATCGCCATCCGCAACAACTACCGGGTGGAAACCAAGGTGATGGGCCTCGCCGAGGCCAAGGCCCTCGGCGCCATGGCACTCTTCGGCGAGAACTACGGCAACGAAGTGCGCGTCGTGGAGATCGACGGCGCCTGGTCCCGCGAGCTCTGCGGGGGCACGCACGTCGACAACACCTCGCTGATCGGCAGCCTGTCCCTCCTGGGCGAACAGTCAGTGGGATCGGGAAACCGCCGCGTCGAAGCCTTCGTGGGCATGGACGCTTTCCGGCACCTCGCCGCCGAACGCGCGCTGGTCACGGAGCTCACGGACATGCTGAAGGTTCCGTCCGGGCTCCTCGCGGACCGGATCGCCAGCACGTTGACCAAGCTCAAGGCTGCCGAGAAGGAACTCGACCGGCTGCGCAAGGAGCAGCTCACGGCGGCCGCTGCGCAGCTCGTAGGAACCGCCAAGGACGCCGCCGGCGTCAAGGTCATCGCGCACGACGCCGGCCAGGTCAGCGGCGCCGACGACCTGCGGGGCCTCGCCCTGGACCTGCGGACCCGTCTCGGCTCCGAGCCGGCAACCGTCGCGGTTGCCGGTGCCAGCAACGACCGGCCGGTCGTCCTGATCGCCACGAACGAGGCCGCCCGGGCGGCAGGCGTCAAGGCAGGAGCGCTGGTACGCCTCGCTGCCGGGATCCTCGGCGGCGGCGGTGGCGGCAAGGACGACGTTGCCCAGGGCGGCGGCACTGACGCCACCCAGGTCGGTGCGGCCCTCGCCGCCGTCGTGGACGCCATCACCCGGCGATAACGGACGGACAATGAACGAAGCTGCTGTGCCCGGCGACTACCCCCGGGGCGTGAAACTGGGGATCGACGTCGGCACCGTCCGGGTTGGCGTCGCGGTCTGCGACCGCGACGGCATCCTGGCCACCCCGCTCCGCACGCTGGAGCGGAACACGAAGAAGAATACCGACGTGCGGATCCTCGCGGAGCTGGCTGTAGAGCTTGGTGCTGTGCAGATTTTTGTCGGCCTGCCGCGGACCATGAAGGGCGAGGAACATGCCTCCGCCCGGATGGCCTCAGACTACGCAGAGCTACTGGCGGGTAAACTGGGGGAGTGCGGTTCCGAGGTTCCGGTGCTGCTGGTCGACGAGCGGCTGAGCACCGTGACAGCACACCGCAACCTGCACGAAGCTGGCATGAGCAGCCGGAACCACCGTAAGGTAGTTGATCAGGTTGCGGCCGCAGGTATCCTGCAGCATGCGATCGATATGCAAAAGGCCAGGGGGACGGATGTAGGACGCCGCGTGATCGCGGAGTCCTCACCGGGGCCGACCGGGGACGGCGCTCAGGCCGGACCCGCAACGGACATGCAATCTGCACACACGCATTCTGCCCAAAATGGAAGGCTACAGTGAGCCCGGTCAACAGTGACGATCCCTCCAGCGATGCTTACGGCGGCGCCGGCCGACCGCTGACGCGCAAGGAGATCAGGGCGCAGGAAAAGTCCCAGGCGACGCAGGGGCAGGACGTGATCCCGCCCCAGGCTTTCCAGTCCGCCGCGGACACCCCGCCCGCCGGGCTCAACGCCGTGTCCGGACGGGATGCTGCCTCCGGACCCGGGCCTGTCCGGCCGGAACCCGTCCGCCCGGAACCGGTCCAGGCTGCCAACGCCCCGGACCTGCCGCCGGCGGCCCCCACCGTGCATGAAGAGACAGCGCATGAGGAAGCAGCGCACGAACAGCCCGTGCACGGCGAGGCGGCGTCTGAGCAGCCGGTGTATGAAGAGCCCGTGCATGGGCATCCCGTGCATGACGAGCCTCACCACTACGAGCCCGCGCCTGCGGAGCCGGTCCACGCGGAACCCGTGCATGAGTATGCCGGCGCAGTGACCGGCCTTGATCACGGCCATGACGCCCACGACCATGATGCAGAGCATTATCCCGTCCATTCCGCCGGGGACGCCCCCTACGGCCATCCCGGTGCGGACAACTATCCCGCCGACTACCAGCACGAGGAAGACGGCCGCGTAGTTCTGGCCGGTGGTGCCGCCATCCGCACGTCCAAGGGCCCGTCCAAGAAGGTCCGCCGCCGGCGCCGCTTCCTGGCGCTGCTGCTCACCCTTTCAGTGTTCGTCGTGGCACTTGCCGTCGGCGCGCAGTTCCTCAAACCTCTCCTCGGCAGCGATAAAGTGGCCGACTACCCCGGCCCCGGAACCGGCGAGGTGGTCATCACCGTGCCGCCGGGCGCCGGCCCGAAATCCGTGGCCACTGAACTCGAGGAGAAGAACGTGGTGGCCAACGCCGACACGTTCCTCAAGGATTTCCTTGCCTCCGGCGGGGCGCTGGCTCCCGGTGACTTCACCATGCGCAATGAGATGAAGAACTCCGATGCAGTGGCCGCGCTGCTCAACAAGGACCAGGGCAAGGTCATGTACTTCGCCCTGAGCGCCGGGCTCCGGATCGGGGAATCCCTTGAGGCCATCTCCGAAGGCACCGGCGTCCCGGTCGCCCAGCTCAAGGAACTCAGTGACTCGCCCGCCCAGTTCGGCGTACCGTCCAGGGCCAGGAACCTTGAAGGGTTCCTCGCCCCCGGCGAGCACCGCTTCCCGCTCGGCACTCCGGCCAAGGAGGTGCTGCAGAAGCTCGTCTCCACCACGCTGGACGAGCTGGTGTCCCAGGGCGTCACGGATCCCGAGAAGCAGTACGACGTCGTCACGGTCGCCAGCATCGTTCAGGCCGAAGGCGGCCAGGCCGAGTACGGCGATGTGGCGGGTGCCATCTACAACCGCCTCAAGCCGGACAACACAGAAACGAACGGTCTGATCCAGTCCGACGCCACGGTGACCTACGGGCTGGGCATCAAGAGCTTCCACATCGACGAGGAACAGAAAGCGGACGCGTCCAACCCGTACAACACCTACGCGAACAAGGGGCTCCCGGTGGGGCCGATCGGCTCGCCAGGGAAGACGGCCATCGACGCGGCGGCCAAGCCGAAGACCAACGACTACATGTACTGGGTGACAATCAACCTGGACACCAAGGAGACGCTGTTCGCCAAGACCCTGGCGGAGCACAACACCTACGTCGCCCGTTACAACGCCTGGTGCAACGAGAACCCCGGACGCTGCGTATGACGCTGCGGGCCGCCGTGCTCGGGCACCCCATCAGCCACTCCAAGTCACCGGCGCTGCACCGTGCCGCCTACGCTCGCCTGGGTGTGACGATGGAATACACAGCCATTGACGTGACCGAGGATGCGCTGCCGGCCTTTATGGCCGGGGTCCGGGAGGACGTGCGGCAGGGCGGCAGCTGGCGGGGCCTGTCGGTCACCATGCCGCTGAAAACCGGCATGCTGAAAGAAGTGGATGAGGTCCGCGGCGTTGCCCGGGCCCTGGGCGTGGTGAACACCGTCGCCGTCGAGCCCGCGATGCCGGGGGACAGCACCGGCGCCAGCCGGCTGGTGGGCTACAACACCGACGTCGCCGGGATCGTCAATGCCCTGCGCCATGCCGGTGCCGCGTCCGCGCCCACGGCCGCCGTGCTGGGCGGCGGCGGCACCTCCGCAGCTGCCCTCGCGGCGCTGAAGGAACTGGACGCACCGGCGGCGGACATCTTCGTCCGCGATGTCAGCCGCGCCGCGGAGGCGCGGGCTGCCGCTGCCGCCGTCGGACTCCCGGTCCGGATTCTTCCCTTGGGCGGCGCGGCGGCCGCCGTCGCCGGGGCCGACGTCGTCATCTCCACCCTGCCGCCGCGGGCCGCGGACCCGCTGGCCGGGGACCTCGAGCAGCTGTTCAGGCAGCGCGGGTCCGGATCCTCCCTTGAAGCGGGCCGGCCCGGCGTGCTGCTGGACGTCGCCTACGATCCCTGGCCCAGCCGGATCGCCGCCGCGTGGCAGGAAGCCGGCGGCACGGTGGTCCCGGGACTGGAGATGCTCATCTACCAGGCCGTGGAGCAGGTCCGCCACTTCACCGGCCTGGGGGACGCCATGCCGGACGAAGTCATAGATGTGATGTGTGACGCAGTCGGGGCGCCCCGACGGGTGTTCTAACCGCCTTACATGGCAGGATGGATTTTATGTTGCGTTGGTTGACTGCCGGTGAATCCCATGGCCCGGCACTGGTCGGAATTATCGAAGGCGTGCCCGCCGGTGTTGAGCTCACCAGCGCGCAGATCGCCGATTCACTGGCCCGCCGCCGCCTCGGCTACGGCCGCGGCGCGCGGATGAAGTTCGAGCAGGACGTGGTGACCATCCTCGGCGGCGTCCGCCACGGCATCACCCAGGGCGGCCCGGTCGCCATCCAGGTCGGCAACACCGAATGGCCCAAGTGGGAGCAGATCATGTCCGCCGACCCGGTGGACCCCGAGGAACTGGCCAACCAGGCCCGCAACGCCCCGCTGACCCGCCCGCGTCCCGGCCACGCCGATTTCACCGGCATGCAGAAATACGGTTTCGACGAGGCCCGGCCCGTCCTGGAGCGCGCCAGCGCCCGCGAAACGGCGACCCGCGTGGCCCTCGGCACTGTAGCCTCCGCATTCCTCAAGCAGCTCGGCATCGAGCTGGTCTCCCACACGGTTTCGATCGCCAGCACCGCCGTTCCGGAAGGCCGGCCGCTGCCTGTCCCGGGCAACGTCCTGGCCCTCGACGCCGATCCGTTGCGCTGCTTCGACCGGGAAACCTCCGACGCCATGGTCGCCGAGGTCGACGTCGCCCACAAGGAAGGCGAAACCCTCGGCGGCGTGGTGGAGGTCCTCGCCTACGGACTCCCGCCGGGACTCGGCAGCTACGTCCACTGGGACCGCCGCCTCGACGCACGGCTGGCCGCCGCCCTGATGGGCATCCAGGCCATCAAGGGCGTCGAGGTCGGGGACGGGTTCCTCACCGCATCCCGCCGCGGCTCGGCCGCCCACGACGAGATCGTCAAGGACGCCGACGGGACCATCATCCGCACCTCCAACCGCGCCGGCGGCATCGAAGGGGGCATGAGCATCGGCGATGTGCTGCGCGTGCGCGCCGCCATGAAGCCGATCGCCACCGTGCCGCGCGCGCTCAAAACCGTTGACGTCAGCACCGGGGAGGCCGCCAAGGCCCACCACCAGCGCTCCGACGTCTGTGCCGTCCCCGCGGCCGGGGTGGTGGCCGAGGCCATGGTGGCGCTGGTCCTGGCCGAGGCCGTCATGGAAAAGTTCGGCGGCGACTCCGTGCAGGAAACCGCCCGCAACATCAAGGGTTATCTGGACAACATTCCGGCGTCCCTGGACTCGATCGGCCAGTAGTGGCGGGCGCCATGCCGGCAGTGCCGGCGCCGGACGCTGTCCGGCCCATCGTCCTGATCGGACCGATGGCCGTGGGCAAATCCGCCATCGGACACCAGCTTGCCCAGCACCTGGGGGCGGGCTATGTGGACACCGATGCTGTGGTGGTGGCCGGCCACGGGTCCATCGCGGAGATCTTCGCCAGCCGCGGCGAACATGCCTTCCGGGAACTCGAGGCCCGGGCCGTCGCGCGGGCCATCGAGGACGCGCAGGGCACCAGCACCGTCATCTCCCTGGGCGGCGGCGCCGTGCTGGACTCCGGCACGCAGCAGCTGCTCCAGCAGTGTACGGTGGTCTACCTCGAATGCGACGCGGACACCGTGGCGGAGCGGATCGCCAGGAATTCAGGCCGGCCGCTGCTGGCCGGAGACGCCATGGCACGATGGAAGACGCTGTTCGCCACCCGGCGGCCGGTCTACGAACGGCTGGCCGACCTGGTGCTGGACGTACGGACCGGATCGGTCCCGGACCTCACGCTCCGGCTCGAAGAAGCGCTGCGCGGACACGCGGCCGGCACAACCGCGGCCGTACCCACGGCAGCGCGGACTAAGGAAGTTGAAAAGTGATCACCGAATCAACCGTCATCAAGGTCACCGGTCAGACGCCCGGCGAGAACTACGACGTCGTGGTGGGCCGCGGCCTGCTGGCCGGCCTGCCGGCGCTCCTGGGCGAGCGCGTCCGGCGCGTCCTGGTCATCCACCCCCGGGCCCTGCGCCTCACCGGTGACACCGTCCGGGAAGAACTCACCGCCGCCGGCTTCACCGCACTGACCGCCGAAATTCCGGACGCCGAAGAAGGCAAGCACATCGAGGTGGCCTCGTTCTGCTGGCAGGTGCTGGGACAGAACGACTTCACCCGCTCGGACGCCATCGTCGCTGTCGGCGGCGGGGCCGTGACCGACCTGGCCGGCTTCGTCGCTGCGACCTGGCTGCGCGGGGTCAAGGTCATCCACATGCCCACGAGCCTGCTCGGCATGGTGGACGCCGCCGTCGGGGGCAAAACCGGGATCAACACCGCCGAAGGCAAGAACCTCGTCGGCGCGTTCCACCCGCCGGCCGGGGTCCTCGCCGACCTCGACACCCTGGACACCCTGCCCAAAAACGAGGTCATCTCCGGCATGGCCGAGGTCATCAAGTGCGGCTTCATCGCCGACCCGGCCATCCTGGACCTGATCGAACAGGACCCGGCGGCCGTCGCGGACCCGCGCTCGGACGCCGTCCGCGAACTCATCGAACGTGCCATCACCGTGAAGGCGAAGGTGGTCTCCGAGGACCTCAAGGAAACCGGGCAGCGCGAATTCCTCAACTACGGCCACACCCTGGGCCACGCGATCGAGCTCGCCGAGCGCTACTCCTGGCGGCACGGCGCCGCCGTCTCCGTCGGAATGATGTTCGCCGCGGAGCTGGCACGCAGCGTCGGGCGCCTCAGCGACGCCGACGCCGACCGGCACCGCAGCATCCTGGAGAGCCTGGGGCTTCCCACCACCTACCGGCGCGACCGCTGGCAGGCTCTGCTCGACGGCATGCGGCGGGACAAGAAGTCGCGCGGGGACCTGTTGCGCTTCGTGGTGCTCGACGGCGTCGGCCGGCCTGGCATCCTCGACGTCCCGGACACCTCCCTGCTGTTCGCCGCGTACCAGGAGATTGCCTCCTGATGGCATTTCCCAGCGGCACCAGTGACTGGCCGGACGCGGGCTTCCCGGGGATCAAGATCAACCCGGACAGCCTGGTCGCGGAGGTCGTCAACGAGGAGGTCTGCGCCGCGGCGCTGGCCGCCTCGACCGACCCCGGCGACGTGATCTTCGTCCGCCTGGTCGAGGGGCACGCCGCCGAGGCCGCCGAGCTGCTCGCCGAGGCCCGGTACTCCGATCCCGGCTCGCTGCGCCTGAGGATTTTCGAAGCGGACATCCTCCGCGTCTCCAACCGCCTGGACCGGGCCGTGGACCTGTTCCGCCAACTCCTCGCCGAGACCCATGGGACGCCGGACGAGGCCGCCATCCGCCAGCACCTGGGGCGCGCCTACTTCGCCAGCGGCAACATTTCCGCCGCCGTCGAATCCTTCACAAAAGCACTGGACCTCCGCGTCACCGGGTCCGCCGACGCGGCCCTGATCTACGCCTCCACGGTGGCGCTGCGGCGCGCCCGGGACGTGGCGGATCTCGCCTCCTGACCGCGCTGCCGCAGCCCCCTGCGCGGGCGCCGCACGGGCCCGTAAGGCAGGCCGTGGACAAAACCGGTAGAATGGTTCTTGGATTTTTGATAAATACGCGCTGGCAGCCATTCGGCCTGCTTGCCTGGCATAACCGGCTGGCAGCTGAAAGCGGCTAGACACGAACCCAAAGGATACTGTGGCAACCACTAACGACATCAAGAACGGAACCGTCCTTAAGCTTGAGGGCCAGCTCTGGAACGTCATCGAGTTCCAGCACGTCAAGCCAGGCAAGGGCGGCGCGTTTGTGCGCACCAAGATGCGCAACGTGATGTCCGGCAAGGTGGTCGACAAGACCTTCAACGCCGGGCTCAAGATCGAGACCGCCACGGTCGACCGCCGCGACTACCAGTACCTGTACCAGGACGGCGCGGACTTCGTGTTCATGGACACGAGCGACTTCGACCAGCTCACCGTTCCGGGTGCAACCGTCGGTGACGCCACCAACTTCATGCTCGAGAACCAGATGGTGAACATCGCCATCCACGAGGGCAACCCGCTCTACATCGAGCTGCCCCCGAGCGTTGTGCTCGAGATCACCTACACGGAGCCGGGCCTGCAGGGCGACCGCTCCTCGGCCGGCACCAAGCCCGCCACCCTCGAAACCGGCTACGAGATCCAGGTGCCCCTGTTCGTCGAGAACAACACCAAGGTCAAGGTCGACACCCGCGACGGCAGCTACCTCGGCCGGGTCAACGACTAGTGAGCGCACGCGGCAAGGCCCGTAACAGGGCACTGGATGTTCTCTTCGAGGCGGAGCAGCGCTCCGTATCGGCGTTTGATGTGCTGAAGGCCCGCCGGGAGCGGACGGACCAGATCGTCAATCCGTACACCCTCGAAATCGTCGAGGGCGTGATCTCCCACCAGAGCGCCATCGACGAGTTCCTGGAAACCTACTCGCAGGGCTGGACGCTGGAGCGGATGCCGTCCGTAGACCGCATCATCCTGCGGATCGGCACCTGGGAGCTGCTTTACAACGACGATGTGCCCGACGGCGTCGCCGTCAGCGAAGCCGTGGCGCTGGCCAAGACCCTCTCCACGGACGAGTCGCCGTCATTCATCAACGGCCTGCTGGGCCGCCTGCAGCAGCTGAAGCCTTCGCTGCTGGCGTGACGCCGGCGTAGGCGCTGTGCGACAAAGAACCCCGCCCGGGTCACCCGGGCGGGGTTTCTTTTGGCCTCCCAGTCTTTGTCCCTGTCTCTTTTGTCCCTGTCGGGGAATTAGCCCACGACGGCGACGCGGAGCGCGGCGATCTCGGCGAGCTGCTGCCGCTCATCGAGCTGGTGCGCCGGGACGTCCCTGCCGCTGAGGATCCGCTGCCGGGTGAAGGCGAGCTGGGTGGCGGCATGGACCAGCGCCTTCATCTGCGGGCCCCGGCCGATGGAACCGGCCCAGCGCACGGCGGAACGGCGGCCGGCGCCGGTGGCCAGCATCTCCACCTCCGCCGCGGTGAACCAGCCGGCCGCCGCATACTCCTTGAGGCGCTGGCGGGTCAGGCGGCGCTCGGCGACCTGCAACAGCACGATCACCAGTACCGCCAGGAGGAAGATCGGCACCTGTACCAGGATGTACGTCGCCAGGAAGTTCGCACCCATGCTGTTCCACGCACTGTGCAGCAGCATGGCCGGGACCAGGCCGACGCCGAACGCCAGCACGGACAGGCCGTTGTGCCAGCGCCGCGCGGCGAAGCCCATGATCAGGCCGGTAGTGCCGGTGAAGATGGCGTGGGCGAACGGCGACATGACCCCGCGGAGGAAGAACACCACGGCCAGCTCCGTGCCGGGATCGCTGGATTCGGCGATCGCCCGGCCGAAGTAGAGGATGTTCTCGGTGAACGCGAATCCGGCCGCGATGGTGAACGCAAACACCACGCCGTCCACCGGGCCGTCGAAGTGCTTCCGGGCGAAGAGCAGGAGCAGCAGCAGGCCCAGGGACTTGGCGAATTCCTCCACCACCGGGGCCTGCACGGTCACTGCGAACGTCGTGTAGTCCAGCCCCGAGGCCGGCCCGGCCACGGCCGAAAAGTAGGGCTGCAGGATCATGGTCACGGCAATCGAGACCACGGCTCCCCACACGAACGCGAACAAGAGCAACGGCCGGGGCTCGGGCTCCCAGCGGTCAATGAAGCGCACCGTCAGCAGCACGGTCCCCAGGGGAATGAGCGAGGCGATGAAGCCGATCACGAAGCCGGGGATCCCGGTGCTGCCCAGGAGGAACGGCAGGACCAGGAAGAGGCTGAAGAACCCCAGGAACACGCCCGCCACCAGGAGGCCGGACACGGAGCCCCGGCGGGCACGGGCGGCCGGCGGGGCGGGCGGGAGCGCCGGGCCGGGCCGGCCGGAGCTGTTGGCCGGCGCCGGCCGGTAATACTCCGGCTGCACATGCCCCAGCCAGGTCGGGTTCGCCTGCTGCGGCAGCGGCCGCTGGTGGCCGGGGGAGTAGCCGGGGTGCCCTGGCCCCGGACGCGGATCGTTCATCGTCATGGTCCCGAGCCTATGTCCGTGTGAGCTTAAACGCATGCCCGCGCCGCCGGGGCGCCATCCGCGCTGTGGTAATTTTGAAAGGCAAACAATCCTTTTTTAATTCCGTCCCGTGAGGCGGGGAAAGGGGAGACGAGCGTTGACTTCTGTTCCAGAAGCACCGGTTCCGGCCAAGGTTGTTCTTAACCGAGTGGTACTCAGCCAGGCGGACATCGACCGTGCACTCACTCGTATCGCCCATGAGATTCTCGAGTCCAACAAGGGCTCCCAGGACCTGGTCCTGCTGGGCATCCCGCGGAGGGGCTACCCCCTCGCCGTCCGGCTCGCCGCCAAGATTGCCGCCGCCGATCCCACCGTGGACCCCGCCGCGATCGTCGGCCAGCTGGATGTGACCATGTTCCGCGACGATCTCTCCCACCAGGGCACCCGCCCGGTGTACCCCACCCAGCTGCCGCGCACCGGCATCGACAACAAAGTCGTGGTCCTGATCGACGACGTCCTCTACTCCGGCCGCACCATCCGGGCCGCCCTGGACGCCCTGATCGACCTCGGCCGTCCGCGGATCGTCCGCCTCGCGGTCCTGATCGACCGCGGCCACCGCGAACTGCCCATCCGCGCGGACCACGTCGGCAAGAACCTCCCCACCTCCTCGGCCGAGAAAGTCCGGGTACGGCTCGAGGAAACCGATTCCGCCAGCGGCGGGGAAACAGGCGGCTCCCCCGTGAACGAAGTGGTCATCGAGGCCACCGCATGAGGCACCTGCTGTCCACTGAAGACCTGAGCCTGGCCAACGCCGTCCGCATCCTCGATACCGCCGAGGAAATGGCGGCCGTGGGGGAGCGCGAAGTCAAAAAGCTCCCCGCGCTCCGCGGCCGGACGGTGGTCAACCTGTTCTTCGAGGACTCCACCCGCACCCGGATCTCCTTCGAGGCCGCCGCCAAGCGGCTCTCCGCCGACGTCATCAACTTCGCCGCGAAAGGCTCCTCCGTCTCCAAGGGCGAATCCCTCAAGGACACGGCCCAGACGCTCTCCGCGATGGGCGCCGACGCCGTCGTGATCCGGCACTGGGCCTCCGGCGCCCCGCACCGGCTCGCCGCCACGGACTGGATCGACGCCGCAGTGATCAACGCCGGCGACGGCACCCATGAACACCCCACGCAGGCCCTCCTGGACGCCTTCACCATGCGCCGCCACTGGGCGCGGCTTGCCGGCACCCCGTCCGCGGGGGCCGACCTCACCGGCATGCGGGTCGCGATCGCCGGGGACGTGCTGCACTCCCGCGTGGCACGATCCAACGTCTGGCTCCTGCGCACACTCGGCGCCGACGTGACCCTGGTGGCCCCGCCGACGCTGCTCCCGATCGGCGTCGAAAAGTGGCCCTGCAAGGTCAGCTACGACCTGGACCAGACCCTGGCCGGCGGCGTCGACGCGATGATGATGCTGCGCGTGCAAGGCGAGCGGATGAACGCCTCCTTCTTCCCCACCACCCGCGAATACTCGCGCCGCTGGGGCTTCGACGACAACCGTCTCCGCGCCCTGGACCGCCTGGGCTGCAAGGACACCATCATCATGCACCCCGGGCCGATGAACCGCGGCCTGGAAATCTCCTCCGCCGCTGCCGATTCGCCCCGGTCCACGGTGCTGGCGCAGGTCCGCAACGGCGTGTCCATCCGCATGGCGGCCCTGTACCTGCTGCTGTCCGGGGACACCCGCGAACCGGCGCACCACCCCGCTTCCACTCTTTCCGCAGCGAACAACCCGGCCCACGCCACCAAGGAGAGCCACTAATGGCATCACAGCAGCACGACGCCGGCGCCGGCGCCTACCTGATCCGCGGCGCCGCCATTCTCGGCGGGGCCCCCGAAGACCTCCTGATCCGCGACGGGATCATCGCTGAACGCGGCCGGGACCTGTCCGCGGACGGCGCGGGGATGGGAAACGTAACAGTCATTGACGCCGCCGGGCTCGTCGCCCTGCCCGGCATGGTCGACATCCACACGCACCTGCGCGAACCGGGCCGCGAGGACGCCGAAACGGTGGAGACCGGCACCCGCGCCGCCGCCCTGGGCGGCTACACCGCCGTGCACGCCATGGCGAACAGCACCCCGGTGGCTGACACGGCCGGCGTCGTCGAGCAGGTCCTCACCCTGGGCCGCACCGCCGGCTGGGTGGACGTCCGCCCGGTGGGCGCCGTAACGGTGGGCCTCGCGGGGGAGCAGCTCGCCGAACTCGGCGCCATGGCCGATTCCCGCGCGCACGTCCGGGTCTTCTCCGACGACGGCATCTGCGTCCACGATCCCGTCCTGATGCGCCGCGCGCTGGAATACGTCAAGGCGTTCGACGGCGTTGTGGCCCAGCATGCGCAGGAGCCGCGCCTCACCGCCGGCGCGCAGATGAACGAGGGCGAGGTCTCCGCCGTCCTGGGCCTCACCGGCTGGCCGGCCGTCGCCGAGGAAAGCATCATCGCCCGCGACGTCCTGCTGGCCCAGCACGTCGGCTCCCGGCTGCACGTCTGCCACGTCTCCACCGCCGGCTCCGTCGAGATCATCCGGTGGGCCAAGTCCCGCGGCGTCAACGTCACCGCCGAGGTCACGCCGCACCACCTCTGGCTCACCGACGAACTCGCCCGCAGCTACGACCCCGTCTACAAGGTCAACCCGCCGCTGCGCACCGACGCCGACGTCCAGGCCCTGCGCGCCGCGCTGGCCGACGGCACCATCGACGTCGTCGGCACCGACCACGCCCCGCACCCAAGCGAGCACAAGGAATGCGAGTGGGCCCAGGCGGCCATGGGCATGACCGGGCTGGAAACCGCGCTGTCCGTGGTGCAGCACACCATGATCGAAACTGGCCTGATGGGCTGGGCCGACTTCGCCCGCGTCACATCCACCGCCCCCGCCGCGATCGGCCGGCTGGCCGACCAGGGCCGCCCGCTCGACGTCGGCGAACCCGCCAACGTCACACTCGTGGACCCGGCTGCGCGCTGGACCGTGGACCCTTCTAAGATGGCAACCATGGGCCGCAACTCTCCGTTTGCCGGCCGGGAACTCCCCGGCAAGGTGGTGGCAACGTTCTTCAAGGGCCATCCCACCGTCCTCGACGGCAAACTCAACACCCCGTATAGGTGGCTTGCCGAAACACCGGAGCTGCCCGGCACCGCAGCGGCAGGCAGCTTCTGATGGTCAAAGAACTCTCCCTCCTCCTCACCCTGGTACTCATCGCCGTCGCGCTGGCCCTCATCTGGCTCGGCTGGCGGAACCGGCTGCGCCGCCAGTCCGACGTCGAGCCCCTGCCGGAGATGCCCGCGGCGCTCGGTGCCGCCCTGGCCGTGGCGGACGGCCAGTACGTGGCCACCACCACCGCCGGCGACTGGCTGGACCGCATTGCCGTGCACAACCTCGGAATCCGGACCAACGCCGAACTCAGCGTCCACCCGGAGGGTGTGCTGTTCGACCGGTCCGGCGCAGGGCCGGTGTTCATCCCGGCCGCCAGCCTGACCGGGGTGCGGCAGGAAAGCGGCATGGCCGGAAAGTTCGTCGAAAAGGACGGGCTCCTGGTGCTCAGCTGGATGCTGGGCAGCCGTGAACTGGACTCCGGGTTCCGCACCCGGCACGCCGGCGACAAAGCCACCCTCCTCAACGCCCTGCAAGATTTGATCCCCGCGGCCCCCCAGGCCAATGCCGATAGTGGAAAGTAACGACGTGACGGACCCGAACCACATGACATCAACAGCAGCAACAGCCTCCGCAGCACCGGAAGCAGCCGTCCTCGTCCTCGAGGACGGCCGGATCTTCCGCGGGACCAGCTACGGCGCCACCGGCACCGCCCTCGGCGAGGCCGTATTCGCGACCGGCATGACCGGCTACCAGGAGACCATCACGGACCCCTCCTACGCCCGGCAGCTTGTGGTGCAGACCGCGCCGCACATCGGCAACACCGGTGTGAACAAGGACGACGCCGAGTCCCGGCGGATCTGGGTGGCCGGCTACATCGTCCGCGAGGCCGCCCGGCGCCCCTCCAACTGGCGCTCCGAACGTTCCTTGGACGAGGAGCTGGCGGAGCAGGGCGTCGTCGGCATCCAGGGCGTGGACACCCGCGCCATCACCCGCCACCTGCGCGAACACAAGACCATGCGCGCCGGGATCTTCTCCGGCGACGCCGTCGGCACTGACAAGGAGCTCCTGGACGCGGTCCTGGCCAGCGCCCCCATGGAGGGCTCCCGGCTGGCCGAGGAAGTCAGCGTGGACGAGGCCTACATCGTGGAGCCCAAGGACTGGGGCTGGGACGGCGAACCGCGGTTCACCATCGCGGCGATCGATCTCGGCATCAAGCGCATGACCCCCATCCGGTTCGCCGAGCGCGGCGTCCGGGTACATGTCCTCCCGGCCACCGCCACCCTGGCCGACGTCCAGGCGGTCAACCCGGACGGATTCTTTATGTCCAACGGCCCCGGCGACCCCGCGACCGCCGATAACCAGGTCAAGCTGCTCCGCTCGGTGCTGGACGAGAAGATCCCGTACTTCGGCATCTGCTTCGGCAACCAGATCCTGGGCCGCGCCCTGGGCTTCGGCACCTACAAGCTGCGCTACGGCCACCGCGGCATCAACCAGCCCGTGATGGACCGCCGCACCGGCAAGGTGGAGATCACCTCGCAGAACCACGGCTTCGCCGTCGACGCCCCGCTCGACGGCGCCACGCAGGCCCCCGAGGAACGGTTCGGCCGCGTCGAGGTCAGCCACGTGAGCCTCAACGACGACGTCGTCGAGGGCCTGTCCTGCCTCGACATCCCGGCCTTCTCGGTCCAGTACCACCCCGAGGCAGCCTCCGGCCCGCATGACGCGGCCTACCTCTTCGACCGCTTCATCGAACTGATGGCGGACGCTTCTGCACAGTCGGAGACAAAGACAGCAGCAGCTGCAACGACTTCCACCGAATCCAAGACTGAGGACAAGAAGTAATGCCCAAGAGAACTGACCTTAAGAGCGTCCTGGTCATCGGTTCCGGCCCGATCGTGATCGGCCAGGCGGCCGAATTCGACTACTCCGGCACCCAGGCACTGCGCGTCCTCAAGGAGGAAGGCCTCCGGGTCATCCTTGTGAACTCCAACCCGGCCACCATCATGACCGACCCGGAGTTCGCCGACGCCACGTACATCGAACCGATCACCCCCGAGGTGGTCGAGAAGATCATCGCGAAGGAACGCCCGGACGCCGTCCTGCCCACCCTGGGCGGGCAGACAGCGCTGAACACCGCCATCGCCCTGGACAAGAACGGCGTGCTGGAGAAATACAACGTGGAGTTGATCGGGGCCAACATCGCCGCGATCGAGCTCGGCGAGGACCGCGAGAAGTTCAAGGGCGTCGTGGAGCGCTGCGGCGCGGAATCGGCCCGCAGCCACATCATCCACACCATCGATGAGGCCCTCGCCGCCGCCGAGGACCTCGGCTACCCGATGGTGGTCCGGCCCTCCTTCACCATGGGTGGCCTCGGCTCCGGCCTGGCCTACGACGAGTCCGACCTCCGCCGGATCGTGGGCCAGGGCCTGCAGTACAGCCCCACGTCCGAGGTGCTGCTCGAAGAGAGCATCCTGGGCTGGAAGGAGTACGAGCTGGAGATGATGCGGGACAAGAACGACAACGTCGTGGTGGTCTGCTCCATCGAGAACTTCGACCCCGTGGGCGTGCACACCGGCGACTCGATCACCGTCGCCCCGGCGCTGACCCTCACGGACCGCGAATACCAGCGGCTGCGCGACATCTCCATCGCCGTCATCCGCGAAGTCGGCGTCGACACCGGCGGCTGCAACATCCAGTTCGCCGTCGAGCCCAGCACGGGACGGGTCGTCGTCATTGAGATGAACCCGCGCGTCTCCCGCTCCTCCGCGCTGGCCTCCAAGGCCACCGGCTTCGCGATCGCCAAGATCGCCACCAAGCTCTCCCTGGGCTACACCCTGGACGAGATCCCGAACGACATCACCCAGAAGACGCCGGCCTCCTTCGAGCCGACCCTGGACTACGTCGTCGTCAAGGTCCCGCGGTTCGCCTTTGAGAAGTTCCCGGCGGCGGACCCCACCTTGACCACCACCATGAAGTCGGTGGGCGAGGCCATGGCCATGGGCCGCAACTTCACCGAGGCACTGCAGAAAGCCCTGCGCTCCCTCGAGCAGAAGGGCTCCCAGCTGGACTTCAGCCACGTTCCGGAATGGGAAGTGGCCGAGCTGGTCGAGAAGGCCAAGCGGCCCACCACGGAGCGCCTGCACCAGGTCCAGCGGGCCCTGCTGGGCGGCGCCACCGTGGAGCAGCTCTTCGAGGCGACCAAGATCGACCCCTGGTACCTGGACCAGCTCCAGCTGCTGAACGAGATCTCGGCGGAAATCCGCCAGGCCGCAGCCCTGACCCCGGAGATGCTGACCCGCGCCAAGCGCCACGGCTTCTCCGATGAGCAGATCGGCGCCCTCACGCACAACTCAGAGGACGTCGTCCGCGGCGTCCGGCAGGCCCTCGGCATCCGCCCGGTCTACAAGACCGTGGACACCTGCGCCGCCGAATTCGCCGCGTACACCCCGTACCACTACTCCTCCTACGACGAGGAGGACGAGGTGGCGCTGCACGCCAAACCGTCCATCATCATCCTCGGGTCCGGCCCGAACCGGATCGGGCAGGGCATCGAGTTCGACTACTCCTGCGTGCACGCTTCGATGGCGCTGCGCAAGGCCGGGTACGAGACCGTGATGGTCAACTGCAACCCCGAGACCGTTTCCACCGACTACGACATCTCCACCCGGCTGTACTTCGAGCCGCTCACGCTCGAAGACGTGCTGGAGGTCATCGCGGCCGAGGAACGCACCGGCGGCGTGATGGGCGTGTTCGTCCAGCTCGGCGGCCAGACCCCGCTCAAGCTGGCCCAGCAGCTCGCCGACGCCGGCGTGCCGATCCTCGGCACCTCCCCGGAAGCGATCGACCTCGCCGAGCACCGCGGCGCCTTCTCCCGGGTCCTCGAGCTGGGCGGCCTCATCTCGCCGAAGAACGGCACCGCCGTGTCCTTCGACGACGCCAAGAAGATCGCCGACGAAATCGGCTACCCCGTGCTGGTCCGGCCCTCGTACGTTCTCGGCGGCCGCGGCATGGAGATCGTCTACGACGAGCCGAACCTCTCGCGCTACATCGCCAACGCCACCGAAATCACGCCGGACCACCCGGTGCTGATTGACCGCTTCCTGGAGGACGCCGTCGAAATCGACGTCGACGCCCTCTACGACGGCACCGAGATGTACCTCGGCGGCATCATGGAGCACATCGAGGAGGCCGGCATCCACTCCGGCGACTCCGCCTGCGTGCTGCCGCCCATCACCCTGGGCAACAACGTGCTGGAGCGGGTCCGTGCCGCGACCCTGGCCATCGCCGAGGGTGTGGGGGTCCGCGGCCTGATCAACATCCAGTTCGCCCTCGCCTCGGATGTGCTCTACGTCCTGGAAGCCAACCCGCGCGCCTCCCGCACGGTGCCGTTCGTCTCCAAGGCGACCGGGGTGCAGATGGCGAAGGCGGCCGCCCTGATCGGCACCGGCGTCACCATCAACCAGCTCCGCAGCGCCTACAAGATGCTCCCGGAAACCGGCGATGGCTCCACGCTGCCGCTGGACGCCCCGGTCTCCGTCAAGGAAGCGGTGCTGCCGTTCAGCCGCTTCCGCACTCCGGAGGGCAAGGTGGTGGATTCGCTGCTCGGGCCGGAAATGCGCTCCACCGGCGAGGTCATGGGCATCGACAAGCACTTCGACACCGCCTTCGCCAAGAGCCAGGCCGCTGCGAACAACGCGCTGCCCACCGAGGGCAAGATCTTTGTCTCCGTGGCCAACCGGGACAAGCGCTCGGTCATCATGGGTGTGAAGCGTCTCTCGGACCTCGGCTTCGAGATCGTCTCCACCGGCGGCACGGCGGACGTCCTGCGCCGCAACGGCATCCAGGCCACTCCGGTCCGAAAGGTCGCGGAAGGCTCCAGCGCCGAAGGCGAGGGCACCATTGCGGACCTCATTGTCGCGGGTGAGATCGACATGGTCTTCAACACCCCCTCGGGCGGAGAAGCCCGCAGCGACGGGTACGAACTGCGCGCTGCCGCGACGTCGATCGGCGTCCCGTGCATCACCACGGTGGCCGAGTTCAACGCCGCGGTCCAGGCCATTGAGGCGCTGCGCACCTACGAGTGGTCCGTGACCAGCCTGCAGGAGCACGCCGCCGCACTGGCGGAGTCGCAGAACGCAGCCCAGGCCGCAGCGCAGAACACGGCCACGGTCCCGCAGAATGCCTGAGGCGGACAGTGCAGCAACGGCCGGCCGGGAGTCCTTCGGCTCCCGGCTGGGCCGGGCCATGGCGGAGCGCGGCCCGCTCTGCGTCGGCATTGACCCGCACCCGGCCCTGCTGGCCCGCTGGGGGCTGAACGACGACGTCGCCGGGCTGGAGCGTTTCTCGCTCACCGTCCTGGACGCCGTGGCACCGCTCGCTGCCGCGGTGAAGCCGCAGGTGGCACTGTACGAGCGGCACGGCTCGGCGGGCATGGCGGTCCTGGAGCGCACGCTCGCCGCGGCAGCGGAGGCTGCGGTGCTGACCATCGCCGACGCCAAGCGCGGCGACATCGGCTCCACGATGGCCGCCTACGCCGATGCCTGGCTGCGGGACGGTTCCGCGCTGGCCGCGGACTCGGTCACGCTGAGCCCGTACCTCGGCTTCGAATCGCTCCGGCCGGCACTGGACCTCGCGGCGCAGAGCGGCCGCGGCGTGTTTGTCCTGGCGCTGACGTCGAACCCGGAGGGCGCCTCGGTCCAGCACGTGGGCGGCGCGGACTCCGTTGCCCGCCGGATCGTCCAGGCCGCCGCGGCGGAAAACCGGCGGTACGGCGTGGAACAGGGCAGCGGGGAGCTCGGTTCAACCGGCCTCGTCGTCGGCGCGACGGTCGGGCCGGCACTGACTGACCTCGGCCTGGACCTGGCTGCGGTGTGCGGCCCCATCCTGGCTCCCGGTCTCGGCGCGCAGGGCGCCACGGCCGCGGATCTGCGCCGGACCTTCGGCAGCGCCTACGGCCAGGTGCTCGGCACCTCCAGCCGCGACATCCTCGCCGCCGGCCCGCAGGTGCAGGCGCTGCGCGACGCCGCGCAGCGGACCCTCGAGGAGCTGCGCGCCGCCTGACCTTTGGACAAGCTGGGGCCGCGGCAAACGTCCATTGATTTCTTCCGTCTTGAGACGGTAGGTTCAGGACAAGTCCGCGGCGCCGGCTGGGGAGGTTCAGCCCGCAGGGCCGGACCGTTTGCGCGGTCCGTCCGACAATGCAGGGAGGCATTCAGTGAGTCTGCGACCCCTCACCCCGCAGGAGCGTGCCGACGCCCTGGGCAAGGCCGCCGCCGCCAGGACCACCCGGGCCGCAGCGAAGGACAGGCTCAAGACCGGGGAGCTGTCCATTGACGAACTCCTCAGTTCCGGGGACACTGACGACGCGATCGCCCGGATGCGGATCGTGGAACTGCTTGAGGCGCTGCCCGGCATCGGGCGGGTGCGCGCCGCGGCCATCATGGAACAGCTCGGCATCGCGGCGTCGAGGCGGGTCCGCGGCCTGGGAATCCACCAGCGCCGCGCGCTGGTAGATTTTATAAACGACAAACAGCCCGGCCCGCCGCGCTGACTTCAATCCCGCCCAAAGGAATACGTGAGCAAGAAACCCGGACTGACAGTCCTCGCCGGCCCGACGGCTGTTGGCAAAGGCACCGTGTCCACTTACATCAGGGACAACTACCCCGAGGTGTGGCTGTCCGTTTCGGCCACCACGCGGGCTCCCCGTCCCGGAGAAATCGACGGAGTGCACTACTACTTCAAGTCGAAGGAGGAGTTCGAATCCCTGATTGCCGCAGGCGAACTCCTCGAGTGGGCCGTGGTGCACGGACAGAACACGTACGGCACCCTGAAGAGCACGGTGAACCAGGCCATCGCTGAGGGCCGGCCCGTGCTGCTGGAGATCGATCTGCAGGGAGCACGCCAGGTCCGCGAGGCAGTTCCGGACGCGCAGTTCGTGTTCCTCGCCCCGCCCAGCTGGGACGAATTGGTGCGCCGGCTGGTGGGCCGCGGCACGGAAAGCGCCGAGGAACAGCAGCGGCGGCTGGAAACCGGTAAAGTAGAGCTAGCTGCTGAACCGGAGTTCGACCACACCGTCATCAATGACGACGTTCGCCGGGCAGCAGACGAGCTTGTTTCACTCATGGGGCTGACCCCCCACCCGCGCTAGGCGCGGAACGCCATCAGCCCGCTAAAATTTGGAGAATTCGTGTCCACGAACCTTGAAGGCATCATCAACCCGCCGATCGACGAGCTGCTGAAGGCTGCCGACTCGAAGTACGGACTGGTGATTTTCGGCGCCAAGCGCGCCCGTCAGATCAACGCCTACTACGCGCAGCTGCACGAGGGCCTGTTCGAGTACGTCGGCCCGCTGGTCGACACCAAGCTCAACGAGAAGTCGCTCTCCATCGCCCTGCGCGAGATCAACGAAGGCAAGCTCGTATCCACCCCGATCGAACCTGCCGAGTAATTCCGCAGACGCAGGCGGAGCTCACGTGCGCATAGTCCTCGGAGTCGGGGGAGGGATAGCCGCCTACAAGGTGGCGTCGCTCCTCCGGCTTTTTACTGAAGCCGGCCATGACGTCACCGTCATCCCCACGGAGGCCGCGACCCGCTTCGTTGGCGTCGCCACGTGGGAAGCACTGTCCGGGCATCC
Organism: Pseudarthrobacter sp. 1C304; assembly: GCF_052245515.1. Classification (NCBI taxonomy): domain Bacteria; kingdom Bacillati; phylum Actinomycetota; class Actinomycetes; order Micrococcales; family Micrococcaceae; genus Pseudarthrobacter; species Pseudarthrobacter sp. 1C304. The sequence continues at coordinate 151,999 of NZ_JBQQCH010000003.1, read as the reverse complement.
GGTCAGCAACAGCGTCTTCGACGACGTGCACACCGTCAACCACGTCCGGCTGGGCCATGAGGCCGACCTGATTGTGGTGGCGCCCGCCACGGCCGACTTGCTGGCGCGGGCCGCCACGGGCCAGGCGAACGACCTGCTGACCAACACCCTGCTCATGGCCGGCGGCTGCCCGGTGCTGATGGCTCCGGCCATGCACACCGAAATGTGGCAGCACGAGGCGACGCAGGCCAACGTCGAAACGCTCCGCAGCCGGGGTGTCACCGTGCTGGAGCCCGCCTCCGGCCGGCTGACCGGCTCCGACTCCGGACCCGGCCGGCTGCCCGACCCCGAAGCCATCTTCGCAGCCGCCGTGGCCCTCGCCGGTGCTCCGACCGCCCCGCCCACGGCGCCGCAGCCCGGCTCTGACGACGTCCCGGCTGCGCCGCCGTCGAGCCGCCCGCTGGCCGGGCTCACCGTCACCATCAGCGCCGGAGGAACCCGCGAACCGCTGGATCCCGTACGGTTCCTCGGCAACCGTTCCTCCGGAAAGCAGGGCGTGGCGCTGGCCGCCGCTGCCCGCGACGCCGGGGCCCGGGTCCGGCTTCTGGCCGCCCATATGGACGTCCCGCCGCCGGCCGGGGTCGAGACCACAAAGGTGGAGACCGCTCTCGAGCTCCGTGCAGCGGCCCTACATGCCGCCGCCGATTCCGACGTCATCATCATGGCCGCCGCCGTCGCCGACTTCCGCCCCGCCGATGTTGCCGGCACCAAGATCAAGAAGCGCGACGACGTCGCCGATCCCGTCATCACGCTGGTCCGGAACCCGGACATCCTGCGGGAACTCGTCGAGGTCCGCGATGCCGCTTCCCGCGACCAGCTGATTGTCGGTTTCGCGGCAGAGACCGGCGACGCCGACGGCGACGTGCTCGACTACGCCACGGCCAAGCTGCGCCGCAAGGCATGCGACCTGCTGGTGGTGAACCACGTGGGCCAGGACAAGGTCTTCGGCGAGGACACCAACTCCGTAGTCATCCTTTCGCGCGCCGGCTCCGAACCCCAAGAGGCGTCGGGTTCCAAATCCGACGTCGCGGCTGCCGTGATTGACCGCATCAGCGCCGAGCTGAGCCGCGTTGTCCCGCCGGCCTGAATCCGGTGTCAGCAACGTCTCCTTAGCACGGGGACACACGCCGCCGGACGTCCGTTTTCCAACCAGTAAGGTAGTTGAGTGACTTTACCGCTGCACATCCCTGACTTCCACGGGTCCACGCCCGCCTCGCTCCGGCTCTTCACGTCCGAGTCGGTAACCGAAGGACACCCCGACAAGATCTGCGACCAGATCAGCGATGCGATCCTCGACGCCCTGCTGGCCAAGGACCCCGAGTCCCGCGTCGCCGTGGAGACGCTGGCCACCACCGGGCTGGTCCACGTCGCCGGCGAGGTCACCACCGACGCCTACGTGGAAATCCCGCAGATCGTCCGGGAAACCATCCTCGGCATCGGCTACGACTCCTCGGCCAACGGTTTCGACGGCGCCCGCTGCGGCGTGTCGGTCTCCATCGGCCAGCAGTCCAACGACATCGCAGGCGGCGTCTTCAACTCCCTTGAGGCCCGTGAAGGCCGCCAGGAGGACGACTACGACCTCCAGGGCGCCGGCGACCAGGGCCTGATGTTCGGTTACGCCAGCGACGAGACGCCCTCCTACATGCCGGTGCCGATCTGGCTCGCGCACCGGCTCTCCGAGCGTCTCACCGAAGTCCGCAAGAATGGCGAGCTCGCCTACCTGCGCCCCGACGGCAAAACCCAGGTCACCGTCGGCTACGACGGCAACCGGCCCGTCTCGGTCGAGACCGTGGTCATCTCCAGCCAGCACGCCGAAGGCGCCAGCCTGGACCAGCTCCGCGCCGACCTCGCCACCCATGTGGTTGACCCGGTGCTGGCACTGTCCAACCTGGATACCTCCCGGACCCGGAACATCCTGAACCCCGCCGGCGCCTTCGTCATCGGCGGCCCGGTCGGAGATGCCGGCCTTACCGGCCGCAAGATCATCGTGGACACCTACGGCGGCATGGCCCGGCACGGCGGCGGCGCCTTCTCCGGCAAGGATCCGTCCAAGGTGGACCGCTCGGCCGCGTACGCGATGCGCTGGGTGGCCAAGAACGTCGTGGCGGCAGGCCTCGCGAAGCGCGCCGAAATCCAGATCGCCTACGCGATCGGCCAGGCCCGCCCGGTGGGAACCTACGTTGAGACCTTCGGCACCGAGACCGTGGACCCGGCCCGGATCAGCGCCGCGATCGCCGAGATCTTCGACCTGCGCCCCCGCGCCATCATCGATGCCCTGGACCTGAAGCGCCCGATCTACGCCAAGACCGCAGCACACGGCCACTTCGGCCGCGAGGAGCCCGACTTCACCTGGGAGCGGCTGGACCGGGTGGACCAGCTGAAGGCCTTCTTCAACGCCTGATCCCTTGCCGGCAACCGGCACGTGACGTTGCCGGCACCTGCCAGCCGGCACCCCACAGTCGCGGCATTGTCAGTGCCCTGTGATCTGCTGTAGCCAGGCCGCCATGACGGGGCCTGGCTACTGGGTTTATTGGGTGCGGGGCTCGTTAGCTTCGTGGCTGTGAGCCACTGAGACGTTGTCGGACCGATTTGGTGTTGTGAAGGGGGTGGTGCCAACCGTGGATCCTCAGCCTGCCCCCGGCGTGCCCGGCGGACCCCAGCAGCTGTCCCTGCTCCACGGCCTTCCGGCCCCCGCTGCCCAGGCGTCCGGACCGGCCCTGGCCCCGCACCTGCCCGTGGCCCGGGTGCTCATTGAATCCTCCCTCCCGCACCTCGACCGGCCCTTCGACTACAGCGTGCCTGCGGGGCTCGATACGGCTGCGCAGCCGGGCGTCCGGGTCAAGGTGAAGTTCAACGGGCAGGACCTTTCCGGCTACCTGCTGGACCGCGTAGCGGAATCCGACGCCGGGCATCTGCTGGTCCCGCTGCACAAAGTCGTCTCTGCCGTCCCGGTGCTGGCGCCGCCGGTCGCCGAACTCGCCGCACGCGTTGCCGCACGGTACGCCGGCACCGTCAGCGACGTGCTCCGCGTCGCCGTACCGCCCCGCATGGCGAAGCTTGAAAAGGACCTGGCCCCGGACGGCGTCCTGGATCCGACGCTTCTCGCCGACGACGGGGGCGGCGGCGGGGCCGGAACTGCTCCTGCCGGCCTCGGAGCCTCGGCCTGGTCCCCCTACCGCAACGGCCCGGCGTTCCTGCGCCACCTCACCGCGGGGGAGTCTCCCCGGGCTGTGCTCAGCGCGCTCCAGGGGTTTGGCCCCGGGAGCTGGCCCCGGCTGATCGCCGAGGCCGTGGCCGCCGTGCGCCTGTCCGGCCGGGGCGCCGTCGTCGTTGTCCCGGACTACCGCGATCTCGACCGGGTGGAGGAGGCCCTGCTGCACCTCCTGCCGGCCGGAGACGTCGCCCGGCTTACCGCCGACGACGGGCAGACCCCCCGCTACCGCAGCTTCCTCCGCGTCCTCAGCGGTGCCGCCGGGGTGGCCGTCGGCACCCGGTCCGCCGCCTACGCGCCGGTCCACGACCTGGGGCTGGTGGTCTGCTGGGACGACGGCGACGACCTCCACATCGAGCAGCGGGCACCCTATGCCCATTCCCGCGAGGTGCTGCTGCTGCGCGCCGAGCAGGAGGGGGCCGCCTGCCTGCTGGCCGCCCACACCCGGAGCACCGAAACCCAGCGTCTCGTCGAAGCGGGATGGGCGCTCCCGGTCGAGGCTGACCGCCCGGCCGTCCGCCGGTCCGTTCCGCGGGTGCTCAACACCGCCGACAGCTACGAACTGGAGCATGACCCGCTGGCCAGGATCGCCCGGCTGCCGGGCGCCGCCTGGCGCGCCGCCAAGGACGGACTGGAGCGCGGACCGGTCCTGGTGCAGGTGGCGCGGGCCGGCTATGCGCCGTCGCTCGCCTGCGAGAACTGCCGTGAACCGGCGCGGTGCACCGCCTGCAGCGGCCCGCTGGCCGTCGCCGGGGCCAGCGGAAGTTCCGCCGTGCCGCAATGCCGCTGGTGTTCGACGCCGGCCCCCGCCTGGCGTTGCGGCACCTGCAACGGTGTCCGGCTCCGGCGCGGCGCCACGGGTGCGCTGCGCACCGCCGAGGAGCTGGGCCGGGCCTTCCCGGGCAAACCGGTGGTCACCTCGTCCGGGGACCGGGTGCTGGCCACGGTTCCGGAGACCCCGGCCCTGGTGGTGGCCACGGTCGGCGCGGAACCGGTGGCGGCCGGCGGGTACGCCGCGGCGCTCCTGCTCGACGGTGACTCACTGCTCCGGCGGGAGAACCTGCGGGCGGGGGAGGACGCCGTCCGCCGCTGGTTCAACGCCGCGGCTCTGGTCCGGCCCGCCGGTGACGGCGGCCTGGTGGTCATCACCGCGGACGACGCCGCCGGGGTCGGCGCCCTGCTCCGCTGGGACCCCGCTGGCTACGCCCAGCGGGAACTGGCCCTCCGCCGGGAGCTGCAGCTGCCCCCGGCCGTCCGGGTCGCCTCCATCACCGGCGGCCGGACCGCCGTCGGGCACTTCAGCAAAGCGGTGGAACAGCAGCTGGAACCCCGCGGAATTGTGCTCCGGACTGCAGGGCCGGCGCCGCTCGTCCTGGCCGGCGGCCCCGGCGGGCCTCAGCTGAAACCAGGGGCGGCCGCCACCGAGGATGTCCGCACGCTCCTGTTCATCCCGTACGCCCAGGCCGCGGACGTCACCAGGGTGCTGCGGGCGGTCAAAGCCGCTGCCGCCGCCAAACGCGCCGACCAGCCGGTACAGCTGCGGCTCGACGGCGTGGACGTCCTCTAGAAGCGCTCCAGGCTGTCGTGCTCTAGGTGGACGTGCCCGGGATGGACGTGCCCTAGGTGGAGGTGTCCCGGCGCCTGCGCCGGCGGGCACGGAGCGCCACGGCCTCCCCGGCGGCCTCGAGCAGCCTGCGCGCCGAGTCGTCCCAGCTGAAGTCGGCGGCGCGTTCCACCGAGCGGCGGGAACGGGCCTTCCACAGGTCAGGGTCCTCAAGTTTCCGGACGGCTGCGGCGAATTCCGCGGGCGAGTCCGGATGGACGTAGCTGACGGCGTCGCCGCCCACTTCGCGGAAGATCGGGATGTCGCTGGCGATCACGGGGGTGCCGTGCGACATCGCCTCGACGAGCGGCAGCCCGTAGCCCTCCGCCCGGGACAGGCTAATCAGGGCTGTGGTGCGCCCCAGCAGGGCCTCGTACTCCGCGTCCGTCACGCCGTTGTGGAAGACGATGTCCGCGCCCGCCGGGGCCAGGGCCTCGAGTTCGGCCCGGCGCTCCGGGGTGATCCGGCTGAGCAGGTGCAGGCTCATGTCCGGCAGCTCCGCCATGCCCCGGATCATGGTCTCCACGTTTTTGTACGGCATAAAGGAACCCATGTAGAGCAGCGTCTTCTCCGCCCCCGCGCCGGGGTCCCGCGGTGTGTGGCCGTGCTGCGGGGCGTTGCCCACGATCCTGACGGGACGCCGGGTGAGCCGGTACTTCGCCATGAGTGCCGCGGTGGTGGAGCTGATGGTGGCGACGACGTCGGCCCGGTTCAGCAGGAGGCGCTGCGGCCAGAACGCCTTGTGGTACAGCCGCCACAGGACCCGGACCGGGGCCGGCAGGAAGCCGGGGGGCGCCGGGTGCTCGTAGTAGATCAGGTCGTGCAGGGTCAGCACCAGGGCGTACTTCCGGCCCCAGCTGCCCATGGTCTGCATAGGGCACACCACCACGTCGGCGCCGAGCTTGTTGATCCTGCCGGCCACGAACAGCTCGGCCGGGGACAGCGGGCTGTTCACCAGGGTGTAGGGCACATCCGGGAGCAGGGCCAGCTGGCGGGCGTCGCTGATCAGCATGGAGACGTCGGCTATTTTGGCCGTCGCCGCGATCAGGCTGGCGCCGTAGCGGCTGATGCCGTCGTGGTGGTCCAGCCGGGTGAAGCGGGCGTCGATGAGGATTTTCACGCGGAGTGGTCCTTCAGGAAGCGTCGGATGAAGCCCGCGGCGGGCTCCGGGGTTTCGTAGTGGATCAGATGGCCGACGCCGGGAATGACGTCAAGGTGCGCGTCCGGCAGCAGGGCCAGCAGGGTGTGCTGGTCCGGCAGCGTCGCGATCTCATCCTTTTCCCCGGCGATCAGCAGCACGGGGAGGGTGAGGCCGGGGGCGACTTCCGCCACGTTGCCGCCCACCGAGGCCTTGAACGCCTGCAGCAGGCTCTCCCGGTCCGCGAAGGCGGAGAAGTAGGCGCTGTGCTGGGCGTGGACAAAGCGGCGCAGCTCCTTGTCCCGAGTTTTTGCCATCGTCTCGCTCATGATCCGGACGATCAGCTGGCTGCGCAGCAGGCCCTGCCCCAGCCGGAGGGGCAGGCGCGCCGCGGCCTCGTAGTACAGCACGGCAAGTTTGGTCATCATCCCCTTCGGCCCCTCGAGGGCCGGCGCGGCGATGGGGTTGACCAGGATCAGCTCCGCAACGGCGCCGGGGTGGGCTGCCACGTAATGGCTTGCGACAATCGAGCCGAAGGAATGCCCCAGCAGGACGGTATCCGGGCCGAGGCCCAGGGCCGCCATGAAGTCCGAGATGAACCGGCCGTAGTTCTCCACGCTGTGGTCGGCGGCCGCAAAAGCGGAGGAGCTGCCGAACCCGGGAAGGTCCGGCATGATGAGCCGCATCTCGGGCAACTGGTCGGCCACCCGGAGCAGGCCGTGGTGGTCGCCGCGGAAGCCATGGACCACCAGGATGGTCCGGGTCTCGGGCGTCACCCGGACCGGCTCGTACCGCCAGTACGCCACCCTGGTGCCGTCGAGGACCACTTCGGCGGCATGGGTGCGGCCTTCCAGGTCGTCGCTGAACAGGGCGGTGGGGGAGGACTCGGTGTCCACGGATTCCATTCGTTGTGTCCTGGTCTTCTCGATATGTCCGGGTCTTCGGGAGGCGCTAGTTGACGGAGTCCGGGTGGGACCCGGTGCGGACGCCGCGTTCCAGGCCGGCCAGGGCCGCCATGGCCGCGTCGTCGAGGCTGAAGCCGAAGACGTCCAGGTTCTCGCGGATCCGGTCGTGGGAGCTCGCCTTGGGGATGGCGACGTGCCCGAGCTGGACGTGCCAGCGCAGGATGATCTGCGCCGCGGTGACGCCGTGCGCGGCGGCCAGGTCCAGCACCACCGGGTCCTGCAGGACCTGGCCACGGCCCAGCGGGCTCCACGCCTCGGTGGTGATGCCGAGCGTGCGGTGCAGGGCGCGCAGCTCCTCCTGCTGCAGCCAGGGGTGCAGTTCGATCTGGTTGACGGCCGGGACCACTTCGGCGGTCTGCAGCAGGCGGTCCAGGTGGGCCGGCTGGAAGTTGGAGACGCCGATTGCCCGGGCCCTGCCCTCGCGGTAGAGCGTTTCCATTGCGCGGTAGCTTTCGGCGTAGAGGCCGCGTTGCGGACAGGGCCAGTGGATCAGGTACAGGTCCACGTACTCGAGGCCCAGGTTGGCCATGGAGATGTCGAAAGCGCGCAGGGTGGCGTCATAGCCCTGGCTGTCGTTCCACAGTTTGGTGGTGACGAACAGGTCCTCGCGCGACAGCGGAGGGAAGGACTCGCCGGACCCGCCACGGACGCCGTCGCGGCTGGAAGCACCCGAGAGGGTCCCGACGCCCCGGCCGACGCCCGTCTCGTTCCCGTACATGGCCGCGGTGTCGAAGTGCCGGTAACCGGCCTCGAGGGCCGTGGCCACCAGGCCGGCGGCATCCTCGGGTGGCACTTTGTACAGTCCGAACCCCAGCTGGTCGATCAGGACACCGTTGTTGAGGCTGAGCCGGGGTGAGGGTTTCATACCTCGACTTTACCGACTCCGGCACCGCTGCCCTCCACGGCAGGCCGTTCAGCCCAGGCCGTCAAAGCTGACAAGCCGGCGGGCGCTTGCCTCGTCCAGGATGAGGTCCGTGGCCAGCCCCGCGGCGAGGGCACCGCGGAGGCCGTTGATCTTGGAGGCACCGGACACGACGCAGATCCTTCGGCGCACCTGGCGCAGCTGGGCGAGGTCGGGGCCGGTGGAACGTTCGTTCAGGGTGATGCCGTCCGAGGAGCCGTCGGCGCGGAAGAACACGGTGGCCACGTCGCCCACCACGTCGGAGGTGGCGAGTACGGCCAGGTCGTCCTCGTCGAGGTAGCCGCCGGCGTAGACATGGCTGGGGTAGTCGGCGTCGACCGATCCAACGCCGAAAATCGCGATGCTCATGCGCGCCTGCAGCTCGAGGATCCGTTGCACACTGCGCTCATTCCACATCGCCTTTTTCGTCGCCGCATGATCGAAGAAGGCCGGCACCGGGAACTGTTCCACCCGCGCGCCGTAGGCGCTGCCGAAGCGCCGCATGATGTCGGAGGCGTACGTGATGCCGGTGGTCTGCATGTTGCCGGCGCCATTGAGCTGGACGATCACGCTGTCGTGGGTGATCTTCCGGGTCAGGTGCCGGCTCACCGCGCTCAGGGTGGACCCCCATGCCACGCCGATGATCGCGTTGGAGTCAACCAGCGGCCCGATGGTGCGTGCAGCCTGCATGGCCACGCGGTCCAGGGTCTCTGCCTCATTCAGCGTGTCAACGACCGGAACGACATGCACATCCACCTTGTATTCAGCGCGGATCATGCTCGCGAGCTCGGGGCCGGTGTCCAGCGGGCTCCGGATCTGGATCTGGACGAGCCCCGATTCCCGGGCCGAGGAGAGCAGCCGCGAGACGGTGGACCGGGAGGTCCGGAGCTCGCGCGCGATCGCGTCCATGGTCAGGTCCTGCAGGTAATACAACTGGGCCGCGCGGAGGGCGTCGGAGTGGCGTGAGGGTGTCATCCCATTTCCGTTCTGCACGTTTGTGCATAGTGCTTGACTCCATTTTCCATTACTCCAAACAATAGTGATGAACGGCGCCGCGCCACGGGGCGCGCCGCACAGAAACAAGACCCAAAGGAGCAGTTCTTGGGACAGAAGGATTCAGCCCGCAACCAGGCATCGGCCGGCGAGCGCGCATCGGTGCAGAAGCTGCGGCAGCGGCCGCACGCGCAGGTGCTGATTATCGGCGGCGGCATCAACGGGGTGGGCACGTTCCGGGACCTCGCGCTGCAGGGCGTTGACGTTGCCCTTGTCGAGCGCGGCGACTACTGCCAGGGCGCCAGCGGCGCTTCATCGCACATGATCCACGGCGGCATCCGCTACCTCGAAAACGGCGAGTTCCGCCTGGTCCAGGAATCAGTGGTCGAGCGCAACCGGCTCCTGCGCATCGCTCCGCACTACGTCAAGCCGCTGCAGACCACCATCCCCATCTTCAGCACCTTCTCCGGCGTCCTGGCCGCGCCGCTGCGGTTCCTGACCCACAAGCAGCAGGGCAAGCCCAAGGAACGCGGAGCCTTCCTGATCAAGCTCGGGCTCAGCATGTACGACTTCTTCTCCCGCGACGGCGGCACGGTGCCCCGCCACCAGTTCCGCGGCCGCAAGGCTGCCCTGGCCGAGCTGCCCCGCCTGCACCCGGGCATCAAATACACCGCCACGTACTTCGACGCCTCCGTGCACAACCCGGAACGGCTCACCCTCGACGTCCTGCAGGACGGCGAGAAGGCCGGCGCCGCCGGACCCAGCGACGCCCGCGCCAGCAACTACCTCTCGCTGGTCTCCGTCCGGGACAGTGCCGGCCCGGGCCACGCCGGAAGCGCCGTGCAGCTCCGCGACGAGCTCACCGGGGAACTGTTCGACTTCACTGCTGACGTCATCGTCAACACCACCGGCGCCTGGGTGGACCTGACCAACCAGGCCATGGGCGCGGCATCGTCCTTTATGGGCGGCACCAAGGGCTCCCACATCGTGCTGGACCACCCCGAACTGCTCGCCGCCTGCAACGGCCGCGAGATTTTCTTCGAGCACACTGACGGCCGGATCGTCCTGATCTACCCGATGGGGGACCGGGTCCTCGTGGGCACCACCGACGTCGACGCCGACATGGCTGAAGACGCCGTCTGCACGGAATCCGAGATCGACTACTTCTTCGATCTGATCGGCCACGTCTTCCCGGACATCAGCGTGGACCGCGGGCAGATTGTCTACAGCTTCTCCGGTGTCCGCCCGCTGCCCAAGCACGACGCCACCCAGCCGGGCTTCGTCAGCCGCGACTACCGGATCGAACGCCGTGCAGGCAACGCCACGGGTGCCGCAGCCGGCAGCTCAGCCGGCGCCGTCGTGCTGAGCCTGGTGGGCGGCAAGTGGACCACGTTCCGCGCCCTCGCCGAACACCTCAGCAACGACGTCCTGGCCGAACTCGGCATGGAGCGGAAAGTCTCCACGGGCAAACTCGCCATCGGCGGCGGGGCCGGCTTCCCGGACAGCGAGGACGGCGTGCAGCGCTGGATCAAGGCGCACATGGCCAACGGACGCGACGCGGACCGCACGGCCGGGCTCCTGACCCGCTACGGGACCCGCGCCGAGGAGGTCATCAGCTTCCTCGACGCCGCCCCCGGCTCCGAGCCGGACCGGCTTCTGCACTCCACCCGCGAACTCAGCGTGCGCGAGCTGGAGTTCATGGCCCGGAACGAGCAGATTGGGCACCTGATCGACGTCCTGGTCCGCCGCACGTCCCTGGCTTTCCGGGGACTTGTGACCGGGGAACTGCTGAACGAAGTTGCCGGAATCCTCGCCGGCCCGCTGGGCTGGGACGCGGCAACACGGACCTCCGAGATCAGCCACGCTCAGGAGGTGCTCAAGCGATTCCACGGCGTCCAGGTCCACAGCCTGGTCGCCTAGAACCCAGCGGCCGGACGTGGTACGTCCGGCCGCAAGGACTGCGTGGTACCCTCTGGGGCACTGGCGCAGTTGCCGGCCGGCGGCGCCAACGCGGCGCCGCCGGCCCAACAGCCCCTCAAACTCGCGAGGGGCTGACAACAGAAAATAGAGGAGTCAAAGATGTCTCTTGGAATAGTTTTCCTGTCCGAAGTATTCGGTACCGCAATGCTGACCCTGCTGGGTTGCGGCGTTGTGGCAAACGTTGCACTCAAAGGCACCAAGGGCAACAACGGCGGGTTCCTGATGGTCACCTGGGGATGGGGCATCGCCGTCTTCTCCGGCGTCTACGTTGCCGCGATGTCCGGGGCGCACCTGAACCCCGCCGTGACCTTCGGCCTGCTGCTCAACGGCAAGACGGAGTACGCGCCCGGCGTCCCCGTCGACTTCGCCTCCACCCTGACCTACTTCGGCGGTGAACTGCTCGGTGCCTTCCTCGGCGCCGTCGTCATGTGGCTGGCCTACAAGCAGCACTTCGACGCCGAGCCGGAGCCCGCCAGCCAGCTGGGTGTCTTCTCCACCGGACCGGCAATCCGTTCCACCCCGTGGAACCTCATCACTGAGATCATCGGCACCTTTGTCCTCGTGTTCGTCATCCTGACCTTCGGCGGGACACCCTCGGGACTCGGCCCGCTCGCAGTGGCACTGCTGGTTGTCGGCATCGGCGTCTCCCTCGGTGGACCCACCGGCTACGCCATCAACCCGGCCCGTGACCTCGGCCCCCGCATTGCCCACGCCCTGCTGCCCATGAAGGGCAAGGGCTCCTCTGACTGGAGCTACTCCTGGATTCCGGTGGTCGGACCGCTGGTGGGCGGTGGCCTCGCCGGCCTCGTCGCCGCCGTCGTGCCGATTATCGCCACCGCAGCCGCCTGATCCGTTCCACCCCGTACTTTCAACCGCCAGCCCCAACGACAAGGACGTCAACATGAACCAGTACGTAATCGCCATTGACCAGGGCACCACCAGCACCCGCGCCATCGTGTTCGACCACAGCGGCAGCATCGTGTCCTCGGGCCAGATGGAACACGAACAGATTTTCCCGCAGGCCGGCTGGGTGGAGCACGATCCCGCCGAGATCTGGAACAACACCCGTGAGGTCATCGCCTCCGCCCTGTCCAAGGCGAACCTGACCCGCCACGACATCGCCGCCGTCGGCATCACCAACCAGCGCGAGACCGCCGTCGTCTGGGACAAGACCACCGGTAAGGCCGTCTACAACGCAATCGTCTGGCAGGACACCCGCACCCAGGCGATCGTGGACGAGCTGGCCAAAGACGGCGGGCCGGAGCGGTTCAAGCAGAAGGTCGGCCTGCCGCTGGCCACCTACTTCTCCGGCACCAAGATCAAATGGATCCTGGACAACGTCGAGGGCGCCCGCGCCAAGGCCGAGGCCGGAGACCTGGTGTTCGGCAACACCGACTGCTGGGTGCTCTGGAACCTGACCGGCGGCACCGACGGCGGCGTCCACGTCACGGATGTCACCAACGCGTCGCGCACCATGTTCATGGACCTCGAGACGCTCTCGTGGGACCAGGAAATCCTGGACGCATTCGGCGTTCCGGCGTCGATGATGCCGGCCATCAAGTCCTCGTCCGAGGTCTACGGCACGGTGCACACGTCCCAGCTGCTGCGTGAAGTGCCCGTCGCGGGCATCCTCGGCGACCAGCAGGCGGCGACGTTCGGCCAGGCGGCCTTCGACACCGGCGAAGCCAAGAACACCTACGGCACGGGCTGCTTCCTCATCTTCAACACCGGCGAGGAAATCGTCCACTCCAAGAACGGGCTGCTGACCACCGTCGGCTACAAGCTCGGCGACGCCGCACCGCACTACGCCCTGGAAGGCTCCATCGCCGTCACCGGGTCGCTGGTGCAGTGGCTGCGCGACAACCTCGGCATGATCAGCAGCGCCCCCGAGGTGGAGACGCTGGCGGCCTCCGTCGAGGACAACGGCGGCGTCTACATCGTTCCGGCGTTCTCCGGCCTGTTCGCTCCGTACTGGCGTTCCGACGCCCGCGGCGCGATCGTCGGCCTGACCCGCTACGTGAACAAGAACCACATTGCGCGCGCGGCCCTGGAGGCCACCGCCTTCCAGACCCGTGAGGTGCTCGACGCCGTCAACGCGGACTCGGGTGTGCCGCTGACGGAGCTGAAGGTCGACGGCGGCATGGTCGCCAACGACGCGCTGATGCAGTTCCAGGCGGACATCCTGGGCGTTCCGGTGATCCGGCCCAAGGTCGTGGAAACCACGTCCCTGGGTGCCGCCTACGCCGCAGGGCTGGCGGTTGGCTTCTGGAAGGACCTCGGCGAGTGCTCCGCCAACTGGTCCGAAGACAAGCGCTGGGAGCCCACCATGGATCAGGCCGAGCGGGAGCGCCAGATGCGCCTCTGGAAGAAGGCCGTTACCAAGTCCATGGACTGGGTCGACGAGGACGTTAAGTAGGTCCCACCCTCTGTCGAGGGAGGCCGCACCCGCCCCGCCCGCTTCGCGGTGCCCACCACACCCTGGCGGGGTGCGGCCTCCCTCTCCAGTGCCACCGTACTCAAGCCGCTAGTGGCGACTTACGGTGGGGAGTAGGGCGGTGCGCTAGAGTAGTCCTATGCGTGCGATCCTTGTGCTTAGCTAGCCGCCCGGTATCCCGACTACGGATTGCCGAGCGGCCGCCCCTCCATGTCGAGGGGCTTTTGTGTGTCTGGGGTACCTCCCGGTAGCAAACACCAGCAAGCAGGGGATCAGGCCGTCGTGACGGAATATGACTTTTCGGAACACAAGGCTAGACAGAACAGAAGAGGGCAGCAGTGAGCGTTCAGCCGGAGACAGAGACCGGAACACCAGCAGTCGCAGCGGAGAGCCCCGAGGAGGGCGCCTACAGCTTCGCGGCCATGGAAGCGAAGTGGCCGCAGGTCTGGGAGGACCTGAAGGTCTTCACGCCGCTCGATGACGGCTCGAAGGAGCGCCGTTACGTGCTGGACATGTTCCCGTACCCCTCCGGCGACCTGCACATGGGCCACGCCGAAGCATTCGCCATGGGCGACGTCGTCGCGCGGTACCTGCGCCAGAAGGGCTACGACGTCCTGCACCCGATCGGCTGGGACTCCTTCGGCCTGCCCGCCGAGAACGCTGCCATCAAGCGCAACGCCCACCCCAGCGAGTGGACGTACGCCAACATCGACACCCAGGCGGCGTCGTTCAAGCGCTACGCGATCTCCGCCGACTGGTCCCGCCGGCTGCACACCTCCGATCCGGAGTACTACCGCTGGACGCAGTGGCTCTTCAAGCGCTTCTATGAGCGCGGGCTGGCGTACCGCAAGAATTCCCCGGTCAACTGGTGCCCCAAGGACCAGACCGTGCTGGCCAACGAACAGGTGGTCAACGGCGCCTGCGAACGCTGCGGCACCGCCGTCACCAAGAAGTCCCTGAACCAGTGGTACTTCAAGATCACCGACTACGCCGACCGGCTGCTCGATGACATGGACGAGCTGCGGGGCCACTGGCCCGAACGCGTCCTGGCCATGCAGAAGAACTGGATCGGACGCTCCGAAGGCGCGCACGTCAACTTCGTCATCGAGGCCGACGGCGACAAACCCGCCAAGGATGTCACGGTCTTCACCACCCGGCCCGACACCCTCTACGGCGCAACGTTCTTTGTGGTCGCCGCCGATGCGCCGCTCGCCGTCGAACTGGTGACCGGCGAGCACGCCGCCGCCCTGGACGCGTACCGCGAGCAGGTCAAGGCGCTGTCCGAAATCGAACGCCAGTCCACCGAGCGGGAGAAGACCGGCGTCTTCACCGGCCGCTACGCCATCAACCCGCTCAACGGCGAGAAGCTGCCCGTCTGGGCCGCCGACTACGTGCTGGCGGACTACGGCACCGGAGCCATCATGGCGGTCCCGGCGCACGACCAGCGCGACCTGGACTTCGCACGCACCTTCGACCTGCCGGTTCGGGCTGTGCTGGACACGGGCGAGGAGGATCCCGCGGTCAGCGGCACGGCCACGTCCGGCGAGGGCACCCTGATCAACTCCGGCGCCCTGGACGGGCTGCCCAAGGCCGAAGCCATCCCGGCAGCCATCGGCATCCTGCAGGAGCAGGGCACAGGCGAGAAGTTCGTGAACTTCCGCCTGCGCGACTGGCTGCTCAGCCGGCAGCGGTTCTGGGGCACCCCGATCCCCATCATCCACTGCCCCGCCTGCGGCGAAGTGCCGGTCCCGGACGAGCAGCTGCCCGTCACCCTGCCGGCCGACCTGCGCGGCGAGGACCTGTCCCCGAAGGGCACCTCACCGCTGGCCGCGGCAGAGGCGTGGGTCAACGTCGAGTGCCCCTCCTGCCAGGGCCCGGCCAAGCGCGACACGGACACCATGGACACCTTCGTGGATTCCTCCTGGTACTTCCTGCGCTTCGTCTCCCCGCAGTACACCGACGGGCCGTTCGACCCGGCCAAGATCAACGACTGGATGCCGGTCGGCCAGTACGTCGGCGGCGTGGAGCACGCCATCCTGCACCTGCTGTACGCCCGGTTCTTCACCAAGGTCATCCACGACCTGGGCCTGATCGACGCCGACGAGCCCTTCAAGGCGCTGCTGAACCAGGGCCAGGTCCTCAACGGCGGCAAGGCCATGAGCAAGTCCCTGGGCAACGGTGTGGACCTGGGCGAACAGCTCGACAAGTTCGGCGTGGACGCCGTGCGCCTGACCATGATCTTCGCCTCGCCGCCGGAGGACGACGTCGACTGGGCGGACGTATCCCCGTCGGGCTCCGCGAAGTTCCTGGCCCGCGCCTGGCGCCTGGGACAGGACGTCACAAGCGCACCCGGCGTCGACTTCGCCACCGGCGACCGGGCGCTGCGTGCCGTCACGCACCGCACGATCGCCGACGCGGAAGCCCTGCTGGACGCCAACAAGTTCAATGTGGTCGTCGCGAAGCTCATGGAGCTGGTCAACGCCACCCGCAAGACGATCGACAGAGACGCAGCCACCGGTGCCGGCGGCGCCGACCCGGCCGTCCGCGAGGCCGTCGAAACCGTCGCGGTGATCCTGAGCCTCTTCGCGCCGTACACGGCCGAGGACCTCTGGAACGTGCTGGGACATCCGGCGTCGGTGGCCAACGCCGGCTGGCCGGCGCACGACCCTGCCCTGCTGGTGCAGGACTCGGTGACCGCAGTGGTCCAGGTCCAGGGCAAGGTCCGGGACCGCCTGGAGGTCCCGCCCGGGATCGGCGAGGCCGAACTGCGGGAACTGGCCCTGGCCTCGGAGAATGTCCAGCGCGCCCTCGACGGGCGGGGGATCCGCACGGTGATCGTGCGGGCGCCTAAACTGGTCAACATCGTCCCGGCCTAGCAGGGCACGCCGGCCGCCGGTGGACCACCGGCGGCCGGCGTCCCCAGTGCGGTCCGGGAGCCAGCGCAGACAGCAGGAGGTGCACCGTGCCGCACCGCGATCCGTCGGGCTGGCCATGGCTGAAGGAGCGCCTGGGCGGGTTCCGTCCGGCGAAACGGCCGGGCGCTGCACCCGGTGATCCCGCCGTGGTCCGCACGGCCGTGGTGACGGACTCCGCCGCTGCACTGCCGGCCGGCTGGGCCCGGGAACTCGCCGCTGACGGGCGGCTCACGGTTGTCCCGATGCCCGTGATGGTGGGGACCGAGATTTACGGCGAGGGCGAGGACGACATCGCCGACACGATCGCCATCGCTCTGGCGAGCGGCAAACCCGTCAAGACGTCACGCCCTTCGCCCGGCCAATTCGAACGGGCCTACGAAGCTGCCCGCAGCCGCGGCTTCGAGTCGGTGTTGTCGGTCCACATCTCCGGGGAGCTGTCCGGCACGGCGGACGCTGCCCGCCTCGCCGCCGCCCGCGTGGATATTCCGGTGGAGGTCCTGGACTCCCGGACGGTCGGCATGGCGCAGGGGATGGGGGTCCAGGCCGCCGTCGCCGCTGCTGCCGGTGGCGGGACTGCGGCCGAGGTGCGGCAGGCCGCCGCGCAGTGCCTGGCCGGCACCAGGGTGTATTTCTATGTACCCAGCCTTGAGCAGCTGCGCCGGGGCGGACGGATCGGCGCTGCGGCCTCGCTGTGGGGAACCATGCTCTCGATCAAGCCCATCCTCGCCGTTGAAGGCGGCAAGGTGGTCCCGCTGGAGAAGGTCCGGTCCGCAGCAAAAGCCGTCGCGCGGCTCAAGGAGATCACAGTTGCCGACGCCGGCTCCCGGCCTGCGGGGCACGCGCGGCTTGCCGTCCACCACTTTGGCAATCCGGCTGAGGCCGGCGAGCTGGCGGAGCAGCTGGCAGCCGCGGTTCCCGGCGGTCCGTCCATCCAGATCAGCGCCCTGCCCGCGGTGCTGGCTGCCCATGCCGGCCTTGGTGTGCTGGCCGTGATCGTGGGAGAGGACAGCACCCCGGCGGTGCCGCCGGAGACCGCCGGCGCGTAGCCAAAAACGGAGCACCACTTCGCGCCATGTTTCCTCATCAGGAAGCTCGAGTACCAGTCAGTGACCCAGCCGGCGGGCTGACGCCCCGACTGGTACGCCGCTATCCACATAGGACGGACCGGCCCTGAACTGTGTGCCGTCGCCTTCGTACGATGGGCGCATGCCGCGCCACATTTCGGGGGATCTGCACAACGCCGAACCGGGCCACGCCGGCCACAGGCTGGCGGCCGCCGTGCATCCGGGGGCCCAGACGGGCCTGCTCGACGGGCCACCCATGGTCACTCCATCCGCGGGACACGGCAATCCCGGTCCGGACCAACGGCCGCTCCGCGGCCCCCGGCTCAGGTGGCGCACGGGCAACCGGGCTGCGGCGCTGGTGTGCCTGCTGGCCGTGGCAGTTCTGGGCTGGTTCTGGTGGCAGGCAGCGCACGCCACCGCGGAAGTGAGCCCGCTGAGTTCCATCAGCCCGTCGGAGGCGGACGATTTGCAGGATCCGGAACCCGGTGCCGGACCGTCCGCTGCCACATCCCCGGACGTTTCTCCTACCGGGACCGACGGCGGAGCAGGCACCAGCGCAACCATCATCGTGCACGTGGCTGGCGCGGTGCTGCGGGCCGGCATCGTGGAGTTGCCCCGGGGCAGCCGCCTGCACGAGGCCATTGCCGCGGCCGGTGGCGGTGCCCCGGACGCAGACCCGGACCAGCTCAATCTCGCGTCCGTTCTTGAGGACGGCCAGAAGGTCATGGTCCCGAAAGTGGGCGAGGCCGTTCCTGCCGGGCCGGCTGCTGCCGGTGACGCGGGAGCCCGGGGCAGCCTGCCCGGCGCCCACGGCTCCGCTCCCGCGGGCGGCAAGGTCAACCTCAACACGGCCGCCGCCGACGAACTCGCAACCCTTCCGCGCGTGGGCCCGGTTCTGGCGCAACGGATCGTGGACTGGCGGACACAGCATGGCAACTTCCAGCGGGTTGAGGAGCTGGACGCCGTGGACGGGTTCGGACCCAAGCTGCTGGAGGCGCTGCTGCCGCTGCTCCAGGTTTAGTGGCAGCGGCATGGGCAGCGAACAATACAGCGAGCAGCCGAGGGAACCGTACCGCACACAGCCCGGGGAGAGGCAGGGACGCTGGCAACGGTACCTGGCGTCCGCCGTCGGTCAGGCGCCGGATGCCGGTCAGCCCCCGGACGGGGACCGATCGCCGGAGGGAGCCCGGCCGACGGACGCCGGGCAGGCACCGGAACTTCGGCCGTCGGACACCGGGCGGGCCGGGACAGAACTGCCGCCTGCCGCCCGCCCGCCGCGCGGCGGGCATGGGGTCCGGGGGCTGCTGCTCCCGTTTCGAGGGCCGGAACGCTCCCGTCCGGGCCGCGGGGATGACATCCGTAGGACCGACCTGCGCCTGGTCCCGGCTGCGGTGCTCGTGTGGACTGCGGCGGCCGTGGGACACCACTTGCATCCCACGGCACTGGCTGCCATCTGTTCGGCACTCGTGGTTGCCGCCGGTCTGCTGCTCTGGCCGGGGGCCACTGCCGCGGCACCGCGGCGGCGGGCAGGAAGGCCAGGTGGGCCCCCTCGGAGGAGTTTCCGCGCGACGATGGCCGTGGCCCTGCTCCTCGCCGCCGCAGCGGGCGGGCACAGTGCCGCAGATTCCTCCCCTCGGCACGAGGGAGCGCTGGCCCACGCCGCCGGCGCCCGCGCGGCCGTTGCCGTGGAAGTCGAGATCACGGGTGCGCCGCGGCGGCTGAAAGCGCCTGCGCGGTCGGGACTCGTGGACCGATGGGCAGTGCCGGTGTCCCTGGTGGAGATGACCTACGACTCGCGGCGCGTGCGGGCATCGGCCCGGCTGCTGGTCCTGGGCGGCCCCGACTGGGAGCATGCAGCCCCCGGGCAGCGGATCCGGACCACCGGCAAACTTGCGCCGCCCGGCCCGGGCCAGCCTGAGGCTGCCGTCCTGTCGACGAGCTCCACCCCGCTGCCGCTTGGTGAACCAGGCCCATGGCAGCAGGGCCCTGGCGAACTCCGCAACCGCTTCACCGCTGCCGCCGGACGATTCGATGGCGACGCCCGGGGGCTCCTGCCAGGCATGGTCACCGGAGACACCAGCTTCCTCGACGCCGGACTGGACCAGGCCATGAAGTCTGTGGGCATGACCCACCTGACCGCCGTCAGCGGGGCCAATTGCAGCCTGGTCCTCGGCGCGTTCCTCCTGGCCGCACGCAGCCTGCGGCTCAACCGGATGTTCGCGGCGGCCCTTGGCCTCGCCGGGCTGGGTCTGTTTGTCCTGATGGTCGGCCCGGACGCAAGCGTTCTGCGGGCTGCCGTCATGGGTGCCATAGGGCTCGTGGCCGTGGCCGGCGGCCGTCCCGGCCGGGGCTTGAGCTTCCTGTGCGTTGCCGTGATCGGGCTGGTGCTGGCTCAGCCGACCCTGTCCACGAGCTTCGGATTCCTGCTCTCCGTGCTGGCCACCCTCGGCATCGTCCTGGCCGGCCGGCCTGTCATGGAGTGGTTTCCGGCGGCCGTGCCGCGCTGGGCCGCTGCGGGCATTGCCGTCCCCCTGGCCGCACAGACGTTCTGCGGACCGGTGATTGTGCTGCTGCAGCCGCAGTTCTCCACCTACGCACTGCCGGCCAACATGGCCGCCGCAGTGCTCGTCGCCCCGGTCACGCTGCTGGGGACCGCGGCCGTGCCGCTGGTGCCACTGGCGCCGGCCCTCGCGGCCGTGCCAATGGGCATCGCCGCGGCCTTCGCGGGCGGGGTGGGAACGATCGCCCGGTTCTTCGCGGGCCTGCCCGGCGCCGTGCTGCCGTGGCCTGAAGGCGCCTTCGGCGCCGCCACCATGACCCTCTTCTCCGCCTGGGCCCTTGCCGCGTGCTGGCTGGCTTTCCACCCGGCCCGCACCCACAGGCTGGCCCTGGCCGCCCATGCACGGACGGTGGCTCTGCTCAACCGGGCGGCGTTCCACGCCGGCGGCACCCGGGCGCGTTCCGGGTCCGGGGCTGGGTCCGGGTTTGGGTCCCCGCCGCGGCCCGTGCCCGGCTTGGTGCACCGCCCGGCCCGTGGCACGCTTAGACTCTGCAAACAATCTTCCGGGAGGAAACCTCAGTGGCTGCTGCCCAGACCCCGCGTGCCCGGTCCGCCGCGTCGAAGACCGCCACCGCCAGCTGGCGGGATGTGACCCCGGCCGCCGTCGTGCTGGTCGCCGGGCCGGAAGACTATCTGGGGTCCCGCGCCATGGACCGCGTCCGTGCGCAGGTCCGCGCCACTGCCCCCGACGTCGAGGTTACCCGGCTCAACGCCGGCAGCTATGAGCCGGGCTCGCTTGCGATGAACATCAGCCCGTCGCTCTTCGGCGAGCAGAAGCTGATCGAAGTGGACGGGCTCGAGGGCATGAATGACGCCTTCCTGGCCGACGGGCTCAAGTACCTGCAGCAGCCCGAGCCGGACGCCGTGCTGGTCCTCCGCCACAGCGGGGGAGTTCGCGGCAAGAAACTCCTCGACGCGGTCAAGGCCGGCGGCTGGCCGGTGGTGGACTGCCAGCCCCTGAAGAAGGACGCCGACAAGATTGCGTTCGTGACGTCCGAGTTCCGGGCGGCATCGCGGCGCATCGATCCCGACGCCGTCCACGCCCTCGTCAACGCGGTCGGCGCCAACCTGGCCGAACTGGCCGCCGCCTGCAGCCAGCTGATCGCCGATGCCTCCACCGGAGTGGATTCGGCGATGGTGGACCGTTACTACGGGGGCCGGGTGGAAGCCACCGCCTTCAAGGTGGCAGACGCCGCGATGGCCGGCAATGCACCGCTGGCCCTGTCCACGCTGCGCCACGCCCTGGACACCGGGGCGGACCCGGTGCCGCTCGTTGCCGCACTGGCCTCGAAGCTCCGTACCCTCGCCAAGGTCGCCGGCGCCCAGGGGTCCTCGGCCCAGATTGCCAAACAGCTTGGCATGCAGCCCTGGCTCGTCGAGCAGGCCCAGCGGGAAGTGCGGCGGTGGACTCCGGAGGGCCTGGTCCGGTCCATCCAGGTGACCGCCGAGGCCGACGCCCAGGTCAAGGGCCTCTCCCGGGACCCGGTCTACGCGGTGGAACTCGCCGTCACGGTGATTGCGACATCCGTGCGCCGCTGACCTGTTCCATAAACCCTGCGCGTTAACAGGAAGTGGCCGGCACCCTGAGGTGCCGGCCACAATCATCAGTTCAAGTGAACTGGAAGCCTTTAGAGCGCGTTGACCTTCTTGGAGATGGCCGACTTGCGGTTAGCAGCGTTGTTCTTGTGGAGAACGCCCTTGCTGACAGCCTTGTCCAGCTTGCGGCTGGCGGTGAGCAGTGCAGCGGCCGCAGCATCCTTGTCGGTGGACTCAACGGCGGTGTTGACGGCGCGGATGGCCGTCTTCAGCTCGGACTTGACTGCGTTGTTGCGCAGGCGGGCCTTCTCGTTGGTGAGGATGCGCTTCTTCTGGGACTTGATATTAGCCACGTGTGAACTCTCTTTTTCAATGCGGAAAATGGTCTAGAGGGCTTTCAGATTGGCCATCGACTGAGCGGCGTGGGGATACCTATGGCGACCAACCATCTGTGGCCGTCGACCTGCACGGACACACAGCTGTCAATAATAGCAGAGATGGCGCCGCAGGCACGAACAGGGTGGCGATCCAGGGGCCATCCTCCGGCGCGTCAGCGCCAGCCGTGGCGGGTCCGCAGCGCGGCGGCGACCATGTTGAAGCGTCCCGCGTCGAGGATGGCCCCCTCGCGCCGGACGTCCTGGGGGCTGACCTGCAGGATCCGGTCCAGCTTGGCCTCGCTGGGGCGCCACTGCCGGTCCCAGGGGCCCGTGCCAATGTCCACGTAGTCATCCGCCCGACGGGCGTCCCCGTCATGGTCCTTGCTGGTCAGCATCAAGCCGAGCAGGTAGCGTCCGCTGGAACCCACCAGCAGCACCGGGCGGTCCTTACCCTGCGAATGGTCCTCTTCATAAGGGACCCACGTCCAGACGACCTCGCCCGGTTCCGGGCGGCCGTTGGGGGAGGGCGCGTAGCTGACCTTGGCAGTTCCCCGGAAGTCACCGGGATACGGGCCCGACAATCCGGCGGGGCGCGCGCCGGGAGTGGTGCGGCCGGTTCCGGGGCGCGCGCCGGCCTTGGTGGGCCTGGCCTTTGTGCCGGCGCCGGTGCCGGCGGGCGCGGAGCCGGACCGCCCCTCCAGGAAGCGCAGGGTGCTGCGGACTACATTGCCGAGTGAACGAAGATTCCAAGCCATGGGGAAACCATACCGGCAGCCGCGGGGACCGCCAGGATGCCGCCCGCCGGCACCCTCCGGGCATCTCCGGCGCAGACCCTTCATCAACGCGGCACCGGCCCGGCGTCCAGCCGCCAGGATGCCGGCCCCGCCGGTAAGTGGGGGATGTAATGCCGCAGGTCCGGACGTGGGAGACTATAGGGAGAGTAAAAGCGGTGCGCTGCAGGACGGGAAACCGGCCCGGCGCCAAACCGTGGAATAGCCAACAGTTAAGCCAACAGTAAGGACCCTGCGTGTCTCCCATGGCCCGCACCGCCCCGGTGCCCGCCGCAACAGATCCGGCCATCATCCGGAACTTTTGCATCATTGCGCACATTGACCACGGCAAATCAACGCTGGCCGACCGGATGCTTCAGTACACCGGCGTGGTCCAGTCCCGTGACATGAAGGCCCAGTACCTGGACCGCATGGACATTGAGCGCGAACGCGGCATCACCATCAAGTCCCAGGCCGTCCGCATGCCGTGGGAACTCGACGGCACCAGCTACGCGCTGAACATGATCGATACGCCCGGTCACGTTGACTTTACCTACGAGGTCTCCCGCTCGCTCGCGGCCTGCGAAGGCGCCGTGCTGCTGGTGGACGCGGCCCAGGGCATTGAGGCCCAGACACTCGCCAACCTTTACCTGGCGATGGAGAACAACCTCACCATCATCCCGGTCCTGAACAAGATCGACCTCCCGGCTGCCCAGCCCGAAAAGTACGCGGCCGAGCTCGCCAGCCTGATCGGCGGCGACCCGGACGACGTCCTGCGCGTCTCCGGCAAGACCGGCGCCGGCGTCGAGGCCCTGCTGGACAAGATCGTCCGCGACCTTCCCGCCCCGGTGGGCGACCCCGACGCTCCCGCCCGGGCCATGATTTTCGACTCGGTGTATGACACCTACCGCGGCGTGGTCACCTACGTCCGCGTCGTCGACGGAATGCTGCACCCGCGCGAACGCATCCAGATGATGTCCACCCGCGCCAGCCACGAACTCCTCGAGATCGGCGTCAGCTCCCCGGAGCCTACCCCGTCCAAGGGGCTCGGCGTGGGCGAAGTGGGCTACCTCATCACCGGTGTGAAGGACGTCCGCCAGTCCAAGGTCGGCGACACCGTCACCAACCTGGCCAAGCCCGCCGCCGAGTCGCTTCCCGGCTATGCCGACGCCAAGCCGATGGTCTTCTCCGGCCTGTATCCGCTGGACGGCACGGACTACCCGGTGCTCCGCGACGCGCTGGAGAAGCTGATGCTCAACGACGCCGCGCTCGTCTACGAGCCGGAGACCTCCGCGGCCCTGGGCTTCGGCTTCCGTGTGGGCTTCCTGGGCCTGCTGCACCTGGAAATCACCCGTGAGCGGCTCGAGCGCGAATACAACCTGGACCTGATTTCCACCGCGCCGAACGTGGAATACGAGGTCACGCTGGAGGACAAGCGGGTTGTCCACGTCACCAACCCCAGCGAGTACCCCACCGGCAAGGTGGCCGAGGTCCGCGAGCCGATGGTGTCCGCGACCATCCTGGCGCCCAACGACTTCGTCGGCGCCATCATGGAGCTTTGCCAGAGCCGCCGCGGCGTCATGGGCGGCATGGACTACCTCTCCGAGGACCGGGTGGAGATCCGGTACCGGCTTCCGCTGGCCGAGATCGTCTTCGACTTCTTCGACATCCTGAAGTCCAAGACCCGCGGCTACGGTTCGCTGGACTGGAAGGCCGACGGCGACCAGGTGGCCGACCTCGTCAAGGTGGACATCATGCTCCAGGGCGAGCAGGTGGATGCGTTCTCCGCCATTACCCACCGGGACAAGGCCTACGCCTACGGTGTGATGATGACCAGCAAGCTGCGTGAACTGATCCCGCGGCAGCAGTTCGAGGTGCCCATCCAGGCCGCCATCGGGTCGAGGATCATCGCCCGCGAAAGCATCCGCGCCATCCGCAAGGACGTGCTCGCCAAGTGCTACGGCGGCGACATCACCCGAAAGCGCAAACTGCTGGAAAAGCAGAAGGAAGGCAAGAAGCGCATGAAGATGGTGGGCCGGGTCGAGGTGCCGCAGGAAGCCTTCATCGCCGCCCTCACCACGGATGAGTCCAAGGACAAGGCCAAGAAGTAGCGGTGCCCGCCATGACTGTCCTCCCGCAGGCGGGTCCGGCCCGTGCCTAGCGCCCTGCCGCTGGGCGACCCCGCGCCACCGGACGGGCTCCTGCCTGCCCAGGCGCTGGAAGACGCCGCCTCCCGGGCCTTCGGGCTCTACGTGCACATCCCGTTCTGCGCCGTGCGCTGCGGCTACTGCGACTTCAACACCTACACCGCCACGGAACTCGGCGGGGGCGCGTCCCAGGACGCCTACGCCGCCACCGCGGTGGCGGAGGTGCAGTTCGCCGCTGAAGTCCTGGCGGCGTCCGGGCTCCCGGCACGCCCGCTCAGCACGGTCTTCTTCGGGGGCGGCACCCCCACACTGCTCCCGGCCGAGGACCTGGCGAGTGTCCTGACGGCAGCGATCGGGGCGTGGGGCCTTGCGCCGGGCGCCGAGGTCACCACGGAGGCAAACCCGGACTCCGTCACGCCTGCTTCCCTGCAGCTGCTCGCCGACGCCGGTTTCACCCGCGTCTCCTTTGGCATGCAGTCGGCAGTGCCGCACGTCCTGAAGGTGCTGGACCGCACCCACACCCCCAGCCGGGTGCCGCAGGCGGTGCAGTGGGCGCGGGAAGCCGGCCTCGCTGTCAGCCTTGACCTGATCTACGGCACCCCGGGGGAGTCGCTGGCCGACTGGCGCTACTCGCTGGAGACGGCACTGTCCTACGCGCCCGACCACATCAGCGCCTACGCGCTGATCGTGGAGGACGGCACTAAACTCGCGGCCCAGATCCGCCGCGGCGAGGTCCCGGAAATCGACGACGACGACCACGCCGCCAAATACGAACTCGCCGACCAGCTCATCTCGGCCGCCGGGCTGTCCTGGTACGAGGTCAGCAACTGGTCCCGCACACCGGAGCAGGCCTGCCGCCACAACCTCGCGTACTGGCGCGGGGACGACTGGTGGGGGATCGGCCCGGGGGCGCACTCCCACGTCGGGGGCGTGCGCTGGTGGAACGTCAAGCACCCCACCGCCTACGCCGGCCGGATGGCCGCCGGGCTGTCACCGGCCGCCGGCCGGGAAACCCTCGATTCCGGAACCCGCAACGTGGAGCGGGTCATGCTGGAAGCCCGTCTCAGCTCCGGACTGGAGATTCCCAGCCTGGGCGGACTGGGCGACACTGGCAGGCACGCCATCGCCGGGCTGATCGCCGACGGGCTGATCGAGCCGGCGGCGGCCTTCCACGGTACCCTCGTGCTGACCTTGAAGGGCCGGCTGCTCGCCGATGCCGTGGTCCGGAGGATCCTGCCAGATTAGGTGTCCGGAGGATCTTGCCCGATTAGGTGCCCGGAGGATTTTGCCCGACCAGGGTCCGGAGGATCCTGCCCGACCGGCCCGCAAACCAAAAAGCCGGCCGCCGCCCCGTGGGGCTGCGGCCGGCTTTCCTGGTTCGATCTGGTGCTGGTGTTGGTGCCGTTGCGCTACTTGATCCAGCGGAGATTGAACTCGTAGCGGTGCGGCTGGCCGCGGTTGACGTGGATGCCGGCCGCGACGGAGAAGCAGGTGACGGCAATCCAGATCACCGTGGCGAGGACGGCGAAGATGTTGCCCACCACCGGGACGAAGACCAGCAGGTTGCAGACCACCGCGGCGATCGTGGGCGGCAGCGTGAAGTTGAGGGCTTCCTTGGACTCCTGTGCGGTGAACGGGCCGCGGTCCTTGAAAATCAGGTAGATCAGCAGCGCAGGGACGCAGCCGAGGATGCCGCCGAAGTGCGCGAGCGTGGCCCACTGGCGGTCCTCGTTTGCCGTCAGCGGCAGCGCATTGGCGGGAACGCCGTGGTAAGGCGGCTGGCCATGGCCGGCCTGGTCGCCGGGGTATTCGCGTGCATCATCTGCCACGGTGTCGTCCTTCGGATTGCGGTGTTGCATTGGTGCCTGGAAATGCGGTGCCTGGAAATGCCAGGGCTGCGCCGGGAGCGAAGCCGCCTTACCAAGAATACTTGCTTGGGGGCGGAATCGCGGATTGGCCCGCTGGTGCGGGCGGCCGGACGGGAACTCAGGGCACCGTGAGGAAGTCGATCACTTCCTCCACCCTTCCCAGCAGGGACGGTTCCAAATCGGCGTAGCTGCGCACCGCGCCGAGGAGTTTCTGCCAGCCCAGGCCGATGTCCTCCTTGGTGCTGTGCGGCCAGCCGAACGCCATGAGGATGCCGGTTTTCCAGTCAACGCCGCGCGGGATCACGGGCCACTTCTCGATCCCCAGCACAGCGGGCCGGATCGCCTGCCAGACGTCCACGTACGGGTGGCCCACAATCAGCACGTTCCCGGCCGCGCCGGGGGATGCCATGACGGCGTCGGCGATCCGGGATTCCTTGGAATCAGGAACCAGGTGGTCCACCAGGACACCAAGCCGGCGGCCGGGTCCGGGCCGGAAGGCGGCCACCGCGCCGGCGAGGTCGTCAATGCCGTGCAGCGGCTCGACCACAATGCCCTCCACCCGCAAGTCGTCGCCCCAGACTTTTTCGACGAGTTCGGCGTCGTGCTTGCCTTCCACCCAGATCCGGCTCGCTTTCGCCACCTGGGCGCGCTGCCCGGCGACCCGGACAGAGCCGGAGGCCGTGCGGGTGCCGGCCGGGGCCGCGGCCCGCGGCGCCGGCGGCATCAGCCGGATCGGCTGTCCTTCCAGCAGGAAGCCGAAGCCGAGCCGGAACGACCGCGACTTGCCGCGGCGGTCCTCCAGGGCAACGACGTGCATTCCGCCGGACTTCTCGACCCGGGTCACGGCCCCCACCCAGCCGGACTGCACTTCCTCCAGCACCATGCCGCGCTCCACCGGCACCTCCGGCAGCTGGGTCTTGGCGGGGGCGGACAGGTCCTGGGGGCCCCAGTTCTGGTACGACATTGGTTCCACACTGCTTTGCGCTTGGTCTTTGACGGCGGGCTGTGCCCGAAAACACCAGCCCCGGGAAGAACGCCCGGAGCGAATCCAATGCTAACAACGCGGCGACTCATATTAGACTGGTTAGCACTTAGGCATGTCGAGTGCTAACCACAGCGCTTGTTGGACGTTGTGGTTATTGAACACAGCTCCTGTTGAACATGCCTTGTGCCAGCGCAGTGTGCGGTGCGGCCGGTGAACGGCGGCGCCGGACGCCGGACCGTCGATTGGAGGTGGAACGTGAGCGAACCACGCAAACTCGAAGTGCTGCGCGCCATCGTGGAGGACTATGTCCATTCACGGGAACCCGTCGGCTCCAAAGCCCTCGTCGAGCGGCACCACTTGGGCGTGTCCAGTGCCACGATCCGCAATGACATGGCCGCCCTGGAGGACGAGGGGCTGATCACGGCGCCGCACACCAGTGCCGGGCGCATCCCCACGGACAAGGGTTACCGGCTCTTCGTCGACCAGATTTCGGCGGTCAAGCCCCTTTCGCCGGCGGAACGCCGCGCCATCCAGGCGCTGCTGGAGGGCTCCGATGACCTCGATGACGTCCTGGACCGGACCGTCCGGCTGCTCGCGCAGCTGACCAACCAGGTCGCCGTCGTGCAGTACCCGCACCTCAGCAGGGCCAAGGTACGGCACATCGAATTCGTCCTGCTGGCACCCCGCAAGGTGCTCGCGGTGCTGATCGCGGACACCGGCAAGGTGGAACAGCGGGTCATCGACGTCGGCCAGGACCTCCCCGACGACGCCCTCGCCGAACTCCGCACACGGTTCCTCGGCTCCCTCTCCGGCACCCCGCTGAACATCCTGCCGCAGTCGCTGCAGGCAGTGGTTGCCAGCTGCCCGCCCGCACGGCGCAGCGTCGCCCAGGCGCTGGCCCGCGGCCTGGAGGCCCTGGCCACGAGCAGCCGCGAGGAGCGCATGGTCATGGCCGGCACAGCCAACCTGGCCCGCTCCAATGTGGACTTCCCGCTGAGCATCGGCCCGGTGTTGGAGGCCCTCGAGGAGCAGGTGGTCATGCTGCGCCTGCTGAGCGACATGGCCGCGGACCCGCGCGGCGTCACGGTCAGCATCGGCCGGGAGAACCCGTACGACGGACTCGCGGAGGCCTCGGTGGTGGCCACCGGCTACGGGCCGGACGCGACCGCCAAGGTCGGCGTGCTCGGCCCCACCCGGATGGACTATCCCACCACCATGGCCGCCGTCCGGGCGGTGGCCCGCTACCTGTCACGGATCCTCGGACCCTGACGGACAACGCCCACACCCGGACCGCCGGGCACCAACCAGGCTTCTTGCCCCTTACCGCTTGCCCCTAACCGGCAGTACAACCAGGAAGAGATACACACTTTGAGCAGCCACTACGACGTTCTTGGAGTCTCCCGCGAAGCTACGGGTGAAGAAATCAAGAAGGCCTACCGCAAGCTGGCGCGGACCCTCCACCCCGACGTGAACCCCGGGGATGACGCATCGGAGCGGTTCAAGGCCGTGACGCACGCCTACGAGGTGCTGTCCGATCCGCAGAAGCGCCGGATCTATGACACCACCGGCAACGAGAACGGCACCGAGAACGGGTTTGGCGGCGGAAGCTACTCCGGCCAGGGCTTCGCGTTCCAGGACATCTTCGAGACCTTCTTCGGCGCCGGCGGCGGCCAGGCCGGTCCGGCCTCCCGGGTCCGCCGCGGCCAGGACGCCCTGATCAGCGTCCGGATCGACCTCCGCGACGCCGTGTTCGGCGTCAACAAGAAAATCGAAGTCGACACGGCCGTCACCTGCCCCACCTGCGAGGGCTCATGCTGCCGGGAAGGCAGCCACCCGGAGCGCTGCGACATCTGCGGCGGCAGCGGTCAGGTGCAGCGCGCCGTCCGCTCCATCCTCGGCCAGGTCATGACCACGGCGCCCTGCGGCTCTTGCGAGGGCTTTGGCACCGTTATCAAGGACCCCTGCAACGAATGCGCCGGCCAGGGCCGGATCCGCAGCCGGCGCTCCCTGACGGTCAAGGTTCCCGCCGGCGTCGCCACCGGCACCCGCATCCAGCTCTCCGGCCAGGGCGAGGCCGGTCCTGCCGGCGGACCCGCCGGCGATCTGTACGTGGAGATCCGCGTCAACAACGACGCCACCTACGTGCGCGACGGCGACGACCTGCACGCCAGCCTCAACATCCCCATGACGGCCGCCGCCCTGGGCACCGAGCTCACGCTGGACACCTTTGACGGCCAGCAGGAGATCGACGTCAAGGCCGGCACGCAGTCCGGTGAGGTCATCACCCTCCGCGGGCTCGGCGTCACCCACCTGCGCGGCTACGGCCGGGGGGACCTCAAGGTCCACCTGCAGGTTGATACCCCCGGCAAGCTCGACGCCGCCCAGGAGGACCTGCTGCGCCAGCTCGCGAAGCTGCGCGGCGAGCAGTTCACCGAGGGAAAGCTCGCGGCGAGCGGCGGTGTCTTCGCGAAGCTCCGGGACCGCCTCGGTAACCTGTAGCGGTGAGCAACCCCGTTTTCTTCACGGCCCCCGGCACCCTGGACGGGCTGGCGCCCGGTTCCGAGTTCATCCTGGACGGGGCCGAGGCGCGGCACGCCGTCACGGTGAAACGGCTCACCGTGGGTGAGTCCGTGGACATCGCCGACGGCGCCGGAAAACGCCTGACCGGCGCCGTCGCGGCCGTCGGCCCGAACCAGCTGACGGTGACGTGCGCTGAACTTTCCGACGAGCCCCGGCCGCCGGTCCGGCTGGTCCTGGTGCAGGCCCTCGCGAAGGGTGACCGGGACGAGCTCGCGGCGGAGACCGCCACCGAACTGGGAATCGACGCCGTAGTACCGTGGCAGGCGGAACGCTCCATCGTCCGCTGGAAGGCGGAGCGGGCGGCGAAAGCCCACGCCAAGTGGCAGTCAATCGTCACGGCGGCGGCCAAACAGGCGCGCCGTGCGTGGATCCCTGAGGTACGTTCCGCCGTCGACACCGCCGGGCTGCAGGCCGCAGTGGCCGCCGCTGACCTGGCCGTCATCCTCCACGAGGACGCGGTGCGTCCGCTGCGCCACGTGCTGGAGGCTTGGCAGGCGGCGGATTCCGCTGCCGGAGGGGCCGCTGACGCATGCGAAATCCTGCTGATTGTGGGACCGGAGGGCGGCATCAGCCCCCGGGAAGTCACCCGGCTCTGCGACGCCGGCGCTGTCACGGCCCTGCTGGGACACCACGTACTGCGGTCGTCCACCGCAGGGCCCGCTGCCACCGTCCTCGCCAGCGACATCCTGGGCCGCTGGTAGCCCGGAGCCGGCCGGTGCCACCTCCGGCGGGGGCGCCTACTTGACCGTGAATCCGCGCGTGTCGACGTTCAAGTCCTTGTCCGGGTTTCCTTCTTCAACCTGCGACACCCGGACCTCGTAGTTCCCGGGCCCGAGGTTGACCGAGAGGCTGAAGGCACCCGGTTCGCCGGTCCCGGACGACGCCGTGACCGTCCCGTTCAGGTAGGTGGTGGTGATGCTGCCGTCGATCCGCAGGATCTCCCAGCGGAGCTCTCCGCCGGGGTCGATGCTGCGGCCCGAGATCTTGACGGCGCCGTCGTCCACCGAGGTCCCCTCCTGGGGATCGATGATCCAGACCGGGGCCACCATTCCGGCGGTCCGCGCGGTCGGAGCGCCGAGCCGGACATGGTTGAAAGCAACGTAGTCGGTGTGGCCGTCCACAAGGACCACCACCTGGATCTGCTGCCCGGAATCGATCAGTCCGGCGCTGGCGGCGGCCGCCGTCGCGGTGTACACCAACTGCTGGACGGCCCGCTCCGCCATGGCGGGATCGACGTTGCTGTTGAAGGCATCGGCGGACATGTCCACCGTAATAACGTTCTTGCCGGAGATGGACGTCGCGAGTTTCTTCGGGTTCTGCCACGGCGTGAAGAAGTCCGGGTCCAGCGGCTTCTGCGACATCATGACCCGCAGCGCCCGTGTTACCGGATTCTCCTCCTCGGGGACGTCGCGGAACTCGCGGTAAAGGAACGTGTCCTCATTGCTCCGGCCGATCCAGTAGACCGGGGCCTTGTTGGATGCCTGGGTGGTTTCCAGCGGCGCGCTGGTGGTGGCCGCCGACGCCTGCGCGGACATCACCTGCGAGGGGGTGCTGGCGTTGGTGGCGCCGGGCTGGGGGGTTGCCACGCACCCGGACAGGGCCAGCGCCGCGGGCAGCATCAGAAGAAGCAAGCGCGGACCTACGCGCCTGCCTGCTGCTGTCTGCCCGTTTCCGCGTTTCCTGATCGCCGCTGCCCTTGTCTGCTCGGTGTTGCTGCCGGTGGTCGTGCGCCCGGTATCGCGCCCGGTGCCTGGGATCTTTGGTGCCGCCCGCCGGAACTGCCGGGGGTGGCCGATTTCCAGCATGGCACACGCCTTTGGCGCAGAACCGGGGTTTAGGCCGCACGGCCGGAAATGCAACGGTAACGATATGAGGCCGATACGAAGTTGATACCTAAAACCGGGAACGGTGCGTGCCCGCGGGCCGGCGGACCCCGCGGCCGGCGGCATGGGGAGCCGCTGCTGGCGTAAGATAGGAGGACCCGCTGACACCCGGAACCGGAGTCAGGCACCGCAGTTAATTCAGACAGCAGTTAATTGAGGCGGCAGTTAGTTGAGACTTCAGCTGACCGCCGGGCCGGATCAGGGGGCAGACCATTTCCGACTGGAGGGGACCAGAGGCCCGCGGGCCATCACCATGACTGAAGCAGCGAACGGCAAGGCCCGGATCAGCGCCGGAGAGCGCTCCGCAGGGGAATTTCCCCACTCCCTCCCAGGGCTGCGGACGGAGGTAGTCCTGTTCGACAGTTCCGATCAGATGGTCCAGTCCCTCGGCAGCCATGACGAGGCCCTGCGCTTCATTGAGTCCCAGTACCCGGCCGTCGACTTCCATGTCCGCGGCAATGAGCTCGCGATCAGCGGGCCCGCCGCGGACGTTCCGCGCATTATGCGCCTGCTCACCGAGGTCCGCGGCCTCGTGGCCCGGGGCACGGTCATCACGCCCGCCGTCCTGCAGCAGCTCGTCTCGATGCTCCGCACCCAGTCGCTGCAGAACCCGGTGGAGGTGCTCACGCACAACATCCTGTCGAGCCGGGGCAAGACCATCCGGCCGAAGACGCTGAACCAGAAGAATTACGTGGACGCGATCGACGCCAACACGGTGATCTTCGGCATCGGCCCGGCCGGTACCGGCAAGACGTACCTGGCGATGGCCAAGGCCGTGCAGGCGCTGCAGCAGAAGGAAGTCACCCGCATCATCCTGACGCGTCCCGCCGTCGAGGCGGGGGAGCGGCTCGGGTTCCTGCCGGGCACCCTCAGCGACAAGATCGACCCGTACCTGCGGCCGCTCTACGACGCCCTGCACGAAATGATGGACCCGGAATCCATCCCGCGGCTGATCGCGGCCGGCACCATTGAGGTGGCGCCGCTGGCCTACATGCGCGGACGCACGCTCAACGACGCGTTCATCATCCTGGACGAGGCGCAGAACACCACGCCGGAACAGATGAAGATGTTCCTCACCCGCCTGGGCTTCGGCTCCAAGATGGTGGTCACCGGGGACGTCACGCAGGTGGACCTGCCCTTCGGAACCCGGTCCGGGCTGCGGATCGTCGAGGAGATCCTGCAGGACATCGAGGACGTCAACTTCACCGTCCTGGACGCGTCCGACGTCGTCCGCCACCGCCTGGTGGGCGACATCGTCAACGCCTACAGCGTCTGGGACGAGATCCAGCGGAACAGGGTCAAGCATTCGGTGGCCCGCGACAAGCGGGGGGAACAGGCATGAGCATCGAGGTCAACAACGAATCCGGCGTGACCGTTGACGAGGCCCAGCTGGTGCAGCTGTCCCGGTTCATATTCGAGCGCCTCTTCATCCACCCGCAGGCTGAGCTCTCCATCCTGCTCGTGGACGAACCGGCCATGGAGAAACTGCACATCGAACTGATGGACGAGCCGGGCTCCACTGACGTGCTGTCCGTGCCCATGGATGAGCTGACCCCCGGTACGCCGGACAAGCCCACACCCCAGGGGATGCTCGGCGACATCGCCATCTGCCCCCAGGTGGCGGAGGTCCAGGCGTTGAACGCGGGCCACTCCACCCAGGACGAGATGCTGCTGCTGACCACCCACGGCATCCTGCACCTCCTCGGATTCGACCACGCCGAACCGGAGGAGAAGGAGGAGATGTTCGGACTCCAGCGTGAACTGCTCTCCGCCTTCACCGGCAAAGACGCCCCGTCAGAGACGATTCAGTGACGCCACTGATCCTCGCCGGCATGGCGCTGGTGTTCCTGGGGTTCGCCGCGTTCCTCACCGCAGCTGAATCGGCTTTCAACTATCTTTCCCGGCACGACGCCGAGGCTGCGATCCTGCAGAGCCGCGGCACGGCACTGAAGCGCATCATGGCGCAGCCCGTGGCGCACATGCGCGCCCTCCGGTTCTGGCGCATCTGGTTCGATATGGCCTCGGCGGTGGCGGTGACCGTGCTGCTGACCAGCCTGCTGGACAACGTCTGGCTCTCGGGGCTGATCGCCACGGGTGTGATGGCGCTGCTGGGCTTCGTGATTGTCGGTGTCTCCCCGCGGCAGTTCGGCCGGGTGCACTCGGCCGGCCTGGTCCGCTTCAGCGCGCCGCTGATCCGCTGGCTGTGCTGGGTGCTGGGGCCGATTCCGGGCTGGCTGGTCACCCTGGGCAGCGCCGTAGCCCCCGGTGCCCCCGCGGACAACGAAGCCTTCTTCAGCGAGGAGGAGTTCCGGGAACTGGTGGACCGCGCCACGGAATCCGATGTGATCGAGGACAACGAGGCTGAGCTGATCCAGTCCGTGTTCGACTTCGGCGACACCCTGGTGCGCTCCGTGATGGTGCCGCGGACCGACATCCTCAGCATCGACTCCGGTTCCAGCCTGCACCGGGCAATGTCGCTGTTCCTGCGCTCCGGGTATTCCCGGATTCCGGTGATCGGCGAGAACACGGACCAGGTCCTGGGCATCGTCTACCTCAAGGATGTGGCCGCGGTCATCCACAACCTCGCCCCCGGCGAGGAGCCCCCGCTGGTGGACGAACTGGCCCGCGAGGTCCGGTACGTCCCGGACTCGAAGCCGGTCAGCGACCTGCTGCGCGAGCTGCAGAAGGAATCCACGCACGTCGCCATTGTGATCGACGAGTATGGCGGCACGGCCGGGCTGGTCACCCTCGAGGACCTCATCGAGGAACTCGTCGGCGAGATCGTCGACGAATATGACACCGAAAGCGCCGAGGCCGTGGCGCTGGGCGACGGCAGCTACCGGGTCAGCGCACGGATGAGCATTGACGACCTGGGCGAGCTCTTCAACCTGGAGCTCGACGACGACGAAGTGGACACCGTGGGCGGCCTGCTCGCCAAGGCGCTGGGACGGGTGCCGATCGTCGGCAGCACCGTCGAGGTCCACGGGCTGACGCTCCGGGCCGACCGGCTTGAGGGCCGGCGGAACCGTGTCAGCCACGTCATTGCGGCCGCCGCACCAAAAGAAGAAACTGACCTTGAAGACCTTCTCGACGAGGCCGCACCAATCCAGCAGGGAGTCTCACGTGAGCAAGCAGAATAAGTCCGACGGCCAGAACAAGTCCGGCGGCGGCGCAGCGCAGGACGGCTACCGCGCCGGGTTCGCGGTGCTGGTGGGCCGGCCCAACGCAGGCAAGTCCACCCTCACCAACGCCCTCGTGGGACAAAAGGTCGCCATCACCTCGGCGAAGCCGCAGACCACCCGGCACACCATCCGCGGCATCGTCCACCGGGAGGACGCGCAGCTGATCCTCGTGGACACGCCGGGCCTGCACCGCCCGCGCACCCTGCTGGGGAAGCGCCTCAACGAACTGGTCGCGGACACCCTGGCCGAGGTCGACGCGATCGGATTCTGCCTGCCGGCCAACGAGAAGATCGGCCCGGGGGACAAGTTCATCGCCGCCCAGCTCGCCGCCCTCGGCAACAAGCCGGTCATCGCGATCGTCACCAAAGCCGACACCGTGGACCGCCAGGCGCTCACCGAGCAGCTGCTGGCCGTCGCGGCCCTGGGCCGTGAGGTCCTCGGCGAGGACGGCTGGAAGGACATCGTTCCCGTCTCCGCCACGGACGGGTTCCAGGTCGGAACGGTGGCCGACGTGCTGATCAGCCACATGCCGGCGTCGCCGCCGCTTTACCCGGACGGCCACCTGACCGACGAGCCGGAAGCCGTGATGATCGCCGAACTCATCCGCGAGGCGGCCCTCGAAGGCGTCCGCGACGAACTGCCGCACTCCCTGGCCGTCGTCGTCGAGGAGATCGTTCCGCGGGAGGACCGTCCCGAGGACCGCCCGTTCCTGGATGTCCGGGTCAACCTGTACGTCGAGCGCCCGTCGCAGAAGGCCATCATCATCGGCAAGGGCGGCGCCAGGCTCCGCGAGGTCGGCACCACCGCACGCAAGGCGATCGAGGCGCTGCTGGGTGCCCGCATCTACCTGGACCTGCACGTGAAGGTCGCCAAGGACTGGCAGCGCGACCCGAAGCAGCTCGTCAAACTCGGTTTCTGACCGGAAAACCGGACGGGGCTGCGGCGCGCGCCGCCCCCGCGGAGCCCGCCATCGGGGAATTCCCAGATTTCGGCCCTAAAATAGACGAACCCCGTTTGTGAAAGAAGGCTCACCTGTGTCCCGACCCCGTGAAGACCGTGGAGGCGGAACCGGATCCCCGGTTCGGCCAGGTTCTGCTGCCCGGCACACGGACGATCCCGACGTCGGCCCCGCGCGGCATCTCGGCCTCACCCGCGGCATGCCCGGCTGGCTCAAAATCGGGACCGCCGCCGTCGCCATCCTGCTGGTCGGCGTCCTGGCGTTCGGCGCCTACTGGGTGTTCCGGCTGCAGGGCAACATCAGCAAGGCCGCCCTCAGCGCCGGGAGCGACAAGACAGAGGGTGCCCTGGACAATTCGCGGGACCGGATGCAGATCCTGATCCTCGGGTCCGACACGCGGGACGGCAAGAACGCAAAGTACGGAACCTCCGACGACGCCACGGGCTACGGCCACTCCGACGTCATGATGCTGATGGACATCTCTGCGGACAACAAGCGGGTCAACGTGGTGAGCTTCCCCCGCGACCTCCTGGTGGACACGCCCAAGTGCGTCGACCAGGAAACCAAGAACGAATTCCCGGCACAGTCCAACGTGATGATCAACGCTGCCATGTCCGAGGCGGGCATCGGATGCGCCGTGGACACGGTCAACAAACTCACCGGCCTGGAGATCGACCATTTTATGATGGCCGACTTCAACGCCGTCAAGGAACTTTCCAACACCGTGGGCGGCGTGGAAGTTTGCATCAGCGACGCCGTCTACGACCCGGATTCGAGGCTGCGCCTGCCCAAGGGAACCTCCTCGGTCCAGGGTGAGCAGGCGCTGGCGTTCCTGCGTACCCGGCACGCCTTCGCCGACGGCGGCGACCTCGGCCGGATCAAGGCCCAGCAGGGGTTCCTGTCCGCCCTGGCCCGAAAGATCAAGGCCGACGGAACGCTGTCCAACCCCGGCAAGATGCTGGAGATCGCCGACGTCGTCACCAAGAACCTGACCATCGACGAGGGGCTCGCGTCCATCCCCACCCTGGTGACGGTCGGCAACCGGCTGAAGGACATCGACGTCGGCAAAATCGCCTTCGTGGCGGTGCCGACGGTCCCGGCGGACATTGACCCCAACCGCCTGCAGGTCGCCGAGCCTGCCGCCTCCCAGCTGTTTGAGGCGATGCGCAAGGATATCGACCTCACCGACCCCACGGCACCGCCCAGCCCGTCGGAGTCCCCGGATGCCAGCCCCACCGCCGAGCCGACACCCAGCGAAACCGCCCCGGCCTACGACAAGGCGCTCCAGCCTGTCACGGTGGCGAACGGCTCGGGCGTTCCCGCCCGGACGCAGGAAATCATGGCCCTCCTCACCACCGGCGGCTTCACCCAGCTCGGCCAGCTGGCCGCCCAGCCCGTCGCCGCCACCGCGGTGTACTACGGCGCGGGCTACGAGGCCGTGGCCGCTGATGTCGCCGCGCTGCTGGGCATTCCGGCAACACAGGTGCTCCCGGCCGCCGGCGTCGCGGGAGTCCAGGTCTACCTGGGCAGCGACCTGGTGGGCGGCACGCCCGGCGCTGAAGCCCCGGTGCAGCTGCCATCCGACATCGTCAACCAGACCGCCGGGGACGTGGTGTGCCAGCAGGCCAACCCGGCGCTGGTCACCCGGTAGCTGCAGTACGGGCAACAACGAAGGGCCGGCCCCGGGGGAGTTCCCCGGGGCCGGCCCTTCTGTTCTAGCTGCCTGGGGCCAGCTACCAGATGCTGACCCGCTCGGCCGGCGGCATCCACATGCCGTCCTGCTCCGCCGTGCCGAAGGCGTCGTGGAACGCGTCAAGGTTCATGGCGATCTGGTTGGTCCGGAACTCGTTCGGCGAGTGCGGGTCCGTGGCGAGCCGGCGGATGGCCTCCTCGCTGCGGATGACCTGCCGCCAGCCGGCCGCCCAGGAGGCGAAGAACCGCTGCACGCCGGTCAGGCCATCCAGGACCGGCGGCTCCTGCCCGTCAAGGCTGATCAGGTAGGCCTTGTACGCGATGGTGAGGCCGCCGAGGTCGCCGATGTTCTCGCCCAGCGTCAGTTTTCCGTTGACATTGTGCCCCGGCGCCGCGGCGGGGGAGAGCGCGTCGAACTGGGCCACCAGCTTTGACGTCAGCACTTCGAACGCGGCGCGGTCGTCCTCGGTCCACCAGTTGCGGAGCAGGCCACTGCCGTCGTACTGGGAGCCCTGGTCGTCGAAGCCGTGGCCGATCTCGTGGCCGATCACGGCGCCGATGCCGCCGTAGTTGACGGCGGCGTCGGCGTCGGCGGTGAAGAAGGGCGGCTGCAGGATGGCGGCCGGGAAAACAATCTCGTTGAGCAGCGGGTGGTAGTAGGCATTGACCGTCTGCGGCGTCATCAGCCACTTGTCCCGGTCCACCGGTTTGCCCACCTCATCAAGGTGCCGGTCGACGTCGGCGCTGTGGGCGCGCTCCACGTTGCCCAGCAGGTCGGACGGGTCGATCTCCACGGCGGAGTAGTCGATCCACTTGTCCGGGTAGCCGATCTTGGCGCGGAACGAATCGAGCTTCTTGAGCGCCTCATGCCGGGTGTCCTCGCCCATCCAGGCGAGGCCGGTGATGGATTCGCGGTAGGCCTCGATCAGGTTCGCGACCAGCGACTCCATGCGCGCCTTGTGGGTCTCGGGGAAGTGCCGGGCCACGTAGATCTGGCCCACGGCCTCGCCCAGTGCGGCCTCAACGACGGCGACGCCGCGCTTCCAGCGGTCCTTGTTGCGCGGGGTGCCGCTGAGTGTGGTGCCGTAGAACGCGAAGTTCGCGTCGACGAACGCCGCGGACAGGTACGGCGCGGCCGCGCTGATGACCCGCATGGCCAGCCATTCCTGCCAGGCGGACAGCGGCTGGGACTCCAGGAGTGATGCTGCTCCGGCGAAGAAGTCCGGGGTGCTGACCACCAGCTCGGCGCGTTTCTCCGGCTCGATCCCGGCGGCGTCGAACCAGGTCGCAAGGAGCGGGAAGAGCTGCGCCGCCTCGTCCGCGGACTTCAGGTTGTAGGTCTTCTGCGGGTCGCGCAGGGTGACCTTGTCCCAGTGG
The DNA here is from genome assembly GCF_052245515.1 of Pseudarthrobacter sp. 1C304. Lineage (NCBI taxonomy): Bacteria > Bacillati > Actinomycetota > Actinomycetes > Micrococcales > Micrococcaceae > Pseudarthrobacter > Pseudarthrobacter sp. 1C304. Next base: position 112,841 of record NZ_JBQQCH010000003.1, on the reverse strand, counting down.
TGTGAGGCCAGCGCGGTCTCCAGTTCCACAACCCGGGCGGCCGCCTCCCGGGGAGCGGCGACACCGGCGAGGGCGAACATCGCCTGGACGTGGTCCCGGTAGGCCTGGACCACCGGCGCGAACTTGGCTTCGCGGTAGTAGGACTCATCGGGCAGGCCCAGTCCGCCCTGGCCGGTGTACAGCAGCACGCGGTCCGGGTTTCCGGCGTCGGGCGCGGGATAGATGTAGAAGAGCCCGCCGACGTCGGCGCGGAACAGCCGCCCGGCCAGCGCCACGAGGGCTTCGGGCGACTCCGTGGCGAACACCTCGGCGAGCCGCCCCCGGATCGGGTCCAGCCCTTTGGCCTCCACCGCGGCCTCGTCCATGAAGCTGTTGAACAGGTCCCCGATCTTCTGCTCGATTCCAGTGGATTCCGCGCCGCGGGCGGCCGCATCCTCGATGATCTCCTTGACCGCGAGCTCCGCGCCGTCCCGCAGTGCGGTGAAGGTCCCCTCCAGGGGCCGGTCGTCCGGGATGTCGGTGCTGTTGAGCCAGGTGCCGTTGACATGCTGGTACAGGTCATCCTGCGGCCGCACACTGGAGTCGATGTTGGACAGGGCGATACCCGAAATTGGCACGGATGCTCCTTTGGGAAGCAGCCCGGCTGCCGCTGAATCAGGGACTGCCGGTCTGCATGGTGGACGTTACGGAGGTCTGGCTCCTTCATCTTACGCACCCGTGTTACTGTGAAAAGGTGCGCGCAGAACTGCTTCTTCTTAGCTGCCGCGGCGAGGCTTCAGACGCTATCTAGCGCAAGGCCCACCCTCGCTGCGGAGTTTGTGTTGCCCGGCCACCCTTTCACCAGGAATCACAGAAAAGGCCCCGATTGTAATGCGAAACGCACAGAAGCCCTCAGGAATGCCCGTCCACCGCTACGTCCCGTTCCAGGACCTCATCACGGTTGAGCTGCCGGACCGCACCTGGCCGGACAAGGTCATCACCGAGGCCCCCCGCTGGTGCGCCGTGGACCTCCGCGACGGCAACCAGGCCCTGATCGACCCCATGAGCCCCGCCCGCAAGCTGAAGATGTTCCAGCTGCTGGTCCGGATGGGCTACAAGGAGATCGAGGTCGGGTTCCCCTCCGCCTCGCAGACCGACTTCGACTTCGTCCGGCAGCTGATCGAGGGCAACCACATCCCCGACGACGTCACCATCCAGGTCCTCACCCAGGCCCGCGAGCACCTGATCGAGCGGACCTACGAGTCCCTGGTCGGCGCCAAGCAGGCCATCGTGCACCTCTACAACTCGACGTCGGTCCTGCAGCGCCGCGTGGTCTTCAACCAGGACGAGGACGGCATCCTGGACATCGCCCTGCAGGGCGCACGGCTGTGCAAGAAGTACGAAGAGACCCTCCAGGACACCCACATCACGTACGAGTACTCGCCGGAATCCTTCACCGGGACCGAGCTGGAGTACGCCGTCCGCGTGTGCAACGCCATCGCCGACGTGTTCGAGGCCTCCGCCGACAGCCAGGTCATCATCAACCTGCCGGCGACCGTGGAGATGGCCACCCCGAACGTTTACGCGGACTCCATCGAGTGGATGAGCCGTAACCTGCACCCGCGGGAGGGCATCATCCTGTCCCTGCACCCGCACAACGACCGGGGCACCGGCGTCGCGGCCGCGGAGCTGGGCTACCTCGCCGGCGCGGACCGGATCGAGGGCTGCCTGTTCGGCAACGGCGAGCGGACCGGCAACGTGGACCTGGTGACGCTGGGCCTGAACATGTTCGTCCAGGGCATCGACCCGATGATCGACTTCTCCGACATCGATGAGGTCCGCCGCACCGTGGAGTACTGCAACCAGCTGCCGGTGGCCGAACGCGCGCCGTACGGCGGGGACCTCGTTTTCACAGCCTTCTCCGGCTCGCACCAGGACGCCATCAAAAAGGGCCTGGAAGCGTTGCAGAAGGACGCAGCCGCGGCCGGCAAGGACGTCGCGGACTACCCCTGGCAGGTCCCGTACCTGCCGGTCGACCCGAAGGACCTCGGCCGCAGCTACGAGGCGGTGATCCGGGTGAACTCCCAGTCGGGCAAGGGCGGAGTCGCGTACCTGCTGAAGAACGAGCACAACCTGGACCTGCCGCGCCGCGCGCAGATCGAGTTCTCCGGCGTGATCCAGAAGCAGACCGACACTGTGGGCGGCGAAGTCAGCGGCGCACAGCTGTGGCAGGTCTTCCAGGACGAGTACCTGCCCTCCGGCGCGGCGGACCGGCAGTGGGGACGTTACGCCCTCGGCCCGTTCAGCACCGAGACGGACGAGGACGGGTCCATGACCCTGCACGCCACGCTCAAGATCGACGGCACCCAGGTCCACCGCACCGGCACCGGGAACGGCCCGATCGCAGCGCTGCTGAGCATCCTGCGGGAGGACGGCGTGGACGTCCGGGTGCTGGACTACAGCGAGCATGCCCTGTCCGAAGGCGGCAGCGCCCTCGCGGCCGCCTACGTTGAATGTGCCGTCGGGGAACGTGTGCTGTGGGGCGTCGGCATTGACGCCAACACCTCCACGTCCTCGCTGAAAGCCGTCATTTCGGCCGTGAACCGCGCCATCCGGGACGCCCGCGCCTAAGCCGTCAGGCGCCGCGCCGCCGGGATTTCCGGCGGCGCGGCGCTGCCGGACGGTGGCACGCTGAACTGCGGCGTTTCCCGAAAAGCGGAGTTTCCTGACATGCAGTGCGAAGATTAACCGTGGCCCAACCCTCTTCCTTTGCTTCCCGCGCGTACCGTGACGACGGCGTCGTGCTCCGTACGCACAAGCTCGGCGAGGCGGACCGCATCATCACCATCCTCACCAAGCATCACGGCCAGGTCCGGGCGGTGGCCAAGGGCGTCCGGCGGACGTCCAGCCGCTTCGGCGCCCGGCTGGAACCCTTTATGGTGGTGGACCTCCAGCTGATTTCCGGCCGCACCCTGGACATCGTCACGCAGGCCGTCGCCAAAGGCGCCTACGGCGGCGCCATCGCCGCGGATTACGGCCGCTACACCGTTGCCGCCGCCATGACGGAGACGGCGGAAAAGCTGACCGACGTCGACGGCGAAGCCGGCACCGCGCAGTACAACCTCCTGGTCGGCGCGCTGGCCTCGCTGAGCCGCGGTGACCACACCCCCGAACTTATCCTCGACTCCTACCTGCTGCGTGCCCTTGCCACCGGCGGCTGGGCGCCGAGCTTTACCGACTGCGCCCGGTGCGGGTTGCCCGGGCCGCACACCGCGTTCGCGGCGCCGCTCGGCGGCATGGTGTGCGCCGACTGCCGCCCGCCCGGTTCCCCCGCCCCTGCCGCCGAAACCGTGCTGCTGCTCGGGGCGCTGCTGACGGGGGACTGGGCGACGGCGGACGCGTCCGTTCCCATACACCGCCGCGAAGCGGCGGGCCTGGTGGCGGGCTACCTGCAGTGGCATCTGGAACGTGTCCTTAAATCCCTCAAACATGTGGAGCGAACGTAACTGTGGCGTTGGGAAAGTCTGTGTCCTTGGGAAAGAAGAATCCGGTCCGGCAGCGGAACACCCCCGTGGTGAGCCCCTACCCCCACCCCTCCGGAGCCGTCCCCCCGGCCATCCCCGCGGAGTTCATCCCGCGGCACGTCGCCATCGTGATGGACGGCAACGGCCGCTGGGCCAACCAGCGCGGCCTGCCCCGGATCGAAGGCCACAAAGCCGGGGAGCCGGCGCTGCTGGACGTGATGGCCGGTGCGATCGAACTCGGCATCGAGCACGTGAGTGTCTACGCGTTCTCCACCGAGAACTGGCGCCGCTCGCCCGAGGAGGTCCGCTTCCTCATGGGATTTAACAAGGATGTGCTGCGCCGGCAGCGCAACCAGCTCGACGAGTGGGGCGTCCGGATCCGCTGGTCCGGTCGGCGGCCGAGGCTGTGGGGCTCGGTGATCCGCGAGCTGGAGGAGGCCGAGGACTTCACCCGCGGCAACAGCACCTGCACGTTGAACATGTGTGTTAATTACGGCGGGCGCGCGGAAATCGCCGACGCCGTCTCCGCCATCGCGGAAGAGGTCGCCGCCGGGCGGCTCAAGCCGGGGTCCATCACCGAGAAGACCATCCAGAAGTACCTGGACGAACCCGACCTCCCGGACGTGGACCTCTTCCTGCGCAGCTCCGGGGAGCAGCGGCTCTCCAACTTCATGCTCTGGCAGTCGGCCTATGCCGAGTTCGTTTTCCTGGACACGCTCTGGCCGGATGTGGACCGGCGCACGCTGTGGGACGCCGTCGAGATCTACGCGCAGCGGGACCGCCGCTACGGCGGTGCCGTGGACGCGGCGCCGGCTGCGCCAGGGACGGTTTAGCGGCCTGAGCGGGGGAGTACCCGGCGCTCAGGCGGTGCCGGCGTCGTCCAGGACGTACGCGCGGAGCCAGCGCGCCAGCCGGGCATAAGCGTCGGCGCGGACGCGCGGGGCGGACAGGAACACGTCATGGAGTGCGCCGTCGATCCGTTCCAGGGTGACGGTGCGGCCCAGGCTGAGGGCGCGGAGCGCGATGGTGTTGACGTCCAGCACCGCGTCCGTGCGCCGCATGGATTCCTTCCAGAACATGCCGTTGGCGCTGGCCCCGGAAATCAGCACCAGGATGGGGACTTCGATTTGCAGTCCGCGCGCCACCCGCGACTGGCCCGCGAGGACCGCACTGAGCCAGCCGGCACGGACGGGGAACGCCCGGGGCGGGCGGTACGTGTCATCGAGCGTCCATTCGCCCTCGGCGGCACTGCTGATGCTCCGCCAGTAGAAGGAGCGTTCGGGAAGGCGGATCACCGCTTCGGGCCGGAACCGGGCGAGCGGTTCCACCATGGTGCGGGCCGCGCGGCGGACGGCAGGGCTGCCGTGCATTTCCAGCCACGGGCTGTCGAGGATCAGCTGCGAGACCAGCCCCGGGTGGCGGTTGGCCCACAGCGCGGCGATCAGCCCGCCGGTGGAATGACCCATGAGCGCCACGGTCGGGGCGGGTTCCGCTGCCGGATGCAGCGCGGTGATGATGCCGATCGCCGCGGTGATCTCGGCGTCGTAATCGTCCAGGTCCGCCACATAGCCGCCGTGGGTGCCGGCGGACAGGCTCCTGCCGTGGTTGTGCATGTCCAGGGCGTAAAACGCGAAGCCGCGGCCGGTCCAGAAGTCGGCGAGTTCCACGTTGAAGAAGTAGTCGCTCCAGCCGTGCAGGAACAGCACCGCCCTGGGCCGCCGCCCGCCGGGCACATCCCGGTCGGCGTCCGGGGCGGCTGGAGCATCAGTTTCGCCGGCGGAACCGGGGGCAGCGGGGCCGGGAAGGTGGCGGACCAGTGTTGCCGTCCGTTCGACGCCGTCCGGCCCGGCTGCCGGGAACGTGCAGGCTTCGAAGCCGTCGCCGAGGATATCCGGGACCCATCCGTCGCTGGTCATGGCTTCATGCTAGCCCCCGCAGGAAGGCGGGTTTGGTCTGGACCGCCGGAACCGGAAAACTAGAGCCATGCGCGTATATCCCACTTTCTTCCGGCTGGCCTTCTCATGGATGGACGCCGAACGCGCCCATAAAATCGGTTTCAAGGCCATCAGGGCCGTCCACAGCTGCGGCGCCGGGCGGCTGCTGCAGAAATTCACGGCCCCTGCGGCGTCCTTGCAGACACAGGCGTTCGGTCTCACGTTCCCGTCCCCGTTCGGCCTCGCTGCGGGCTTCGACAAGGAGGGCCTCGGCATTGAGGCCCTGGCCGAGCTGGGTTTCGGCCACGTGGAGGTGGGCACCATCACCGGACAGGCCCAGCCCGGAAATCCCTCCCCGCGGCTTTTCCGCCTGATCGCGGACCGCGCCGTGATCAACCGCATGGGGTTCAACAACGACGGCGCGGCAGCCGTGGCGCCCCGGCTGAAGTCCGCCCGGGCTGCCCTGCAGCGCCGCAACCCGGGGGTCCGCCCCGTCATCGGCGTCAATATCGGCAAGAGCAAGGTGGTGGAGCTCGAGGACGCGGTGGCGGACTACCTGGTGAGTGCCCGCAGCCTGGCCCCCGCCGCCGACTACCTGGTGGTCAACGTCAGCTCCCCGAACACACCCGGGCTGCGGCTGCTGCAGGACGTGGAGACCCTCCGCCCCCTGCTCACCGCGGTGGGGGAAGCCGCGGACACGGCTGCCGGCCGGCACGTCCCGCTGCTGGTGAAGATTGCCCCGGACCTCAGCAACGAGGACATCGACGACGTCGCCCGCCTCGCGCTGGACCTGAAGCTGGACGGCATCATCGCCACCAACACCACCATCGCCCGCACCGGTTTGTCCTCAAGCCCGGAGCAGGTGGAGGCCTGCGGCGCCGGCGGGCTCTCCGGGGCACCGCTGAAGCGGCGTTCGCTGGAGTTACTGGCCCGGCTGAAGGAGGCGACCGGGGGGAAGCTGGCCCTCGTGTCAGTGGGTGGCGTGGAAACCGCCCAGGACGTGCAGCAGCGGCTCGACGCCGGCGCCACCCTGGTGCAGGGATACACGGCCTTCCTCTACGAAGGTCCGTTCTGGGCCGCACGGATCAACAGGCTGCTCGCCAAGCACCCGTCCCGGCGCTGAGCCGCCGGCCCGCACGGGTCCGTACGGCCGTACAACAAAGCCCCCGGCAGTCCACTGGACTGCCGGGGGCTTTGTTGTACGAGTCGGGGGATCAGGCGGGGTATTCGCCGCGCTTGACGAGCGGCTTGGGAAGGCGCAGGCGGCGGAACTGCAGCGAGCGCATGGAGCCGTACCAGACGGTGCCGCGCTCCACGTCGCCGAACTTTTCGGTCAGCCGCTTCCTGAGCTTGCGGGAAAGAATGAACACGTCGACGAAGACGGCCAGGAACATCACCCAGAAGCCGCCCAGGACGTACACCATCTGCTCGCTGGACGCCGGAACCACCAGGGAGACCACCACGAAGATGAGGGCGCCGAACATCAGGTACTCGCCGAGGCTGAAGCGGGCGTCCACGTAATCGCGGGCGAAGCGCTTCTGGGGACCTTTGTCCCGCAACGGGAGGAACTTCTCGTCGCCGGTGTCCAGGGCCTGCCGCATTTTGGTCCGCTGCTCCTGGACGGCTGCACGCTCTGCGGCCTTGGAAGCCTTGCGGTCCTCCGGCACCAGCGGCCGCTTGCGGGCCGCCTCCTGGGCGCTGCGCTTGGGCGTGGGAACGCCCTTGCCGACGGCGGAGTCCCGGGCTGGTGCCCCGGCTGCCTGCTGGTCAACTATGTCCTGCGCCGTTGGCGCTTCTTTTTTACGTCCAAACACCCCTACAGAATACCCCGGGGCAGGGTGCGCGAGACCCGGACCACACGGTGCAGCCCACCCGATGCAGGACCACCCCTGCGCGGTTTGAGGTGATCCGCGACACGGGTAGTGTTCAGGCCATGACACCAACACCTGCGGGGAACCCGCAAACCGCTGCCGCCCGGACCCGGGACGTCGACACCGAGGCGCTCCGCCAGGCCGTCACCGAAGCCTTCGACACAACGATCGCCCAGTTGAAAGAGCTCGTCGCCATTCCGGGCATCGCCTGGCCCAGCTTCGACCCCGCCCCGCTCAATGCCAGCGCCGACGCCGTGGCCCGGCTGGTGCAGGCCAGTGGGTTCGGCGACGTGCAGATCCTTCGCTGTGACAAAGAGGACGGAACCCCCGGCGGCCCCGCGGTGGTCGCGCGCCGCCCCGCCGCGGCAGGCAAGCCGACCATCCTGCTGTATGCCCACCATGACGTCCAGCCCACCGGCGACCTGGCGCTCTGGGAAACGGAGCCGTTCACCGCCGTCGAACGCGACGGGCGGCTCTACGGCCGCGGCGCCGCCGACGACAAGGCCGGGATCCTGGCGCACATCGCCGCCTACTCCGCAGTGTCCCGCGTCCTGGGCGACGATCTTGGCCTGGGCGTCACGTTCTTCTTCGAAGGCGAAGAGGAAGCGGGCTCGCCGACGTTCCGCACGTTCCTGGAAACCCACCGCGAACTGCTGCGCGCCGACGTGATCGTTGTGGCCGACTCCAGCAACTGGAAGGTGGGCATCCCGGCGCTCACCACCAGCCTCCGCGGCCTGGTGGACGGCACCATCGAGGTCAAGGTCCTGGACCACGCCGTACACTCCGGCATGTTCGGCGGCCCCGTCCTGGACGCGCCCACCCTTCTGGCCCGGCTGATCGCCACCCTGCACGACGACGACGGGAACGTTGCCATTGAAGGGCTCGTCAGCCGCGACGACGCCACCGTTGACCTCTCCGAGGAGGAATACCGCGCCGACGCCTCCGTGCTCGACGGCGTCCGGCTCGCCGGCACCGGCACCATCGCCTCCCGGATGTGGACCAAACCGGCCCTGTCCATCATCGGGTTCGATGCCCCCGCCGTGGAGGTTGCCTCCAACACCCTCCTGCCGCGGGCCCGGGCCAAGTTCAGCCTGCGGCTGGCGCCCGGCCAGGATCCGGCCGCCGCCATGGACGCCGTCCGCCGGCATGTGGAAGCCAACGCACCGTTCGGCGCCCACGTGGTGTTCACCCCGGGGGAGAGCGGCAACCCCTTCCTCACGGACACCTCCTCCCCGGCTGCCGGCATCGCGATGTGGGCCCTCGGTGAAGCCTGGGGCGTGCCGGCGGTGGAAACCGGGATCGGCGGTTCCATTCCCTTCATCGCGGACCTGACCGAGCTCTACCCGGACGTGCAGATCCTGGTCACCGGCGTCGAGGACCCCGATTCCCGGGCGCACAGCGCCAACGAATCCCTCCACCTCGGCGACTTCCGGAACGCCATTGTGGCCGAAGCCCTCATGCTGGCCCGGCTCAACGCGGAAGGCCTGGCCTGAGCGGAGGGGCAGGCCCCCGCCCTCCCGGCTTCCCGGGGAACATCCGGCAGGCCGGGAGGGTTACGTCAGGAGTTAGAGCTACACGTCTGATCGACGTAGCATGTAGCTATAGCCCGTACCGTACAAGTAGGGGCGGGTGCCGCCACGGCGGTGCCGCCACCACCGTCGTTAGAAGGTAGGCCATGAGCACTACAACCAATGAAAACAGCACCGACACCACCGCCACGGCGGGCGGGGAACTGCCCACGCACGAGGTCCAGTTGACCGACGTCGCAGCCGGCAAGGTCCGCAGCCTGCTCGAGCAGGAGGGCCGCACCGACTTGCGCCTCCGCGTCGCCGTGCAGCCCGGCGGTTGCTCCGGCCTGATCTACCAGCTCTACTTCGACGAGAGGCTCCTCGACGGGGACGCCGTCCGCGACTACGACGGCGTTGAAGTTGTGGTTGACAAGATGAGCGTGCCCTACCTCAGCGGTGCCAGCATCGACTTCGAGGACACCATCTCCAAGCAGGGCTTCACCATCGACAATCCCAATGCCGGCGGCTCCTGCGCCTGCGGTGATTCCTTCCACTAAGGCCGGGCAATCTGCCCGGCCTTAGTGCCGCAGGAACCATAACGAGCGGACCCGGTAAAAAGGTCCCGACGCACGGCGCGGACATGTGGGCGAAAACTCGCGGGGAGCGGTAAGCTCTACACCGAGTAGTAAAACTTTTCGTGTGCCCAGACCGCCATTTGCGGCCCGGGCAACAGCAACAAGTAGGAAGGGCCGTCTGTGAGTTCGCAGAACCGAACCGGCAGCCGACGCAAACAGATCACTACGATCACTGGCTTGGCACTCGCCGGCGCGTTGGCTTTGACTGGATGTTCACCAGAGGTACAGAAAGGGTGGCTGCCCACTGAACGCGGCACCACCAACCACACTGACCGCATCATGGACCTCTGGGTCAACTCATGGATTGCCGCCCTGGTTGTCGGTGTCATCACCTGGGGCCTGATGATCTGGTGCATGGTGGCCTACCGGCGCCGTAAGGGCACCGTCGGGTTCCCCCGCCAGAACAGCTTCAACCTGCCGCTTGAGGTCTTCTACCTGACGATCCCGCTGTTTATGGTCCTGGTGTTCTTCTACTTCACCGACCGCGACCAGCAGGCGATCGACAACCGCGCCGAGCCGGCCGACGTCGTCGTTGACGTCCGCGGCAAGCAGTGGGCCTGGGACTTCAACTACAAAAAGGGCGACGTCATCCGCGAGGATGTCTACGAGGCCGGCGTCCAGGCGAACCTGAACGGCGAGGAAGTGGACAAGGAAAAGCTGCCCACTCTGTACCTGCCGGTCAACAAGTCGGTTGACCTGGAGCTCAACGCCCGCGACGTCATCCACTCCTTCTGGGTCCCCGCCTTCCTGCAGAAGCGCGACATGATCCCCGGAAAGACCAACTACATCCGGTTCACCCCCACTAAAGAGGGCACCTACGACGGCAAGTGCGCCGAGCTCTGCGGTGAGTACCACTCCGAAATGCTGTTCCGCGTGAAGGTCGTTTCCGAAACCGAGTTCCAGGCGCACCTGGAAAAGCTCCGCCAGGACGGCAACACGGGTCTCCTCGGCGAAGAGTACGACCGTCTCCCGGCCACGACCGAGAACAAGTAAGGGGAGCGCGAAGTGGCTACCACCTATTCCCAGCCCACCGGGATCCTCGAGGCTCCCGTAGTACCCAAGTCCAAGGGGCGCATCGTCGTCAACTGGATCACCTCCACCGACCACAAGACCATCGGGTACATGTACCTGATCGCGTCCTTCGTGTTCTTCTGCTTCGGCGGCGTTATGGCGCTGCTGATCCGCGCCGAGCTGTTCGAACCCGGCATGCAGATCCTGCAGACCAAAGAGCAGTACAACCAGCTCTTCACCATGCACGGAACCGTCATGCTCCTGATGTTCGCGACGCCGCTCTTCGCCGGCTTCGCCAACGTCATCATGCCGCTCCAGATCGGTGCCCCCGACGTCGCCTTCCCGCGACTGAACGCACTGGCCTTCTGGTTCTTCCTCTTCGGTTCCACCATCGCCGTGTCCGGCTTCATCACCCCGCAGGGTGCGGCATCGTTCGGCTGGTTCGCGTACGCGCCGCTGTCCAACACGACGTTCAGCCCCGGCGTGGGCGGTGACCTCTGGGTCTTCGGCCTGGCGCTCTCCGGCTTCGGCACCATCCTCGGTGCGGTCAACTTCATCACAACCATCATCTGCATGCGCGCCCCGGGCATGACCATGTGGCGGATGCCGATCTTCACCTGGAACATCCTGGTGACGGCCATCCTGGTTCTGATGGCGTTCCCGCCGCTGGCTGCGGCCCTCTTCGCCCTCGGTGCGGACCGCCGCTTCGGTGCCCACATCTTCGACCCGGAAAACGGCGGCGCGGTCCTCTGGCAGCACCTGTTCTGGTTCTTCGGCCACCCCGAGGTCTACATCATTGCCCTGCCGTTCTTCGGCATCGTTTCCGAAATCTTCCCGGTCTTCAGCCGCAAGCCGATCTTCGGTTACAAGGGCCTGGTCTACGCAACGATCTCCATCGCCGCCCTGTCCGTGACGGTGTGGGCCCACCACATGTACGTCACCGGTTCGGTCCTGCTGCCGTTCTTCTCCTTCATGACGATGCTGATCGCGGTTCCCACCGGCGTGAAGTTCTTCAACTGGATTGGCACCATGTGGCGGGGGTCTATCACGTTTGAAACCCCCATGCTCTGGAGCATCGGCTTCCTGGCGACGTTCCTCTTCGGCGGCCTCACCGGCATTATCCTGGCGTCCCCGCCGCTGGACTTCCACGTCTCGGACTCCTACTTCGTGGTGGCGCACTTCCACTACGTCGTCTTCGGCACGGTCGTCTTCGCGATGTTCGCAGGCTTCTACTTCTGGTGGCCGAAGTGGACCGGCAAGATGCTCAACGAGCGTCTCGGCAAGATCCACTTCTGGATGCTGTTCCTGGGCTTCCACGGAACGTTCCTCATCCAGCACTGGCTGGGTGTCGAGGGCATGCCCCGCCGTTACGCGGACTACATGCCGCAGGACAACTTCACCTGGATGAACCAGTTCTCCACCTACGCCTCGTTCCTGCTGGGCGCCTCGCTGATCCCGTTCTTCTGGAACGTTTACATCACCTGGCGCAGCAACGAGAAGGTCGAAGTGGATGACCCGTGGGGCTTCGGCGCCTCGCTGGAGTGGGCAACCTCCTGCCCGCCGCCGCGCCACAACTTCACCTCGCTGCCGCGGATCCGTTCGGAACGTCCTGCCCTGGACCTGCACCACCCCGAACTCTCCCAGACCTACACCGTCGAGTCTCCGGCCCCGGCCGCAGAAGCCCTCGGTAACGCCGACCAGAAGGACAACCCCTAGTGAAGATCGAATCAAGGATTTTTGGACTCGGAGTCTTCTTCTTCGTGCCGGTAGCCGTGATCTACGGCTTCCTCACGAACTGGTCCGAGTGGGTCGGCATCCTCGGGGTGCTGCTGGTCGGCGGCCTCGCCGGCATGATCGGTGCCTACCTCGCCTTCACCGGAAAGCGCGTCGGGATGCGTCCCGAGGACCGCAGTGACGCCGAGATCCACGAAGGCGCCGGCGAGCAGGGTCACTTCAGCCCCTGGAGCTGGTGGCCGCTGGTCCTCGGCCTGGCCTGCGCCGCCGGGTTCCTCGGCCTGGCGATCGGTTTCTGGATCGTCTACATCGCGGCCGGCATGGCAGTGGTCGCCCTGATTGGCTGGGTCTACGAATACAGCCGCGGAGACCACGCGCACTAAGGTCCGTCAGGACACCCGGATAGACAACGACGGCGGGCCCCACCATTTGGTGGGGCCCGCCGTCGTTGTGCTGTTTATGGTTCCAAGCTGTTTCGAGCTTCGCGGGGGATCAGCGGGCCCGGGCGGACTCCAGCAGCTCGCATAGCCCGTCCAGGGCCGCCCCGACGTCGCCGGCACTGTAGCCGTCCGGGACCGCGCCGGGGTCGACCGCCAGTTCCACCTCGCAGCCGCAGGGGAAGTCCTCCGTCATCACTTCAAGCAGCGAGCGGGCGTCGACGCCGGGCCTGCCGTCCTTGCTGATGGTGACGGGCAGTCCGGTCTCGTGGACGGCGCGGACGAAAAGCGCCGCCGGCCGGGCGTGCAGTCCGATGGATGCCTGCACAATTGCGTTCCGAACTGGCAACGGGGCTCCCTTTGGTTTTTTCAGAAGTGTCCTGCCGGCGGTACCGGCGCATTTAAGCCTAACGGCGGGGTGGGTCCCGGGCGAACCGGGGCAGCAGGTGGTCTAGACCTCGCTGGCAGGTGGCCTAACCTTGAGGTATGACTCATTCCGGAAGGCGGCGCTGTGGCGGCCTCTGACGCATCCCGCATGGCCGGGGAGATCGACCGGCACAACGGCACCCCCATTTACGTCCAGCTGCGCGAACTCATCAGAACCCACATCGCGGAGGCCTGCCCTCCGGGCTCGGCGCTGCCGTCGGAGCGCGATCTCGCCGAGCGGTTTGGCCTGGCCAGAATGACCGTTCGCCAGGCCATCGACGCCTTGGTGGGGGAGGAGGTCATTGAACGCGTGGTGGGCCTTGGCACCTTCGTGCGGAAACCCAAACTCGACCTGCAGGTAAAACTGACCTCCTACAGCGAGGAGATGCAGCGCCGCGGCATGGTTCCCGCAGCCAAGGTCCTCAGCTTTGAGCAGATCGGTGCCAGCGCCTTCCTGGCCCGCGAACTCCAGCTGGAGGAGGGGACGCCCCTGGTGCGGTTCCGACGGCTCCTGTTGGCCGACAACGAACCCATGAGCGTGGACGAGAACTTCATTCCGGCCCACCGCGTGCCCGGCCTGCTCGACGGCGAACCGCCCACGTCGCTCTACAACGTCCTCAGTGAACGGTACGGGCTGGTGATGGAGTGGGGGGAGGACATGATCGAGGCGACGGCCGCCTCCCCGTCGACGGCCCGCCTGCTCAACGTTGAAGTGGGGTCCCCGCTGTTGAAAATCCAGCGCCACGCCTTCGTGGCACGGTCCATGGTGGACTACTCGGTGTCCTACTACCGGGCCGACCGCTACAAGCTCTGGGTGCCCCTCCAGCGGCCCGGCGTACGCCCGACGCGCAACTACGCCTCCGGCTACCGCTCCTAGCGGCACAGGGGCTTCAGCGGCCGGGTAGAGGGATCCGCCGCCGGCCAGCCGGCAGTGGTCCGGCCAGCCGCCCCCAGACGCAGGAAGGCCCGGTCCTGGTGGACCGGGCCTTCCTGTTTGTCTTCGTGCCTGAGGGCGCTGGCTAGTGGCTGAGCGTCTTCTGCGAGGCGCCGGAGTCGATGGCCTCGTGCTCGCCGTGGTGGCCATGCGCGGCCGCCAGTTCTGCGGGCGTGGCCGGGGCGACCCGGTCCTCGAAGAACCACTTGGAGAACAGCGCGCGGCGCTTCTCCTTCTTGTCGACAACGCCATGCTCGTTCGGCTGGGCCGGAAGCGGCGACGGCGACTCGAAGCCAACCAGCTTGTAGCGCTTGTACTCATCCAGCGGAGCGTGGACCTCGATGAACTCGCCGTGCGGCAGGCGCACGATGCGGCCGGTTTCACGCCCGTGCAGGGCGATCTCGCGGTCCTTGCGCTGGAGCGCCAGGGCAACGCGCTTCGTGACGATGAAGGCGATGACCGGGCCGATGAAGAACAGTGCACGCAGCCAGTACGTCACATCGTTCAGCGACACGTGGAAGTGCGTGGCGATGAGGTCCGAGCCGGCCGCGGCCCACATGACGCAGTACCAGACGAAACCGGCCATGCCGATCGCGGTGCGGGTCGGAGCGTTGCGGGGACGGTCGAGGACGTGGTGCTCGCGGTTGTCCTTGGTGATCCAGCGTTCGATCCACGGGTACGTGAAGAGGACCGTGAAGAGGATGCCTGCCGGCACAAGGGCGGGGAGCAGGACGTTGAAGCTGAACACCTGGCCGAACCAGACCTGTTCAACCTGCCAGTCGCCGATGATGCCCGGCATGAGGCGCAGGGCGCCGTCAACGAAGCCGATGTACCAGTCAGGCTGGGTGCCGGCGGAAACAGGGGAGGGATCGTAGGGGCCATAGTTCCAGATCGGGTTGATGGTGAAGAACCCTGCCATCAGGGCAACGACACCGAACACGATGAAGAAGAAGCCGCCGGCCTTGGCCGCGTAGACCGGGCCGAGGGGGTAGCCGACGACGTTGCCGTCGTTGCGGCCCGGGCCGGGGTACTGGGTGTGCTTGTGCACCACGACCATAAAGAGGTGCAGCACGATCATCAGCAGGATGAGGGCCGGAACCAGAAGGATGTGCAGCATGTACAGGCGTCCGATGACGGCAGTGCCGGGGAACTCCCCGCCGAAGAGGAAGAACGAGATGTACGTTCCAACGACCGGGATCGACTTGATCACGCCGTCGATGATGCGCAGGCCGTTGCCGGAAAGCAGGTCATCGGGGAGGGAGTAGCCGGTGAAGCCGGCAGCCATCGAGAGGATGAGCAGCACGCCGCCCACCACCCAGTTCATTTCGCGGGGCTTGCGGAACGCTCCGGTGAAGAACACGCGCAGCATGTGAACCGACACGGATGCCACGAACAGCAGCGCGGACCAGTGGTGGACCTGGCGCATGAAAAGGCCGCCGCGGACATCAAAGGAGATGTTGAGGGATGAGTTGTAGGCCACCGACATCTCGACGTTCTTCAACGGGGTGTAGGAACCCTGGTAGTGCGTTTCCGCCATGGACGGGTCAAAGAAGAACGTCAGGAACGTGCCCGAGAGGAGCAGGATGACGAAGGAGTACAGGGCCACTTCGCCGAACATGAAGGACCAGTGGTCCGGGAAGACCTTCCGGCCGAATTCCCGGAGGATGCCGGAACCGCCAACGCGCTCGTCAACGAAGTTCGTGATGCGACCGCCTGAGGTCTTGGCGACGAAGGTGGGGGCATCAGGCGTTGATGTTGCGCTCATGCTGATCACGCTCCCAATAGCTAGGTCCGACTGGTTCATGGAAGTCGCTCGTAGCGACCAGGTAGCCCTCGGAGTCAACTGCGATGGGCAGCTGGGGGAGGGGCCGGCTGGCCGGGCCGAAGATTACCTTGCATTCCTGCGTGAGGTCGAAGGTTGACTGGTGGCACGGGCACAGCAGGTGGTGGGTCTGCTGCTCATACAGGGCAACAGGGCAACCAACGTGGGTGCAGATCTTGGAATACGCGACGATTCCGTTGTAGCCCCAGTCCTCGCGGCCCGGTGACGGGTTGAGGGACTCGGGGTTGAGGCGCATGAGCAGAACAACGGCCTTGGCCTTTTCGTTCAGCTTGCCCTCGTGAAGTTCGTTCAGGCCTTCCGGGATGACGTGGAAAGCGGAACCGATGGTGACGTCGGCGGCCTTGATGGGGGTTCCATCCGGGTCGCGGGTCAGGCGCTTGAGCTTGCCGTCCTGGGGCGCCCACATGGTGTGCGCCAGCTTGTCGTCCGGACGCGGACCAAGGTCACCGAAGATCGCGATGGCCGGCAGGGGAGCCAGCGCCACGGCGCCGAGCAGTGTGTTGCGGATCAGCGGACGGCGCTTGATGCCGGTTTCCTCGACGATGTCGTCAACGATCCGGACAGCTGCCTGGCGGTCGTCCTCGGTGCGGATCGCATGGCGCTCTTCGGAGACTTCATGGTCCGGCATGAGGGCCTTTGCCCAGTGCACGATTCCGGTGCCGATGCCCAGCATGGCAAATGCGGTGCCGAGTCCCAGCAGCGCATTCTGCAGCCGGATTGTCGCGATCGAGGAGTCATCGCCCAGATCGATGGCGAAGTACGCCACCAGGAATATCAGGGTGCCAACAACGGAGGTCCCGAAAAGTAGGGCCACCTGCCGTTCTGCTCGCTTTGCGGCCTTCGGGTCCGTGTCAGCCAGGCGCAAACGATGCGGAGGAATTCCAGGATCCTGGAACTTCTCCACCTCATTCTGACCAGCCGTAGCTACGGTGCCCGAGTGGTTCGGACTGCCGTCACTATGGTTGCCCATAATTCGCCTCATCCCTCTCTCGTCTCGGCGTATGCCGAGTTAGCTTTTCAATTCGAACTGCTGACGGGTCAGCAGCAAACTTTTACAGGTGTTACAGGTGGCTAGGACGTCCGGGACGTCAGCCAGATGGTGAAGGCGATGATGACGCCGAGGCCTGCGATCCAGACGAACAGGCCCTCAGAGACGGGACCCAGGGAGCCGAGGTCCGCGCCGCCGGGTGAACCGTTGGCTTCGATCTGCTTCAGGAAGGTGATGATGTCCCGCTTGCCCTCGGGGGAGAGGTTGGCATCGCTGAAGACCGGCATGTTCTGCGGCCCGGTCACCATCGCTTCGTAGATGTGCTTGCTGCTGACGTCGCCCAGGGCCGGAGCGAACTTGCCCCGGGTCAGCGCACCGCCGGCAGCGGCAGCGTTGTGGCACATGGCGCAGTTCACGCGGAACAGCTCGCCGCCCTTGGCGGCATCGCCCTGGCCGTCGAGGACGTTGGCTTCGGGGATGGACGGGCCGGGGCCGAGCGAAGCAACGTAAGCGGCCAGCTGGTGGGTCTGCTCTTCGTTGAACTGGACGGGCTTCTTGGGGGCCTGCGGCGCGTTCATCTGCATGGGCATACGGCCGGTGCCGACCTGGAAGTCAACGGCGGCAGCGCCGACGCCTACCAGGGAGGGGCCCGCCGGGGAGCCGCTGGCACCCATGCCGTGGCAGGTGGAGCAGTTGGCTTCGAAGAGCTTTTTGCCCTCTTCCGCGTCGTTTGCGCTGAAGCTGGTGGTGGCTTTGGCCTGGTTGACGTTGGTGGCAACGGCGTACAGCCCACCAGTGACCAGGAGGCCCATCAGCAGCAGTGCAATTGCTGCCAGTGGGTGACGTCGCTTCTGCGAGAGTGCCTTCACGTGGTGGTTCCTTTATTCGATCCTGCGTGGGCTCGAAGAGCCGCTTCTTGAAATTCTGCCTCTTGTAGAAAAAGAGTCAAGTCTTGCTACTTGAGGACGTAGATGACCAGGAAGAGGCCGATCCAGACGACGTCGACGAAGTGCCAGTAGTACGAGGTGACAATCGCGGAGGTTGCTTCGAAGTGTCCGAACTTCTTCGCCGCGAAGGACCGTCCCATGATGAGGAGGAACGCCACCAGGCCGCCGATCACGTGCAGGCCGTGGAAGCCTGTGGTGATGTAGAACGCCGAGCCGTAGGCGTTGGAGGAGAGTGAGACGTGCTCGGAGACGAGCATGGCGTACTCAGCCGCCTGGCCGGCCACGAAGAAGGCGCCCATGAGGAAGGTCAGGGTGAACCATTCGTTCATGCCCCAGCGGGTGAAGCTGAAGCGGCCGCCGGTCCTGCGCGGCTGAAGCCGCTCAGCGGCGAAGACGCCCATCTGGCAAGTAAAGGAACTGGCCACGAGGACGATCGTGTTGATGAGCGCAAAGGGGAAGTTGAGCTTGGCTGTCTCCTCGGCCCACATCTGTCCGGACGTCGAACGGAGTGTGAAGTACATGGCAAAGAGACCGGCGAAGAACATCAACTCACTGGACAGCCAGACTACGGTTCCTACAGAAACCATGTTCGGGCGGTTCAGCGTCGGGTGCGCCGGGGTACTGGGGGCATGGGTCGCAGATGTCACATAGACATTATGTCTATAAAACTCCCTCCTGCCCAACGCAAACCGCCTTTTCGGAGGACTTTTTCTACAAAGACGCGAAATCGCGCGGAAAAGTTCCCGGCCCCGTTCACATTGGTCATTGCGGCGCGCACCTCGATAGCATCAGGACGTGACTTCTCAGGCATCTGCACAGGCGGCAGGCAACACCTGGCCGCGGCTCATCAACGCACTCATCAACGGCACGGACCTCTCCGCCGGCAACACTGAGTGGGCGATGAACTCGATCATGTCCGGTGAGGCCACGCCGGCGCAGGTTGCCGGATTCCTTGTTGCTCTGCGGGCCAAGGGGGAGACCGTGGATGAGCTGGTGGGCCTGGTCGAGGCGATGATCGCCAACGCCAGCCCCATTGACATCGCCGGGCAGAAGCTCGACATCGTCGGCACCGGCGGGGACCAGCAGAACACGGTCAACATCTCCACCATGGCCGCGCTGATCGCGGCCGGTGCAGGCGCCAAGGTGGTTAAGCACGGCAACCGTGCCGCATCCTCCACCTCAGGCTCCGCGGATGTCCTCGAAGCACTCGGCGTCCGGCTGGATCTGCCGATCCCGCGTGTCGCGCGCAACGCGGAAGAAGCCGGCATCACGTTCTGTTTCGCCCAGGTGTTCCATCCCTCGATGCGGCATGCCGCCGTCGCCCGCCGTGAGCTTGGCGTGCCGACCGCCTTCAACTTCCTGGGGCCCATGATCAACCCCGCCCACGTCCAGGCTTCCGCGGTGGGCGTAGCCAATGAGCGGATGGCGCCGCTGGTTGCCGGTGTGCTCGCGAAGCGCGGCAGCCGCGGGCTGGTGTTCCGAGGGAGTGACGGGCTTGATGAACTGACTACCACCGGACCGTCCACCGTCTGGGAGATCCGGAACGGCGCTGTGACGGAGGAGATGTTCGATCCGGCCGACCTGGGGGTCCGCCGGGCCACCCTGGAGGAGCTGCGCGGCGGGGACGCCGCGGCCAATGCCGCCGTCGTGCGTTCCGTCCTGGCCGGCGGGCACGGTCCCGCGCGTGACGCGGCGTTGCTCAATGCCGCCGCCGGGCTCGTGGCCTTCGACCTTGACGCCGTCGGCGGCTTCAGGGAACGCATGGCCGCGGCGCTCAAGCGCGCGGAGGAATCGATTGAAACGGGTGCGGCTGCTGCCGTGCTGGACCGGTGGGTCGCACTCTCACGCAGCTGATGCGCCGCCGGGCGCAGCGCCTCTAGCGTTCCCCTTGAACGCAGGGGCGCTGGATGCTGTTCCTGAACGTCGGGCCCTACTGCTCGAAGCCGAGGGCGAAAGCCGCGTCCAGGTCGTGCTGGGAGTAGGCGCGGAACGCGATCTGGGTGGTGGTGTGCACCACGCCCGGCACCTTGGAGAGCTTGTCGGCGATGGCGTCCGCCAGATCCTCGTGCCGGGGCACCCGGGCAATGGCGATGAGGTCCCACTCGCCGGTCACCGAGTAGACCTCGCTGATGCCCTGGATGGCGGAGATTTCTTCCGCGGTCTCCGGGATGCGGGAAGCGTCTGTCTTAATCAGGACGAAAGCGGTGACCACGTGTGAACCTTTCCGGATCTGTTGCGCCGTTGCCGGCCCGGCCGGCAGCCCGTTGGCTCTCCGAGGCCTGGGCCATTTCCTAGCAAGCCTAGTCCATCAGGGGTTCCGGCGGCGTGTGTTGCGCCGCCGGACGGCGGCCGCCACGAGGCGGTATCCCAGCAGGAACACCCCGAGGCTGAGCAGGGCCACGATGACGAACGGCAGCACCACAGTCTGCCCGGTGACGGCGCGCAGGATCATGCCCAGGGCCACGGTCCCGAGCCAGACAGCGGCGCCGGCCGGCCAGACAGGCAGCGGTGCCCGCCAGAGCCGCAAAGTGAGCCAGGTCAGCGCCGCGCCCGCCAGGAACGGCCAGGCTGTCGCCAGGACCCCGGTGACAACGTCGCCGCGCTGGTGGGCGTCCCGGCCGATCGCCGCGAAGATCAGGATGAGTACAACGTCGGCGCACGCGGCCAGAACGGCGGTCCGCGGGGCAGCCGGCGCAGGTCCGGTCACAGCTGGACGGGGGAGCGGCGGGGTCGAAGAAGCCATGCTTCCAAGCGTAGCCGGGCCGGCTGGATGAACCTGCCGGCGGCGGTCCGGACCCGGAGGGCTCGCAACTGGCCATGCAGGCCATGCTGGGAATGCGGAAGCTGGACATCGCTGTTCTGCAGAAGGCCTAGGACCGAGGGTAGCCCCGGAGCGGACCCGGTGCCGCGGCGCTCCGGAGCCGGTAACCATTGCATCTTGCCGTCTGATCGCCCCAGGGTGTCCAATCCATATACACAGCCCCACGCGGTGCGGGTGCCGGCGGCCGGCCGGCGGACGGATGCACACCAGGAGGTTCCCATGCCTGCCAAAGACGCCAAGGTTCCGGCGAAGGCCGCCGCCCGGGGCACGTCCGAACTCCGCCGGGCCGACGCCTCCGACGCGCTCCCGCCCGAACACCCGGACCAGGTCCGCAACGTGGCGCTGGTGGGGCATTCCGGATCCGGGAAGACGATGCTGGCGGAAGCGCTGCTGGCCGCGACAGGCGCCATAGCGCGGAAAGGATCGATCGCTGAAGGCACCACGGTGGGAGATTCCGAGCCGGCCGCGGTCCACCAGCAGCGCTCCGTCGCGCTTTCCGTGATCCCGGTCCTGGCCGGGGGCGTCAAGGTGAACGTGCTCGATACGCCCGGCTACCCGGACTTCGTGGGGGAACTGCGTGCCGGGCTGCGGGCGGCGGACGCGGCACTGTTCGTTGTCTCCGCCGCGGACGGCATCGATGCGGCCACCACGGCACTCTGGGAGGAATGCCGGTACGTCGGAATGCCCCGGGCAGTGGTGATCAGCCGGATGGACCACCCCCGGGCGGACTTCGACGCCGCCCTCGCGGAGTGCCGGCGGGCCTTCGGCGACACGGTGCTGCCGCTCTACCTGCCTGTCACCCAGGGCACGGAAGTCACCGGACTGCTGGGTCTGCTCACGGGCACCGTCTCGGACCGGCCGGGTGGCGCGGCGGGTCCCGCGGTCCGGAACACCGACGACGTCGAACGCGTCGCCTCGGAGGCCGCCCGCGGCGCACTGATCGAGGGGATCATCGCCGAAAGCGAGGATGAATCGCTGATGGACCGGTACCTCGACGGCGAGGACATCCCCGCCGGGGTCCTGGCCAGTGACCTCGAGACGGCCGTTGCGCGGGGATCATTCCATCCGGTCATCGCCACCTCCGCCGAGACCGGCGTCGGCCTGGCGGAACTGCTGGACGTGGTGACACGTGCCTTCCCGCCGCCAACCCGCCACGCGCTCCCGAAGGTCACCGACCTTGAAGGCAACCCGGTTGAGGCTCCGGGCTGCGATCCCGCGGGTCCGCTGTTAGGGGAGGTGGTGCGGACCACCACCGATCCGTTCCTGGGCCGCGTCTGCCTGGTCCGGCTCTTCTCCGGCACACTGCGGGAGGACTCGGCCGTGCATGTGGCCGGGCACGGACTGGAAGACCGGGGCCATCCCGACCATGACAGCGACGAACGCGTGGCCCACCTGTATTCACCGCTCGGGGCCAGCCTGCGGCCGGTGCCGTACAGCGTGGCGGGGGACATCTGCGCCATCACCAAACTGGGACCCGCCGAGACCGGGGACACGGTTTCGGCCAAGGACATGCCCCTGCTGATCCAGCCGTGGGAGATGCCGGATCCGCTGCTGCCCGTGGCCGTCGAGGCAGCCTCCCACGGGGACGAGGATGTCCTGGCACGCAGCCTCGCCAAGGTCGCCGCCGGCGACCCGGCCTTGCGGGTGGAGCGGAACTCCGAGACGCACCAGCTGGTCCTGTGGTGCACCGGCGAGGCCCACGCGGATGTGGTTCTGGGCAGGCTCCGCGAGCAGGGCGTCAACCTGCAGAGCGTCGACGTCGTCACCCCGCTGCGGGAGACGTTTGCCGGGCCCGCTGCCGGGCACGGCCGGCACGTCAAACAGTCCGGCGGCCACGGCCAGTACGCCGTCTGCGATATCGAGGTGGAGCCGCTGGAGCGCGGCGCCGGTTTTGAATTTGTCGACAAGACGGTCGGCGGGGTGATTCCAGGCCCCTTCATCACCTCGGTGGAGAAGGGTGTGCGGGCGCAGATGCAGAAAGGCGTATCTGCAGGGTTCCCCGTCGTGGACATCCGGGTGACCCTGCTGGGCGGCAAGGCGCACAGTGTGGACTCGTCGGACGCGGCGTTCCAGGCAGCCGGGGCGCTGGCCCTGCGCGAGGCGGCCGCAGCGGGCCGGATCCAGCTGCTGGAACCGGTCTCGGCGGTGACGATCCGTGTGTCCGACGACCATGTGGGGGCAGTGATGAGCGACTTGTCGTCCCGCCGGGCCCGGCTGACCGGAACGACGTCCACCGGGAGGGACCTGACCGAAATCAGTGCCGAGGTGCCGGACCAGGAGCTGTTGCGCTACGCCATCGAACTGCGCGCCCTGACGTCGGGAAGCGGCCGCTTCAGCCGGAGGTACCTGCGGCATGAGCCGGTTCCGGCAGCAGCCGCCCGCACTGCCACGAAAGACTGAACGCCCGGCAGGCCGGACGACAGGGTGCCGAGAAATCTATTTGAGGACGTCGCTGAGGGGGACATACTTCAGGTTTGAGGTGTCGGCGCCGGAATTCGCTTCGTCGTGGACCACCAGCATGCCCTGTTCGAACCGCGGCCCGACATTCTCCATGGTGGCGGCCAGGCCGTCGGTGCCTGTCACGCCGTCGACGTCCCCGTTGCCGGCGACCTTGAAGGACTTCAGGAAGGCGTTGCTGCCGGCACGGTCGTAGATGGCGATGGTGGAGTCGCCCTGGCTCGAGACGAACAGGTACCCGGCGCCGTCCGCGCCGTAGGCGATGCTCATCCCCTCGACGTCGGCCTCCAGCCGGCCGTCCCCGACCGCGTCAACGGAGGTGCGCTCCGTCCCGGCGTCGGGCTCCGCCCCGTATTTCCAGATGCCCACGCCCTCTTGCCCGACGTACAGGTGCCCCAGTTCGTCGTCGGCGACACAGCTCTCCGTGATGCTGCTGACCGGGAGGGTCCGGACGGGGGTGGCGTCAACCTTGCCCGTGCTGTCCGCTGCCAGCTCGAACTGCTGCACGGAGCCGGCGCCGTTGGGTGTCACGAAGGCATAGAACTTTCCGCTGGCCCGGCTGTGGTACATGCAGAAACCGTAGTTGGGCGCCTCGGTGGCAATGCTGCGGGCCGCGACCGGCGCCAGGGTCCTGGTTGCCGGGTCCAGGGACCACAGGGCCAGCGTATTGTCCGTCCGGTTGTTGCCCCCCACCAGCACCGTGGAGGACCCCGACGCCGGGAACCCGGCCCTGAGGTCGACGTTGCCAATCATCCCGTCGGGGCGGAAGTGAACCATTTTTCCGTTCATGTCGAAGAGCCCGATGCCGCCGCCTGAGGTTGCCTTGTTATCCGCCACAACGAGGCTGTTGCCGGGGTCCGCGGGGTCCACCCAGATGGCGGAGTCATCGGAGATGTCGCCGGAACCCGGGAATGTTTCCGTCTCCAGCACGGGTGCCGCTGTTGGTTTCTCCAGGGCGGGCGCCGGGGTCCCGCCGTCGCCGGTGGTCGCAGTTGCACTGGGTGCAGCGGAAGTGGGCAGCGCCGGGGGAGGGGACGGGGTGCAGCCGGACAGGGCCGGTACGGACAGCGCCACCAGCGCGAGCATCGTCGCAAAAGGTCGGACATGCAGGGGCATGCGCGCTCCAGGGGCCGTGGGAATGTTCGCGTCAACGGAGTATGGGGACGCGGAGCTGCGGATGTCAAGGGGCCGATCAGCCGGCCATTTTCACGCCAGCAGCATCGAAGGGAAGGAAAGCCCCGCAGGAGGTATGTATCCGTTCCATTGGAGTCAGTCTTTGTCCGCATGGCCTGAACTCTCGGACAGCGAGACCATGGCTCCGCACCGGAGGCGGCGTGTTCTGGGTTCCCGGGCAGCTGAATGGAGCCGGCGGTGTTGGTGCCGTCAGGACGAACGAGTCCGCGAATTGTTGTGAGGTGTCCGGATCAGAATTCTGATCCAGGGTCAGGCGCTGGCGGGGGCAGGCAAGTACTGGGAGCGTGCCTGGATTGCCTGGCCGTAGGCAAGGGACAGCGCCCACGCCAGCGGGGTGCCCTCCGCGGGGCTGTAGGTCGGGGCTTGGCACCAGATGGTCAGGTAGGTCGCCTCGAGGACTTCCTGCGCCGGCTTCGCTTCCGGGATGATCCGGCGGATGAGGCCGTAGCAGCGAGCCGACGTTTGGGTGTAGAACCTCTCAAACGCACGTCGGTCGGCGGATGCCATGGCAGCAAGCAGACGAGCAAGTTCCACGTGTTGGTTGTCGTCCACGGGTGCCCCGGGACCTGCAGATATTGTCGCTGTCAAACTCACTCCACCATCAGGTCAAATTTCGCTAGTTTGTCTAGTGTTATGCATGCTTAGCAGTTTGTCCAGACCGCACGGTCGTCGGCGGCGGGGGATGGTGGCTGTGCACAAAATGCGGATCCCTGCAGGGAAAGCCCCGAAAGAGCCGCGGACCTATTAGCCTTCGCAGTTCCTCGAGCCTGTCGGCCACTCCGAATTCCAAACTGACGCCCGGTGCGTCGTCGAGCAGGCCTGGACCCCTGTAGCGGCGCGGATTTACATGCCGGCGCGGGCGGAGAAGGGGGAGGCATATCACGGGGTCCAAACCTGCAAACCCTGAAGGAGCGTCGATGCTAGTTGACATAATGTTGATTATCGGCGTTCTGATAACTCGCGCGGGAGGCCTTGACCGGGCGGGCTCCTGGCCGTTCCTGACTGCCGCAAATACAGTCTGTTCAACGGACCGTTCCATTGTCATCTGCGCCTGCCTCATTGAGAATGAACCATGACGGTCTACCTGAGGTCCCTCGAAACTGCTGTCCCGCCAACTGTCCTGGTCCAAACCGAAGCCCGCGATGTTTTCGCCGCTCAGCCGGGTCTCACGCGGCTCGGCACCCGGCTGGTCGCCACCTGCTTTGACTCCGCCGCCATCGACACCCGCTACACAGCCGTGGCGGAACTCACCAGCGAACGCCAGGCCGAAAACCCACAATTCTTCGACGCCGGCACGGGCCTGCTGCTCAGCCCCAGCACAAAGGTGCGCAACGATATCTTCGCCACGGAGGCCACCAAACTCTTTGTTGAGGCGGCCCGGAAGGCCCTCGACGCCAGCCCGGAAATCAGCTTACTTGACATAACTCACCTCGTGACGGTCTCCTGTACCGGGTTTTTCAACCCCGGGCCCGACTACAAAATCGTCCGCGCACTGGGCCTGAATCCCGCGGTGCAGCGCTACCATCTCGGATTCATGGGCTGCTACGCGGCGTTCCCCGCGCTGCGGGCAGCCAGGTCGTTCTGCGACGCCGACCCGGACGCCGTCGTGCTGGTGGTCTGCGCCGAGCTTTGCTCGCTGCATGTGCGGACCTCCAATGACCCGGACACCATTATGGGCTCGGCCCTGTTCGCCGACGGCGCGGCCGCGGCCATCGTGACCGCCCGCGAGTACCCGGAACGGCCTGCGCTGCTGCAGCTGGACCACTTCGAGACGGTTCTGACGCCGGTGGGTGAGGAATCCATGGCGTGGAACATCGGTGACGAGGGGTTCGAAATGGTCCTCGGCAACTACGTCCCGCACATTATCGACGACCACATCATCAGCGCCCTGGAGCCGCTTCTCTCCCGGGAGCCGCAGCTCCCGGGACTCCCCTACCGCGACATCCGGCACTGGGCCATCCACCCCGGCGGCCGCAGCATCCTGGACAAGGTCCAGTCCCGGCTGGACCTGAGCGACGAGCAGCTGGTGCCCGCCCGGGAAACCCTCCGCAACTACGGGAACATGAGCAGCGCCACCGTCCTGTTTGTCCTCCGGCACATCCTCGACCTGCCCCCGGCGGACGGCCCCGACGCCGGAGCGGAACGGATCTGCTCCATGGCCTTCGGGCCGGGGCTGACCGTGGAAACCGCGCTGTTCACCAAGCTGGCCAGTCCCGGCCACGCGGAGGCAGCACAGCGGGCCGCGCGGCGTGCGGAAGTCGCGGCGTCCGCGGCGGCGCAGCCGGAATCGGCGCTGGCCTGAGACCCGGTGGACCTGCTGCAGGCCCGGGCGGCCCACGCCGTCGAGGAGATGGACCTGCCGGGCTGTGACCCGGCCCGGCTGGACCGCACCTATGCCCAGTTCGCCGTCGTCAACCGGGCCGTGTCCGGCTGGCGGGGCATCTATGTCTCCCGGATCAGGCCCGGGCTCCGCCAGGGCACGCCGGCCACCCTGCTGGACATCGGCTGCGGGGGCGGAGACGTCCCGGTCATGCTGGCACACTGGGCAGCAAAGGACTCGCTCCGTCTGGAGGTCACGGCCATCGATCCCGATCCGCGGGCCAGCCGCTTCGCCGCGGCACGGCATGCGGCCGCGGGCGTGACGTTCCGGCAGGCGACGGCCGCCGATCTCGCCGCCGAGGGGCTGAGTTTCGACCTGGTGGTGTCCAACCATGTGCTGCACCACCTGGCGGAGGACGAACTGCCGGGATTTTTGGCCGAGTCGGCCGCTCTCTGCCACGGCACGGTCATCCACAACGACCTCCGGCGCAGCCCCGCCGCCTACGCCCTCTTCTACGCCGGCGCCCTGCCGTTCACCGGCTCCTACATCAGGCAGGACGGGCTCACGTCCATCCGCCGCAGCTACACCACCGCCGAACTCCAGGCGGCCGCTCCCCCGGGCTGGAACGTCCGCCGCCGCGCACCGTTCCGCAACCTGCTGGTCCTTGATGTGACGGGAGACGGGCGCGCAGCCGGGACCGCCCGTGGTTGATGTGCTGGTGATCGGCGGCGGACCAGTGGGACTGTTCATGGCGGCCCTGCTGCTCCAGGAGGGCGTCACCGTCCGGGTCCTGGAACAGCGCACCGGCGCCGAGCCGCACTCCCGGGCCATCGGGATCCATCCCCCGTCGCTGGACGCGCTGCAGGGCATCGGACTGGCGCCCGACCTGGTGGCGGAGGGGGTCCAGATCCGGCGCGGCCTCGCCCTGGCCGGCGGCCGGACACTCGCCGAGATGTCCTTCGCCGGGGTCTCGGACAGTTTTCCGTTTGTCCTCGCCCTGCCGCAGGCCCGGACAGCCGCGCTCCTGGAGCAGCGGGTCCGGCACCTCGACCCCGCAGCCCTCCAGCGCGGTGTGCGCGTGACGCACGTGGACGACGACGGCGGCCGGGTCACCGTCGATGCCACCTTGGGCGGGGCCCCGGTCCGGTATACGGCAGCCGTCGCTGTAGCCGCCGACGGCGTCCGGTCCGCCGTCCGCACCCAGTCCGGCATCCCGGTCCGGGCCAGGGACTATCCGGACAGCTACCTCATGGGCGACTTTGCCGACTCCACCGGCTTCGGCCCCGACGCGGCCCTGTTTCTCGAACCTGCGGGGATCGTGGAGTCCTTCCCGCTGCCCGGGAACCTGCGCCGCTGGGTGGTGCGGCTGCCTGAGCCCGGGACCGCCGGCGCGGCCCGGGACGCCGGCTGGCTCGTCGGGAGGATCCGCGAGCGGACCGGCATCGACGTGGATCCGGCGGGCAACAGCATGCTGAGCCGGTTTGAGGTCCGGTCGCGGCTGGTGCGCCGGATGGTGGCCGGCCGCACGGTGTTGGTCGGCGACGCCGCGCACGAGATCAGCCCCATCGGTGGCCAGGGCATGAACCTGGGCTGGCTGGACGCCGCCGCGCTGGCTCCCGTGGTCCTCGACTGGCTGCGCGGCGCGCCTCCGGTGGCGGCGTTGCGGGACTTCGAGGCCCGCCGCATGGCCGCCGCCGCCCGCGCCGCCCGCCAGTCCGAGATCAACATGGCGCTGGGGCGGCCCCTGCCGGGGCTGCGCTGGCAGGTGCGGTGCCGCGCCATCGCCGCGGCCGGGGCCGTACCCGCGGTGAACGGATTCGCGGCCCGCCGCTTCACCATGCAGTAAGCGGCGCCGCTCCACTGCCCCGGAAGGCCTCCGGGGATCTACGAGGGTGTGAAGTAGCAGTCGTAGCTGTCCTGGCTGGCCACCCGGCCGTCCCGCACCTCAAAAACCGAGACGATCCGTGCGCGGAGCACGTCGCCGGCGTCCCAGTGCGGCAGGTCCATCTGCGCGGTGGCCGTCCACTCGGCTTCCACCACCACGCGGCTGCCCTCACACGTGGTCCGCTGCACCTCGAAACGCTGCCCGGAGACGACGCCGCGGGCAGCGTCCGCCCCGGCCAGCACGTCACTGCGGCTGCGGGTCGCGCCGCCGGGAGCCAGCAGATGCGGCGCCTCACGCAGCACATAGTCCTCAGCCAGGAAGGGGGCAACGGCCGCCGCGCCGCCGCCTGCTTCCAGGGTGCGCAGCAGGCCGAGCACACAATTCAATGGGGTCAGCGCCACGGGGCTGGGAGATGTCATGGATCGACACTAACCAACCGCGCCCGCCCGCGCCGTTATTTCGACCCGGCACCGCCAAACAGGGCGGGAGCAGCGGCCACAGGAAAGCACAACCCATAGGGCGCTGCACCGGAATACACTGGCCCCATGGGCTGCTCCCCTCCCCTGCGCCGGGTCCCCCCGTTGCCTCTGCGCGCCGTCGTCCGTCCCGGCCGCCGGCACCGGAACTTTCCGCTCCTGCGCGGCGCAGCCGCGGCTTTGGCCCTTGCCCTGACCGTGTCCTGCAGCGCGGGCGGATCCGCCGGTATGTCCGCGCCGCCTGCCACCACACCGCCTGCCACCGCTACGACGGCGGCTTCGTCGGCTGAGCCCGGCCCGGTCACCGCCGGCATCAATCAGCTCCGTGACAACTACGGAAGCCACATCATCGCCATCCAGCTGACGAACACCACCGCCGTCCCGGTGACCGTACTCGGCGCGGCGCTCACCAGCCCGCTCTTCGCCGAAACCATCGAATGGCCGGCGACGCCCGGCGGGATCGAACTGCCGCCCGGCCAGCCCAAGATCCTGCCGGCCCAATTGCGCGATCCCGAATGCGGGCTCCAGGCGGCCGGCCCGGGCGACGGCGTAACCGTGAAGCTGCACCTCGAAGCGTCGACTGCGGCCACGGCCGCCGCCACGGTGTCCGCAGCCGACCCTTACGGCGTGCTGGGCCGGAACAACGCGGAGATGTGCCTCGCGGCAGCTGCCGCCGCCGTCGCCGGAATCCGGCTGGATCCCGAGCTGGTGGTGTCGGCCGACGGGCAAAGCGCAATCCTGGGGCTGGCCATCACGCCGCGGAATACCCCCGGCGCCGTGAACCCCGACTCAACCGGCACCCTCACGATCAACTGGATCGACGGGACCACCCTGATCGGCGAAGACCCCGCCGCCCCCTGGCCGCGGTCCGTTTCAGTCCATACCGGCGGCGTTCCCCAGCACTTCGGCCTCGGCATCCGGCCTGCCCGCTGCGATCCGCACGCGATCGCCGACGACAAAGTGGGGACGCTGATGCCGCTGAGGGTGTCCGTGGGCGGCCGGGACGGCGTCCTGAAGATCGACGCCGGCACGCTCCTGCGGGGACGCATTTACGAATTCATCACGGCTGCTTGCGGACGCCAGTAGTCTGGTGCCATGTCTCCTGACGCCAAGCCGACTGACTTCAGCGCCACCCGCATCCACGAAACCGTCCAGCAGATACTGACCGCGGGGGTGCTCCCCGCCATCGTCCAGGCCGGACACCCGGTGCTCCGGCAGCTCGCCGCGCCCTACGACGGACAGCTGAGCGACGCCGAACTGGGCCAGCTGATCGACCTGATGCGCAGCGTGATGCACAAGGCCCCCGGGGTGGGCCTGGCAGCGCCGCAGCTCGGCATTCCGCTGCAGCTTGCGGTGCTGGAGGACCAGTTCGAGGTCGACCCCGAGGTGGCCGCTGTCCGCGGCCGGGAGCCGCTGCCGTTCTTTGCCATGCTCAATCCCGCCTACGCGGCGCTGGGCGGGTCCTCCGTCGCCTTCTACGAGGGCTGCCTGTCCGTCAACGGGCTCCAGGCCGCCGTGGTCCGGCCCGAAGCGGTGCGGCTGGACTTCACCGCCCCGGACGGGAGCGTGCAGCAGCGGGAGTTCAGCGGCTGGCAGGCCAGGATCGTCCAGCACGAAACCGACCACGTGCACGGCATCCTGTATCTGGACCGCGCCGAGCTGCGGTCCATCAGCAGCAACGCCGAGTACTCCGCGCGCTGGGCGCAGCCGGACATCAGCCGCGCCCGGCAGGAACTTGGATTCCTGCCGGGCGGCTGAGCCGGTTCAGGCGCCGGCGGCAGGGGCGGGGTTCGCCGCCGTCGGCAGGTAGCGCGCCCACCACGCCAGGATCTGGTCGAACCGCTGCTTGCGGTGGTGCGGGGTTCCCGAACGTGAGAGCTCGTGGTTTTCCCCCGGGAAGACCAGGAACGCGGACTCCACGCCCAGCTGCTTGAGCGCGGTGAAGTACCGCTGGCCTTGCTCCACCGGGCAGCGGAGATCCTCTTCACTGTGGATGACCAGGGCCGGGGTGCGCACCTGGTCCACCCGCGCTATCGGGCTTTGCGCCGCCATCTGCTCGGCGGAGCGGCCCGTGTACTCGCCGCCGAAGAACCAGCCGATGTCGGAGGAGCCGGTGAAGCTGACGGGATCCAGGAAGCCCCGTTCCACAATGGCGGCTTTGAACCGGTGGTCGTGGCTGATGGTCCAGGCCGTGAGGTAGCCCCCGTAGGAGCCGCCCATGATGCCGACCGCGCCGGCGTCGAGCTCATCGAATTTGCCGAGCGCACCGTCGAGGAAGGCCAGCACGTCCTGCATGTCCAGGGTGCCCATCTTTTCCTTGATGGCCCGGCCGTGGGCCTGCCCGTATCCGGCCGAACCGCGCGGGTTGCACATCAGGACGGCGTAGCCGGCATCGGCGTAGACCTGCGCCTCGTCGAAGAGCGCGCCCGTGAACTGGGCAAACGGGCCGCCGTGGATGTTCAGCAGCACCGGGTGCGGGCCCGGGCCCGCCGGCCGCACCAGCCAGCCGTGGACCGGGTAGCCGTCGTCGGACGGAAACGTGAGTTCCACCGGCTCGATGACGCCGGCCTCGGAGCGAAGGGGCGCGGAGAAATCGGTCAGGACACGCAGCCGGCCGCCGTCGGCCACCGCCACGTCCCCGGCGGTCTGGGCGTCGGTGAAACTGACCACGAGCGATCCGCCGCCGGCGGCCGCTCCGACGACGGTGCGCGGGCCGTCCACCAGCACTTCCTGGCTCCCGGCGGCGGAGAACTCCAGCAGTTCCACGGTTCCGCGGGAGGTGTTCAGCACCAGCGCCGAGTCGGGTCCGCGCAGTTCGATCCTGCCGTTGGTGCCGAGGTCCATCGTTTCGACGTCACTGAGCCGCGTGGCCTCACCGCCGGCTGCGGGCATTACGTACAGCGCGGTGTTGCGGGCCACGAAGTCCTGGCCCGTGGCACCCATGTCCTGGGCGAGGAAGAACAGCCACTGCCCGTCCTGTGACTGGCGCACGGCGTGGACGGCCAGGCGGCCGGTGTTGGCAGGGGCGATTGCCTCCGGTTCCGCTCCCGTGTCCGCTTCTGTTTCCACTCCTGCGGGGTCTTCGTCCGCCGGAAGGCGGTAGATGCCGCTGACGAGGTCGGCGTCGCTGCCCTCATGCAGGGCAGCCGTGAAGTAGATGGTCCGGCCGTCGGCGCTGAACGATGCGCCGTTATGGTCCGTGGCTGCGGTGGTCAGCTGCCGCGCCGCCGGCAGCAGTGCGGCAGCACCTGCGGCCTGCTCCCCGGAACCGGACGGTTCAGTGGCCGCGGCCTTCAGTGCCCGCCCGGCGGGCGCCACCTTGGGTTCCGCGCCCGGCTCCGGCACTTCGACGAGGAAAAGCTGCACCGGCTTGTCCGCCGTGTACCCCACACCGTTCATCCGGTACTGGTAATCCGTGATGAGGCGTGCGTCCTCGCCGCCGGCGGAGACCCCGTCGGTGGTGCCGTACCGGCCGGCCTCCGGGGTGCGGGCGCTGTAGACGACGTGACTGGAGTCAGGCGACCACGCGAACGCCGTCACTCCCAGGGGCGCCGCCGTGACAAGCTGCGGCTCCCCGCCCGCGGCCTCCACGATGTGGAGCTGCGGCTTGCCGCCGGGCGCGGCGCGCAGGAACGCCAGCGAGTGTCCGTCCGGCGAGAAGGCGGGGGCCGTGTCGCGGAAACCGCGGGTCAGCCGGCGCGCTGGCTGTCCGCCGTCCCTGGAGGCGCCCAGGGGCACCATCCAGAGCTGGCCGACGTAGGCATCGGCGTCGAAGTCGGGGCGCACCACCGAGACCACGGCGCAGGTCCCGTCCGGGTGGACGGCAGGGGCGGAAACGGAATTCAGCAAGGGAAGATGTTCGGATTTCACGAGTGAGAGCCTAGCCCCAGTTCTCCAGGTAGTGAAATAGCTCACGTTCGCCCGGTGCCGGCGGTCCGGCCTGCTGGTGCCTGACTGGTGGTGCCTGACTGGTGGTGCCTGCTCGCACTGCTGCGCCGCCTCTAGGATGGACACTATGCCCCCCGCTTCTTCCGCCGCCCTGCTGTGCCCGGTCTGCCGCGACCGCCTGCGCTTCGACGGCGGCGCCCTGCGCACGCTGGTGTGCCCGGCCGGTCACAGCTTCGACGCGGCCAGGCAGGGCTACTTCAACTTCCTCGTGGGCAAAGGGACCGTTTTCGAGGCCGACTCGGCGGACATGGTGGCGGCGCGCTTCGACTTCCTGTCCGCCGGCCACTACCGGCCCCTCGCCGACGCGGTCGCGGACGCCGCCGTGCCGGCTTTCGCCGCCCGCACCCCCGGGACACCGGGAACGGTGCTCGACGCCGGAACCGGCACGGGCCACTACCTCCGCGTGCTGCTGGACCGGCTGGCAGCAGCCGGGACGCCCGCGGAAGCGGTCGGTCTGGACATTTCGAAGTTTGCGCTCCGCCGTGCCGCCCGGCTGAACCCGGAGGCCATTAACATCGTTGCCGACGTGTGGCAGCCCCTGCCGGTGCCGGACGGCGCGGTCGACGTCGTCACGGTCGTCTTCGCGCCGCGCAACGCGGCGGAATTCGCCCGGGTGCTCCGCCCCGGCGGCCGCCTCGTTGTGGTGACCCCCCGGCCCGGCCATCTGGCGGAAATCGCGGGCGAGGCCGGAATGCTCGGGATCGATCCGGCGAAGGAGGAGCGCCTCGCCGCCTCGCTGGAAGGATGGTTTGCGGCGCTTTCCACCGACAGCCTGGACGTGCCGCTCGCACTGTCCCCGGCCGACGTCGGCAGGCTGGCCCTGATGGGCCCGGCCGGGCACCACCTGGACCGGGAAGCCCTGGCGGCGCTCACGGCCAGGCTTCCGCCGGTGACCGCCGTGTCCGCACGGTTCCGCATCAGTGTCTTCGAACCGCGGCGCCATCACGGTCTGGTCACCTGAAGGTCACGAGTTGGCCACTTTCGCCCCGAGGTTTCTGCAACCCTCCGCCGCCGGGGCCGTTCGGCTTACGATGGAAGGACAGTTACTGAGGGT
Organism: Pseudarthrobacter sp. 1C304; assembly: GCF_052245515.1. Lineage (NCBI taxonomy): Bacteria > Bacillati > Actinomycetota > Actinomycetes > Micrococcales > Micrococcaceae > Pseudarthrobacter > Pseudarthrobacter sp. 1C304. The sequence goes on along the minus strand of NZ_JBQQCH010000003.1, from coordinate 78,915 downwards.
CTGCGCCTGCAGCCCCCGGGGACAAAGGGGGAAATGATGATCGAATGGCTGCCCGCAAACTGGTGGGCCCTCTGGCTCACGGCGTTCCTGGTGTTTGCCGTGGTGGAGATGATTACCCTCGACCTGTTCTTCATCATGCTCGGCGGCGGGGCCCTGGCCGGACTCGTCGCATCGATGGCCGGCGCTGACCTTGGCCTGCAGATCATCGCCTTCTGCGTGGTCTCCCTCCTGATGATCGGCTTCGTCCGGCCCGTCGCGCTGAAACACCTCCACAAAGGACCGGCCGACCGCCGCACCAATGTTGAGCGGCTCATCGGCGAATCCGCCCTGGTCATGGAGCCCGTCAGCGCCAGCGGCGGCCTGGTCAAGATCGGCGGCGACGTCTGGAGCGCCCGCTCTGAGACCGGGGTCCTGGTGCCCGGCCAGCACGCCGTGGTCAGCGCGATCGACGGCGCCACCGCGGTCGTCGCCCCGCAGCCGGAGACCGCCACCCAATAGCACGCACAAGAATTCCGGCGGCCGGCACCGGCACCGGGCATGCGGCGGGACACCGCCGCAGACCATGGCAAGACCAATCTGGGGAATAGGTGATGTATGGATATCGCAGTCGCAATCGTGCTGCTGGTGCTCGTTGCGTTCGTCATAATCGTGTTGGTCCGGGCGGTGCGGATCGTCCCGCAGGCCCGGGCCGGCGTCGTCGAACGGCTGGGTAAGTACCAGCGGACGCTGAACCCCGGCCTCACGATCCTGATCCCGTTCGTGGACCGGCTGCTGCCGCTGCTCGATCTGCGTGAACAGGTGGTCTCCTTCCCGCCGCAGCCTGTCATCACCGAGGACAACCTGGTGGTCTCGATCGACACGGTGGTCTACTTCCAGGTCACCGACGCCCGCGCGGCCACCTACGAGATCGCCAACTACATCCAGGCGGTGGAGCAGCTGACCACCACCACGCTCCGCAACGTTGTTGGCGGACTCAACCTCGAAGAGGCCCTGACCTCCCGCGACCAGATCAACGGCCAGCTCCGCGGCGTGCTCGACGAGGCCACCGGCCGCTGGGGCATCCGGGTCTCCCGGGTGGAGCTCAAGGCCATCGATCCGCCCCACTCCATCCAGGACTCCATGGAGAAGCAGATGCGCGCCGAGCGTGACCGCCGCGCCGCCATCCTGACGGCGGAGGGCACCAAGCAGTCCGCCATCCTCACCGCCGAGGGCCAGCGGCAGTCCTCGATCCTGAAGGCCGAGGGCGACGCGAAGGCGGCCATCCTGCGCGCCGACGGCGAGGCCCAGGCCATCCAGAAGGTGTTCGACGCCATCCACAAGGGAAACCCGGACCAGAAGCTCCTGGCCTACCAGTACCTGCAGACGCTGCCGAAGCTCGCTGAGGGGTCGGCGAACAAGCTGTGGATCATTCCGAGCGAAGTCGGCGAAGCCCTCAAGGGCATCGGCAGCGCCCTCGGCGGTGCCAAGGAGGGCCAGGCCGCGGACGGGCTGTTCGGCCCGGATTCCAACGGCAAAACGGCGCCTTCCGAGGCCCGCGCGGCCGCACCCGCCAGTGCCCAGGCGCCTGCGGCTGCTGCGGATTCCGCACCCGGTGCGGGGAGCGTCCCGGCCACACCGGAAGGCTAGGCAGCCGGACTACACGGGGAGGCATCCGCGCGACGGGTGCCTCCCCTTCTGCTGCCCGTCCCGGCCCGCCGCCGCCGGCGCGGCCCGGCGGCTTTACCGGGAGTAGCGGCAGCCGGTATAATTGTGTATTTGTCCGGCTGGTTCAGTCCGGTGGAACAATTCAGCTTCGCTAAACGTTGAATCCTGTGACGACTTTTCGAGTAAGCATCCAGTTTCGAATAAGCAACCAGACGCAACGAACAGCACACCACGAGTCCGGCGAGGCCTTACGGCCCCGGCCACCGCAGGGCATGGCCCTGCGAACCGAATAGAGGGAGAAAAGATGAGCGATCGCAGCCTGCGGGGTATGCGCCTCGGCGCACAGAGCATGGAGACCGAATCCGGTGTTGAACCGGCTCCGCGCCAGCGGGTCGAGTACCGCTGCGAGGACGGCGAGCAGGTGTTCGTGACCTTCTCCTCCGAAGCGGAGATCCCCCCGGTCTGGGTATCGAAGACAGGCAAGGAAGCCTTGCTGGTCGACGGCGAACGCCCCGTGAACCTCAACGAGAAGGCAGTCCGCACCCACTGGGACATGCTCCTGGAGCGCCGCTCGCTTCCTGAGCTGGAGCAGATCCTCGAGGACCGCCTCACCATCCTGCGTGAACGCCGCGGCGAACGGCGCTCCGCCTAGGCCGTTCCAGCCATCCACGGCATTACGTAAAAGGGCCGGTCACGTCGTCAACGACGACGTGACCGGCCCTTTGTCTATGCCTGTTTACTACGCCTGCGGCGCTCAGGCCTTCTTGCCGGGGAGCTTTCCGGCAAGGGTGTTCCAGCGCGCGGCCAGACCCCACTTGGTGACGTTGACCATGGCTTCGACCACGATGTTTCCGCTCATCTTCGAGGCGCCCAATTCCCGCTCCACGAAGGTGATGGGCCGCTCGACGATGGTCAGTCCCAGCTTGGCGACGCGCCACGCCAGGTCCACCTGGAAGCCGTAGCCCACCGAATCGACGGTGTTCAGGTCCAGCTTCTCCAGCGTGCCGCGCCGGAACGCCCGGAAGCCGCCGGTGACGTCCTTGATCTTCACGCCCAGCATGATCCGGGCGTACGTGCTGCCCACCCGGGAGATCGCCTGGCGGTACAGCGGCCAGTTGACGACGCTGCCGCCCGGCACCCAGCGGGACCCCATGGCAAGGTCGGCGCCCTGCTCTACGGCCTCGATCAGCTGCGGCAGTTGCTCGGGCTGGTGCGAGCCGTCGGCGTCCATCTCCACCAGGATGTCGTAGCCGGCGTCGAGGCCCCACTTGAAGCCCGCAATGTAGGCGGCACCCAGGCCCGCCTTGCCCGCACGGTGCAGGACATGGACCTGGCTGTCCTCAGCGGCCATGCGGTCTGCCAGCTCTCCGGTCCCGTCGGGGCTGTTGTCGTCGACGACCAGGACGTCGGAGGCCGGCACGGCAGTGCGGAGGCGCCCCAGCGTCTTGGGCAACGATTCCAGCTCGTTGTAGGTCGGGATAATGGTGAGGACGCGCACAGCGGGCCTTTCCTTGGAGGGAGCGGTCAAGCGCCGGACGGACCGCTGGCAGCGGAGAGCAGGCGCAACTGTCCATTATAGGCAGTCGCGGGGCCCGGCTTCGGCCGGCGCCGGTCCCCGGGGCAGGTCCACCCGCTTCGGGCCAGTTCCGGCGGGGCGTGCAAATACGCCGCCGGAACCGTTTTCTGCTGCGGAGTGGACCCGCCCCCTGGGAGTACCCATGGCCACAACCAGGGAAGCTGCCGTGAATGCGGCAACCTGGCACCGACCGGGGGACGTCCGGAGGCTGCGGTTTCCGCGACCCTCCGTGACCCTCAATGCTACGGGCGCCCCCTGATCTGTCAACTGGTCCGTGACCTGCCGTTTCGTCCATCGCCGCAGGTCAGGGGCCCCTTGATGCCGCTCAAGTTTCGGCGGCGGGCCGCTGGCCGCACGCGCCCGCCGCAGTGTTCTTCAGTCCGTGAGGGCGCCGCTGGAGAAGAGTTCCCGGCCGTCCCTGACGGTCTGCAGGCAGACGGGCTCGGCACCGGTGTCCAGGGCGGGCAGCAACGGCGTCCGGGCGCGGGGGTCGGTGCTCCAGGACTGGACCCGTCCGTCCGCCACCTGGACCATAAGCTCCTCGACCTCCCAGACGGCGAAGCTCGCAGGAGCGCCGGGCACCAGCTGGCCCGCCATCGGGTTACGGTACCTTGCGGCCCGCCAGCCTGCCCGCGTGTGGCCGAGGAACGCTGCGCGGGCGGAGATCTGTTCCGCCGGGCTGTTGTGCTGCAGGCAGGCACGGACGCTGGCCCAGGGACGCAGCGGCGTCACGGGGCTGTCACTGCCGAAGCACACCGGGACGCCGGCGGCGTAGAAGGATGCAAAGGGGTTCATGCCCCGCGCCCGGTCGCCCAGGCGCTGGCGGTAGAGTCCGTCGTCCCCGCCCCAGGCGGAGTCGAAGCCGGGCTGCACGCTGACCGTCACGGAGTACTTGGCCAGCCTGCTGATGGCGCCGGCATCGGCGAGCTCAACGTGTTCCAGCCGGTGGCCCGCGGCGCGGATTTTCTGTTCGCCCACCTCCGCTGCCGCCAGGTCCAGCGCTTCCAGCGCGGCGTCAAGGCCGGCGTCGCCAATGACGTGGAAGCCCGCCTGCACGCCCAGCAGGGAGCACGCCACCAGATGGGCCGCGGCTTCCGCGGGCGAAAGGTAGAGGCTGCCGCGCTCCCCCGCCGCGTCGCTGTAGTCCGCCCGCAGTGCGGCGGTCCGGGACCCGATGGACCCGTCCATGTTCAGGTCGCCCGCCAGGCCGAGCACGGGCACGCCCAGCCCGTCGAGGATGGAGCGGGCGTGGTCCTCTGACGCGGCCAGTTCGCCCCAGTAGGGCAGGATCTCCGGCACGGCGTCCGGACCCGCATTCCAGGCCGCGGCAAGCCGGAGGTCCTCGACGCCGCCGATGTGCGGCGCCGCCATTTCCGCCAGGGCGACATAGCCGTTGGCGGCCGCCTCGGCGAGGGCCCGCTGCTGGTAACCGCGGACCGCGGCGGCGGGGATCCGGCGTGCCGCCAGCCGGGCGGCCGTGTGCGCGGCGCGCTTGACCTGGCCCCCCGCTCCGGAGCCGTCCATCCCCTCGAGGCCCGCAGCCGCCGCCAGCGACGAGGAAACAAGCGCCGAATGCACATCAACGCGGGAGAGATACACCGGGCGGCCGCCGGAGGCGCGTTCCAGCTCCTCGCGTGAGGGCAATGCGGATTCGTCCCACTGGGTCTCGTCCCAGCCATGCCCCATCAGGGTGCCGGAACCGCTGGAGGCCGCGACGGCGTCCAGCAGTTCCCGCGCTGAGCGGACCCCGCCGAGCTGCAGGCCGTCCAGGGCAATGCCCGTCTCCGTCAGGTGGACGTGGGAGTCGACGAAGCCGGGCGCCAGGAGGGCGCCGTGCAGGTCGATGATGTCCATGGAGGAATCTGCGATCGACGTGGCAGCCTGTTCGGAACCGACCCAGGCGACCGTGTCGCCGTCGACCAGCATCGCCGTCGCGAAGGGGTCGGCGGCAGTGTAGACGGAACCGTTCCGGTACAGCGTGACTTTGCGCTGCGCAGTGGTGGCCGGGAAATCGGTCATGGGCAGGGAACTCCTTGGTTGCAGGCAGCCGGCACGGGCCGGCCGGGTTCGACGGCGGTGGATAGGCTCGGCGGTACGGCCGGCCGGGGCGCTCAGGCCACGGAAGAATAGGCGACGACGCCGCGCTTGATGAGTTTGATCGCGTCGCCGCACAGGCGCGCGAGCCGCGGGTCCAGGGACGGGATCTTTGCCAGCTGGTCCAGCAGGTCGATGACCTGCTTCACCCAGCGGACAAAGTCGCCCGCGGCCAGGTCCGTGCCGCTGAGGACGTCCTGCAGGTGCCGGCCCTTGGCCCACTTGAAGATCGGCCAGACCAGGCCCAGCTCCGGTTCACCGGTCAGCGGAAGCTTGTTGGCTTCCTCGATGTCCTCCAGCGCGGACCATTCCTGCACCACGATGTCGACCGCGGATTCGAGGGAGACGCTCGGCATTTTGGGCCGGAGACCGCGGTCCTCGCGTTTGGCCTGGTAGACCAGGACGCTGGCCAGGGCTGCGACCTCCGCGGCGTCGAGGTCGCTGAAGGCGCCCAGCCGCAGGGACTGGGAAATCAGCAGGTCCTTTTCGCCATAGATCCGGCGCAACCGCTGCCCGTCCGGGCTAATGGCGGGCACTCCGGCGTCGGAGGTTTCCAGGTAGCCGTAACTGGACAGGACACCGCACACCCGGTCGAAGGTCTTGGCGATGGTGTTGGTGCGGCCCTGGATCTGGCGGACCAGCCCGTCCGTCTCCTGGCGGAGCTTCCAGTAGCGCTCCGACCAGCGGGCGTGATCCTCCCGTTCGCTGCAGCCGTGGCACGGGTGTGCGCGGAGTTCGCGGCGCAGCTCGGCGATCTTCTTCTCCTGGTCCGGCAGCGCTGCGGCCCTCCCGAAGTCATCATTCCGGCTCGGCGGGGCCGGCGGCCGGTTTTCCCGGAGGGCGTTGCGGACCGAGGACGCGAGGTCGCGCCGCGACTTGGGCACCTTGGCGTTGAAGGATTTCGGGATCCGGACCCGGGTGATGGGGGCCAGCGGTCCTTCCACGTCCTGGGTGCCGATCCGGCGCAGCTGGTTGTCCAGCGTCATCACGGCGGGCCGCGGTTCGCGGGAGTGGTGGTCGGAGCTGAGCACCACGGCCAGGCCGGGCGCCTTGCCGGAGGGGACGTCCACGACGTCGCCGGGCTGCAGCCGGCTCAGGGAATCCTCGGTGACGGTCTTCCGGGCCCGGGAACTGGTTCTGGAGGCGTTCTTTTCCGTGTCGGTGAGCGCCCGCCGGATTCGGGAGTACTCGGTGAAGTCCCCCAGGTGGCAGCTCATCGCCTTGCTGAAGCCTGCCAGGGACTCCTCGCGGCTGCGCACCTGCTTGGCCAGCCCCACCACGGAGCGGTCGGCCTGGAACTGGGCAAAGGAGGATTCGAGGATCTCGCGTGCCCGGGCGCGGCCGAACTGTGCCACCAGGTTGATGGACATGTTGTAGGTGGGCCGGAAGCTGGAGTTCAGCGGGTAGGTGCGCCGCGACGCCAGGCCGGCCACCGAGGCCGGGTCCGTGCCGGGCTGCCAAAGGACCACGGCGTGGCCTTCGACGTCGATCCCCCGCCGGCCGGCGCGGCCGGTGAGCTGGGTGTATTCCCCGGCGGTGATGTTGACGTGCGCTTCACCGTTGAATTTATCGAGCTTCTCCAGCACCACGGAACGGGCCGGCATGTTGACGCCCAGCGCCAGGGTCTCAGTGGCGAACACCGCCTTCACCAGCCCGTCGACGAAGAGCTTCTCCACGACTTCCTTGAAGGTGGGCAGCATTCCGGCGTGGTGGGCGGCCAGCCCGCGCAGCAGCCCGTCCCGCCAGCTCCAGAACCCCAGGACGTCCAGGTCGTCCGGGGGGATGTCCTGGGCGGCCTCATCAACACGCCGGGCGATGATGAGCTGCTCCTGTTCGGTGGTGAGCCACAGGCCCGCGGCCACACACTGGGCGACGGCGGCGTCGCAGCCGGCCCGGGAAAAGATGAAGGTAATGGCCGGGAGCAGGTCCTGCCGGTCCAGGCTTGCGATCACCTGCGGGCGGCTTGCCTTCCGGACGGGGCTCCGTTGACCGGACTGCTGTGCGTCGTCCCGCTGGCTGTGCTGGTGGCGTTGCCGGCGCTGGTTGCGGCCGCCGTGGCCAAACCGGCCGCGGAAGTTCATCTGGCTCTCGGCACGCGCCATCGACAGCAGTTCGGGGTTGACCTCGAAGCCGGGCCGGCTGCCGGTGTCCGCCGTCGCCACGGTTGCGGAGGCGACGGTTGCCGCCGCCTGGGCGCTCCCGGCCGCCGGGGCGATCTCGTCAAAGGTGGTGTCCCCGGCGAAGAGGTCCACGATTTTCCGGCCCACCATGACGTGCTGCCAGAGCGGCACCGGGCGGTGCTCGGAGACAATCACGTCGGTCTGCCCGCGGACCGTATCCAGCCAGGCACCGAATTCTTCCGCATTGGAAACGGTTGCGCTCAGCGAAGCGACCTGGACTTCGCTGGGCAGGTGGATGATGACTTCCTCCCACACGGCACCGCGAAAACGGTCGGCCAGGTAGTGGACCTCATCCATGACCACAAAACCAAGGTCCGCCAGGGTGCTGGAGTCGGCGTAGAGCATGTTGCGGAGCACCTCGGTGGTCATCACCACCACCGGGGCGTCGCCGTTGATGCTGGTGTCGCCGGTCAGGAGGCCCACCCGGTCCGCTCCGTACTTGTCCGCCAGCTCGGAGTACTTCTGGTTGCTGAGGGCCTTGATCGGGGTGGTGTAAAACGCTTTGAGACCGCGCTGGAGCGCAAGGTAGATAGCGAATTCGCCCACAATCGTCTTGCCGGCGCCGGTGGGGGCAGCCACCAGGACTCCGCGTCCGGCCTGCAGGGAAAGGCACGCCTCGCGCTGGAAGTCGTCGAGTTCAAACGCAAGCGAGCGGAGGAATCCGCCCAGATAAGTTTTGGCTTCGGCGGCCCGCTCGGCACTTGCGCGGTAGCGTTCAGACGGCGATGCCGGCCCGGGTAGTGAAGACATGCTTCCAGCCTAGTGCGCGTTGGGCTAGAGATTCTCCAGTTCGGAGCTGGGAGTGGCATGGTCCGCGGTGGCTTCCGTCTCGGCGGCGCGTTTGACGGCGCGGCGTTCCCGACGGCGGTCGTTGAGCAGGCACAGCCCGATGGCGGCGAAGAAGAGGAGCAGCATCGGCCCGGCAAGGTAGAACATGCTCATGGCGTCTGCTCCCGGCGCGGCCATGGCGGCGAAGAGGCAGACCAGGAAAACAGTGATGCGCCAGCTCTTGACCAGCTGCTTGCCCTTGACGATTCCGGCCAGGTTCAGTCCCACGAGAATCACCGGCAGGAGGAAGGCGATACCGAAGGCCAGCAGGAGCCGGAGCACGAAGGACAGGTACACCTGGGCGCTGATGAAGTTGGAGCCGCCGGACGGCGTGAAATCGGTGAGCACCCGGACGGCGTTCGGCAGCACGAGCCACGCCAGCAGCACCCCGCCCACGAACAGGGGCACGGCGGCGGCCACAAAGGACAGAGCCAGCCGGCGTTCCTTCTTGTGCAGGCCGGGGACAATAAAGGCCCACAGCTGGTAGAGCCACACCGGGCTGGCGAGGATCAGGCCCAGGAACACGGAGACCTGGATCATCAGGTCGAAGGAGCTCGCGACGCCGTCGAAGTTCAGCGTCGCCTGCCGGCCCTCGTTCCGGTTCAGGTCGCTGATGGGCTTGATCAGCGCCTCGAGCATGGGCTGGTAGACGAGGAATCCGACGACGGTGGCCAGAACGACGGCGATCGCGGACTTGAAGAGCCTGTTCCGCAGTTCTTTCAGGTGGTCGAGGAGCGCCATCCTCCCCTCGGGGTTCGACCGGCGGCCCATGGTTACTGCCACGTGGTACTAGGCGCGGTTCGGCGGCGGAACGTCGGTTCCGTCACCGGTGCGGGTTTCCGTGCCGGCGGACTTCGGGTGATTGACGACGCGGCCTTCGACCGGCTCGGAGCCGTCAGCGGCCTCCGGGGTGCCATCCTTCTTCATCTCCCGGACCTCGGACTTGAAGATGCGCATCGACTGGCCAAGGCTCCGGGCCATGCCGGGCAGCTTCGGTGCAGCAAAAAGCACCAATGCCAGAACGATGATGATGATGAGATGCCAGCCTTCAAGCCTCATGGGGGGAGGTCCTTTCGTTGAAATACATCCTACGTCGATGTCTATCTGAATTCGATGTCGCGCAGCCGCTGGGGCTGCCCGCGTTCCGTCCTGCGCTGGATGCGCCGCTGGCGGCGGGCTTCCTGACGGGCAAACTTGGATGCGCGGTAATCATGTCGCATCTGCGCGGGTGACGCAAAAATTGCGGATCCGGGTTCCGGCAGCGGTCCGGACCGCTCCTCTGCGTCATCGCCGTCCGAACCTACGCGGCCAACATGAACACCGGATAAACCGATGGTGCCCGGGGCGGACGGCAGCGTGGAGAACCGTTCTGCCGCCTCCCCGAGGTCCTTGAGCGTCGCCATGAACTGCCGGTACAGCCGGGCTCCGAGCACAACGAAAAACAACAGGGACACTGCGACGAGCGCTATCCAGATTACGATCCAGGACCACCAAGGCATGCTGAGTAGTCTATCCGCCGCGCCCGCTAGTGCTCGTATTGGGCCCGTGCGGCGGAAAGCCACTGGCGGGAGGCCTCCGCCACCCCGGCCGGTTCCAGGACCCGGGCCGTCCCGCCGTGCTGGGCCACGAACATCGGCAGCCAGTCGGTGCTGCCGAACCGGATTTCAGCCAGCAGCCCGCCGTCGGGCAGTTCCGCGGTGCGCTCGGCGTAGTACTCGTCGGCGAGTCCGGCGCCGCGGCGGGTGAGCTCAAGCACCACCACTGCGTCGTCGTCGTTGGGAGTGAAGAGCTTCACCGGGACACTGCCGCCGGGTTCCGCCGATTCCGCCGCGGGACGGCCCGTGGGTTCCAGGGCCTCGATCCGGTCCAACCGGAAGTTCCGCAGGCCCTGCGCGGAGTGGCAGTAGGCCTCCAGGTACCAGGTGTTGTCCAGGGAATACAGCCGCAGCGGGTCGATGTCCCGTTCCGAGACGGTGTCCCGCAGCGGGGAAAAATACCGCAGCCGCAGCTGCGCGCCGCTCCGGATGGCTTCCCGTGCCGTTTCCAGGGCGGCCAGGTTGGCGGGGCCCACCTCGGGGGCGGACAGGGCCGCAGCCTTCAGTCCCTCCTCCCCCGCCGCCGCCATGAGCTTGAGCGTGACGGATTCCAGCGCGCCGCCCTCGGCCAGTTCCGGCAGGCCGTTGAGCGTTTCCAGCCCGGTCAGCAGGGCGCAGGCCTCCTCGACGGTGAAGCGGACGGGACGCTTCAGGTCGAGGTCCTGGCTGATGGTGACATGGTCGTCGTCCCACTGGATGTCCAGCAGGTCGTCCGGGTAGCCCTCGGGAAGGCCGGAGCAGATCAGGATGCGGAGGTCAGCTTCAAGCTCCTCGCGGGTGATGCCGAAGTTCGCGGCCACTTCGCTGATGTGGAGGCCCTGGTTGTGCACCAGGAACGGCACCAGCTGCAGCATCCGGGCGAGCTGGTCCTCGGAGGTGCGTTTGCGGGGGTGCCGGTGCGCGGCCCCTGAAAGGGAGGATACCCGCGCCGGGAAAGCGATGGCCGGGACGGGGGCCGAGGCAAACGCCGCTGCGGCTGCGAGGCGGCGCCGCACGGACGTCACCAGTTCAGGGGGCGAGACTGCGCGGACCCGGGGCCCGTAGGAGGCAAGCTCCTCCGCCAGGGTCTCTACGTCCCGGTACGGCACGCTGAGGCGGTCGCGGCCGGCCTGGGGCGGCGTGCCCGCCGTATCCGGCGCGGCACCTGTGTCTTTTGCGGCAGCGCGGGTGCGGAGCCCGTGCACCGCGCCTGCCGCGACGTCCACGACGGCGGTCTGGACCGGCAGTTCGGGGAGGGAGGCGAGTTCGTCGCGCACGTTGAAGTCCGACGGCGCGGTGAAGCGTTCCTTCGACAGGACGGTCACCGCCGAGGTGAAGCGGGAGAGCCGGAAGAAGCGTTTGTCCCCGCGCGCCCGGTCATGGCCGACGAGGTACCACTGGCCGAAGCGGCTGCCCAGGCCCCAAGGCTCCACCAGCCGCTCCTCTTCCTTGCCGGTGCTTACGGCGAGGTAGCGGAAACTGACCGGGTGCTGGGCGTGCATGGCAGCGACCAGGTCTTCGAAGGCCTGGCCGGCGGGACGGATCCTCGGCTGCACCCCGGGAGGGAGTTCGGCGTCGGCCAGGCCCCCGGAGGCCTGCAGCTTGCGGACGGCGTTGACCGCCGCGGAGCCAAGGGCGGCGTGTTCCCACAGCTGGGCCGCGAGGATGAGGACGGTGCACTCCGCCGGAGTGAGGCTCACGTCCGGAAGCCGGTTGGATTCCTTGCCGATCCGGTAACGGGTGGTGGCCGGATCGTCCGAGCCCCACCCCTTGTCCGTGACGGTCTCGACGTCGAAGCCGAAGTGCCGCAGCTCGTTCTTGTCCCGCTCGAACATCCGGCCGAATGCGACGTCGGTGCTGGTGGTGTCGTGGTAGACCTTGTCCCTCAGCTCGCTGCGGCGCAGGCCGTAGGTGGTGTTGAGGAGGGCGATGAGCAGGTTCAGGAGGCGTTCTGTACGTGAGGCTGACACCCCGCAAGGGTACTAAAGTCGCTGCCCGAAACAGACAAAAGCGCGGCAACAGCCGGAAGAAACTTTCCGATTGTTACCGCGCTTTTGGGTGGGCCCCTAGCGGACGGCCACGAGGTCCACGACGAAGATCAGCGCCTCGTTGGGGCCGATTGCTCCGCCGGCGCCGCGCGGGCCGTAGGCCAGCTCGGAGGGGATTTCCAGCCGGCGGCGGCCGCCGACCTTCATGCCCAGCAGGCCCTGGTCCCAGCCCTGGATGACCTGGCCGACGCCGACGCGGAAGTCCAGCGGTGCGCCGCGGCCCCAGGAGGCGTCAAACTCTTCGCCGGTGGACCAGGCCACGCCGACGTAGTGGGTGGAGACGGTGTCGCCGGGCTTGGCTTCGGCGCCGTCGCCCTCGATCAGGTCGGTGATGACCAGTTCGGTGGGGACGTCGCCTTCGGGGAAGTCGATTTCCGGCTTCTGGCGGTCGATGTTGCGCTGTCCAAATGACATGGTGGCTCCTTCTGGCGTGGCTTTGGGTAGGAAAGGTGTGGGGTTACTTGATGCCGAGGATGTCGACGACGAAGACGAGATCGCCCTTGGCGTCGCCCTGGCCCTCTGCGCCGTAGGCAAGGTCCTGCGGGATGACCAGGAGGACCCGTGAGCCCACGGTCTTACCGGTCAGGCCCTGGGTCCAGCCCTTGATCACGCCGGAGAGGGGGAAGGTGGCCTTCTCGCCGCGTTCAAAGCTGGAGTCGAAGACCTTGCCGCCGGCCAGGGCCACACCCACGTAGTTCACGGTGAGGGTGTCGGTTTCCTTGACCACGGGGCCGTTGCCCTTGATGAGGTCCTGGGACACCAGGGCGGTCGGGGCCGCTGCGCCTTCGACGGAGATCTCCGGGACGCCCTTGTCGTTTTCCTTGACGGTCGGCAGGCCGGCCGGCGGGGTGACAGTCTCACCCTCGGGCTTGTCCAGGACCTTGGGGGCGTCCTTGGCGGAGATCACCTTAACGACGAGGAGCTGGGTGGGCTGCGCTTCGGCACCCTCAGCGGCAGCGGCACCGGGCACGGCAAGCGCCAGGTGGGAACCGATCTTAGCGCCCACGAAGGCGTTGTAGATGACAGGGCTGTCGTTCTTGAGCTCGTCGGTCAGTTCGAGTTCCTCGGGGTCGTTCGGGAACGTGTCCTCGAGGGTGGAGCCGTCCTTGCCGCTGAGGGCGACGATGGAGATGGCGGCGATCTGGTTCGCCTTGACCCGGTCGCCATTGCCCTCGGTGACCACCTTGACGGTGGGTTCCTTGACCTCGAGGGGCTGGGTGAATTCGACACCGGGCGCCTTCTTGTCGCCGTTCTCCGTCAGCTTGATGGAGTCCAGCTTGGCGGTTTCGCCGGCGGACTGGCTGGTGGGTTCCGGTGCTGCGGGTTCGCCGCCGCCGCAGGCAGTCAGCAGCAGCAGTCCGGGAAGAAGAATTGCTAGTAGTCGGCGCACTTATGAACTTTCGTCGGGGCAGGATGGACGCCTCGCCGGGCAGCTGCCAGCGGCAAAGCAAGCGTGGCCGCGAAACGGCACTTCTCCAGAATAACGCGGAAAGCTGGGTGTCAGCCCATAGAGTCCAGGAGAGCGTCCACGCGTTCGTCGACGCTGCGGAACGGGTCTTTGCACAGCAGTGTCTGGTGGGCGCGGTCGTTGAGCTTCAGGTGCACCCAGTCCACGGTGTAATCGCGTCCCAGTTCCTGCGCCCGGCGGACGAAGTCCCCGCGGAGCTTGGCGCGGGTGGTCTGCGGCGGCGCGTCCACCGCGTCCTTGATCGCGGTGTCGTCCACCACGCGGCGCACGGCACCGCGGGACTGGAGCAGGTAGTACAGGCCCCGGGTGCGGGAGATGTCGTGGTAAGTCAGGTCCAGCTGGGCGATGCGGGGCGCGTCCAGCCCGAGGTTGTGCCGGGAGCGGTAGTTGTCCATGAGCTTCTTCTTGATGGCCCAGTCCACCTCGGTGTCGATCTTGGACGTGTCGCCGCTTTCGATCGCGTCGAGCGTGCGTTCCCAGAGGTCCAGGATCAGCGGGACGTGGGCGTTGTGGGCGCCGTTTTCTGCGACGAACGCCGTGACTTTGCCCAGGTATTCGCGCTGGATTTCCAGTGCCGTCAGCTGCCGGCCGTTGGCCAGCCGGACCAGGGCGCGGCCGCTGAGGTCGTGGGAGATTTCCCGGATGCTGCGGATGGGGTTTTCCATCCGCATGTCGCGCATGATCACCCCTGCCTCGATCATGCGCAGGATCAGGTCCACGGTGCCGACCTTGAGTAGCGCTGTGGTCTCGGACATGTTGGAGTCGCCCACGATCACGTGCAGCCGGCGGTAGAACTCGGCGTCGGCGTGCGGCTCATCGCGTGTGTTGATGATGGGCCGGGACCTGGTGGTGGCGGAGGAGACGCCCTCCCAGATGTGGTCGGCGCGCTGGGAGAACGCGAAAGTGGCCCCGTGCGGGGTCTTGAGGATCTTGCCGGCACCCGCAATGAGCTGCCGGGTGACCAGGAACGGGATGAGGATCTCGGCCAGGCGGGAGAATTCGCCGCGCCGCGGGATCAGGTAGTTCTCGTGGCTGCCGTACGAGTTTCCGGCGGAGTCGGTGTTGTTCTTGAACAGGTACACGGTGCCGTTGAAACCCTCCGCCGCGAGCCGTTCCTGCGCCTCGTCGACGAGGTCGTCCAGGATCAGTTCCCCGGCCCGGTCGTGCGCTATGAGCTGGGCCAGGTCGTCGCATTCGGCGGTGGCGTACTCCGGGTGGGAGCCGACGTCGAGGTACAGCCGGGACCCGTTGGTGAGGAACACGTTGGAGGACCTCCCCCAGCTGACCACCTTGCGGAAAAGGTAGCGGGCCACCTCCTCGGGGGCCAGCGGACGGGACTCCGGAGAGGAATAGGAAATCCCGAACTCGGTTTCGATGCCAAAAATGCGCTTGTCCATCTCAGTTCTCCTCAGCCAGCCATGCCGTGATGTCCTCGTCCTCGAGCCGGCGGAAAGCGCGGCGGGTGCCGCGGCTGCTTTCCGAGGCGCGGTCCAGGACGGCCACCTCCACAGCCGCCGCCGGCAGCGTGGCGGTTTCCTTGTCCGCGACGAGGCCGGCCAGCGCCAGTTTGATGGCACCGGCGAAATCGAGTTCGCCCTGCCAGCCCGCTGCGACGGCCTCGGAGACCCTGTCCGCCTGCCCGCCCATCACGATAAAGCCCTTCTCGTCGGCGATCGAGCCGTCGAAGGTCAGCCGGTAAAGGTGGTCCGCCTCCGGAGAGGAGCCCACCTCGGCGACGGCGAGCTCCACCTCGAAGGGCTTCTGCTCCGCCGTGAAAACGGCCCCCAGGCTTTGCGCGTAGACGCTGGCCAGACCCCGGGCCGTCACATCCTCGCGGTCGTAGGAGTAGCCGCGGACGTCGGCGTAGCGCACCCCCGCCTGGCGCAGGCTCTCGAACTCGTTGTACTTGCCCACCGCGGCGAAGGCGATCTTGTCGTAGATCTCGCCGATTTTGTGCAGCGACGGGGAGGGGTTCTCGGCCACCAGGGCGATCCCGTCGCGGCAGCTGATGACCACCACGGAGCGCCCGCGCGCGATGCCTTTCCGCGCGAAATCCGCGCGGTCCTTCATCAGCTGCTCGGGCGATACGTAGAACTGCTGGGTCATCTCAGGCCTCCCGCCGGGCCACGGCCCGGGATTCGATGATGGTGCCGGCGATGGCGGCGAGTTCCCGCTCCGGAACCCGGACGGCGCCTGACCGGTTGACGATGTAAACCACGGGCCACAACTGGCGGACGGGGTCCGGGCCGCCGGTGGCGGAGTCGTCGTCGGCGGCATCGTAGAGCGCCTCGACGGCGACGGCGACGGCGTCCTGCTCGGAGAGGTTGGGCCGCCACAGTTTCTTGAGCGCGCCGCGGGCAAACACCGATCCCGATCCGACCGAGTGGTGCTCCTGCTCCTCGTACCGGCCGCCGGTGACATCGTAGGAAAAGAGCCGGCCCACGCCGGCAGGGCGGTCGAAGCCCGCGAAGAGGGGGACCACGGCGAGGCCCTGCATCGCCATGGGCAGGTTGCTGCGGATCATGGCGCCCAACCGGTTGGCCTTGCCGTCGAGGCTCAGCAGGGTGCCTTCGATCTTCTCGTAGTGTTCGAGTTCGACCTGGAACAGCCGGGTGATGTCGAGGGCGATGCCCGCGGTGCCGGCGATGCCAAGCACCGAATACTGGTCCGCGGGAAAGACCTTTTCGATGTGCCTGCTGGCGATGACGTTTCCCATGGTGGCGCGCCGGTCCCCGGCCATGAGCACCCCGCCGGCGTAGCTGAGGCCGACGATGGTGGTTCCGTGCGGCACCTGGAGCGCCGGCGCACCGGTCCCTGCGGGGCTGCCCGCCGGAAGTTGCTGGCCGAACGGTAACAGGTCGGGGCGCTGGCGCTGCAGGTGTTCGGTGAAGGAGGACGTGGCGGTGGCTGCTACCTGGTTGGCGGTGGTTTCCTGCACTGGTGCACTCCCTCAACGTAGTGGATCAACGGCTTGCGGTCCTCAGCCCCGTTCGGCGCAGCCCCTGGCCGGCCGCGGCCGGGCTGCCCTATTGACCGCCCTTTTGGACGAACGCCCGCACGAACTCTTCGGCGTTGGACTCCAGCACGCCGTCGATCTCATCGAGCAGGTCGTCCACTCCCTGGGTGGCGGCTGATGCCTGTCCTTCCGCGGGTGCCGGCGGGGCTGCGGGGACGTCCTCGTCGACCTCGGTGTCCCGCGACTGCGGCTGCTGCTGCTCCTGGCCTGCCATTGCTTTCTCCTTCTGTCCGCCCCTCGTCGCGAGGGACTTCCTGTAAGCCATATTGCCACGCCCGGGGCTCCCGCGGGGCTCTTTGTGGTCAGGAACCGGGAGGGAGTCCCAGCAGTTCAGAGAGGAACGGCCCGGCTTCCCGGTGGCGGGCGAAAAGTCCGCCGGTGAGAGCTTCGGTTCCGCGCAGCGGTTCCCGGGTGGGGACCCGCTGGAGCCTGCCGCGGCCGGGGACATCGAAGATCACCGAGTCCCAGCTGGCGCCCACCACGTCGGCGCCGAAGCGGCTGACGCAGCGGCCCCGGAAGAACGCCCGCGTGTCCGACGGCGGTTCGGTGACCGCCCGCTGGATGGCGGCGTCGTCGACCAGCCGCTGCATGCGGTCCCGGGCCAGCAGCCGGTAGTACAGCCCCTTTTCGGGCCGGATGTCGGCCCACTGCAGGTCCACCAGGCCCAGCCGTGCATGGCCCCAGTCCAGCCCGTCGCGTTCCCGGTAGCCATCGAGCAGGGAAAGTTTGGCGAGCCACTCCACGGAGGACGCGGCCGCCGCCCGGTCGCTGCCCAGCTGGGTCAGGGTCGCGGACCAGCGTTCCAGCACCCCGTGGGTGTGCCCGTCCCCGTCCACGGCGTCGGCGACGCCGGTGTCCTGGGCGTGCTTTGCGGCAGCCTCGAAATAGATCCACTGGAGGTCCAGGGCGGTGATCCGCCGCCCGTCGAGAAGCCGCAGGGTGGCCGTGAGGGCCGTGTCGTGGCTGACGGCCTGCAGTGCGGCCACCGGTTCGTGCACTTCGATCCGGGGCGCCAGCCCGGCCTCAATGAGGCTCAGGACCATCGCGGTGCTGCCGAATTTGAGGTAGTTGGAGGCCTGGCTGAGGTTGGCGTCTCCGATGATCACGTGCAGCCTGCGGTACTTGTCCGCCGTCGCGTGGGGCTCGTCGCGGGTGTTGATGATGGGCCGGCGGATGGTGGTTTCGAGGCCCACTTCGGTCTCGAAGAAGTCGGCCCGCTGGCTGATCTGGTAGCCGGGGCGGGAGCCGTCCTGCTTCATGCCGACCCGGCCGGCCCCGCAGATGACCTGGCGGGTGACGAAGAACGGGGTCAGGCCGCGGACGATGTCGCCGAACGGCACGCTGCGCGGCATGAGGTAGTTCTCATGGGAACCGTAGGAGACCGACTTGTTGTCGGTGTTGTTCTTGTACAGGTTGATGGGAGGCAGGTCCGGGTCGGCGGCGAGCCGGCGCACGGCGGCGAGGGCCACGAGGTCCCCGGCGGCATCCCACGCCACAGCGTCCCGCGGGTTGGTCACTTCCGGGCTGGAGTACTCGGGGTGGGCGTGGTCGACGTAGAGCCGGGCGCCGTTGCCGAGGACCATGTTCATTAACAGCGTGCCGGACTCGTCCTCGCCGTCGGCCTCCAGTTCCTGGCGCCCGTAGGCGAGGGCCACGGCCTCGGCGTCGAGGACGGGAGGCTGGTCGGTGAGCTGTTCCGGTTCGGCCCGGCTCCGCTCCAGCGTCCAGCCCCGGGCGTCATGCAGCGGCTCCTCGTCCGTGTAGTCCCAGCGGGTTTCGGCGCCGCCCGCGGCACGCTGCCGGGTCACCTGGGCGTAGGCCTGGATCACCCGGGCGGACATCATGGTGGCGTTGGCCCCCGGCGCGGACGGCGCATGGATGCCGTACTCGGTCTCCGAGCCCATGACCCGCATGGCTCCGCCCGCGGGCAGCCCCCCGGGCACGCCTGCCGTCACAGGTACTGGCCCGTGCTCGGCATCGTCTCGATGGATTTGCCGGGCTCCTGCCCCGCCTTGCCCTGGACGATGGTGCGGATGTAGGTGATGCGTTCGCCCTTCTTGCCCGAGATCCGTGCCCAGTCGTCCGGGTTGGTGGTGTTCGGCATGTCCTCGTGCTCGCGGAACTCGTCGACGACGGCACGCAGCAGGTGATCGATCCGGATGCCCTTCTGGCCCACGGTGAGGAGGTCCTTGATGGCGTACTTTTTGGCCCGGTCCACGACGTTCTGCACCACGGCCCCGGAGTTGAAGTCCTTGAAGTAAAGCATCTCGGTGTCGCCGTTGGCGTAGGTGACCTCAAGGTACTCATTGGACTTGTCCGTGGAATACATGGCCTCGACCGTGCGCTGGACCATGGCGTCCACGGTGGCCTGGACGTCCCCATGGTGCTCGGCGAGGTCGGACTCGTGGAACGGCAGGTCCGCGGTGATGTATTTGTTGAAAATGTCCGCGGCGGCTTCCGCGTCGGGGCGGTGGATCTTCACCTTGACGTCCAGCCGGCCCGGGCGCAGGATGGCCGGGTCGATCATGTCCTCGCGGTTGGACGCGCCGATCACAATGACATTGTCCAGCCGCTCGACGCCGTCGATCTCGCTGAGCAGCTGCGGCACGATGGTGGTCTCGACGTCGGAGGAGATCCCGGTGCCGCGGGTGCGGAACAGCGAGTCCATTTCGTCGAAAAAGACCACGACGGGGCTGCCCTCGGAGGCCTTCTCCCGCGCGCGGGCGAAGATCAGCCGGATGTGCCGTTCGGTTTCACCGACGTACTTGTCCAGCAGTTCGGGGCCCTTGATGTTCAGGAAGTAGCTCTTCATGTCCGTCTTGCCGGTGCGTTCGGCGGCCCGGGCGGCGAGCGAATTCGCTACGGCTTTGGCGATCAGCGTCTTACCGCAGCCCGGCGGGCCGTAGAGCAGGATGCCCTTGGGCGCCTTGAGGCCGTGTTCGCGGTAGAGGTCCGGGTGCAGGAACGGCAGTTCCACAGCGTCGCGGATCTGCTCGATCTGCGGTCCCAGCCCGCCGATGTCCTGGTACGTGATGTCCGGCACCTCTTCGAGGACAAGGTTCTCCACCTCGGAGCGCGGGATTTTCTCGAGGGCGTAGCCGGTGCGCGAGTCGATCGAGAGGGCATCGCCCACCCGCAGCTTCTGTGCGAGCAGGGGGCCGGAAATCCGGACCACACGTTCTTCGTCCGCGCGGCCGACCACCAGCGCACGGTCCGTGCCGAGCATCTCTTTGAGCGTCACGAGGTCGCCGGCGCGTTCGTAGCCCAGCCCGGCGACCACCAGCAGCGCCTCGTTCAGGAGCACCTCCTGGCCAACGGCGAGCTGGTTGATGTTGACCAGCGGACTGATTCCCACCCGCATCTTGCGGCCGGCGTTGAAGATGTCCACCGATTCCTCGGTGGCGGCCTGCCCGCCGTTGACGGTGGACGGAAGCCGTTTCGGGTTCAGCTGGAGGATGGTGCCGAAGCTGTACGGCGGCTGGCCCTCCTGGTCGAGGGCATTTTTCAGCCGGAGGATCTCCTGCTTCGCCGTTTCCAGCATGGCCACGAGCTTGGAGTTGTTCTGCGTGGCGGCGGCAAGCTGCCGGTCAATATGCCGGAGCTTGTCCCGGAGGATATTGACCTGCCGCTCGGCCACGGACAGCTCGCTGGCGGCGTAGCGGTCAGCGTCGCCCTGCGTTCGTCCCGCGGCGGCCGCCGCGTCCTCTGCCGGCAGGCCCGGATCAGTGTTCGGAGTCTCCATCGTGCATCAGCCCCTTCCTACGCTTCTATTAAGACATTAGCCCCAAGAAGCCGGGTGCCGCTGAAGACTTCCGAAATACGGACTACTTCGTAATATCCGGATCGTCTTTGACGTTTGTCCCGGCGATCGCGTCGCGGGCGGCCCGCCGCAGCTTCTTGTCCGACACGGCGCGCTCCCCCACGGCTCCCGGGGTCCACGCGTTGACGTCCGCTTCGGCGAATTCCGTCTTGGACGGACGGCGCTTGACCGAGATGCCCGTGACGCCGTCGGCCAGCCGCCGGGTGACCAGGAGGAAACCGGTATGTGCCACCATCCGGTGGTCCGGGCGGACGGCCAGGCCTTCGAGGTGCCAGCCGCGGACCATGGACTCCCAGGCGTCGGGCTCAGTGAAACGTCCGTCGGCGCGGATGGCTTCGGCGGTGCGGGACAGCTGCGTCACGGTGGCGACGTAGTTGATCCACACTCCGCCCGGGGCCAGCACGGTGGCGACGGCGTCGAGGCATTCCCACGGAGCCAGCATGTCCAGGACCACCCGGTCCACGGAGCCGGGCTCTTCGGTGCGGACCACTTCCTCCTGGAAATCGCCGAGGGAGATCTGCCAGGCCGGGTGCGGGCCGCCGAAGATGGTCTCGACGTTGCCGCGGGCAATGTCGGCGAATTCCTCGCGGCGTTCAAACGAGTGCAGGTAGCCGTTGTCCCCCACTGCGCGGAGCAGCGAGATGGACAGCGCGCCGGAGCCGACGCCGGCTTCGACGACGCGGGCGCCGGGGAAGATGTCCGCCATGGTGACGATCTGGCCTGCGTCCTTGGGGTAGACGACGGCTGCGCCGCGGGGCATCGACAGCACGAAGTCCGAGAGGAGCGGCCGCAGGGTCTGGTACTGCTGGCCGACGTTGTTGACCACCACCGAGCCGTCGGGCTTGCCGATGATCTCGTCGTGGTTCAGGAAGCCGCGGTGCGTGTGGAAGGCGCCGCCGGCCTCGAGGCTGATCGTGTTCATCCGGCCGCGTTCGTCGGTGAGCTGGACGCGCTCACCTTCGCGGAACGGTCCGCGGCGGCGTGCGGCGCCGGCCGGGGATGCGGCACTCGCCGTGCCTGCCACTGTGCCGGCTGTTCCGGCGTCGTCCGGGCTGGTGCCGGCGGCGGTGTCGGTGCTCATGAAAATGTTCCTCGCTCTTGGAAAGCTCTGTGGCCGCGGCTGGTGCCGGCGGGCCGTGCCTGAGGGCTGGGCGCCCTGATGGGACAACCCCGTACGGGACAACCCCGTTCGGGAAGCCCCTATGGACAACAGGGCCGGAAATACACGACCGGCAGGTAACTCTACCGGTTTTGGCCGTACATCCGCTTGCCGGCTCCGGGTCCCTTGCCTGTGAGGGCCCCCACGACGGCGGACTGCCGCAGCAGCCCGGTGACGGTGCCGTCCCGGTCGACGACGGCGTATTCCAGCCCGTCGAGCTGGCCCAGGTACTGGATCAGCTCCTGTCCCCTGGACCACTCGGGCACGTAGGCACCCTCCCCGAGGGCGTAGGACACAGCCGTGAGGGGCGTCGCCGCGGTGGCGCCCTCGGGAACCGTGGCGAGTGCGCCGGCGTCAACCACCGCAGCGGGCCGTCCGTCCGGGCGGTAGAGGACCACGGCGGGAGCGGCGCCGGTGGCGGGATGGGGCGCCAGCGCCAGCACGTCCGCCACGGTGGCCGACTCGGGCAGGCCCACCGCGGGTTCCGCCAGTTCGCCGGCCGCGACGAGCGGCAGCCGCCCGCGCAGCCTGGCCTGCTGGATTGAGGCAGTGGCCCCCATCCAGAGGAAGGCGCAGACCAGCACCGTGATGAGTGTCAGGGAGAGGTCCGGTTCGCCGCCGCTGAGCAGGGGCAGCGCCACAAACCAGCCCACCAGGGCGACCACGATGATCCGGCCGCCCCAGCCGGCCGCCACGGTGCCCTTTTCCTGGCTGCCGGTCAGTTTCCAGACAGCGGATTCCACCAGCCGGCCGCCGTCGAGCGGCAGGCCGGGCAGCACGTTGAAGATGCCGATCAGCAGGTTGGCCCAGACAAAGATGTTCGTCAGGATGCCGGCGACGCCGGTCAGCCCGCCTCCGGTCAGCAGGAGCCAGCCTGCGCCGGCAAGGACGAAGTTCGCCGCCGGGCCTGCCATGGCGACCAGGACGGAGCGGCCGGGAGAGGCAGTGAAGCTCTGGAACTCGGTGTGGCCGCCCCAGAGGTTGAGGACAATTTTTTCTGTGGGCCAGTGGAACAGCTTGGCGGTCAGGGCGTGTGCGAGCTCATGCACGAGTACAGAGATCAGCAGCAGCAGCGCGTAGGCGAAGGCGACGAGGAAGGCGCCGCCGCCGAGCCGGGGATAGTCGCTCTGCAGGACGGGCCCGAAGACGATCACCGTGAACGCCGCGATGATGAACCAGGAGTAGGCGAGGAAGACGGGAATGCCGGCGATGCGCCCCAGCGGAATCCCCTCCTTGCGGACCGGTTTCTGCGGGTCCTGCCCGTTGCGGGTTCCGGCGTCAGCCATGGACCGGCTCCTGGGCGGCGGGGGCCTGGCCGAACGTGGCATCGGGGAATTCGTGGCGCAGGGCCACCAGCTCCTCGAGGTCGGCCACGGTGCGCCCCTCCAGGGTGTCCCACATGGCGCGCCGCGGATCGTGGGGCAGCGGCACGATGTGCGGGATGGCGACGGTCGGGACTCCGGAGGCGACGGCGGCCGCCACGCCCGGCTCGGAGTCCTCAAGCGCGACGCAGTGGTGCAGGCCAAGGTCCGGGTCCTGCTCCTGCAGCAGCGAGACTGCCGTGAGGTAGGCCTCGGGGTGCGGCTTGCCCTGGCTGACGGTGTCGCCGGTGACCAGGAAATCGAAGTAGGGCCGGGGCAGGCTGGCGACGATCTCCCGCGCCAGCGGCGCCTCGGACATGGTTACGAGGACGCAGCGGATCCCTGCTGTGTGCAGTTCCTCCAGCAGCTCCCGGGCGCCGGGGCGCCAAGGCACGGACGTGCGGACCTTGCGGATGACGTGCTGGGTGAGGGTGTCGATAATCTCCCGGCGCTCGAGCCGGACGCCGGCTTCCTGCAGAATGCCCGCGGAGAAGACCAGCGACTGGCCCACCAGCTGCATGGCCTTCTCATGGGACCACTGCCCGCCGTGCGCGGACACGAGGGCGTGCTCGGCCTCGATCCAGTAGGGCTCGGTGTCGACGATGGTGCCGTCCATGTCCCAGAGTGCGGCTTTGAGCAGGGGCTGGGACGCTGAGGATCGCATGGTTTCCAGTCTACGGTGCGGCCCTGTGCGGGTCCTGAGAGTACGCCTACGGCGAATATCGGCTGCCCCCCCGTGATTCCCGGCGCTTCATTCCATGCGTGGCGCGGGTGCTTGGACGTAGGGTGAGGGGATGAACAGCTTCGAGGTAGACCCAGCGGAAGCGGTCGGCGTGCCCGAGCCGGAACGGCTGCTGCAGCCCGTACCCGCGGGACAGCGGATCACGGTATTGCTCGCCGCCTTTGAAGGCTGGAACGACGCCGGCGAGGCCGCCAGTGATGCCTTGCGCTATCTCAACAAGCTCTGGGGCGGCAAGAAGGTCGGGTCGATCGACGCTGACGAGTACTACGATTTCCAGTTCACGCGTCCCACAATCCGGCGCACGGCGTCCGGGGAGCGGAAGATCAAGTGGCCCTCGACCCGCATTTTCAAGGCGAGTGTGCCGGACTCCAATGTGGACGTGATCTTCGTCCAGGGCACGGAGCCGTCCTACAAGTGGCGTGCCTACACCGCTGAGCTTTTGGTCCATGCCGAGGCGCTCCAGGTGGACTACGTGATCCTCGTCGGCGCCCTGCTGGCAGACGTGCCGCACAGCCGTCCGATTCCGGTGAGTGCCTCCACCGATGACCCCGCGCTGCGGGAACGGATGGACCTTGAGGCCTCGCAGTATGAGGGCCCCGTGGGAATTGTCGGGGTCCTCGCGGAGGTGGCCCTGCTGGCGGGGCTGCCCACAGTCTCGCTCTGGGCGGCTGTGCCGCACTACGTGGCGCAGGCGCCCTCCCCCAAGGCACAGCTGGCGCTGCTGCACCGGATCGAGGAGCTCCTGCAGGTACCGCTCGATACCCAGGAACTCGCCGAGGAATCGGACGCGTGGGAGCGGGGCGTTGATGAACTGGCCACCGAAGACCCTGAAATCGCGGCGTATGTCCGTCAGCTTGAGGAGGCGAAAGACACCGCGGACCTCCCGGAGGCCAGCGGCGAATCCATCGCCCGGGAATTCGAGCGGTACCTCAAGCGCCGCGGCAAGGACAAGCCCTAGGGCCAGCCGCTAGAGCTCGACGCCGAGCAGGGCGTTGACGGCGTCGCTCACCAGGGCGGCGTCCGCCGCGGATCCGGTGCGGGCCGCGGCAAGCGCCTTGGTGGCCCACTCATCGACAGCCGCGACGGCCCCTGGGGCATTGAGGTCGTTGGACAGTTCCGTGCGCATCCGCGAGACCAGCCCGGCAGCGGACCCCCCGGGGGCCGTGCCGAGGGCCTCGCGCCAAGTGCGCAGCCGGTCCTTCGCCGCAGCGAACCCCTCATCGGTCCAGGACCAGTCGCTGCGGTAGTGGTGGGCCAGGATGGCCAGCCGGATCGCGGCCGGCTCTTCCCCGGCGGCGCGGAGCCTGGAGACGAGGACCAGGTTTCCCTTGGACTTGCTCATTTTCTCGCCGTCGAGGCCCACCATGCCGGCGTGTGCGAAGTGTTGCGCCAGCGGCACTCCGGACAGCGAGTACGCGTGGCCGGCCCCCATCTCGTGGTGCGGGAAGACCAGGTCCGAGCCGCCGCCCTGGACGGTGAACGGGGCGGGGAGGTACTTCTGCGCGATCACGGTGCATTCGATGTGCCAGCCGGGCCGGCCAGCCCCGAGTTCCCCTCCCGGCCAGCTGGGTTCGCCCTCGCGGGCCACGCGCCAGAGGAGCGGGTCCAGGGCCTGGCGCTTGCCGGCCCGGCCGGGGTCGCCGCCGCGTTCGGCGAAAAGTTCCAGCATCTCGGCGTCGGACAGCCCGGAGACCGCACCAAGGGTCCAGGCATCCGTGGTCTCGGCCGAGTGCTTGCCGGCCGCTTCGACGTCATAGTAGACATCGCCGTCAGGTTCGCCGGCACCGCCGGCCACCCGGTAGGCCAGCCCGCGCTGCAACAGGAGCTCAATGGCCGGCACAATCAGCGGGATCGCCTCCACGGCGCCGACATACCGGTCCGGGGCCAGGACGTTGAGGGCTTCCATGTCCGTCTGGAAGAGCTCGATCTGGCTCGCTGCGAGGTCGCGCCAGTCCACTCCGGTGGCCGTGGCGCGCTCCAGCAGGGGATCGTCGACGTCGGTGACGTTCTGGACGTAGGACACCTGCTGCCGGCCGTCCCGCCAGGCGCGGTTGAGCAGGTCGAACGCGACGTAGCTGGCCGCGTGGCCCATGTGGGTGGCGTCATACGGGGTGATTCCGCAGACATACATTGACTGTTCGCCCGTGGCGACGAGGGTCACGACGTCGCCTTTGGCTGTGTCGAACAGGCGGAGGGCAGGCATGCTGCCGGGCAGCTGGGGAACGGGGCGGGAGATCCAGGACTTCACAGCCCAAGCCTAGTGCTAGGCGCTGATGACGTTAAAACCGAGCAGCACGTACAGGGCCAGGCCCAGCAGAATCCGGTACCAGACGAAGAGCCGGTAGCTGTGGGTGGACACATACTTCAGGAACCATCCGATGATGATGTACCCCACCACGAAGGCGACAGCGGTCGCGAGGGCCGTTTCCGGGAGGCTGTACGGGCCGGTGATGCCGTCCTTGGAGACCACTTTGTAGAGCTGGTAGAGGCCGCTGCCGAAGACTGCCGGGATGGCCAGCAGGAAGGAGTAGCGGGCCGCCGCCTCGCGGGTGTAGCCCATCAGCAGGCCCGCGGTGATGGTGCCGCCGGAGCGGGAGACGCCGGGAATGAGGGCCATCGCCTGTGCCAGGCCGTACAGGATGCCGTGCTTGTAGGTCAGCTGGGTCAGGTCGCGGTCCTGGCGTCCGACGGCGTCGGCGACGGCGAGGATCATGCCGAAGACAATCAGCATGGTGGCCACAATCCAGAGGCTGCGGAGGACGGACTCGATCTGGTCCTGGAACAGCAGGCCCAGGACAATGATCGGCAGGCTGCCCAGGATCACCAGCCAGCCCATCCGGGCATCGGGATCATTCCGGGGCACCTTGCCCATCAGGGACCCGGTCCAAGCCTTGATGATCCGCACGATGTCCCGCCAGAAGTACACCACCACAGCGGTTTCCGTACCGAGCTGGGTGATAGCGGTGAAGGCGGCCCCGGGATCAGCCGCGTTGGGGAGGAAGGAGCCGACAATCCGCAGATGGGCGCTAGAGGAAATCGGGAGGAATTCTGTCAGTCCCTGCACAAGGCCCAGAAAGGCCGCTTCAAACCAGTTCACGTTTATAGACCCTACGTCATGGAGCCAGCCGAATCCCCGTAAGCTTGCTGACATGCAGCAGCGTTATGTCGGCAACAGTGGGTTGCGCGTATCCTCCTTGGCCCTTGGAACCATGTCCTGGGCCCGGGAAACCGATGAGCAGGATGCTTCGGCGCTGCTTCGCACCTTTGTGGACGGCGGCGGCACCCTGATCGACACGGCCGCGTCCTACGCCGACGGCCAGGCCGAGGCGATGCTCGGCAGCATGCTGGGCGACGTCGTGGCGCGCTCCGAGGTGGTCATCTCCACCAAGGCGGGGCTGACGACGTCGGACGGCCGGCGCAGCGTCGACACCTCCCGGAACGGGATGCTGTCCGGACTGGACGCCAGCCTGGCCCGGCTGGGCACCGACTACGTGGACCTGTGGTTTGCCCACGCCTGGGACCCCAACGTTCCGCTGGAGGAGACCCTCTCCGCCCTCGAATTCGCGGTCCGCTCGGGCCGGGCCCGCTATGCGGGCGTCTCCAACTTTAACGGCTGGCAGACGGCGAAGGCCGCCGCAGTGGCAGGGTTCCCGCTGGTGGCCAACCAGTCCGAGTACTCCTTGCTGCGCCGCTCCCCCGAGACGGAACTCATTCCCGCTGTCGAGGACGCCGGCCTGGGTCTGATGGCTTGGGGCCCGGCAGGGCGCGGGGTGCTGAGCGGCAAGTACCGGGGGCACATTCCGGCCGATTCGCGCGCGGCCCACTCGCGGCTGGCCGGGTATGTGGAACCCTACCTGGAGGGTGCGGCGTCAAGGGTGGTCGAAGCCGTGGCGATGGCCGCGAAAGGACTGGGGCGCACCCCGTTGGACGTGTCCCTCAGCTGGCTGCTGGCCCAGCCCGGTGTGGCGACGGCCATCGTGGGCGCGCGCACCCCGGTGCAGCTCAAAGAAATCCTGGATTCAACGCTGGCGCCGCTTCCTCCACAGATCGCGCTGGCCCTGGAGGACGTGTCCAGTCCCGCCTGAGCGGGCCTGCCCGCGCCTGGCCTGCCCGCGCCTGCGGCGCAGTTCAGTCCTGGAGGATTTCCAGGTCTTCCTCGTCGTCGACATCCTCGTCGTCGTCTTCATCGCTGTCGTCTTCGATCACCTCGAGCGGCGTCACTTCGCCGTAGGCTTCGTAGAGCGCGTCCTCGTAGACTTCGAAGGCATCGGCTACGGCAAAGAACGCCGCCTCGACCGCGGGGTCCCCGGCTCCCCGGCGTGCCGACGCGCTGGCGAGGTGTTCTTCCAGCGCAGACGTCAGGGACTGAAGCGCGACACGCGGATCGATGCTCATGACTTCACGTTAGCCGGAAAAGGTAGAAAATGGAGAGCAATGAAGGAACATTTTCTGAGCAGCTCGGTCCGGCGGGAACGGGACTATGTGAGGCAGTACGAATACCTCGTACTGACGGTCAGTCCCGAGGATTCCCTGCCCGAAGCGCGCCGCCGCCTCGTGGAGCATTCCGAGTACGGCAAGTGGGAACTGGAGCGCAGTGTGCTGTACCTGGGCGGCGGCCGCCGCTTCTGGCTGCGCCGCCGGGTGACCCAGGTCCAGAGGACCGTTTAGGGTTCTGGAGTCCAAAGGACCGTCTAGGGTTCTGGAGTCCAGAGGACCGTCTAGGGTTCTGGAATCCAGAAGGACCATTTAGGTCCTACGCCGTCTCAAGCGGTCCCAGCCAGGCGTTGGCCACGGTGTTGTGCGCGGATTCGTCGTCCGAGGGGTGGAACATACCTGCCAGCACGTCCCGGTAGAGCCGTTCCAGTTCGGAGCCGCGGAAGTAGCTGGATCCGCCGGAGACCCGGATGGCCAGGTCCACCACAGTGCGGGCCGTCTCCGTCGCACTGACCTTGAGGCCCACCAGCTTCGGGAACCACTGGCCGCCGTGGTTGGCCAGCGCGTCGACGTCGGCGGCAACGCTGGAGAGCTGGGGGTACAGCGCGTCCATCGCCATGGCGGCGTCGGCCACCTTCCAGCGGATGTCCGGGTCCTGGGCGTAGCTGCGTCCGCCGTTCTTGAACGACGTGCGCCGCTTCACCGCGTCGACCCCCAGCGCCAGCGCACGTTCGCCGATGCCCGTGTACACCGCGGCCAGCAGCGTCTCGAAGCAGGCGAAGATGGCGAAGATCAGCGGATCGGCGTTGGGACCCACGGGAAGCTTCCGGAAGATCCTCTCCGCAGGCACCACGGCGCCGTCCAGCACCGTGGTGTTCGACTGGCTGGCGCGCATGCCCAGGGTGTCCCAGTCAGCCAGGATTTCGTAGCCGGGGGTGTCCCTGGTGATGAAGCCGTGGACCAGTTGTCCTTCGCCGTCGCCGGCCGAGGTGTCCTTGCCGAAAATCCCCAGCCGGGTCCATGCCGGGGAGAGGCTGGTGAAGATTTTTCGGCCGGTGAACGCGTAGCCGCCGCCGGCATCCGGGACAGCAGCGGTGCGGGAGTCGAAGAGGACCGAGTCGTTGCCCGCCTCGGAGTTTCCGAACGCGAAGATCTCGCCCTGCGCGGCTTCCTTGAGGACGAAGTCCAGCGAGGAGTCGCCGCGGGCGGCCAGGACGTGCGCGACGCCGGTCCACACGAGGTGCATGTTGACGGCCAGCGCGGTGGCCGGGGCCGCCGTCGCGAGGCGCCGCTGCAGCTGCGCCGCCTCCGCGAGCCCGAGGCCCAGCCCGCCGTCGGACGCCGGGACGAAGATCTTGAGGTACCCGGCCGCTGCGAGTTCCTCCAGGTCCTCGGCGAAAAAGGCGTTGTCGCGGTCGTACCCGGTTGCACGGCCGCGGATCCTTTCCAGCAGGGATTCGGGCAGGACGTCGGTCAGGAGATCGTCAAGGCGCATGGGCAGCTTTCAGCCTTAGTAGTTGGTGAGCAGGGTGTCCAGCACGCGGGCGCCGAACTTGAGGGAGTCGGTGGGGACACGTTCGTCCACGCCGTGGAACATGCCGGTGAAGTCCAGTTCATCCGGGAGCTGGAGCGGCGCGAAGCCGTAGCCGGTGATCCCCAGCCGGCTCAGGGACTTGTTGTCGGTCCCCCCGGAGAGCGTGTACGGCAGGACCTTGGCGCCTGGGTCCTCGGTGTGCAGGGCATCGATCATGGCGTCCACCAGGTTGCCGGCGAACGGAACCTCCAGGGAGACGTCGTTGTGGACGTAGCTGACGTCCACGCCGGCGCCGGCCAGCTCCCGGACGGTTTCCAGGACGTGCTCCTCCTGGCCGGGCAGGGTCCGGGCATCGATGAGGGCCTCTGCCGATTCGGGGATCACGTTGTGCTTGTAGCCTCCCTTGAGCAGGGTGGGGTTGGTGGTGTTCTGCAGGGTGGCGCCGACGAAGCGGGCCACCGTGCCGAGTTCCTTAAGGATCTTGTCGGGGTCGTCCGGATCGAATTCCACACCCGTGAGTTCTGTCACGCCGTCGAGGAACTGCCGTGTGGTGGGCGTGAGCTCCACCGGCCAGTTGTATTCCCCGATGCGGGACACTGCGCCGGCGAGCCGTGTGACGGCGTTGTCGGTGTTGATCTGGGAGCCGTGGCCGGCGCGCCCGTGGGCGACGAGGCGGAGCCAGGAGAGGCCCTTCTCGGCGGTCTGCAGGAGGTAGGTCCGCTGGCCGCCGATGGTGGCGGAGAAGCCGCCAACCTCGGAGATGGCCTCGGTGGCGCCGTCAAAAAGTTCCGGCCGCTTCTCGATGGCGTACCGGGCGCCGTAGGTGCCGCCGGCCTCCTCGTCCGCGAAGAACGCGAAGATCAGGTCCCGCTTGGGCTTGCGGCCGGTGCGGGCGAAGTTCCGCAGGACGGAGAGGATCATGGCGTCCATGTCCTTCATGTCCACGGCGCCGCGCCCCCAGATCATGCCGTCCTTGAGTTCGGCGCCGAAGGGATCCACCGACCACTGGTCGCGGAGTGCAGGGACAACATCAAGGTGCCCGTGGACCACAAGGGCGCTGGCGGACGGGTCCTCCCCGGCCAGCCTGGTCACCACGCTGGCACGGCCCGGGGCGGCCTCGAAGATTTCGGCGTCGAGTCCTACTTCGGTCATCAGTCCCGCGGTGTACTCGGCGGCCGCCCGCTCCCCCGGGCCGGAGCCGTCGCCGTAGTTGGATGTGTCGATACGGATCAGTTCCTGGCAGATCCTGACTACCTCATCCTCGGGCCTGATGTCAGTCATGTTTCACTCCTCGTGGCGGCGGCTCTGTTGTTGCTTCAGCCTACCCACACCTCCCTGCCGGGCCCCGATTATTTGTTTCCGGAAAAGTCGTGCTAGAGTCTTTCTCGCTGCTTCGGAGGAATCCAAAACGCTGAAAGGCGAAAAGGTTTACCGAATACCACCTGCGCGGGTGGCGGAATGGCAGACGCGCTAGCTTGAGGTGCTAGTCCTCGAAAGGGGGTGGGGGTTCAAGTCCCCCTCCGCGCACAACAGGAAAAGGCCCTGGAATCCCATGGATTCCAGGGCCTTTTTCGCGTGCAATACTGCGGACGGCCGTGCCCGCGGCGCCCCTCCCTATTTCAAGCCTGGGGTGCCGGCCTGCCGGGTTATTCGCTGCTGGAGCTGGGTTCCGGCCACTTCCACCGGCCTTCCGGCGTGATCTTGTACACCACTGCGCCGAACAGCAGGTCGCTCGTCCCGGCGGGGTTGCCACCGTGTTGGACGTACTCCGCCTTGGTTCTCCGTCCGCGGCGCTGCATGGCCGCCACACACCACCACAGGCCCGCGAGGCCGCCCAGTGCGATGATGCCCAGGAGCGCGTAGCCGTCCTCGACGCCGAGGCAGGCACCCGGGACGAAGGCCAGGCCGCCGGCGACTCCCGGCGCGGCCCGGCGCATGGGCCCGCCAGCCTGCTCAGGCTGCAGGGCCATCCTCTGAGTCACGTAGTCCGGACCGGACCGTGCCGACGAGGGACCGGAACCCCGGGTCGGACTGCAGCGCGTCCAGGAGAACGGGTCCGCGCGGGCCCGCCAGCGGAATGCGCCAGTTGGGATACTCCGTGCTGGTGCCGGGCTGGTTCTGGGTCCGGGTTTCGCCCACCGCGTCAACCAGCGCGACGCCCAGCAGGGCCGAGGGGGCCAAGGTGGTGAGGGCGTAGAGCGCCTCGACAGTACCCTGCGCGTCGCGGTGTCCGGCCTCTGGCAGGAGACCGCGCTCCTGCAGGAGATTGAACACGGCCTGCTGCTCCGCGGCGGCCTCGGCGCGCTCCTCGTGCACCGGGCGCCGCAGCAGGCCCAAGGATTCGCGCAGGGTGACGTGCTCCCCGGCGAGGTAGCCGGCAGTCGGGGGCAAATCATGGGTGTTGACGCTTGTCAGGCACTGCTGCCGGTACCGTTCCGGCGGGATCGGGCCGTCGTCGTCGTGCTCGAACCAGAGGATCGAGGTGCCAAAGATCCCGCGCTCCGCGAGGTAGTCCCGCACCCAGGGCTCGAACACGCCCAGGTCCTCGCCGATCACTATAGCTTCGGCCCGCTGCGCCTCCAGCGCCAGGATGCCGATCAGCGCCTCATGGTCGT
This sequence comes from Pseudarthrobacter sp. 1C304, assembly GCF_052245515.1. Lineage (NCBI taxonomy): Bacteria > Bacillati > Actinomycetota > Actinomycetes > Micrococcales > Micrococcaceae > Pseudarthrobacter > Pseudarthrobacter sp. 1C304. Next base: position 46,822 of record NZ_JBQQCH010000003.1, on the reverse strand, counting down.
AGTAGACGTACGTGCCGTCCCCCGGCCCGGCGCCGTCTGGAATCCACCACAGCCGGAACAGGCCCAGGATGTGGTCCACCCGGATACCGCCGGCATGACGCAGCACGGTCCGCAGCATGTCCCGGTAGGCGGCGTACCCGGATTCGGCGAGCCGGCCCGGATGCCAGGGCGGCTGGGTCCAGTCCTGGCCCTGCTGGTTGAACATGTCCGGGGGCGCGCCCACCGTGACGTTCCGTGCCAGCACCCCGGCTAGGGACCAGTCGTCCGCGCCGCCGGGCTTCACGCCCACCGCAAGATCGTGGATGACGCCGATCCCCATCCCCGACCGCCGGGCGGCGTGCTGTGCGGCCTCGAGCTGCTGGTCGCACAGCCACTGCAGCCAGCGGTGGAATTCAATCCGGCCGGAAAGCAGGGACCGTTGCTCCCGGCAGTAGGCGGTGTCCGGGGCGGACGCCACACCCGCCCATTCCGGCGCCCCGGGACCCAGCTTCTCGGAGAGGGCGCACCAGAGGGCGAAGTCATCGAGCCCCTGCCCCTGGCCGGCGCAGAAGTCCGCAAACGCGCTGGCCCGGGCCGGGTCACGCGGAACACCGAACACCAGCTCCAGGGCGGCGAGTTTAGCCGCGTAGCAGGCGTTCCGGTCCAGCAGTGCGGTGGAGTGGTTCGCGGCGTGCTGCTGCCCGGCCAGCCGCTCCACTTCGGACCGCCCTGCCGGGTCGAGGTAGCCGTATTCGGGGATTTCCTCCACACGGAGGTAGAGCGGATTGAAGTACCGCCTGGTGGTGGGCAGGTAGGGCGAGTCTTCGACCGGCGGCCGGGCCTCGGCGGCGTGCAGCGGATTGACCAGGACGAACCCGGCGCCTTCCTGCCCCGACATGGTGGCGAGATCCGCGAGGTCGGCGAAGTCGCCGATCCCCCAGGACCGCGACGAACGGACGGAGTAGAGCTGCGCCGTCAGGCCCCAGTTCCGCCGCCCGGCGAGCGCCGCGGTGGTCTGGAGCTGCGGGGGTGTCACCACCAGCGGGCATTGCGCGGCGGTACCCTCGTTCTCTGCCACCAGCTGGTGCCAGCCGAGGGGTACCGTGTCAGGAACTGCGAACGCCGCCCGGCCGGTGAGGACGCCGTCGACGTCGACCGGCGCATCCCAGTTGTCCCGCTGTTCCGCCGGGTACCTGCTGCCGTCCTCGGCGATGATCCACACGCTGACGGCGCTCCCGTGCGGGACGTGGACGTGGACCAGCAGCTCCTGTCCCTCGCGGGCGACGGCGATCGGAGGCAGGAGGCGGCGCCACGGTGCCAGCCGGGCCGCGGCAAGGGCCGCTTCCATCTCTGCCGCATCCCCGGCGGAAACGCCCAGCGCTGAGAGGACACCGCGCAGTGTGCTGTCCGGGACGGACCGCTCGACGCCGTCCCACCCCCAGTAGGACGTCCCCACGCCGTGCGCAGCCGCGAGCTGGCGCAAGAGTTCGGTGCTGCCGGGCCCGTTGTCGTGGTGCATGCCATCAGCCATGGGGCCACTCTAGACGCTGGATCCGCTCCCCGTCCCGGGCCGGTGGACGTGGGCTTCACCGACCAGTTCGTGCAGGCCCTCGACGGCGCGGGCCAGCGAGAGTCCGGGAGTGGCAACGATGAGCGGCATCAGGAGCGTGTTCTCCTTCTCCAGGTGGAGGGCGAAGATGTTCCGGATGGAGCCGGCGGCCACGGCGGACTCCACCCCGGCGGATCCCCGCAGTTCCTCAACCAGGGCGACGATCACCCGGTGCTCGGCCAGCATCCCATCCACCAGCAGCCGGCCCTCCGGGAGGTTGCGGGGCCCGCTGTACAGCGGACCCTCCTCGGCGAGCGTGTGCGGAACGAGGTCGTCCTCGCACCATTCCACCAGCACCTCATGGGCGCTGTGCTCCGCCACGGCATCCTGCTCCCGGACGGCGTGGACGAGCGTCTCCGTCAGGGCCGTGAGGCGCTTGAGCATACCCGCGTGGTGATGCTCCACCGCTGCGAGGGCTTCCGCTTCCTCATCGGCATTCTTGGGGCCGGTACCGGCCGCTGGCTGATCCATGACGTCTCCTGCGTCTGCTGACTTCCGACTGTGTTGACTGCACGCGGTCCTGACCGCACTCCGGAGGCTCTCTTCCCCACTTTACGGCCGGCCCCTGCCCGGGCACCGGGCCTTTCGGCCCGGACATCGGCCGGTCATCGGCCCGGGGAGGTGAGGCCGTGCCGCGGCTGGTCCCGGCGGCGGCTTTGGACGCAACCGCAGCGTCAGCGCTAGCCTTGCAGCCTATGGTCGACGTCGAAAAGTTCCGGTCCCTCCTCCAGGAGGAGCGCCGCCGCAAACTTGCCCTCCTCCCCGCGCTTGGCCGGGATATTTCCTCGGTGAACGCCGCCCGGCAGGATTCGAACGTCGACGACGAACATGACCCCGAGGGCGCGACCATAGCCTTTGAGCTCTCCCAGGCCTCGGCCCTCCTGGAGCAGAGCCGCCAGGGACTCGCGCAGGTCGAGGCGGCCCTGGAACGGATCAATGCGGGCACCTACGGCATCTGTGCCGTGTGCGGGGAGCCTATCGCCGAGGGCAGGCTCGAGGCCAGGCCCTGGACCCCGTACTGCATCCGGCACAGCGCCGGCCCGTCGGGCTCCGCCGGAAGACCTTCGGGCCCACGGGCATGAACAACGCCGCCGAGACCTGGTGGCAGCGGATCGTCGCCGGGTTCACGCACTCCCCTGCCCCTGCCGTCACAGGCACTGAACTGGCCCTGGTCATCCTCCTGGCCGTCGCCCTCTCCCTTCCGCGGGCAACCTGGCGGTACTTCGGGCTGCTGGCCACCGTGACCCACGAGCTTGGCCACGCGTTCGCCGCGCTGATGACCGGGCAGCGCGTCGGCGGCATCCGCCTGGGCCTGGACCACTCGGGCACCACCACCACGTTCAGCCGGAGGCCCCTGGCCGCCGTCTGGTCCACGTTCTGGGGGTACCCGGTCCCGGCCGTGGTGGGCGCGGCGATGGTCTGGAGCGGCTTCAATGGCTGGGGTCCGGCGGCGATGTCCGTCGGGACCCTCATCCTCCTGGCCTCGTTCCTCTTTATCCGCAACGGCGCCGGGCTGGTGATCACCGCCGCCGCGGTGCTGGCAGCCGTCCTGCTCGTATTGACCGTCCCGCCCGAATTCAACGGCCACGTCATGATCGTGCTGGGCCTGGCCTTGCTCGTCGCCGCCGTCCGGGATCTGGGCAAGGTGGCCACCGTGCACCTGAAGCGACGGGACCGGCTGGCGACGTCGGACGCGTACCTTCTTTCCCGTGCCACCCGGGTTCCCGCATTCGTCTGGATCGTGCTGTTTGCCGCCGTCGTCGGTGCCGCCTGGTGGGTTGCATGGCAGCCCATGTCGCAGGTGTTCGCAGTCCTGCCGTCCGCACCGTTGCAGGGACCCGGCGCCGCCCCGGCATAGGCTGGGACCATGAGCACACATACGGACGATCCAGGATTCAGCACGAAGGGTGCCTACGTCACCGGCGGCGCGGAGTTCACCCGGGACACCAACTACATCGAGGACCGGATCACCCGCGACGGCGCCCCCGGCGAGAACGGCGAGCCCGGCTGGCCGGTGGAGCCGGGCCGCTACCGGCTGGTCGCCGCACGCGCCTGCCCGTGGGCCAACCGGACCGTGATTGTGCGGCGGCTGCTGGGCCTGGAGGACGTCATCTCCCTCGGCCAGCCCGGTCCCACCCATGACGCCCGCTCCTGGACGTTCGACCTGGATCCCGGCGGCAAGGACCCGGTGCTCGGCATGGAACGGATCCAGGAAGCCTACTTCCGCCGTTTCCCGGACTATCCCCGCGGCATCACGGTACCTGCGATCGTCGACGTCGCCAGCGGCCAGGTGGTGACCAACAACTTCCCGCAGATCACCCTCGACTTTTCCACCGAGTGGACCGGCTACCACCGGCCGGGCGCTCCCGAGCTGTACCCGGAGGCCCTGCGCGCGGAGATCGACGCGGTCAACAAGAGGGTCTTCACCGAGGTGAACAACGGGGTGTACCGCTGCGGCTTCGCAGGCTCCCAGGAGGCCTACGACGCGGCCTATGAGCGGCTCTGGACCGCCCTGGACTGGCTGGAGGAGCGCCTCACCGCACAGCGGTACCTGGTGGGAGACACCATCACCGAGGCCGACGTCCGGCTCTTCACCACGCTGGTACGGTTTGACGCCGTCTACCACGGGCATTTCAAGTGCAACCGCCAGAAGCTCAGCGAGATGCCCGCATTGTGGGCCTATGCCCGTGACCTGTTCCAGACCCCGGGGTTCGGCGACACCATCGACTTCGTGCAGATCAAGCAGCACTATTACATCGTCCATGAGGACATCAACCCCACAGGAATCGTCCCCGCGGGTCCGGCACTGGACGGCTGGCTGTCCGCACACGGCCGCGAGGCCCTCGGCGGCCGCCCCTTCGGTGACGGCACGCCGCCGGGCCCGGTCACGGCCGGTGAGGAAGTGGCGCCGGGGAACGGGGCAGGCTGACCCGCGGGCACCCCGGGGTTCGTCCAGTTGTCGCAGCAACGTCCCGGCCCTAGGGTGAGCCGGATGACTACTACAGACGAGGCTACGCACGCAGGGGGACCCTCCCTGCCTTCGCGGCTCTGGCGGACCGTGTCCGCCAACATCCGCGCGGCGCTGCTTTGGCCCCGGCTGCAGCTGGCCCTGAAGGCAGGGCTGGCAGCGGGCATCGCCTTCGCGATTGCCCCGTTTATGCCCGGTTCCGCAGCGGATTACCCCTATTACGCGCCGCTGGGCGCGCTGGTGGCGATGTACGAGCACGTCGCCGGCTCGGTGCGGCAGGGTGTCCAGGCGCTCGCCGGTCTGGCGATCGGGGTGGGACTGGCCTTTGTCCTGTTTATCCTCGGCAGCCCGTCGCCGCTGACGGTCGGCGTCGTGATGGCGTTCGGCGTGATCCTGGCCGGACTCCCGAAGATCGGCGCGGGCCGGGACTGGATCCCGACGGCGGCACTGCTGGTCCTGCTGGTGGGCGGCCACGACCCGGACCAGTTCTCCTTCGGCTACCTCCTCCAGATGGGGGTGGGCGTGACGGTGGGCATCCTGGTGAACCTCCTGGTGTTCCCGCCGCTGCACTTCCGCGCCGCCGAGCTCAGCATCGCGGAACTGCGCCTGGCTCTCGCCCAGCAGCTCTGGGACATGGCCAAGGCCCTGAAGGAAAGCTGGCCCCCGGAACACGAAGACTGGGCAAAGCGTTCTGACGAGCTCGAAGCCTCCGCACGGTCCGTCCGCGTCGCCGTGGAGAAAGCGGACGCCAGCCGCCGGGCCAACCCCCGGCGCCGGCTCCACCCCCGGGACATCGAGCAGGACTACCGCAACCTGCGGGACCTGGAACGGGTGACGTTCCACGTCCAGGACGTAACGCAGGTCCTCTCGGACGTTATCTGGGCCAAAGACACCCCCTTTGTGGTCCCGGATGAATTTGCGGCCCCGCTCGCCGATGCCATGGCCTCCGTGGGCGATGTCCTGGAGGCGGTCGAGGAGGAGAGCCCGGAGCAGCAGGCGGAGAAGATCAAAGCGGCCGACGCCGGTATCCGGGACCTGACAGTGCGGGTCGGTGCCGAGGAGGCGGCAACCGACGCCCCGAGCGCCGTTGAATCGATCCTGCTGAGCCTGCACCGGGTGCTCCGGGTCGCGAAGTCGGGCGCAGCGGACCGGGCCTAACCGCCCAAACAACGACGGCGGTGCCCTCCCCTCTCCGGGGCGGGCACCGCCGTCGTCTTGTGGGGCCGGGTACAGCTAGAGCGCTGCGACCGATCCGCTGAAATGCTTGCGCCCGGACCGCGCGTTCCAGGCGACATAGTCCGAGCGCCGCCAGGGGCCGTCGTCGCCCTGCGTGGTGCTGATGTCCAGGGCCACGCGGGCCGGCAGGAACACCGGCGCCTCGAAGGACACGTCCCAGCTGAAGGCATCGCCCTTGGCGGCGCCGACGTCAGCCAGCGCTCTTGACGCCAGGTACATGCCGTGCGCGATGGACCGGCGCATCCCCAAGGCCTTGGCCGAGAGGACGCTCAGGTGAATCGGGTTGAAATCGCCGGACACGGCCGCGTAGGCGCGCCCGGTGTCCACACCCAGCTGCCACAGCGCCGTGGGGTCCGGCACCGCGAAGGCCGCCGGTGCCGGCGCGGCCGAGGGCTTGTCGATGCCGGGCAGATACACACCCTTTGCCAGGTAGGTTGAGACACCGCGCCAGCTCACGGCGTCCTCCCCTGTTCGGCGCACCTCGGTGACAACGTCCAGCTGGGTGCCGGCCCGGTGGCCGCGCAGGTCCTCGGACCACGAGCGGATGTCCAGGGCGTCGGTGAACCGCAGGGGCACGGACTGCACCACCCGGTTCTGCAGGTGGATCATGCCCAGCAGCGGCAGCGGGAAGTCGTCCCGGTTCATCACGCTCATGGCCAGCGGGAAGGCCAGGGCATGGACAAACCCGGCCGGCAGCACGTCGCTCGCGCTCTCGCCGATCAGGTGCTGGTACGCCGTGAGGTTCTCCACTGCCGCCTTGACGCCGCGGACCTCGTGCCGCGTCGCCGGCAGCCCGTTCCCCGGGTGCGTGCCCAGCACCCGGCGGCGGGCGGCGGTGGCGGCCGCGTTGACGTACAGCTTGGACAGCGACGGCATCTCGCCCAGGATGACGGGCTGCGCTGGGGTCATGCCCCCACCAGGTTCTGCCCGCAGACGCGCAGCACCTCGCCGGAGATGCCGCCGGCCGCGTCACTGGCCAGGAACGCGATGGCCTCGGCCACGTCGCCCGGCCGGCCGCCCTGCTGCAGGGAGTTCAGCCTGCGGGCGATCTCGCGGGTGGCGAAGGGGATCTTCGCGGTCATCTCCGTCTCGATGAAGCCGGGCGCGACGGCGTTGATGGAGCCGCCGTGCGTGCCGATCAGCGGAGCCGTGGCCCGGACCATGCCCATCACGCCGCCCTTGGAGGCGGCATAGTTGGTCTGGCCGCGGTTGCCGGCGATACCGCTGGTTGAGGCGACGGAGACGATGCGGGGTGAGCTCCGGAAGTGCTCCGACGCCAGGAGCGCCTCATTGATCCGCAGCTGCGCGGCGATGTTGACCGCGATCACCGAGTTCCAGCGGCCCTGGTCCATGTTGGCGAGCAGTTTGTCCCGCGTGATGCCGGCGTTGTGGATCACGATGTCCAGCCGTCCGTGGCGTTCCACGGCGTGGTCAATGATCCGCTGCCCGGCGTCCTCGCGGCTGATGTCCAGCTGCAGGGCCGTGCCATGGACCTCATTCGCCACCGCGGCGAGGTGGTCCCCGGCGGCCGGGATATCAACGGCAACCACCATGGCGCCGTCCCGGTGCAGGGTGCGGGCAATCGCGGCACCGATTCCGCGCGCGGCCCCGGTCACGACGGCGACCTTGCCCGCCAGCGGCTTCTCGGCGTCAGCCGGCAGCGCACCCTCGGCCGAGCGGACGGTGAGGAACTGCCCGTCCACGAACGCGGAGCGGCCGGACAGGAAGAACCGGAGCGCGCCGAGGGTGCTGGGGCTGGTGGTGCCGGCGCCGTCTGCGAGGAGGATCCCGTTGGCGGTGGCGCCGGCGCGGAGTTCCTTGGCCAGCGAGCGGAGGAGCCCGTCCACGCCCTGCCGCGCCGCAGCGGCGGCCGGGTCCGCAGCCTCGGAACCAGCAGCATCTGGGTTTGCAGCACTTGGGTTTGCAGCGTCCGCTGCGCTGCGGGAGATGGTGACGACGCGGGCATTGGCTGCCAGGTCGCGGAGGGAAGTGGCAGCGGTGAGTACCGGCTTCTCCAGGTCCTCCGGGCGGCTCAGCTCATCCAGCACCAGGATGATGGCGCCGAGCTTTTCTTTGGGCACTGCGTGGCGGCGCACATCAAGGTCCCAGGACAGGAGCGTGGAGGCCAGCGCATCAGCGCCGCTGCCGGCACCCTGCACCAGGATGGGCCCGGTAACCAGCGGCTGGCCCGGCGTGTACCGCCGCAGCGCCACTGGCTGGGGCAGTCCCAGTTTCCTCGCGATGTCCCGGCCGAGGCCGTGGCTCACCAAACGTGTGTATTTGTCGGTCATCGGTTCCCCCTAGTGTGCTTCAAGAATAGCGACGACGCCCTGGCCGCCGGCGGCGCAGATCGAGATCAGGCCACGGGCGGGCCGGCCGTCGACGCGGCCCTTCGCATGGAGCATCTTGGCGAGCGACGCAACAATCCGTCCCCCGGTGGCCGCGAACGGGTGGCCCGCGGCGAGGGAGGATCCGTTGACGTTGAGCCTGGACCGGTCGATGCTGCCGAAGGCTCCGTCGAGGCCGAGGCGGGTGCGGCCGAATTCCTCGTCCTCCCATGCGGCGAGGGTGCTGAGCACAGTGCCGGCGAAAGCCTCGTGGATTTCGAAGAAGTCGAAGTCCTCAAGGGTCAGTCCGTTGCGGGCGAGCAGGCGCGGCACGGCGTAGGCCGGCGCCATGAGGAGTCCGTCCTTGCCGTGGACGAAGTCCACGGCCGCCGCCTCGCCGTCAACCACGGTGGCCAGCTTGGGCAGGTCATGGGCGTCGGCCCATTCCTCGGAACCGAGCAGCACGGTGGAGGCGCCGTCGGTCAGCGGGGTGGAGTTGCCTGCCGTCATGGTTGCCGCGGAACCCAGGCTCTTGCCGAAGACGGGCTTGAGTGAGGCCAGCTTCTCCAAGCTGGTGTCCGCACGGAGATTGGAGTCCCGCGACAGGCCGCGGTACGGGGTCAGCAGGTCATCGAAGAACCCGGCGTCGTAGGCGGCTGCGAGGTTGCGGTGGCTGTTGAAGGCCAGCTCGTCCTGCGCCTCGCGGGTGATCTTCCACTGGGCCGTGGTGAGGGCCTGGTGCTCGCCCATGGAGAGGCCGGTGCGGGGTTCGCCTGTGCTGGGGGCATCGGGCGCGAGGTCCTTGGGCCGGAGCCGGCTAAGGACCTGCAGCCGCTGCGGCAGTGTTTTCGCGCGGTTCAGGTCGAGGAGCACCTCCCGGAGGCCTTCGCTGACGGCAATGGGAGCGTCCGAGGCGGAATCCACGCCGCCGGCAATGGCCGAATCAATCTGCCCGAGTTTGATCTTGTTGGCGAGGCCGAGGACCGTCTCCAGCCCGGTGGCGCAGGCCTGCTGCAGGTCATAGGCCGGAGTCTCGGCGGAGAGCGCGGAGCCCAGCACCGCCTCGCGGGTCAGGTTGAAGTCACGGGAATGCTTGAGCACGGCGCCGGCGGCAACTTCACCGATGCGCTCGTCCTGCAGGCCGAACCGGGCGATCAGCCCGTCGAGGGCGGCGGTCAGCATGTCCTGGTTCGACGACTTCGTGTAGGCGCCACCGGTCCGGGCGAACGGAATGCGGTTGCCGCCCACAATGACTGCCTTGCGGAGCTGAGGCGTTGCAGCCCGATCCGTTACCCGGCTGGCGGCCGGGGTCGTTGCTGCGCGGGTCGGGTCCTGAGGTCCGGGTGCGGACTGTCCGTTGACGGACATGGGCTGTCTCCTTCGATCAAAGCGGGTTACCGATACCCAGCGTACCTGATACGCTGGGTATCGTGAACATTTCCCAGACCGGTCTTCCCGGCGAACCCGCGGCCGACGCCGGCGGCACTCCAGCCGGCAGCGTGGACGGCCGCGCCTCCCGCTGGCAGTCGCACCGCGAGGAGCGCCGCCGGGAACTCATTAAGGCAGCCCGGAAAGCCGTGCATGGGCTCGGCAGCGATGCGTCAATGGAAGAGATTGCCGCCGCGGCGGGCACCTCGAAGTCCGTGTTCTACCGGTACTTCGGGGACAAAGCCGGGCTGCAGCAGGCCGTGGGCGAAGTGGTGCTGAGCCAGATGCAGCGCCGCATCCAGGAAGCAGCGCAGGGCGCCCAGACCCCCCGCGAGGGACTGTTTGCCATGGTGTCCGCGTATCTGCAGATGGCCGAAACCAGCCCGAATGTGTACACCTTCGTGACGCGCTACACTCCCGGCGACGCCGGGGCCGCCAACAGCACCGTCGCCACTACAGGCGCCCTGGGCCACTTCTTCGCTGCGGTCAGCGACATGATCGCCGGCCCCATGCGCAGCCACCTCGGCGACTCCGCCGGCCGGGAGGCGGCCATCGGATACTGGCCCAACGCGGCGATCGGCCTGGTCCGGAACGCCGGCGAACAATGGCTCGCCAGCCCGCCGTCTCCCGCCAAGCCCGACCAGGAGGCGATGGCCCGCCAGATCACCGACTGGCTCTGCCTCGGGATCGCGCCCGCTCTCCGGTCCGGTCCCAACTCCCCCGCTCCAGAACCGACCTCAGCACCGACCTCAGCACCGACCTTGTCAGAACCAAAGAAGGAATCGACATGACCGAACTGGCAGACCGCCCCGCGGGCGCCGAACGCACCACAGCAGGCCAGGGAACGCCCGGCCGCACCACCCCAAGCGCTGCGCAGGCAGCACCGGCCCCCACCGCAGAACCGGCGGTTCCCGCCGTTGACGTCGCCGCGCTGGGCGAGCTTCTGCTCGGAAAGTGGGCAGACATCCGCCGCGCCTCCCGGCAGCTTGCCGGCCAGCCGGAACTGCACAAGACGGAAGGCCTCACCCACACCGAGCACCGCCGGCGCGTCTTCGGCCAGCTCAAGATTCTCGTGGAGAACGGGGCCGTGCACCGCGCGTTCCCCGTGTCAGTCGGCGGCGCCGACGAGCACGGCGGCAACGTGGCCGGCTTCCAGGAGCTGGTCATCGCCGACCCCTCGCTTCAGATCAAAGCCGGTGTGCAGTGGGGCCTCTTCGGCTCCGCCGTGAACCACCTCGGCACCGAAGAACACCATGCCAAGTGGCTGCCCGGCATCATGAGCCTGGACATCCCTGGCTGCTTTGCCATGACCGAGACCGGGCACGGCTCCGACGTCGCCAGCATCGCCACGACGGCCACCTACGATCCCGCCGCCGAGGAATTCGTGGTGCACACCCCCTTCCGTGCGGCGTGGAAGGACTACATCGGCAACGCGGCCATCGACGGCCTCGCCGCCGTCGTCTTCGCCCAGCTGATCACCAACGGCGTCAACCACGGCGTCCACGCGTTCTACATGGACCTGCGTGACCCGGAGACCAAGGAGTTCCTGCCCGGCATCGGCGGCGAGGACGACGGCGTCAAGGGCGGGCTGAACGGGATCGACAACGGCCGGCTGCACTTCACCCACGTCCGGATCCCGCGCACCAACCTGCTCAACCGCTACGGCAACGTCGACGCCGACGGCACCTACACCTCGCCCATCGCCAGCCCGGGCCGTCGCTTCTTCACCATGCTGGGCACCCTGGTGCAGGGCCGGGTCTCCCTGGACGGAGCCGCCGTCACCGCCTCGAAGCTGGCGCTCAAGACGGCCATCCAGTACGCCACGGAACGCCGCCAGTTCAATGCGTCCTCGCAGACCGACGAGGAGGTGCTGCTGGACTACCAGCGGCACCAGCGCCGGCTGTTCACCCGGCTGGCCACGACGTACGCCGCCGGCTTCGCCAGCGAACAACTGCTGCAGAAGTTCGACGACGTCTTCTCCGGCCGCGCCGACACGGACGAGGACCGCCAGGACCTGGAAACGCTCGCGGCGGCGCTCAAGCCGCTGAGCACCTGGCACGCCCTGGACACCCTGCAGGAATGCCGCGAAGCCTGCGGCGGCGCCGGCTTCCTGATCGACAACCGGTTCGCCTCACTGCGGGCGGACCTGGACGTCTACGCCACGTTCGAGGGCGACAACACGGTTCTCCTCCAGCTCGTGGCCAAGCGGCTGCTGGCCGACTACGCCAAAGAATTCCGGACCGTGAACTTCGGGGTACTGACCCGCTACGTCGTGGGCCAGGCAACCGACGCCGCCATCCACCGGACCGGCCTGCGCGGCGTCGCGCAGTTCATGGCTGACTCCGGCTCGGTGCAGAAGGCCGCCATCGCCATCAAGGACGAGGCCAGCCAGCGCGCGCTCCTGACGGACCGGGTGCAGACCATGGTCGCCGAAGTCGGCTCCGCGCTCAAGGGCGCCAACAAGCTGCCGCAGCAGCAGGGCGCGGATCTGTTCAACCGGCACCAGAACGAGCTCATCGAAGCCGCCCAGGCACACGCCGAACTGCTGCAGTGGGAGGCCTTCACCGAGGCGCTGGGCCACGTCACTGATCCCGGCACCAGGAAGGTCCTGACCTGGCTGCGCGACCTCTTCGGGCTCTCCCTGATTGAGGCCAACCTGTCCTGGTACCTGATGAACGGCCGGCTGTCCATGCAGCGGGCCCGGACGCTGGGCGGCTACATCAACCGGCTCCTGGTCAAGATCCGCCCGCACGCGCTGGATCTGGTGGACGCCTTCGGGTTCGGCCCCGAGCACCTCCGGGCGGACATCGCCACGGGCGCCGAGAAGGTCCGCCAGGACGAGGCCCGGGAATACTTCAGGCAGCAGCGCGCCAGCGGCGACGCCCCGGTGGACGAGAAGATCCTGCTCGCCCGCAAGGGCCACGGAACCAAGGCCCAGGGAACCGGACCACGCGGCGCCTGATTCCGCCGGAACACCATAACGACGGCGCCGCCCCCGGTGAATTCGCCGGAGGCGGCGCCGCCGTCGTGTCTCGTGCGGAAAGGGGTCCTTAGGAACCCGCGGGGAGCACCGAACGGTAGACCTCGAGGGTGGTCTCCGTGATGGATTCCCAGGAGAAATGCTCCTCGGCCCTGCGGCGTCCCGCCTGGCCCATGGCGCGGGCCCGCTCCGGATCGGAGACCACCTCGGTGAGGGCGGCGGCGAACTCCGAGACGAACTTTTCCGGGTCCAGCGGTGTGCCGGTCCCGTCCGTGACCTGTTCGATGTCGACCAGCAGGCCGGTCTCGCCATGCTGCACCACCTCGGGGATCCCGCCGGTGGCGCTGGCCACAACGGCGGCGCCGCAGGCCATGGCTTCGAGGTTGACGATGCCGAGGGGTTCGTAGATGGACGGGCAGGCGAAGGCCGTGGCGTGGCTGAGGACCTGGATGAGTTCGTTGCGCGGCAGCATGCGCTCCACCAGGACCACCCCGCCGCGCTGGGCCTGCAGGCCCTCGATGAGGACGGCGGTTTCGGCGGCCAGCTCGGGGGTGTCGGCCGCGCCGAGGCACAGGACCAGCTGCACGTCCGCCGGGAGTTTGGCGGCGGCGCGCAGCAGGTACGGCACACCCTTCTGCCGGGTGTTGCGGCCTACGAAGACCACGCTCGGCCGGGACGGGTCAATCCCCAGCCCACGGACGACGTCGTCGCCCTCGTCGCGGTTCCAGAGGCTCACGTCGATACCGTTGTGCACCACCTTGACCTTGGCCGGGTCCACCTCGGGATAGCTGCGCAGGATGTCCTGGCGCATGCCCTCGGACACTGCAATGATGGCGGCCGCCGCCTCATACGCGGTTTTCTCCACCCACGAGGACAGGGCATAGCCGCCGCCGAGCTGCTCGGCCTTCCACGGGCGCAGCGGTTCCAGGCTGTGGGCGCTGAGCACGTGCGGAATGCCGTGGAGCAGCGAGGCAATGTGCCCGGCCATGTTGGCGTACCAGGTGTGGGAGTGCACCAGGTCGGCGCCGGCGATGTCCGGCACAATCCGCAGGTCCACGCCGAGGGTCTGCACGGCGGCATTCGCGCCGGCCAGGTCCTCGGGCACGGCATAGGAGGTCACAGACGCGCCGTGATAGCCCGGTTTCCGGGGCGCACCAAAGGCCCGGACCTGGAGATCGACGTGCTGGGCCAGAACGCGGCTGAGCTCGGCCACGTGGACCCCGGCGCCGCCATAGATTTCGGGCGGGAATTCTTTGGTCACAATGTCTATACGCACAAACCCCAAGGTAGTCGTTACGGTGGAACTGATCTAGTGTGAAGACGTTCGGGCGTGCCGGACTGTTTTGGGGAAATACAAAGGCGTTCAGGAGCGTTCACCATGCCGAATAGGAAAGTATTGGCCATCGTCCTCGCAGGCGGCGAGGGAAACCGGCTTATGCCACTGACGGCGGACCGGGCCAAACCCGGCGTACCGTTTGCCGGCAGCTACCGGCTCATCGACTTCGCGCTGTCCAACCTGGTCAATTCGCGCTACCTCCAGATCGTGGTCCTGACGCAATACAAGTCGCACAGCCTGGACCGCCACATTTCCGAAACGTGGCGCATGTCCACCCAGCTGGGCAACTACATCGCCTCGGTGCCCGCGCAGCAGCGGGTCGGCAAGAGCTGGTTCCTTGGCAGCGCCAACGCCATCTACCAGTCCCTGAACCTGATCCATGACGCCAACCCGGACATCGTCGTCGTCGTCGGCGCGGACCACGTCTACCGGATGGACTTCGCCCAGATGGTGGACCAGCACATCGCCAGCGGCGCCAAGGCCACTGTCGCGGCGGTCCGCCAGCCGCTGAACATGGCCGACCAGTTCGGTGTCATCGAAGTGGACCAGAACAATCCGGAGAAGATCGCAGCCTTCGTCGAGAAGCCGTCCTCCACGCCAGGACTCGCCGCCGACCCCACCCAGTTCCTCGCGTCCATGGGCAACTACGTCTTCAACGCCGACGCCCTGGTGGAGGCCCTGCACGTCGACGCCGAGCGGCTCGATACCAAGCACGACATGGGCGGGGACATCATCCCCTACTTCGTCGACAAGGGCGAGGCAGGGGTCTACGACTTCACGCTGAACGAGATCCCCGGCTCCACGGAACGCGACCGCACGTACTGGCGCGACGTCGGCACCATCGATTCGTTCTACGACGCGCACATGGACCTCATCTCGCCGGTCCCGGTGTTCAACCTGTACAACTCCGAATGGCCGATCTACACCCGGCAGAGCATCTCCCCGCCGGCCAAGTTCGTCCGCGGCCAGAAGAACACGGTGGGTACGGCCCTGGATTCGATCGTCGCCAGCGGCGTTGTCATCTCCGGCGGCATCGTGGAAGGCTCCGTCCTGTCCAATGACGTCTACGTGGGCACTTCCAGCCGCGTGCTGGACTCCGTGCTCATGGACAAAGTGACCATCGGTGAAGGCGCCGTGGTCAAGCGCGCCATCATCGACAAGAACGTCAAGGTCCCGGCGGGCGCCGCGATCGGCCTCGACGCTGAACTGGACCGGGCCCGCGGCTTCAAGGTGACCGATTCGGGCATCACTGTCCTGTCCAAGGGACAGGTGGTCCCGGAGCCGGGCGAGCAGGAGCGGGCCCTGTCGGCCGCCAACCTGATCCTGGTGCCGGACGCCGTGCGGGCTGCTACCGAGAACTGGCCCGCCCTGCGGGAGTCCGTGGACAAGGTGGCGGAGGTGCAGGCGGCAGCCGTCGGTGTGACGGGACAGCAGTCTTCCAGCGCCACGTAGCCCTTCCGGCAGGAGCGTGAGCCCGGCGGCAGCGTCCGCCGGGCTTCCTGCAGGCTGTAAAATTGTCGGAATGAGCTCCCCCGATCTGCCGTCCGATCTGACCGCCGAGGAAATCCAGACCTGCCTCAAGGTCCTGGACAGCATTCACCTCTACGACGAGGAGCACCCGGACTACCTCTCGGTCCGCCGGGCCACCGGCAAGATGTTCAAAGCCGTCAAGCGGCACCGCCGGGTCAGCAAGCGCGACCTGATCGCCGAGGCTGACCGTGCCGTGATCGCACAGACGGCGACGGCGGCCCCGGACCGGATCGACGACGAGACCCGCGGGAACAAGCTGGCCCCGTCCACCACCGGGAGCATCGCCGGGCACCTGATCAGGTCCAGGCCCTGCTATATCTGCAAGCAGCACTACACCCAGGTGGACGCCTTCTACCACCAGCTCTGCCCGGAGTGCGCGGCCTTCAGCCACAGCAAGCGCGACGCGACGACGGACCTCACCGGCCGCCGGGCCCTCCTCACCGGCGGGCGGGCGAAAATCGGCATGTACATTGCCCTGCGCCTGCTGCGCGACGGCGCGCACACCACCATCACCACACGTTTCCCCAAGGACGCCGCCAGGCGGTTCGCGGCCATGGAGGACAGCAGCGAGTGGCTGCACCGGCTGCGGATTGTCGGCATCGACCTGCGTGACCCGTCCCAGGTCATGGCACTGACCGATTCCCTGGACGCGGCGGGGCCGCTCGACATCATCATCAACAACGCGGCCCAGACCGTGCGCCGCTCGGGCAACGCCTACAAGCCCCTGGTCGACGCCGAGGACGAGCCCCTTCCCGCGGCCCTGCAGGCCGCCAACGGCGGGCCGGAACTGGTCACGTTCGGGCACGCCCACGACAAGCACCCGCTGGCCCTGGCGAGCAGCGTCCTGGACCACCCGGTGCTGGCCGGCGACGCCATCACGTCCCTGGCTTTGTCCACCGGCTCCGCCTCCCTGGAGCGCATTGCCGCCGGCACCGCCATCGACGCAGGCGGCCTGGTCCCTGACCTCGCCGCCATCAACAGCTGGACCCAGGTGGTGGACGAGGTGGATCCCCTGGAGATGCTCGAAGTCCAGCTCTGCAACGTCACGGCACCGTTCCTGCTGGTCAGCCGGCTCCGCGGCGCCATGAAGCGCTCGACCGCGCGGCGGAAGTACATCGTGAACGTCAGTGCCATGGAAGGCCAGTTCTCCCGCGCGTACAAGGGCCCAGGCCACCCGCACACCAACATGGCCAAAGCGGCGCTGAACATGATGACCAGGACCAGCGCCCAGGAGATGCTGGACGCCGACGGCATCCTCATGACCGCCGTCGACACCGGCTGGATCACCGACGAGCGGCCGCACCACACGAAGGTCCGCCTGATGGAAGAGGGATTCCACGCTCCCCTGGACCTCGTGGACGGGGCTGCCCGGGTCTACGACCCGATCGTGATGGGCGAGTCCGGCGAGGACCAGTACGGCGTCTTCCTGAAGGATTACAAGCCGAGCCCCTGGTAGCCGGGGCCACACCCCACAGGAGTCCGGCGCAGGCCAAGGGCCTTATGGCCCTGATGATGCACCGGGACTCTCCGTAACGTGGGTCCACATGAACACAGAGACCTCGCCTGCGCCCGATTTCGGACTGTCCCTCGACCAGTGCTGGGTGTTGCTGGACACCGAAGTCGTGGGGCGGATCGCCCTGATTGTGGACGGGCATCCCGAGATCTTTCCGGTGAACTTCGTGCTGGACCGCCGCTCCATCGTGTTCCGCACCGCCGGCGGCTCCAAGCTGTGGGCCGCCATGACAGCGAAGCCCGTGGCGTTCGAAATCGACGGATACGACGCCCACGAGCAGGCGGCCTGGAGCGTGGTGGCCCGTGGCGAGGTGCAGCTGATCGAGAGCCAGGAGGAGAAGGAAGCCGTCGACGGACGGCTGCTGGAGCCGTGGCAGCCGGGCGACAAGGACTTCTACGTGCGGCTGGCCCCCAAGGCCATGACCGGGCGCCGCTTCAAGGTCAACAAGCCGGACCTGTGGAGCACCCGCCTCGCCGACCCGCGCCGGGCCTCGTTCGAGTAGTCAGCGTTTGAGCAGTCGGCGCCCGGCCGGCCCGCGCCGCGGCGGCGCCTAGTTCGCTTTCGCCTTCTTCGGTTCCGGCTTCTTCGGTTCCGGGGAGTGGACCACCAGCACGGGGCAGTGCGCGTGGGCCACCAGGGCCGAGCTGACGGATCCGATCAGCATCCCGCCGAAGCCCCCGTGCCCGCGGCGCCCCACCACCATCAGGTCGGCGTCCCGGCTGGCCTCGATCAGGGTGTGCCGGGGGTGGCCTTGCACCAGCCGGGATTCGACGTTGGCCGGGGTTTCCGCGCCGAAAGCCTTCTCCACCGTCTCCTGCAGGATCTCGCCTGCGCGGACGTCAAAGTCGTCGATGCCCATGGCGATGTACCCGTCGTAGACCGGGGGGACGTCCCAGCTGGCCAGTGCCACCAGCGTGGCCGCGAGCGGTTTGGCAAGGCTCTGGGCCTGGCGCAGGGCCTCGACCGACGCCTCGGAACCGTCGACTCCCACCACGATTGTCCGGATGTCACTGGCTTCGGTCATTGCGGAACCCCCTTTGTTGGAAAGCTGGCGTTGGAGAGCTGGCGTTGGAGAGCTGGCGTTGGACAGCTGGCGCGTCCAGCCTACAGTGGTCGGCGGTCCGCGGATCCGGCTAGGGCCAAAAGTCATGGGGGCCCGGCACGCCCCGGCGGGACCAAGGACCCTTGCTCCGGACTCCGGCCTGGAGAAAAATTGCAGTCTCCGGGGATGCACAACAGCCCCGGAAGGGGGAACCGGAAAAAATTCCGGCGACGGCGGCACAGGCAACGGCGACAGCGGCACCTGGGTCGGCGACAATGGAAACAGCAGGCCCGCAGGCCCGGTCTGCGGGACAGGCTGGGGAGCACCGCACGATACACGGCAGCGCAGGCCGCCGGACGGGAGAATCATGATTGCCTGGTCAGACGCAGGTCTCGGCGCACCCGACGGGGAGAAGGCCGTCATCCGTGTCTTTATCCTCGACGACCACGAGCTGGTCAGGCGCGGCCTGCAGGAGCTCCTTGAGGGTGAGGGTTTCCAGGTGGTGGGGAGTTCCGGTTCCGCCGTCGAGGCGACCCGCCGCATACCGGCCCTCCACCCCGACGTCTGCGTCCTCGACGCCCGGCTCCCGGACGGCACCGGAATCGAGGTCTGCCGGGACGTCCGCTCGATCGACCCGTCGCTGAACTGCATCATCCTGACCAGCTTCGACGACGAACAGGCCCTCCGCGGTGCCGTGCTGGCGGGCGCCAGCGGCTACGTCCTGAAGGAAATCGGAGGCACGGACCTGATCGGGGCGCTGCGCCGGGCTGCCGCGGGAGAATCGCTGTTCGAGGACGGGGTCGCGGCGGGCATCGTGGAAAGCCTCGTGGAGGCCGACGAAGTAGACCCCCGGACGGCCTCCCTGACACCCCAGGAACGCAGGGTGCTGGAGCTGGTGGGCGGCGGGCTGACCAACCGCCAGATCGCCGCGGAAATGTTCCTGGCCGAGAAGACCGTCAAGAACTACGTCTCGTCGCTGCTGGCCAAACTGGGCTTCGAACGGCGCACGCAGGCGGCCGTCTTCATCGCCGGCCCGGCAGCGCAGGCACAGCCCGCCGGCCACACCGAGGCAGCCCGCGCACACATTGTGCGGTAACTGTACTGCCCAGGGAGGTTGGTTAGAGCGGCACCGACCACTCCAGGCTGGTTCCGGCCTCCGGCGCGCTGGTGATGATGCATTCGCCGTCGAGCATCCGCGCACGGTCTTCGAGGTTGGCCAGGCCGCGGCGCTTTTCCGGCTCATCGAAGCCGGCGCCGTTGTCCGTGATGACCACGGTGACCCTGCCCTTCATGACGCCCACCGACACCGAAATGGCGTCTGCGCCCGAATGCCTGATGGCGTTGCTGAGGCCCTCCGAAACGACGGCCACCACGTTG
Organism: Pseudarthrobacter sp. 1C304; assembly: GCF_052245515.1. Lineage (NCBI taxonomy): Bacteria > Bacillati > Actinomycetota > Actinomycetes > Micrococcales > Micrococcaceae > Pseudarthrobacter > Pseudarthrobacter sp. 1C304. The sequence goes on along the minus strand of NZ_JBQQCH010000003.1, from coordinate 27,497 downwards.
TCCGCCTTGTCCGGCGTGACGGCGTCCACCGGTCCGGTGAGGGTCAGCCGCGGGGTGAAGGGCATGGACTTCGCCGAACTGCGGGTCACCCGCCGGATCCGTCCGCTGAGCAGCTCCGTTTCCCCGCTGCTGCTCTTGAGCGAATAGATGGTATCCCGGAGGCTCCGGATCGCCTCGTCCAGCTCGCCGGTAATGGTGCGGATGCGTTCGGTGGCGAGTTCATCCTTCGTGAAACGGGTCAGGCTCTGCACGCTCAGTCCGGCCGCGAACAGCCGCTGGATGACCAGGTCATGGAGGTCGCGGGCAATCCGGTCCCGGTCCGTGAACACCAGAAGCTCCTCGCGGAGCCGGTGCACGCGGGACAGTTCCAGGGCAAGGGCGACATGCGACCCGAACACGGCACCCATCTCAATGTCGGTGCGGGCGAAAGGGAGCGCGTCACGGTCCCGGAGCAGCAGCAGGAGCCCATGGTGCGCGCCCTGGGTACTGAGCGCCACGGCCAGCAGGGGGCCGGGCGTCCCGCCGTCTGCATCGCCGAACACGGCCGAGGCATCCTCCAGGACCACAGGCTCGCCGCCGTCCAGGACGCTTTCGAGCAACGGCGAATCAAGGGTCAGCGCGCGCCCCGAGAACGTGGCGCCGTCCTTGCCGGCGACGCCGGCGACAATGTGGCCGGCGCCGTCCGTGGCCGGCGCCACCAGCAGCGCCAGCCGGGAGCCCGATTCCTGCAGCGCCCGGCCGGCAACAGGGTCCAGCCCCCCGGAGGTGTAGTCGCGGTCGCTGCCGAGGACCAGCCCGGAGACGTCCATGCAGGCCTCCAGCCACCGGGCCCGGCGCCGGGCGTCGTCGTAGAGGCGGGCGTTCTCGATCGCGACGCCCGCGGCGGCGGCCAGCGCCACCGCCAGGCCTTCGTCCTCGGCGGTGAAGTCGGTGCCGTCTTCCTTTTCCGTCAGGTACAGATTGCCAAAAACGACGTCGCGGACCCGCACCGGAACTCCGAGGAAGGACTTCATGGGCGGGTGGTTCGCCGGGAAGCCAAACGACTCGGGATGCTGGCGCAGGTCATGAAGACGGAGGGGCCGCGGCTCGGAAATCAGCAGGCCCAGCACGCCGTGGCCGGTGGGCAGCGGGCCGATCCGGTGGGCGAGTTCCTGGTCAATGCCGACAGTGATGAAGTGGCTGAGGGCCCGGTTGTCGCCGATAACGCCCAGGGCGCCGTAGCGGGCATGGAGAAGGCGGCAGGCGGACTGCACCACGCGCTCCAGAACCGCGTCAAGGCTGAGGTCCTCGGCCACGGCGACGACAGCTTCGAGCAGGCCGGCCATCCGTTCCTGGGACTGGAGCAGTTCTTCGGCCCGGGACACGAATCCCTTGAGCACACCATCGATCATGGGCTGCGGCTCCGTGGTGGTATGGTCCGGATCTCCCCCGAGTGTCTGCATACTCATGGCCCCAATTCGTTACAACGGACACACCGGCCGTCGGCGCTGACGTCGGTGTTGCCAGAATACCCCGTCACAGGCCCAAAGGCCCGGGGCGTGACCCGATATTGCCGTCGATTGTGACCTTTTCCCCTACCTCGCGGGCGGGCTCCTGGCGTACGCTCGGGGCCATGAGCAATGATGCGAACCAGGGCAAACACCAGCCGGCCTACGAAGTTGAGACCCTCGACCACCACGAATGCTGGCGGCTTTTACGCGGCGTTTCCGTGGGCAGGCTCGCGGTCTGGGTGGATGATCATCCCGACATCTTCCCCATCAACTACAAGGTGGACCACGGAACGCTGGTGTTCCGCACGGCCGATGGAACCAAGCTGCAGTCGGCCACCGGCGACACACCGGTGGCCCTCGAAGCCGACGGGGTCGAGGCGGACAGCGGCATTGCCTGGAGCGTGGTGGTCAAGGGCCAGGCAGCCCCCGTGCAGAACCAGCAGGAAGTGCTGGACACCGTAGGCCTTCTCCTCTTCCCCTGGCAGGCAGGCAAAAAGGAACACTTCGTCCGGATCACCCCGGACACCGTGACGGGACGCCGTTTCAAGGTGGTCCCGCCGCTGACGTGGTGGACGCCGCTGGACGACGCCACCCGCTCCGGGTTCGAGTAAGACCGGCCCCGGCCCCGCGCGTCAGGCGAGCCGGGTGATTTCCACGGTCACATTGAGGGAGGAACCGCCCCCGCCGGAGAGGATGCCCTTGAGCGGGGGCACATCCCGGTAATCCCGGCCCCGCGCGACCGTCACGTGGAAGTCGCCGGCCGGCTTGTGGTTGGTGGGGTCCCAGCTCCGCCATTCGCCGTCCCACCATTCCAGCCAGGCGTGCGACTGCCCCGCGACCGTCTCGCCGATGTCCGCGGACGAGCGCGGGTGCAGGTAACCGGACACGTAACGGGCCGGGATGCCGCGGCTGCGGAGGGCGGCGATGGCAAGGTGAGCCAGGTCCTGGCAGACGCCCTGGCGCTGGTTCCAGGCCTGCTCGGCATTGGTGGTGACCCCGGTGGAACCCTTCATGTAGGTCATCTCGCCGCGCATCCATTCAAAGATGGCCATGGCCGCGTCGTGCGGGTTCTTGCCCTCGACGACGCCGGGAACGATTCCGAGGACTTCGGCGCCCGGCCCGGTGAGCTGCGACTGCGGAATCCAGTCGCTGAACTTGTTGACCGTCTCCGGAGCGGCGAGGACATCCCAGCCCACAATGTCCGACTCGGCCGGGATGCGTTCCACCCGGTGGACCTCCACGGTGGTGGTGGACAGGACTTCCAGGTGTTCGTGCGGCATCTGCATGTCGAACGCCGTGACCCGGGTGCCCCAGTAGTCGCGGTAGCTGCTCAGCGCCGCCTGGGACGGGGAAACCTTCAGGGAGGACTCCAGCACCACCTGCTGGGGATCCGTCAGCGGCGTCATCCGTGCCTCGTTGTAGGACAGCGTGACCCGCTTGTTGTACTTGTACGCGGTCTTGTGCGTAATGCTCAGCCGGGTCATGAAACTTCTCCCACCCAGGCCAGTTCGTCCGCCTGATTGAAGTACTTACGGGAAATGGCGTCCGACGCCTGTGAGACGGCCTTCTGCACGCGCTCCATGTGTTCCGGCAGCTCCGACATCAGGTCGTCGGTGCGGTGGAACTCGAGGAAGGTGCGGGCCTGGCCCACGATCCGGCGGGCGTCGTTGATGAAGCCGACGCGCTGCGCCGAGGGGTCCAGCTTGGCGAGGCACTCGTCGGCGTCCCGCAGTGCGTACACGATGGAGCGCGGGAACAACCGGTCCAGCAGCAGGAACTCGGCGGCATGCTGGTCGCCAAAAGCCGCACGCCGGGTCCGCAGGAACGACTCGTAGGCACCGGCGCACCGGAGCATGTTCACCCAGGACATGCCCGCGGACAGCACGTCGCGGGTGGACAGCATCCGCGCAGTCATGTCGGCGCGTTCCAGCGATCGGCCCAGGACCAGGAACTGCCAGCTCTCGTCGTGGCTCACGGTGGTGTCCGCGAGGCCACTGACCATGGCAGTGCGTTCCAGGACCCAGTTGCAGAAACGGTAGGTGCCCACCACGTCCTTGCGGTGCTGGTTGAGCCCGTAGTAGGTGGTGTTCAGGCTCTCCCACAGCCCGGAGGACACGGTTTCCCGGGCCCGGCGGGCGTTCTCCCGCGCAGCGCCGAGGGAGCCGGCGATGGACGTTGCGCTCTGCTTGTCGTACGCGAGGGCGTTGAGCAGCTCGGGAAGGCCGAAGTCCTCGCTCTGCGCCCGGGCGCCCATGACGGCCAGGAGTTCCTGCGCCACGCTGCGCTGCTCCTCCATGGGCAGGTGGTTGAGCCGCTCCAGGTGGACATCGAGGATCCGGGCGGTGCCGTCGGCCCGCTCCACGTAGCGGCCGATCCAAAACAGTGATTCGGCGATCCGGCTAAGCATTCGCGGTTACCTCCAGCGCATGGGAAATCTGAATAGGGCAGGACAGCAGGACTTCGCACCGCACGGTGCCGCGGCTCATTGCTGCTGCTCCTTCTGGCTGTCGCGCCAGTTGCTTTCAACGGGCCACACCGAGACACGTTCACGGACCGTGATGGCCGGGCGCGGCAGGGCCTCCACCGGCACCTCCGGGGAATCGGCCAGGACCCAGGTGTCCTTGGAGCCGCCGCCCTGGCTCGAGTTCACGATCAGTGAGCCCTCCTTAAGCGCCACCCGGGTGAGGCCGCCGGGCAGGACCCAGACGTCGTCGCCGTCGTTGACGGCGAAGGGGCGCAGGTCCACGTGCCGGGGGCCGAACTTGTCGCCGCTGAGCGTGGGAACGGTGGACAGCTGCAGGACCGGCTGCGCGATCCAGCCCCGGGGGTCCGTGACGATGCGTTTGCGCAGCGCCTCGAGTTCATCCGCGGAGGCATCCGGGCCGATGACCAGGCCCTTGCCGCCGGAGCCGTCCACGGGCTTGACCACCAGTTCGTCCAGCCGGTCGAGGACCTCTTCGCGGGCTTCCTTTTCTTCCAGCCGGAAGGTGTCCACGTTGGCGATCACGGGTTCTTCGCTGAGGTAGTAGCGGATCAGGTCCGGGACGTAGCTGTAGACCAGCTTGTCGTCTGCGACACCGTTGCCCACGGCGTTGGCGATGGTCACGCCGCCGGCGCGGGCCGCGTTGACCAGGCCGGGGCAGCCGAGCATGGAGTCGGCGCGGAACTGCAGCGGATCCAGGAATTCGTCGTCGATGCGCTTGTAGATCACATCCACACGCTGTTCGCCGGCGGTGGTGCGCATGTAGACACGGTTGCCGCGGCAGATAAGGTCGCGCCCCTCGACCAGTTCCACGCCCATCAGGCCCGCGAGCAGGGTGTGCTCGAAGTAGGCGCTGTTGAAGACGCCGGGGGTCAGGACCACCACGGTGGGGTCGTCGACGCCGGACGGCGCCGTTTTGCGCAGGGCCGACAGGAGCCGCCGGGGATACTCCTCCACCGGGCGGATCAGCTGCTGGCCGAAGGCCTCGGGCAGGCCCTTCGCCATCGCGCGGCGGTTTTCCAGGACGTAGCTGACGCCGGAGGGGACGCGGACGTTGTCCTCCAGGACCCGGAAGGTCCCGGCGGCGTCACGCACGACGTCGATGCCGGAGATATGCACGCGCACCCCGCCGGCCGGTTCGAAGCCGTGCACCTGGCGGTGGAAGTGCGCGCTGGTGGTGACGAGCTGGCGCGGGATCACGCCGTCGGAGACCACTGCCATCTTGTCGTAGACGTCATTAAGGAACGCCTCAAGGGCGCGCACGCGCTGCGCCACACCCTTTTCCAGGACCGTCCACTCGTCAGCCGGGATGACCCGCGGCACGATGTCGAGCGGGAAGGGACGCTCCTCCCCCGCGAAGTCGAAGGTGACGCCGCGGTCCAGGAAGGTGCGCGCCATGGAATCGGCGCGGGCCGTGACGTCGGCCAGCGACAGTTCACGCAGGGCTCCGGCGACCTGCCCGTACGACTTCCGGGCTTGCTGCCCGGGGGTGAACATCTCGTCGTAGGCGCCGGTGCGGTCGGCGGCCACGGAGTAATCCTGGAATAGGTCAGACATGGTTCCTAGACAATCACTTTTTTGTTGCGAAATCATTTCCGTCCGCCCGTGCGGGGCGCACGCTGTGCCGGTAGCGGCATTTCCGCCCGGTTGAGGCAAGGTAGGTGCGTGCCTGTCTTTCCTTCCACACCGCGGCCGGGCCCGGTTTCGGCCCTGGTGCCGGGCCTGCTGGCCGCCGCGGCCGCCGTCGTCCTGGCCCTGGCCGTCCACACCCTGGTTCCGGTCCTCCCGGCCATGACGCTGGCCGTGGCATTCGGCCTGCTCGCCGCGAACATCCCCGGGCTCTCCGGCTGGACATCGGGGCCGGGACGGGCCGGGCTGGACTTCGCCGGGAAGCACCTGATGCGCGCCGGAATCGTGATCCTGGGCCTGAAAGTCAGCCTGGGTGACGTGCTCGGCCTCGGCTGGGTGTCGCTGCTGCTGATCACGGGCGTGGTGCTCGCCGCCTTCGCCGGGACCTACGGCATCGGCAGGCTGTTCCGGCTGCCGCCGCACGTCTCGCTGCTGGTTGCCACCGGTTTTTCCATCTGCGGGGCGTCCGCCATCGGGGCCATGGCCGCCGTGCGCCGGATCCGCCAGGCCGACACCGTCCTCCCGGTGGCTCTGGTCACCCTGTGCGGCACCCTGGCCATCGGGGTGCTGCCGCTGCTCATCCAGCCGCTGGGCCTCAGCCCGGAGGTCTTCGGCGCGTGGGCCGGCGCCTCGGTGCACGACGTCGGGCAGGTGGTGGCCACCGCCCAGACCGCCGGGGCCTCGGCGCTGGCCGTCGCCGTCGTCGTCAAGCTCACCCGGGTGATCCTGCTGGCGCCCATCACCGCCGCCGCGGGGCTGCACCACCGCAGCACCGCGGGCGCCGCCGCAGGCGTGAAGCGCCCGCCGGTGGTCCCGCTGTTTGTGCTCGGGTTCGTCGCCTTCGCGGCCCTGCGCTCCACCGGGTGGCTGTCCCCCGCCGCCCTCGACGCCGCCGCCGTCCTGCAGGACATCGCCCTCGGAATGGCCCTGTTCGGCCTCGGCTCCGCGGTCCGTGTGGGCCAGCTGCTGCACACCGGAGCGCGGGCGCTGCTGGCGGCCCTGGCGTCCTGGCTGCTGATCGCCGCACTGGGCCTGGGCGCCGCGGTCCTCATGGTTAGATAGCTGGGTGCCGAACCAGAACCTGCGCCGCGATGAAGCCGCAACCCGCTCCGCCCTGATCACCACCCACAGCTACGACGTCACCCTGGACGTCCGGCAGGCTGCCGATCCGGACGTCCCCGGCTACCAGAGCCGCAGCGTGATCACCTTCTCCGCGGCCCGGCCTGGAGCGTCCACGTTCCTGGACTTCATCGGCAGCGACGTGCACAGCGTCCTGCTCAACGGCACGGAACTTCCGGTCGCCGACGTCGTGGACGGCGCCCGGATCCGGCTGGACAACCTCCAGGCGGAGAACCAGGTGACCGTGACGGGGACGGCGCGGTACAGCACCTCCGGAGAAGGCATGCACCGCTTCTTCGACCCGGCCGACGGCCAGTGCTACCTCTACACCCAGTACGAGCCCGCCGACGCACGCCGGGTGTTCGCCAACTTTGAACAGCCGGACCTCAAGGCGGAATTCACCTTCCACGTTCTGGCACCGTCCGCGTGGCAGGTGTCCTCCAACGGGACCGGAACCCGGCGGGCGCCCCTTCCGGAGGACCCCGGCACCAGCTGCTGGGACTTCGCCCCCACCCGGCCGATGTCCACGTACATCACCACCGTCCTGGCCGGCCCGTACTTCAAGGCCGAGGATTCCTGGTGCGGAACGCTCGGCGACGGCACCACCCTTGAGGTGCCGCTGGCCCTGTACTGCCGCGCCTCCATGGCGCCGTCCTTCGACACCGCAGCACTGATGGACCTCACCAAGGACGGCCTGGACTTCTTCAACCGCCTCTTTGACTTCCCGTACCCGTGGGGCAAGTACGAGCAGGCCTTCGTGCCCGAATACAACCTCGGCGCCATGGAGAACCCCGGCCTGGTCACGTTCACGGAAAGCTACGTCTTCACCTCCCGGGCGGCCGACTCGCAGTACCAGGCCCGCGCGAACACGCTGCTGCACGAGATGGCGCACATGTGGTTCGGCGACCTGGTCACCATGCAGTGGTGGGACGACCTGTGGCTGAAGGAGTCCTTCGCGGACTACATGGGAACCCTCGGCGTGGACCGCACCACGGACTGGGACACCGCGTGGGTGAACTTCGCCAACAACCGCAAGGCCTGGGCCTACGTGCAGGACCAGCTGCCCACCACGCACCCGATCGTCGCCGACATCCCCGACCTCGAGGCGGCCAAACAAAACTTCGACGGCATCACCTACGCCAAGGGCGCCTCGGTACTCAAGCAGCTGGTGGCCTATGTGGGCTTCGACGCGTTTATCGAGGGGTCGCGCCGGTACTTCAAGGACCACGCCTACGGCAACACCACCCTGGCCGACCTGCTAGCCGCGCTCAGCGCCGCCTCGGGCCGGGACCTCGCGGCTTGGGCCCGCCAGTGGCTGCAGACCTCCGGCATCTCGACACTCACGCCCGGGATCGAGGAGCACGACGGCGTGTTGGGCACCGTGACCCTCCACCAGGAGGCCGAGGATCCGGCGACGGGCCGGCAGGAGCCGCGGCCGCACCGGCTGCGCATCGGCCTGTACGACCTGGATGGGACCGGGGCCCTGGTCCGCACCGGGAGTGTCGAAACCGACGTCACCGGCGCCCGCACCGAGGTGGCCGGGCTCGCAGGCCGGCCGCGGCCCGCCCTGCTGCTGGTCAACGACGAGGACCTCAGCTACGCCAAGGTCCGGCTCGACCCGCAATCCGAGGCGACGGTCCGCAGCTCGCTCGGTGCGCTCACTGATCCGATGGCCCGGGCCCTGTGCTGGACCGCGCTATGGGACTCGGCCCGCGACGCCGCCACCCCGGCGTCCCTGTACGTCGACGCCGTCGAGCGCTTCGGCCCTGCCGAGTCCGGGATCGGCGTGCTGCTGGCCGTCCTGGGCAACGCATCCACCGCGATTGAACGCTACGTGCCGGCCGGCGCCCGGCCGGCCGTGCGCCGCCGCTTCCTGACCTTCGCCGCCGACCAGCTGCAGCAGGCCGCACCGGGTTCAGACCAGCAGCTGGCATGGGCCCGCACGGTCGCTGCGACCAGCCGGTACGACGTCAGCCAGCTGGACCTGCTCCGCGGCATCCTTGACGGCAGCACGGTCATCGAGGGCCTGGCCGTGGACGCCGAGCTGCGCTGGAATTTCTGGCACGCCCTGGCCGCCAACGGCGAAGCCACCGCGGACCAGCTCGGGGCGGAGCTGGCACGCGACAACACCGCAGCCGGCAGGGCCGGGCATGCCACCGCCCTCGCGGCCCGGCCTGACGCCGGCGTCAAAGAGGCAGCCTGGCAGGAGGCGGTGCACGGCACCTCCCTCTCCAACCAGCTGCTGAGCGCCACTATCGCCGGTTTCAACACGGCCCCGGCAGCACAGCTGCGCGGTTTCGTTGACCCGTACTTCGAATGCCTGGAGGATGTGTGGGCCGGCCGCACCATTGAAATCGGGAGCCGGATCGTCCGCGGGCTCTACCCGGCGGGGCAGGATGTGGACGGGCAGGATCCGGACAGTACCCCGGACACCCACCCGGTGATTGTGCAGACGGACGCATGGCTGGCCGCGCACCCGGAGGCGCCGCGGGCCCTGCGCCGCATCATCATCGAACAGCGCAGCCATCTGCACCGCGCCCTCACGGCGCAGGCCCTGGCCGCGAACCACGCGTCGACTGCTCCGTAACCGCCCTTTTGGGGGCTCAAAACGGCAGTTACGGAGCAATCGACGGGGTCGTGGGGGCTTACGGGACGCGGTGCAGCCACTCCGGTGTGCCGAACTTGGCTTCCACCCGGCGGTGCGCGGCGGCGATCTCCGCGTCCGTGAGTTCCGACGGAGTCGCCGAGTAGCGCTCGGCGAAGACGTCCATCATGGAGGCGACAATCTCTGCCCGCGCCAGGCCGGTCTGGCGGCGGAGCGGGTCCACCCGCTTCTTGGCGCTCCGGGTCCCCTTGTCGGAGAGCTTCTCCTTGCCGATCCGCAGGACCTCCACCATCTTGTCCGCGTCGATGTCATAGCTCATGGTGACGTGGTGCAACATGCCGCCGTTCGCGAGCCGCTTCTGCGCGGCACCCCCGATCTTCCCCTGCTCGGTGGCGATGTCGTTGAGCGGCACATAGAAGGCGCTGACGCCGATCTTCTCAAGCGCGGCCATCACCCAGGCGTCCAGGAACCCGTAGGAGTCGGCAAAGCTGATGCCGTCCACCAGGGTCTGCGGCAGGTACAGCGAATACGTGATGCAGTTGCCTGCCTCCATGAACATGGCTCCCCCGCCGCTGATGCGGCGGACCACGCTGATGCCGTGACGCTCGACGCCGGCCGGATCCAGTTCGTTCCGGACGGACTGGAAGCTGCCGATAACCACGGACGGTTCCTCCCAGTCCCAGAAGCGCAGCGTCGGGTTGCGGCGGCCCGCACCCACCTCCTCGGTGAGGACCTCGTCGAGGGCCACGTTGATGTGGGTGGGCAGCACGGAGGGCCCGATGATGTTCCAGTGGTGGTCGGCCCAGCCGGTGGCCTTGGCCAGGGCGCGGCGGACGGTGACGGCCACCGCGTCGGCGGAAAATCCGAACAGCACCGCATCGGCGGGCAGGGCGGCCGCCACAGCGCCCGCGATGTCCGCCGCGGCGGACTCGGCGGGGAGGCCGGTGAGCGCCTGGTTGATCGCCGGCAGCGCCTCGTCCGGCTCCAGGAAAAAGTCCCCGCTGAGCGAGACGTTCGTGAGGACTCCGCCGGCGACGTCGAAGTCGGCCACCACCAGCTTGCCTCCGGGAACCTTGTACTCCCCGTGGCGGCGGGTCCCGCCGTCGTCAGCGCTGCTGGGGCCGGGCACGGGGTTCAGGGAAGTCATGCCGTTAATCCTGCCACGCGGCGCGCGGGGCCGCGGACGCCGGGACGCAAAAAGCCCGCACCGTTGCCGGTGCGGGCTTTCCACAAGACCTTGGGGGAAGTATTACTTCTTGCCGCCGAAGCCCTTGAAGCGAGCGTTGAAGCGCTCGACGCGGCCTGCGGAGTCCATGATGCGCTGCTTGCCCGTGTAGAACGGGTGGGACTCGGAGGAGATTTCGACGTCGATGACCGGGTAGGTGTTTCCGTCTTCCCACTCGATGGTCTTCTTGGAAGACACGGTGGACTTGGTCAGGAACTTGACGCCGGAAGCCAGGTCGTTGAAAACAACAGCTTCGTACTTCGGGTGGGTATCAGACTTCATAATGGGACCTTTGTTCACGCAACTGGATTTTGCCAGCTGCCAGGTATGAATGGGATGGCCGGCGGAAGTGACCGGACGGCCAGCTATCCATTATAGCCGATCGACGGCGGACTGACGAACGCCTGGTAGCCCCTGCCGGCGCACCCTTGCCGCACGTCAACGGCACGCCTTATGGCCTTTGGGAGGTCCGGTCAGGCCCTGGACCGCAGCTCCCAAAAAGCGACGGCGGACGCGGCCGCGACATTGAGTGAGTCCACGCCGGCGCGCATGGGGATCTTGACGGCCAGGTCGACGGCGGCGAGGGTGGCTTCACTCATCCCGGCGCCCTCGGTGCCGAGGACGAGGGCCAGTTTGTCCGGCCGGCGGGCCGCCAGGTCATCGACGTCCACGGCGTCGCCCGTGAGCTCCAGGGCAGCGACGGTGAAGCCGTGGTCCTGCAGCACCCGCAGGTCCCCCGGCCAGTCCTCCAGCCGGGCCCACGGCACCTGGAACACCGTTCCCATGCTCACCCGGACGCTGCGGCGGTACAGCGGGTCCCCACAGCGGGGGGACACCAGGACGGCGTCGATCCCCAGCGCCGCGGCGGAACGGAAGATCGCGCCGACGTTGGTGTGGTCCACGATGTCCTCCAGGACGGCCACCCGCCGGGCGCCGGCGAGGAGCTCCGGCAGCGGCACCGGTGCCGGGCGCTGCATCGCGGCCATGGCCCCGCGGTGGAGGTGGAACCCGGTGATGGCTTCCAGGAGCGCGGCGGAGCCGATATACGCAGGCACGTCCGGGTACCGCTCGAAGACGTCCGCGAGGTCCTCGACCCATTTTTCGGCGAGGAAGAAGGAGCGCGGCCGGTGTCCCGCCGCGAGGGCGCGGCGGAGCACCCGGGAGGACTCCGCGATGTACATGCCCTCGACGGGCTCCCGCAGCTTGCGCAGGTGCACATCCGTGAGCTGCGTATAGTCCGACACGCGCGGGTCGTCAGCGGAGTCGAGGTGGTGGAAGGTCACTGGCGGGCCATTTCAGTCGGGAGCATTTACTGGAAGAGGTTCGCGACCATAAATCCGAGGGCCACGAGGCCCAGGACGAAAATGACGCCGCGCAGAACCACCGGGGACAGCCTGCGCCCCACCTTCGAGCCGATCACTCCGCCGATCAGCGAACTGACGGCAATCAGGCCGACCACGGTCCAGTCGATCCGGTCGAAGGCGAACAGCAGATACGAGGCTGCGGCCACCACGTTGACGCCCAGGACCAGGATGTTCTTCATGGCGTTGGCGTTCTGGATGGTGCCCGTCATAAAGACGCCCAGGATTCCGACCAGCAGGATGCCCTGGGCAGCCACGAAGTACCCGCCGTAGACCCCGGCGAGGTACACGAGGACCACCAGGAGCACGCCGTGGCTGCGGTCGCGGATGGCGTGTTCGGGGTTCTGCTCCCGGTTCCGGACCCACTGCTGCAGCCGGGGCTGGAACGCGACCATCAGCAGCGCCAGCACAATCAGCACCGGGGCGGCGTAGTGGAACACTTCCTCCGGCAGGTGCAGCAGCAGGTAGGCCCCGGTGATGCCGCCCAGCAGCGAGGCGGGCAGCAGCTTCAGCAGCTGGCCGCCGCGTCCGGTGAGTTCCTTGCGGTAGCCCCAGGCGCCCGCGGCATTGCCGGCCACCAGGCCCATCGCGTTGCTGATGGAGGCGGTGACGGGTGCGTAGCCCAGGGCAATCAGCACCGGGAAAGTCACCAGGGTGCCGGAACCGACCACACTGTTGATGGTTCCTGCCCACAGCCCGGCGAAGAAAATAAAGACGCTGTTAAGGTACTCCACGCGCTGTCAGCGGCCCGCTCAGCGGCGGGCGGTGGCCGTGTACCGGCCGGCGGTGACACTGACGTCCAGGGGCATGCCGAACGTTTCGCTCAGGTTTTCCGTGGTGAGGACGCTCTCGATGGGTCCCTGGGCCACCACGCCGCCGTCGCGCATCAGCAGGGCGTGCGTGAAGCCCGGCGGGACCTCTTCCAGGTGATGGGTCACCAGCACGATGACCGGGGCGTCCTCGTCACGGGCCAGGGCACTCAGCCGGTAGACCAGGTCCTCGCGGCCGGCCAGGTCCAGCCCCGCGCCGGGCTCGTCCAGGAGCAGCAGCTCCGGATCCGTCATCAGCGCCCGGGCGATCTGGACGCGCTTGCGCTCCCCCTCCGAAAGGGAGGAGAACGGCCGGTTGAGCAGCGGGCCCATGCCCCACTCATTCAGCAGGGCGAAGGCGCGGCGTTCGTCGTCCTTCTCGTAGCCCTCGCGCCACCGGCCGGTGACGCCGTAGGCGGCGGTCACGACGACGTTGAGGACCTTTTCCTGCTCCGGGATCTGGTTGGCCAGGGCAGCGGAGGACAGCCCGATCCGGGGCCGCAGTTCAAAGACGTCGACGGCGCCGAGGATCTCCTCCAGGACGCCGGCCATGCCGCTGGTGGGGTGGATGCGGGCCGCGGCGATCTGCAGCAGTGTGGTCTTGCCGGCGCCGTTGGGGCCAAGGATCACCCAGCGCTCGCCTTCCCGGACCTGCCAGTCGACCTTGTCCAGGAGGGTTTTTGCCCCACGGACAACGCTGACGGCGGCCAATTCAAGAACATCACTCATAGGAGTAGACACTAGGACATAAAAGCGGACGACTGATAACCGGAACGCCGGGCCTGACCTGCACTCCCACGTGCGGCGCGCGGGCGCGTCACCGGTGCGCAACGGATTCGGGCCGCCCTTCGTGCGATCGCTAGGATTGCAGGCATGGATCTGAACGTGACCGCAGTGAGCTATGCCCCGAAACTGACCGCTCCGGAGGTGCAGCGGCTCCGTTCGGCGCTTGCCGCCTCCGGCGTGGCGCTGGAGGAGGGAACCACCACCGGTGACACCCGGTTCGAGGTCTATACGGCGGACGGCAGCTTCGCCCCTGCCGCCGGCCCCGCGGCCGGACCAGAACAGCAGGCGGCGGCACTGGCCGGGCTGCGCCGGGCCGTTGCGGCCGCCGGGCCCGCCGACGGGGACCTGGCGATCGTCCCCGCGTCGCTGCGCAGCGCCCAGCGGAAGTTCCTCATCATGGACGTGGACTCCACGCTGATCCAGCAGGAGGTCATTGAACTTCTAGCCGCCTATGCCGGCAAGAAGGAGGAAGTCACGGCCGTGACGGAGGCGGCCATGCGCGGCGAGCTGGACTTCGCCCAGAGCCTGCACGCCCGGGTGGCGGTGCTCGCCGGGCTGCCGGCCGACGTCGTTGATTCCGTCCGCGCCGAGGTCAAGTTGAGCCTGGGGGCCGCTGAGCTTGTTGCCGCCTTCCAGGCCGCCGGGCATGTGGTGGCCGTGGTGTCCGGCGGCTTCAACCAGATCCTCCGCCCCATCGCGGAGGACCTGGGGCTGGACTACTGGATCGCCAATGAGCTTGAAATCGTGGACGGGGCGCTGACCGGGAAGGTGATCGGCGATGTCGTCGACAGGGCGGCGAAGGAAAGGTACCTGCGGGCCTGGGCGGCCAAGGAAGGCATTCCGATGGAGCACACGATTGCCGTGGGCGACGGCGCCAACGACCTGGACATGCTGGGCGCCGCAGGCATCGGGGTGGCGTTCAACGCCAAGCCGGCGGTCCGGGCCGCGGCGGACGCCGCGGTCAACCTGCCGTACCTGGACGCCGTGCGGCACATCGCCGGGGTCTGACGGTGCACTAGAGGCCGTACAGAAGGACCGGCGGCGGCCAGTAGGACGGAAGGCCGGGGCAGCTGCCCCGGCCTTCCGTCCTACTGGATCCCGGTCTTACCGGATCCCGGTCTGACCGGGATCCGGCCTTACCGCATCCGCGGTGGTTAGTTGCTGCCCTTGGTGAAGTAGTCGGAGCCGCCGACGTATTCGGTGTGCCCGGTCTCGACGCCGGCGGTGGCCATCTTGGCGACCTCCGCGGCGAACTCCGTCACCGAGTACAGCTTCCCGGCCTCGGCGCGGCGTGCCTCGATGGCACCGGGGTTGGAGCGGTCCAGCAGGGTGGCCGTGACCGTGCCCTCGATCATGTCGCCGGAAACGACCACCAGGGAGATGCCCTTGGCGGCCAGGCCCGGGACGAGTTCGCGCAGTGCGTCCTCGCCGGCGCGCTTGCTGCGGGCCACGGGCTCATAGTTCTCCATGGTGGGAACAGAGTTGATGAAGTGGGCCTGGTGGCTTGTCACGAAGACCACCCGCGATCCCTCGGCCATCAGCGGCACGGCGGCGTTGAGCATGTTCACCTGCGCGTCGCGGTTGAGCTTGAGGGCGTAGCCCTCCTCCATGCCGGATTCCATCCCGCCGGACGCGTTGAGGACCAGGACATCAAGCGAGCCGAAGTTCTCCATGGCGGCGCTGGCCAGGGCCTGCACGCCTTCCTGGGTGGTGAGGTCCGCACCAACGGCGGCGGCGCGGCCGCCGGCCGCCTCGATCTCCGCGACCACCTTGTTGGCGCGCGGCGCCTTCTGGCGGTAGTTCACGACGACGGCGGCACCCTCGGCGGCCAGGAGCTTGGCGACTTCAGCACCAATGCCCCTCGATGAACCGGTGACGATCGCGGTCTTGTTATCCAGCAGTCCCATACGAGCTCCTTTGTTCCAAACGTCCAAAAACGGTGGGTCTGCACTCAATCATGCCAGCGGGCCCCGGGTTTCCAGTTGTCCGGGTCCCACAAAGAAGCTGCGGCAGGCTGTTACGGAACCGCCCCCGGGCGTAGGCTCACGCGCATGGGATGGCCAATGGCAGAGCGCCAGGAGCTTCCGTGCCTGAGGGAGTGAGCAGGGAGTGAGCGCGGAGTCGACGCCGGAGGAGGTCTTCAGTGGCTCACCACGCGGCCTGGAGCTGTTCCATGAGGTGGAGAAACTGCTGGCAGGAAACCCGCCGGCGGCAATCCGGGCCACCAAGAGCCAGGTGGCCTTCCGGGCCCGGCGCGGCTTCGCCTACCTGTGGTGGCCGGGCCGTTATGTGGATTCCGACGTTCCCGCCGTCCTGTCGATTGCGCTGCCGCGGCGCATCGATTCCGACAGGTTCAAAGAAGTGATCAACCCGTCCCGCGGTGTCTGGATGCATCATCTGGAGCTGCACACCGGGGACGAGTTGGACGCCGAGGTCCTGGCCTGGCTGCGGGAGGCGCAGTCTGCGGCAGGCTGAGGACGGCCCGCCAACCTCGCGGGCGGCCGGCGCGCAAACGGGGCGGCCGGACCGGTGCCGACCGCCCCGTTGCGCGGGCGCTGTTGTAGCCGACTACGTGTGGTCGATCCTGATCTTCTTGGCCGTTGCCTCCGGGGCGGCCACGGGCGCAGGGGCGCGCACCTCCAGGACGCCGTCTTTGTAGGTGGCGGTGACGTCCTCTTCCCTTGCCCCCGGTGGCAGCGCAACACTGCGGGCGAAGGATCCGTACCTGAATTCTGAGCGGTAGCCGTCTTTGCCCTTGTGCTCGGACTTCTCCTCACGTTCGGCGCGGATGTGCAGCATGCCTTCGCTCACGGAGACGTCCACATCCTTGTCAGGGTCAATCCCCGGCACCTCGGCACGGACCACCAGCGTGGTGCCTTCCACGAACTGTTCGACTTTGATGGACGGCGTCATGGTCAGGTCCCCGTCAAGGAAACGCTTGATCGGTTCCAGTACGTCCGACGGCACCCACTTGTTAAGTTCAGCCACGATTGTCCTCCCGGATCCACGGCCCTGCCCGGAATGGTCAGGGGTTGTAGGCCCATTACACACCCGGGAGCACTCGAAACGAAGGGCTGAAAGTCCTAGTGGCCCATGCCCAGGCCGCCGTCGACCGGGATGACGGCACCTGAGATGTAGGCGGCCTCATCGCTGGCGATCCAGCGGACAACGTTGGCCACCTCGGAGGCCTCGGCGAAACGGCCGGCGGGGATGTTGGACAGGTAGTCCTTCTGGGTTGCCTCCGGCAATTCGGCCGTCATGTCGGTGTTGATGAACCCGGGCGCCACCACATTCGCGGTGATGCCGCGGCCGCCGAGTTCGCGGGTCAGGGAGCGGGCGATCCCGACCAGGCCGGCCTTGGATGCCGAGTAGTTGATCTGGCCCGGCGCGCCGTAGAGCCCCGAGACAGAGGAAATCAGGACCACGCGGCCCTTACGTGCCCGGATCATGCCCTTGGAGGCGCGCTTGATCACCCGGAACGCGCCCGTGAGGTTGGTGTCGATAACCGAGGTGAAATCGTCTTCGCTCATACGCATCAGGAGCGTGTCCTTGGTGATGCCGGCGTTCGCCACCAGCACCTCCACGGGACCGTGGGCGGCTTCCACTTCGGCGAACGCCGCATCCACCGAGGCTTCGTCCGTGACGTCTGCCTTGACGCCGAGAATGCCCTCGGGGAGCGCTGATTCGCTGCGGTACGTGACGGCCACCTTGTCACCGTTGGCGAGGAAGGCCTCGGCGATCGCGAGGCCGATTCCGCGGTTTCCGCCGGTGATCAGGACACTGCGGCCGGTGGTTGCTGTTTCAGACATGGTGGGGCTCCGGAATTCTGCGGCGGACGGCGCCGCGCTGGGGGCGGGATTTTCCTGCCTCCGATCTTAGCGCCCGGCCGGCCCGCGTTTGGGCGGCCCTGCCGTTGGTGAGAGAATTGCGTTAAGCCTTGGGAGCGTGATCTGACAGCCGTGACACTCAAAAACCGATCCGGTGCGCCTGTGCCCGGGAATCCGGACGTTCCGTCCGGAAATCCCGAGGTCCACAGCATCACGGACGCCGCCACGGCGCATTCCGAAGAGATGCGCCAGCGGATGATCAAGTACGCCGTGGCGATGGGGATCCGCATGGTGTGCCTGGTCCTGATTTTTGTGGTGGACGGCTGGTTCAAGGTCCTGCCGGTCCTCGGCGCCGTGTTCCTGCCCTGGATAGCTGTCATCATTGCCAACGGCAGTGACCAGGCCGAGGTCCACGCCGACTCACTGCTCGACTATGCGCCGCTGGCCCAACTCGACGCGCCGGCCGCCCCGGATGCACCGGAGCCGGAGGACCCGTCCATGACGCTGCTGCAGGGCGAACTCGTCGACGACGACGAGGCCCCGGAGGACGGGCCGGGTTCCGCCCCGGGAGACGCCGGTACCGGCGATAGACACGGACGGGCGGCATCATGAATCTCTTTGACCTCACCGGGAACGGCGGAGCGGCCGGGCCTGCGGAAGCCGTGTGCTCCCGCAAGGCATGCCGGAACGGCGCTGAATGGCAGCTGCTCTGGAACAACCCCAAGATCCACACCCCGGAACGGCGCAAGATCTGGCTGGCCTGTGGAGAGCACCGGGCCTGGCTCGAGGACTATCTGCAGACCCGCGGACTCTGGAAAGAAACGTTGGCACTGGACCCGGCAGGCAAGGCACGCTGAATGTACCGTTTTCTCTTTTCCAGCAAATGGCTGGGCTATCTGTTGCTGGCCGCGATCTTCGCGGCTGCCTGCGTCGGGCTGGGCCGCTGGCAGATGGACCGCCGCGCCGAGACCCTCGCGGAAATCAACCGCGTCACCTCCAACTACTCCGCAACGCCGGTCCCCTTCGCCGAGGTCAAGGGCCAATTCAGCGCCCTCGCCGCGGACCGCGAGTGGACGCAGGTGGAGCTGAGGGGCAGTTACGACGTCGACGGGCAGCGCATCGTCCGCAACCGGCCGCTCAACGGCCAGCCCGGCTACGAAGTGGTGGTTCCGTTCCGGGTGGAAACCGGGGAGACCGTGGTGATTGACCGCGGCTGGCTGCCGATCGGCAACAACAACCCGGGCCGCCCGGACTCTGTCCCGGCCCCGCCGCAGGGCACCGTGACCGTCGTCGCCCGCCTCCGGCCCGCCGAGCCCGATCTCCAGCGCGGCGCCCCCGACGGGCAGCTGGCCTCGATCGACCTCACCGCCTATTCACGCCAGCTTGGCTATCCTGTCCTGACGGGCGCCTACGGGCAGCTGGCCTCGGAAAGCCCTGCGGCTGCGGCCATGCCGTTCCCGTTCCCGATGCCGTCCACCGAAGAAGGCACGCACCTCTCCTACTCGCTGCAGTGGTTTGCTTTCGGTGTGCTGATGTTCATCGGCTTCGGCTACGCCGCCCGGCAGCAGGCCCGGAACGCCGCCATCGACGCTGAGGACGCCGAAGCGCAGGGCGTGGATCCGGACGGCGGCGTGATGCATTCCAGCGGTCCGGTTGCCCGCCGCCGCCCCGCCGCCCGGAAGCGGAGGAACCCGACCGCGGAGGAAGAGGAAGACGCCATCCTGGATGCCCAGGGGTTCTGACATGGCGGCAGGCATCTTTCCGGAGCCGGTGGCCAGGGTGAAGCACGCGCTGGGCGCGCTCGGGGCCAGGGACACCGTCACGGTGCTTGAGTCCGAGGTTCCGACGGCGGCAGCGGCGGCAGCCGCCCTGGGCTGCGACGTCGCGGCCATCACCAACAGCCTCGTCTTCGATCTGGAGGGCGCCCCGCTGCTGATACTGGCCAGCGGCGCGGCCCGGGTGGACGTCGGGAAGGTCGCCGCCCGGCTGGGCACGGGACGGATCCGCCGCGCCTCCCCCGGGTTCGTGCTGGAACACACCGGCCAGGAAATCGGCGGAGTGGCCCCGGTCGGCCACCCGGAAAAGATCCGGACCCTGCTGGATGAGTCCCTCTCAGCCCACGCCGTCCTTTGGGCCGGCGCCGGAGACCACCACTCGATGTTCTCGATCAGCTACGAAGAGCTCCAGCGCATCACCGGCGCTCGGGAGATGCCGGTCCGCTAGCGGAGCGACGCGTTTGATTTGTGTAGCGTGCGTCTAAGCGAGGAACGAGCGAGCACGCGGCAAATCGAGCGCGGTGCGAAGCGGGAGGCGACCAACGACCGGCCTACGCCAGCGTGATCAGGTCGAGGTAGTCCTCGTTCCAGTGGTCTTCCACGCCGTCGGGCAGCAGGACCACCCGCTCCGGATTGAGCGCCTCCACAGCGCCCTCATCGTGGCTGACCAGCACCACGGCGCCGGTGTAGTTGCGCAGGGCGCCGAGGATTTCGGTGCGGCTGGCCGGGTCCAGGTTGTTGGTGGGCTCGTCCAGCAGGAGCACGTTTGCGCTTGAGGCCACGATGGTGGCAAGGGCCAGGCGGGTCTTTTCGCCGCCGGAGAGGACACCGGCGGGCTTGTCGACGTCGTCCCCGGAGAACAGGAACGACCCCAGGATGCCGCGGACTTCGGAGTCGTTCATGTCCGGGGCGGACGAGCGCATGTTCTGCAGGACCGTGCGGTCGACGTCGAGCGTCTCGTGCTCCTGGGCGTAGTAGCCCACCTTCAGGCCATGGCCCGGGATGATCTCGCCGGTGTCGGGCTTGTCGACGCCGGCCAGCATGCGCAGCAGCGTCGTTTTGCCGGCACCGTTGAGGCCCAGGATGACCACCTTGGAGCCGCGGTCGATCGCGAGGTCCACGTCGGTGAAGATTTCCAGCGAGCCGTAGGACTTGCTCAGGCCGTCCGCCGTCAGCGGGGTCTTGCCGCAGGGCGACGGGTCCGGGAAGCGCAGGGCTGCCACGCGGTCGTTTTCGCGGACCGCCTCGAGCCCGCCCAGGAGGCGTTCGGCGCGCTTGGCCATGTTCTGCGCGGCGACGGCCTTGGTGGCCTTGGCGCGCATCTTGTTGGCCTGGTCCATCAGGACCTGGGCCTTCTTTTCCGCGTTGGCGCGTTCGCGCTTGCGGGCACGCTCGTCGGTTTCGCGCTGCGTCAGGTACCGCTTCCAGTCCATGTTGTAGAAGTCGATCTGCGCGCGGTTGGCATCGAGCAGGAACACCTTGTTAACAGTCGCTTCGAGCAGTTCGGTATCGTGGCTGATCACGATCAGGCCGCCCTGGTGGTTCTTGAGGAACTCCCGGAGCCACGCGATGGAATCGGCGTCGAGGTGGTTGGTGGGTTCGTCGAGGAGCATGGTTTCGGCGTCCGAATACAGGATCCGGGCGAGCTCCACACGGCGGCGCTGGCCGCCGGAGAGGGTCTTGAGCGGCTGGTTCAGCAGGCGGTCCGGCAGGGCGAGGTTCGAGCAGATCGCAGCGGCCTCGGCCTCGGCCGCGTAGCCGCCGGCGGCCAGGAACTCGGACTCCAGGCGGTCGTAGCGGTTCATCGCCTTCTTCTGGACCGCGGCGTCCTCGCTGGCCATTTCCTCGTGGGCCAGGCGGAGCTTGCCGACGGCGATGTCCAGGCCGCGGACGGACAGAATCCGGTCCCGGGCGAGCTGCTCCATGTCCGGGGTGCGCGGATCCTGCGGCAGGTAGCCGATTTCGCCGCTGCGGGTGACCTTCCCGGCGGCCGGCAGGCCCTCACCCGCGAGCACCCGCGTGAGCGTGGTCTTGCCTGCACCGTTACGGCCGACCAGGCCGATCTTGTCTCCCTTGTCGATCCGGAAGCTCACCTGGTCCATGAGGAGGCGGGCGCCGGCGCGCAGTTCGAGATCCTGGACGGTAATCAATGCAGATAAGGCCTTTCACAACAGGGAACGCCGCGGCACACCGGTGGAACTGGAAGCGTGCCGGGACAGGAGGGCCGAGAGAACGGCCCCTTCAAGTCTACCGGCCCGCCCCCAGCCCCGTGACACCGGACCGAGACACCGCCCCATGACAGCGGGCCGGGCAGTGCGGCGGCACTGCGGCGGCAGTGCCCGGCCGGGCGGCGGACGCCGGACGGACCGGCCTTTGGCGCCGCCCTCCAGCAACCGGGCCGCCGCTTAGTGGAGCCCCTACAAAAAACACCTCCCGCCATGCTCGTACAGTCAGAAAGCAGAGAAGCATGTCCCCGCCCCCGCACGAAGAGGTATTCCCATGACACCGTCCGACGCCCCCGCTGCGGCCGCCTCCGTCCGGCGGCGCGCCCGCTGGAACGCCACCGACTTGGGGCTGATCGCGGTTTTCGCGGCGCTCGTGGCCGGTTCCGCCCTGATCGCCGCCATCCCCGTGGGAGGCCTCGGGGTCCCCATCACCCTGCAGACCCTCGCTGTGATGCTCACCGGCCTGGCGCTGGGCCCCGGCCGGGCCTTCGCCGCCGTCGGGCTGTATGTCCTTCTTGGCCTCGCCGGGCTGCCGATCTTCAGCGGCGGACGCAGCGGCCTCGGGGTCCTTGCCGGCCCGTCGGCAGGCTACATCGTGGGCTTCGTGTTTGCGGCCACGGCGGTGGGCTGGCTGGCCGTCATCGTGTTCCGCCGCACTGCGGGCCGCCTCCGCAGGTTCCGCGCCGTCCTTCTCTTCGCCGCCCCGATGCTGAGCAGCATCATCTTCGTCCACGGCCTGGGCATCCTCGGGATGATGCTGAACGCGAAGCTGGACTTCTCCAAGGCCTTCCTGGCCGACCTGGCCTTTTACCCGGGGGATGTGATCAAGAACGTGCTGGCTGTGACCATTGCCCTGGCGCTGCACAAGGCTTTCCCGGACCTTCTCGTCCGCCGGTCCCTGCCGGCCGGCGCCACCGTCCGCCCCGCCGGGACGCCGCAGCCTGCCGACTCCGGGGCGGACAGGCGGCCGTGAGCACCATCGTCCTGGACCGGGCCGCGGTGCGGGTCGCCGTCGACGGCCGGCCCGCGCCTAAAACCCTGCTCGAGGACGTAAGCCTGCAGCTCACCGAGCAGCGGATCGGCGTGATCGGCGCCAACGGCTCCGGCAAGTCCACCCTGCTGCGGCTCCTCAACGGGCTCGTCGCCCCGAGCAGCGGCACCGTCACGGTGGACGGCGCCGACACCGTCCGGGAGGTCCGGGAGGTGCGGCGGCGCGTCGGTTTCGTGTTCACGGATCCGCTGTCGCAGCTGGTCATGCCGACCGGCCGGGAGGATGTTGAGCTGTCCCTCCGGCGCTCGGTCCGGAACTCCCGGGAGCGCAGCAGCCAGGCGGAGGCCACCCTGGACCGCTTCGGACTGCTTCCGCTGGCCGACCAAAGCATCTACGAACTCTCCGGCGGGGAACGGCAGCTGCTGGCCCTCGCGGCGGTCCTCGCCGTGGACCCGGCCGTGTTGGTGCTGGACGAGCCGTCCACCCTCCTGGACCTGCGCAACCGGGAGCTGCTGCGGCGGACCCTGGCCGGGCTCCGCCAGCAGGTCATCCTCTCCACCCACGACCTTGAACTGGCGCTGGACCTGGACCGGGTCCTGGTGGTCGACGCCGGGGCCGTGGTGTTCGACGGCGGCGCGGCAGCCGCCGTCGGCCACTACCGGGCGCTGTGCGCCTTGGGGCCGGACGTCGGGACCGCGCCGGGAACGCCGCGCCTGGAGCAGCGGTGAGCAGCCACGGATTCCTGCTGGCCAACTATGTGCCCGGCGACTCCGTGCTGCACCGCGCGCCGCTGTGGCTGAAGTTCGTGCTGGTGCTGGGCTGCGGCATGGCGTCGTTCCTGATCGTGGACTGGGCCGTGGCGGCCGCGGTGCTGGTGCTGATGTGCGGCCTTTTCCTGCTGAGCGGCGCGGGACTGCGGAGGCTGTTCCGGGCGGTCCGGCCGGTGCTGCCGGTGCTGGCTGCGATCGGCCTGTTCCAGTGGTGGCAGCTGGGCGGTGCCACGGCGGCGCGGATTGTCCTCAACGTGCTGGTCTGCATCGTGGCGGCGTCGATCCTCACCGCCACCACGCCGGTGCAGCGGCTGCTGGACGGGGTCGCTTCCCTGGCCGCGCCATTCCGGCGGTTCGGAGCGGATCCGGAGCGGTTCGCGCTGACCATCGCCATCATGCTGCGCAGCATTCCGTTCATCGCGGGCGCGTACAGCGACGTCCGCGATTCCGCCCGTGCCCGGGGGCTGGAGCGCAACCCCCGGGCCCTGGTCCTGCCGGTCTTCATCACCACGGTCGCTTTTGCCCGGCAGACGGGCGACGCCCTCGCAGCCCGAGGCCTGGGCGAGGCCGAGGACGAGCCGGTCCCCCCGGGGGACATGCCCTCCCCTGACCCGGACCACCGGACATAAGCCCACTATGCGCACGGGCCACGCCGAAGAATGGGCATGTCCCACGGAGCACGCTGGAGAAGAAGGAGCAGCAGCTAGGCGAACCTGCGGTATTCCAACAGGGCGGCGGTGCCCATGCCGCCGGCGATGCTGATCATGGCCAGTGCCAGTTGCCCCCCGGCCGGGTTGCGGCGGGCCTGCGCCAGCAGCCGGGTGACCAGCACCGCACCGGATGCCCCGTAGGCGTGCCCCAGGGCCAGGGCGCCGCCGTCGAGGTTGGCGCGTTCCGGCGGGATGCCCAGCATGTCCAGGCACGCCAGGGTCTGGGACGCGAACGCCTCGTTGAACTCGACCAGCCCCACCGCGGTCGCCGGAACTCCGCACCGCCCGAGCAGGCGTTCGGCCGCGGCGGCCGCCCCCATGCCCAGCAGTTCCGGATCCACGCCGGCCGTGTCCGTGCCGCGGACCAGCAAACCGTCGCCGGCGCCCAGTTCGCGGGCTCGTTCCAGCGACGTGACCACGACGGCGGCCGCGCCGTCCGCGTCGAAGCAGGAGTTCCCCGCCGTGACCGTGCCGCCCTCAACAAACGCGGCAGGGAACCGGGACAGCACCGCGGTTGTGAGGCCCCGGCGCGGACCGTCGTCGGACACGACCGTCCGCTGCCCGTGCGGCCCGGCCACCCCGGACAACGGGACAATCTCGGCATCGAAGTGCCCCGCAGCGGCGGAGGCCAACGCGCGCCGGTGGCTGCGGAGGGCCAGCTCGTCCTGCCGTTCGCGGCTGATCCCGTACTGCGTGGCCACGTTCTCCGCGGCCACTCCCATGTCCGGATCGCCGAGGCGTTCCGGCACGAACTGCGCACGGGAGAAGAACTCGGGGTCTCCGTGGGAGGTGCGGCGGGCACGCAGCGGCGCCGTGCTGATGCTTTCCACCCCGCCGGCCAGGTAGAGGCCGCCCCCGCCGGCCACGAGGCGGGACGCCAGCACTATCGCGTCGAGCCCGGAGCCGCACTGCCGGTCCACCGTCAGTCCGGGCACGCTGACCGGCAAGCCGGCCTCCAGCGCCGCCAGCCGAGCCACGTTCCCGCCACCGCCCACAGCGTTGCCGATCACCACGTCCGCCACCGACTCCGGAACCGCCCCGGCGTCGGCCAGCAGGCTGCGGAGCACGGGGGCCAGCAGGTGGTGGGCCTGGACGGTTTTGAGGGCGCCGTTCGCCCGGCAGATGGGGGTGCGCCGGGCGGCAACGATCACCGGCTGCCGGTCAGCCGGGAGTGACAGCGCCGGCAGTGGCGCCCCCGGGAGGGAAGCCTGCGCGGCGCGCGGGGGCTGCCGGTCAGCCAAGGCGCCGGATCCGCGGGTCGTGGGTGGCAATCCAGTCGAGCAGCAGGTCCCGGCTGAGCTTGCCGCGGTCCGTCAGGGGAAGTTCGGCCAGGGCAAAGTACTCCAGGGGCCTCTTGTTGCGGGCCAGCGCATCCTCCACGCCCGCCCGCAGCTGGGTGGCGGTCACCCCGCCGTGCGACGGCACGATGCCGGCCACCACCTTCTGGCCGCGCAGATCGTCGGGGAGGCCGGCGGCCACGGCAGCGGCCACGCCGGGCACCGAGGCCAGTGCCAGCTCCACCTCGTGCGGGTAGACGTTGGTGCCGGCGGTGATGATCATGTCCGAGCGGCGGCCCAGCATGTGCAGGGTCCCGGTGTCGAGGTAGCCCTGGTCCCCCACCGTGTGCCAGCCGTCAAAGCTTTGCAGCGCCTGGCCGTCGTCGCCCCACAGGTAGCCGTCGCTGACCATGCCGCTGCGGACGCAGATGTTGCCGTCGGCGCCGTCGGGCATCGGCTGCCCACTGTCGTCGAGGATGCGGATTTCGACGCCGGGAAACGGCTTCCCGATCCCCGTGCCGCGCTGCTCCGGCGGCTGCCCGGGCGGGAGGCCGGCGCCGGACACGAAGCTGAGCTCCGAGGCGCCGTAGTACTCGAAGATAGTGGCGTTGGGTGCCCATCGGCGGGCGGCTTCCAGGGTCCGCGCGTCGAGCTTGGAGCCGGCGCAGATGATGCTGCGGATGCCTGAGGCGTCCACTCCGCCGCTCAGTCCCCGTTCGCTGAGGAGCCGGAGCATCGTGGGAACGAGGACCAGCCGGGTGATGCCGTCATGGCTGACGGCGGCGTGGGCGTCGCCGACGTCGAACCGGGCAAGGGTGTGGAATTCCGACCCGGCGTACAGGCATTCGGCCAGGGCGTAGAGGTTGAGGCTGGCCGCGAGGGGCCCGGGGGCCAGCGTCCGGTCGTCCGCAGCCAGACCGAAAAACTCGATCGACGCGTCGAAGGACTGCTGCCAGGACCGGCGCGAACGGGTGAAGGCCTTCGGGACGGACGTGGTACCGGAGGTCAGGCCGATCAGGAACGGCGTGCCCGGGGGCCCGTCGGCCAGGTCCGGCCGGTCCACGCGTGCGGCGTGTCCCATGCATGTTGCCGCACCGGCTGCGGCTGACGTTGCCGGCAGGCCGCGGAACCGGTCCCGGATGCTGTCCTGCAGCTGCTGCGGCCATGTCGGGTCGAGCACGGCGCACTGCCGCTCCCCCGCGACGGCGGCGGCGAACGCGGCGGCGAAGTGCAGCGAGTTCTCCTCCGACAGCACGGTCACCACAGGCGCGTCCGGCACCAGGTCCGCGGCCGCATCCCGCAGCTCCTCCCAGCTCAGGCGCTGCCCGGCCACGACGACGGCGGTCGCGTCGGGGCGGTCGTCGGCCCAGCGCTGGAGTCTGTCGAGGAAAGGCATCGAACCAACTTTACCGGCCGGGGGCGGCCGGGGCGCCGGCACGCGATATTGTGACAGCATGAGTTTCAATGACAACGTCCAGCTGGACCCCTCACAGGTCCAGGACCGGCGCGGCATGGGCCGCGGCGGAAAAGTCGGGATAGGCCTTGGCGGCGGCATCATCCTGCTGATCGCCTCCCTGCTCGGCATCAACCCGAGCCTTCTGGAGGGCCTGGGCGGCACCACGCAGGAGTCCGGATCCCAGAGCCAGGGTACCGCCCCGGCCTGCGAGACCGGCGCCGACGCCGACGCCCGGCTCGACTGCCGCATCACCGGAACCGTCAACAGCCTGAACGCCTTCTGGCCGGCCTACCTGGCCCAGTACAACAGGCAGTACCCGCAGCCCGGCACGGTGATCTTCGAAGGAGGCACCAACACTGGCTGCGGCGCAGCAACCTCCGAGGTGGGCCCGTTCTACTGCCCGGCGGATTCCACCGCGTACTTCGACCCGGGCTTCTTCCAGGAACTCGTGGACCGCTTCGGCTCCTCCGGCGGACCTTTGGCGCAGGAGTATGTGGTGGCCCACGAATTCGGCCACCACATCCAGAACGTGCTGGGAAACCTGGACCGGGCCCAGCAGGACCCGCAGGGCCCGGAGTCCGGCGCCGTCCGGGTGGAACTGCAGGCTGACTGCTACGCCGGCCTGTGGGTCCGCTACGCCACCACCCAGGAGGATCCCAACACCGGGGTGCCGTTCCTGGAGCCGCTGACGGAGCGGGACCTGCAGGATGCCCTCTCCGCCGCGTCGGCCGTGGGTGACGACCGCATCCAGCAGGCCGCTACGGGCCGGGTCTCCCCGGAAGCCTGGACTCACGGCTCCAGCGCCCAGCGCCAGAAGTGGTTCTACCAGGGCTACTCGACCGGCGACATCAACCAGTGCGACACGTTCGCCGTCGCCACCCCGTGACCTACCTGATCCCCTGACCCTGTGACCGCATAGAAGCGGGAACTACGACGGCGGCCGGCCACCTTCTGGAAAGG